>PLYA01000028.1 GCA_003153315.1 Bacteroidota bacterium
TTGCCCAATGTAGAAATACCGGTAGTGCTATTCGCGGTAATATTAATATTATCAAGATATAACCAGTCCCCCCAGTCTGAGATATTTTCAAAAGCAAACTCTACATTTGAATGACCTGCAACGCCAGATAGAGTTATTACATCAGTTCTCCATTGAGAAGAAGAAGGAACGGCACAACTGGTTCCACTGGTAATCGTAAATATAGGGCCTGTAGAAAGGGCCACACCACCTTTTCTGTAAATCTGAGTCCAAGTAGTACCACAATCTATAGATGAATAAACAATAAGGGTATCCGTATAATTAGTTCCGCTTTGAGTAGTTGGTATATAACCCACATCAAAACTAAGGCTACCTGAACTGGCTGAAGAGAAGTCATAAGTAGAGGTATAAAACCAATCCTTTTTTCCAGTCATATCAGTTGTTCCATCCCCATCACAATTATTCATTGCAATAGAATTATTCCCTGTATGAGCAACAGCTGTATTGATTACCCAAGCAACATCCCCATCCGGATTATTAATAGACCATCCGGCAGGTAAACTTGAACTACCTTCAAAACCTTCTACAAAAGGTAAGGTTGCTCCGGAAGCTGATACATTAAAAGTTGATGTCGTCTGGTTATTACCTGAATTTGCATCTGTTGAGTTATTGGGATTATTAGTAGTGCTGGTAAGTGTATGAGAACCAGCAGTAACTGTAATAGCAGGAATATTTACATTGGTTGTTTGCCCTGTTGTAAGAGTACCCGTCCAGCTATATGTCATAACAGGTCCGCCATCTATTTGATAATTAATATTACAAGTAGTAAGTGTATTGGTGCCAAAATCTTTTAAAGTAACCACAGGTATAATTGTTGTAGAGCATGCAACACCAGAAGGAGAAGCTATTCCTGTAATTCCGGCATCTACACTTGCCGGTGGTTGTATCCCAACCAATATTTCATGATCTGTTGAAGGATTAAAAGTACCGTTAGTAGTTTGCAAATTATTGATAGAAAAATAGCCGTCATCATATCCTGCCCAACCCCAATTCATATGAACATTATTATTTACATCATATCCATCACACACCCAGGTATGCCCTCCATCAGAAGGATCTTGACCTGCATACTGAACTGGTCTGCCTGCATTAAGATCTGTTTCTATTAAATTAAGCCAGGCAGCATCAGAATAACCGCCTTGAGTTCTTTGATATCCCTTTATAGTAGTAGGATCATAACCAAAATAAACGGTGTAAGAGTTTTGCGCACAGGCTCCTCCAGGATTATCAACCTGAAGTACATAAGCACCACTACCACTTGGAGCATAATTCATATCTACACTTATCCCTGCTTGAGACATAATAGTAGCAACCGCAGAATAAGTAGATGGGGTTGAAGTGATATTGGCATCGTTTAATGGCATTCCAGCCCAATTATATGTTGTTGCACCAAAATTTGCGGATAAAGTTCCGTAAGAACCTGCACTATAAGAATGAGAACCTGTACCGGTTGCAGGGTAACTCCAATACCTCATTATTTGAGACATGGTTGTTGCCACACAACCTGTAACACAGGCAGCACTGTTACTTCCATCTCCTGTGCTTCCGGGACAATAAGCATTGTAATAAGGAGATTGATTCCAATCAGATTGTACTAAAGGGGCTACACTGGTTGTAAGCACAGAGCTTGCTCCATTATTTCTTAGAGCGGCTTTATTAAGATTACTGGTTGCAGAAAAATCTCCAGCCCACTCACGAGCAATATCCTCTGTTGCCTCCATATTAGCAGCTTTTATAGCTATAATTTCCTTCTTTTTACTCGTCATCCAATAATTAATAGGTGTATGTTGAGCAGGGATTTTAAATTGTTTTTCAGTAGAATAACCTATAATAGGATGAACAACATCATCAGCTGTAATGATAATGAATCCATCGTTCGTATTTACATTAAACACATAGTAAAGAGCTTCTCCTGCTAAAGACGTTTCAGTATAAGCTAACGTAAGGCTTTTGGGAACTTTACTGGAATGTTGCTTATAAAAACTTATAGCTAAATTCTTTGCTGCAACTGATGATACAGGTTTAGCTTGAATTATGTTCATCCCTATAATAAACATAACTAGTAAATAAGTAATTTTTTTCATGAGTTTGCGATTTTAGTTGTTGATGTAATTAATAATTCATTTTTACAAATGCAACAATGATACTTTAGACGGGTAATTATAGTGAATACCAACTCAAAAGTCAAGACATTTGAGACAAACTACAGTAATGTGTCGGTTAAATGTTTTTAAGGAGTACTAAATGATAATAATAGAGAAATTGTTAAAAATGAACTTTGGATAGGAAAGAGTATTCGGTAATCTAATCCTTTAATGATCATTCAACGGAAGTCCTCTCTTCTGAAACTCAATCCAGTTAAGGTATTCATCTCCTTTTCGATGTACTTCCATAGTAATGCAATCATCAACCGGACAAACTATTTTGCAAAGGTTGCAACCTACACATTCCTCTTCTTTAACGGTATAGGTATTGTAAGGATTTCCTCTTTCAATATTTATAGATTGATGCGAAGTATCTTCACAAGAGATATAACATAAGCCGCAGTGAATACATTTCTCCTGATCAATCTTGGCAATGATGTGATAATTGATATCTAACTCTTCCCAACGGGTAATAGTAGGGACAGATAAGCCCACAAAATCATCTATAGATTTATAGCCTTTTTCATCCATCCAGTTGCTAAGTCCATCACACATATCACGCACAATTCTGAAACCATAATGCATAGCGGCTGTACATACCTGCACATTGCTTGCACCCAACAACATAAATTCTACAGCATCCTTCCAGGTACTGATACCACCAATACCTGAGATAGGTACCTTTTTAGTTATGTTATCCTGAGATAAGGTAGTAAGCATTTTTAAGGCTATAGGTTTTACAGCAGGTCCGCAATAACCACCAAACACCGATTTACCTCCCACATTAGGATTAGGAACTAAGGTGTCCAAATCAATTCCTGTTACCGATTGAATGGTATTTATTAAAGATAAACCATTAGTACCTGCTGCAATTACGGCTCTTCCTGCCGGAACTACTGAATGCACATTAGGTGTAAGTTTAGTAATAACAGGTATTTTGGCTACTTCCATAACCCACTCAACTACCATCTTAGCTATTTCAGGGTCTTGACCTACTGATGCACCCATACCTCTTTCTACCATCCCGTGCGGACAACCGAAATTCAATTCAATACCATGTGCTCCTGTATCTTCAACCTTTTTAATGATATCATGCCAACTCTTTCTATCATTGTCTGCCATTAAAGAAACAATCATGGCACGGTCAGGGAATTCTTTTACAACTTCTTTTATCTCCTTTAGATTAACATCCAAAGGTCTGTCAGAGATAAGTTCAATATTATTAAAGCCTACTACTTTTTGTCCGTTATAATCTAAAGTAGAATAACGTGAAGAAACGTTTTTAACCTGCGAACCTAATGTTTTCCATACCACTCCACCCCATCCGGCTTCGAACGCACGCAACACATTTATTTTTTTATCGGTTGGCGGAGCAGATGCCAACCAAAAAGGATTAGGCGATTTTATTCCGAGAAATGTTGACTCTAAGTTTGCCATGATTCTTTATTTTATTCCTAAATATGATAAGATTCCCTTTGCAGCATCTTTACCTGCCTGCACAGCATCAACTACTTCTTTGCCACCGTTAACCGCGTCACCACCGGCAAACACACCTTTTAAATTAGTTTCTCCAATGCTACTTATAGAAATCTTTCCTCCGTTATTCTTTAAAGATGTTTTAGTTACCAAATCTTCAAAAGGAATTTGTCCGGCTGCTTTAATAACCATATCCACATCCATAGTAAATGTTTCTCCGGTATCAACAGGGGCTCTTCTGCCCGATGCATCAGGCTCACCGAGTTTCATTTTAGAACAAACTAGTTTCTTTGCTTTACCACCTTCGCCTATAATTTCTTTTGGAGCAGCTAACCAAACAAAAGAGCATCCATCCAGCTTCGCTAAATCCAATTCAACATCCGTGCAAGGTTTTTCGTTTTCTGTGCGACGATAAATCATGGTTACTTCTTTAGCGCCCAGTCTTTTTGATTGAGTTGCGGCATCAATAGCCGTCATACCCATACCGATGACAGCTACTTTATCTCCAACAGAAATTTTAGCATACTTATTTGTACGCAAATCATAAATGAATGAAATAGCATCTACCACACCATCCAATTCTTCGCCCGGAATATTTAACTCTCTTGCAACACCCACACCTATACCTAAAAATATAGCATCGTATTTCTTCTGCAACTCTGCTATGCTAACATCCTTCCCTAATTCTTTTTTATACTGAATATCAATTCCACCAATCGAAGTAATATAATCTACTTCATCTTCACAAGACTTTGGTGTAACCTTATAAGCTGCCACACCGTATGTCATTAACCCACCACCTTTTTCTTCTTTTTCAAAAACAGTAACATCAATACCTTGTAAGGATAAAGCATGTGCACAGGCTAAGCCCGCAGGACCCGCACCAACCACAGCAACTTTCTTTCCGGTAGAAGGTTTCCTGTCAAACAACTTCCATTTGTTGTGTACCGCTAACTCTGTTGAGTAACGTTGAAGCTTAGCAATAGCTATAGGTTCTTCTTCTCGCAGGTTATATACACAGGCTCCTTCGCAAAGTTTTTCTACCGGACAAACCTTTGAGCAACCCGCTCCCATTATGTTAGCCGAAAAGATAGTGCGTGCAGAACCCTTTATGTTATGCGATGCAATTTGTTTAATAAACAAAGGCACATCAATGCTTGTAGGACAAGACTTGGTGCACGGCGCATCATAACAATTAATGCAACGGTTAGCTTCCAGTATAGCGCCTTCGGCATGCTCGAAAGGAGGATGTATATCCGAAAAATTATGCGCTAATACTTCCTCTGATAAACGATTGTTTTTTATTCCCACTACTTAATATTTTATGTACGTTGTATCTTGTATGCTGTACCCAGTCTGTGTACAATATACAAGGTACAAAATACGATTCTACAATTCAGTTATTCTTCCATAAGTTTCAGGTCTTCTGTCTCTAAAGAACTGCCAAGTGTTTCTTACCTGTTCAATCATATCCAAATCAAAATCGGCAATCAACAACTCATCATTATCTCTTGATGCCTGCGCAAATATTTGTCCGCGTGGGTCAACAAAATAAGATTGTCCGTAAAACTTACCTAAGTTCCAAGGCTTCTCCTCTCCTACCCTGTTTATGCAACCCCAAAAGTTTCCGTTGGCAGCCGCATGTGCAGGTTGTTCTAATTTCCATAAATACTCGCTTAAACCGGCAACAGTAGCCGAAGGATTATACACAATCTCAGCACCGTTTAATCCTAAACAACGTGCCCCATCGGGGAAATGCCTGTCGTAACAAATATACACACCCACCTTAGCATAACGGGTTTGAAACACGGGGTAACCAAGGTTTCCGGGTTTAAAGAAAAACTTTTCCCAGAAGCCGTTTGTATGCGGAATATGATTTTTGCGGTACTTACCCAAATACGTTCCATCAGCATCTATCACAGCTGCGGTGTTATACAACACGCCCGCCTGCTCTTTTTCGTAAATAGGAACGATGATTACCATGTTATATTTTTTGGCGTAAGTAGCCATCAAATCCGTAGTAGGACCGGGAACAGTTTCGGCAGAGCCATACCATTTGGCATCCTGACCGGGACAGAAATAAGGGGTATTAAATATTTCTTGCAGGCAAAGTATTTGCACACCTTTTTTGCCCGCTTCTTCAATATACGGTATGTGCTTTTGCACCATGGCATTGCAAATCTCCTGTATGGTTCCTTCTCCTTCGGTTTTTGGCAGACTCATTTGTATGAGCCCCGATTTAATCATTCTTGACATATTATCTTATTTTAAATGTTTAATTTACTATTAAATGAAGACGATAAAAATAGGAATTATTTTAAATGGTGGTGATAAATCATCTTCATTTGGGTGTTTAAAGAATATTACCAATTAACAATAGCATAGGTATAACCCTTTCCTAATACAGGGTTGTTATATATATACGTTTGGGGACTATTATATGAGTATGTTATAGGAGTTGAAGGAGAATAACCGCCATTATATTGCGCATTAACTACTTTTATATATCCGGTTGCATAATAAAGTGAGTTATTAGAGGAAAGCACTACTGCACTGATATAACCTGCCTGTCCCTTCATTTTTGGGTTATTAACTGAATAAGTTACTGTTACTTGAAAGCTATCAGTAGTTATTGTATCATTAGCTAAGTTTCCGTATTGGTATTGCCCTGTGCCATAATTTGCCACATATTCTAATGCCAGTTTTTCATTAGCACCTAAATGAGCTATTACCTTATATGTAACCGACATAGATTTTGAAGTAGGTGGCTTTTTACAACCTAACAACAATATTATAGGAAGCAAAAATAGTTTTCTCACTTGTCCTTGATTTATTCTTTGTAAGAACGTATTGCTGTATAATATATTGCTTTCATCCCCCTAAAACTACCAATAATTATTCGTTTTTTATTATTTCTTTATTTGTACTCATGTATTCACTTCGCTTTGCTTCGTTCGGCTTATTTTTCGGCAATAAATAGTAAAAAAGGGGTGGTTTTTAGTTATTTAGGCTTAAAAAACGGTTTTCAAAACCTCACGGACGGTTTTTTAAACTTCACGGACAGTTTTCAAACTTTGAAAAACTCCCTGCAAAACTTGAAAAACGGTTTTCAAAACTCCACGGATGGTTTTCAAAACTTAAAAACTGGTTTTCAAAACTCCACGGATGGTTTTCGAAACTTAAAACCCGGGTTTCGAAACTTAAAACCCGGATTTGGAAACTTGAAACCCAGATTTGCAAACTTGAAACTCGGATTCCCAAACTCGGAATACGGATTCCGAAACTCGGCAAACGGTTTCCGAAACTTGGCAAACGGTTTCCGAAACTTGATAGATGGTTATCGAAAGAGTTTAAAAATAGCTTATTTAAAGAAATAAGTACATTTAAGCCATGAAAAAGTGGCTTTTTCTCATATCTCTTGTCTCAATTCTCACATCTCAGGTCTGCTCTGCGCAAAACATAGATTCTCTTTGGACAATATTTAATAATAAAACCCAGCCCGATACGGTTCGCTTGAAAGCCATTCACAGCATTTCATTAAGCTATACTTCCAATAACCCCGATAGTGCCATTATGATAGCCGAACAGGAATTAAGTTTTGCCAATTCGGTTTCTGCTAAACGGGGCAAAAAATGGATTGGCAAAGCTTATAATGTTTTAGGCATAGCATATATGAGTAAAAGCAATTATGCCAAAGCGCTGGATTATTACCTGAAATCTTTAAAGATAAACGAAGAAATTGGTAATAAGTATGGTATAAGTGTTTGCTATAGCAATATTGGTAATATTTATTATTATGAAGCCAACTACCCTAAAACCCTTGAATATTATACAAAAGCCTTAGAAATTTGTAAAAAAGTCGGCAATAAAAAAGGCATTGCAGCCTCCTATAATAATATGGGCGAGCTTTACCGCGTTCAAAACAACTTTAGCAAAGCATTAGAATATTATGTAAAAGCTATTGAACTGTTTAATGAATTAAGCGACAAACAAGGTATAGGACAAGCCTATAGCAATATTGGTATTGTTTACTATTCTCAAAATAATAACCAAAAGGCTTTGGAATATTATTTAAAAGCTTTAAAAGTACATGAGGAGCTCGACGGGAAAGTAGATATAATACTTTGTTATAATAAAATGAGTGAGTTATATAACCGAATAGGAGATTATAAACAAGCCATGTTTTATAGCAATGCTGCCCTAAAATTAAGTGTCGAAACCGGCGATTTAAATGAGTTGCGATACGCCTACGAGAACTTAGCTACCGCCTATAGCAAAACAGGTAAGTATAAAGAAGCGTATGAAAACCATGTAAAATTTAAACAAATAAATGATAGCATTTTTAATACGGATAACAGCAAACAACTTGGCGATATAAAAACCAAATTTGAAGTAGAACGAAAAGAAGCCGAGCTAAAAGTAAAAGCCGAAGCCGAACAGGAAAAACTAAAAGCCATTGCTCATGAGGAAAAAAAAAGACAACAGGTAATTATTGCAGCTGTTGCGGGTATGTTGGTAGTAGTAGTTATATTTTCCTTATTTTTATATAAACGTTTCCGCATTACAGAAAAACAAAAAACCATTATAGAAAAACAAAAACAAGAAGTAGATGAAGCCTACAACTTACTGCATGAAAAGAATAAAGAAGTTATGGACAGCATACATTATGCCAAAAGAATACAAACCGCTTTACTTACATCAGAAAGGTATATGAAGAGTAGTTTAAACAGGCTGACGAAAAACAACTAGATGAGAAATTATAAAAACATGAGATATGCGACTTTAGATATGAGAAAATATTTCACATATCTCATTTCACTTCTCATGTCTGTTTTTCTCATATTTAACACCTGCTCCGCACAAAACTCAGATTCTCTTTGGAAAGTTTATAACAATACATCTCAGTCTGACACCAACCGCTTAAAAGCTATATACGACATTGCATGGGCTTACCTGTATGTTAATCCGGATAGCGCCATTCTATTAGCAGAAAAACAACTGCAACTGGCGCAAAAAACCAATCAGAAAAAATATGAGGCCATTGCACTTAAAATAATTGGTGGTGCATTTTTAAATAAAGACAACTCGCAAAAGGCTTTGGATTATTTACTAAAAGCCCTGAAACTAAATGAAGATATCGGCGATAAACATGGCATAGGTTCTTGTTCTAATAATTTAGGAGCCGTTTATCAATACCAATCCAATTATGCCAAAGCTTTAGAATATTATTTAAAGAGTTTAAGGATAAGCGAAGAGTTAAACGATAAGAAAGCCATAGAAGCTTGTTATAGTAATATAGGTCTTATATACAGCAGTCAGCATGATTATAAAAACGCATTGGATTTTCATTTCAAAGCTTTGCAATTGTGTAGATTTATTGGTTTTAAGCAAGGTATGGCAACTTGCTATGGTAATATAGGTATTGTTTACGGATATAAATTAGACCATGTAAAAGCATTAGAATACATGTTTAAATCACTTAAAATAAGCGAAGAAATAGACGATAAAAACGGTATCGGTTCTTGTTATACAAACATTGGTACCCTGTATATGGATGAATCAGACTATACTAAAGCATTGGAATATGATTTAAAATCCTTAAAAATAAGGAAAGAAAATGATGATAGACAGGGCTTAGGGCTTTGTTATAATATAATGGCAGAACTCTACAACAAACTGGAAAATTGCAAAGTCGCGATTCTTTATTGCGATTCCGGTTTACAGATAGCTAAAGAAATTTCTGATATTGATTTAGAAAGAGAGATTTACCAGAACATGGCTACTTCCTATAACAAAATTGGTAAGTATAAAGAGGCTTATGATTATCACGTAAAATACATGGAAATAACCGACAGTATTTTTAATGTAGATAACACGAAGCAGCTAGGCGATTTAAAAACCAATTTTGAGGTAGAAAGAAAAGAAGCCGAACTAAAATTAAAGAGCGAAGCTGAGAAAGCCATTTCTAACGAAGAGAAAAAAAGACAGCAATTTGTTATTTATGCAGGAACAGCTATCCTTATTTTAGTTTTTATTTTTGCCGCATTTATGTTTAATCGCTTTAAGATAACCCAAAAGCAAAAACGAATTATAGAAAAACAAAAACATTTGGTAGAAGAAAATCAAAAAGAAATTATAGACAGCATTACGTATGCAAAAAGATTACAGCTGGCTATTTTACCTGCTGATAATGAAATAAAAAAACACCTCCCCGATAGTTTTATTTACTACCATCCAAAAGGCATTGTTGCCGGTGATTTTTATTGGATGGAACACTTAGATGATGTAACTTATATTGCTGCTGCCGATAGTACAGGGCACGGTGTGCCGGGTGCCATGGTAAGTGTTGTTTGCAGTAATGCTTTAAACAGAGCCGTAAAAGAATTTGGTTTGCGCGATACAGGTAAGATATTAGACAAAACCAGAGAGCTAGTTTTAGAAACCTTTGCTAAAAGCGGAGAAGAGATAAAAGACGGGATGGATATTTCTCTTTGCGGAATAAATGCATCTACATACAAAATGCAATGGAGCGGTGCTAACAACCCACTGTTATATATTAAGAATAAGGGTGCAGAGCTATTAGAAATAAAAGCGGATAAACAGCCTATTGGTAAAACAGATAATCCTAACCCTTTTACCACACATCTATTAGAATTGCAGAAAGGAGATACTATTTATTTAATGACAGATGGCTACCCCGACCAGTTTGGCGGAGATAAAGGAAAGAAATATAAATATAAACAGTTAGAAGATCTGCTGCTGGCAAATAGCGGCAAATCTTTGGAAGAACAGAAAAACATTCTCTCTCAATCTTTTAATAATTGGAAGGGAAGTTTAGAACAGGTAGATGATGTTACCCTCATAGGAATTAGGATATAAACCTAATTTGGTTTAATAAATATTTACTTCCCGCTCTAAAGTAACACCAAATGTATCTTTAACGGTATCTAAAATTTGTTGAGAGAGCTTATAAATTTCTTCTCCTTTTGCTGTACCGTAATTGACCAATACTAAAGCTTGGTTTACATGCACACCTGCATCGCCAATACGTTTGCCTTTAAACCCGCAATACTCAATTAACCAACCTGCAGCTAGTTTGTAATTACCATTATCTAAACTGTAAGCCACTAGATTAGGGAATTGCTGCTTTAACTCATCATGCTTTTGTTTGCTTACTTCAGGGTTTTTAAAGAAACTTCCTGCATTTCCAATCTTGGCAGGGTCGGGTAACTTAGAACTTCTGATGTTGATAACTGCATCGCTAATAGCTTTAATACTTGGTTCAACTCCCATTGCTTTTAACTCCTGCTCAATAGCTCCGTAAGAAGTATTAAACACAGGCTTTTTATTCAGTTTAAAAACAACAGCGGTAATTAAGTACTTATTTTTATAGATATGTTTAAATACACTTTCTCTATACCCAAATTGACAATCAGTATTGGTAAAAGTCCTCTCCTCACCTGTTTGTAAATCTATAGCTTGTACTTCATCGCAAACATCTTTTATTTCTACTCCATAAGCACCAATGTTTTGCATAGGACTTGCACCCACACAACCGGGTATAAGCGACAGGTTTTCTACACCGCCATAGTTATTAGCCACACACCATAACACAAAACTATGCCAGTTCTCTCCGGCAGCAATCTTTAGCCAAACATAGTCTTCATTTTTATTTATTACTTCCATGCCTTTCAGGTTATTTTTAATAACCAGGCCTGCATAGTTTTTGGTAAAGAGCAAATTGCTGCCTCCGCCTAAAATAAACAACGGGTTGTTTTTATAAATAGGATTTTGCTGCAACTCTTTAAAGGTGGCAACAGTATTTACCTCGGTAAAGTATTGTGCAGAGATATCTATGCCAAAAGTGTGATACTTTTTAAGAGAAAAGTTGGATAGAATTTGCATTGGACAAATAACGGAAATAAATTAGAACCTAATTCCTATAAGCAGCATATCATCAGTCTGCTCGTGGTTGCCTTGCCAACCTGCAAGAGTTTCTTCTACTTTTTTTCGCTGCTCTTTCATGCTAAGGGGTTGTATGCTTATTAATAAATTGCGGAAACGCCCAACCATAAACTTTTTTCCATCTTCGCCACCAAACTGGTCTTGTACCCCATCAGAAAACATATAGATAGTATCGCCGGGGTTCATGGTTATTTTTTGGGTAGTAAAGTGTTTATCATAATCATCTATAAAACTTCCTATGGGGGCTTTGGTGCCCTTAATCTCAATCAACTCTCCATTTTTAAACATATACAGCGGGCGCTTGGCACCTGCAAAAGATATTTCTCGTTTATTTATGCGGTAGCGACATATAGCGGCATCCATACCGTCTTTAATAGAAAGTTCATCGTTAGTGCCATGTTTAAAGGTCTCCTGTAGTCTTTTATCCAGATGTGTAAGCACTTTAGCGGGGTCTGTAGTATCGGCAATACTTATAACCTGATTTAAAATAGCATTGCCTATAACTGTCATAATAGCCCCGGGCACGCCATGCCCCGTACAATCAATGGCAGCAATAAGGTATTCATCATTACGTTGGGCAAACCAGTAAAAATCTCCACAAACAATATCCTTTGGTTTATAATACACAAAAGAATCCTTAAAGGCCGCCGCAATCATTTCATCAGCTGGCAATATAGAATCCTGAATACGTTTGGCATAATTAATACTGTCTTTAATTTCGCTATAAGCATGCTCCAGTTTCTTACCTTTCTCTACCACCTCTTGTGTGCGTGTACGCACTTTTTCTTCCATATCTACCGAGTAATCATGTAGGCTGTTACGCATGTTTATAAGAGCATTGCCCAGTATATCGTTATCGCTTAGTTTATCATAATGCACAGTTAGGTTTCCTTTACCAATTTCATTAGCAAACACCGATGTTTTGGTAAAGCTCTCTGATAATGCATTTACGGATGTAGCCATTTCGGTTACTACGTTCTTATCTTTACTTTCTATTTTATCGTCGGGTAATTCGCCTTTACTTAATTGCTGAATGATGTCTTTCATTTTAAGTACAGGTTTGCGTATAGCCCCCGAAATAAACGAAACGGCAAAAAACACGAATATGAATAAACCTACCGAACATGCCAGCATAATAGCCATCATGCGCTTAGAAGCCTTTTCTATATTGGTTTTCATAACATGTGCTTCTGCAATGTTTCGGTCAATAATTCTGTGCAGTTGCACCATCACTTCTTGCGTACGAGGCAATATTTCATCCTCTATGGTTCCTTCGCATTTTAGTTTTTTCTGCGGGTTTTCATAATCATCAAAGGTTACCAGCGTTTTCATAATATCTTTCTCAACCGCAATTAAATCATCAAACTTTTTAAATACAGCTTGCAAACTATCTTTATCTGCCTGTTTATTTAGTCTGTCGGTAAAGGCTTCCAGTCTTTTTTGAAGAGCAGGGTAATGAACCTTTTGTAATGAATCGAGTTCTTTTTTATCGTCAATACTATTTTGAAGATATACCCAGTTGGTAGCATACATTTTAGATTCGGTTACCAATACATCGAATTGCTGGAGTGATTCCACATAGGGATTAATAACCTCTGTCATCTCAGCTACAGTAGCTTTATTTTTACGAATGAGATAGGCATTGAAGATGGTATTGAACAACACAATTACAATAACAGAGACAAAAGCGAGAGTTACTTTAGGGAAACCTGTGTTAAAAAAGTTAATCTTCATACATTACTATTAGATGTCAATACACAAATATATTCTTTTAGATGTATAAAATTATTTTTTGTGAGTAGAATTTTATTTCTATTTTTCGGCTTCTATGAAAAGAAACTACAGGTATTTATTATTTGCTTTTATTCTATGTGGGTTTGTTTCCTATTCTCAAATAGAAACAAATACGGTCATTTCTGTCGATTCCACAAAGATTGCCATAGCTGATACTATCAAAAAAGATTCTCTCAATTTTTATGATATGACCCTTGAGCAATTGCTAAGCCTTAAGTCGCACGGAGTTCCTTCAGAGCTTGAAAAATTGATTAATTCACTTATTTCAGTTGCCTCTAAAAAGCCACTTAATATACGTGAATCTCCCAGTATAGTAACCCTGGTTACAGCGGATGAAATCAAAAACTCGGGTGCCAGAGATTTAATTGATGTATTGCGTTTAGTTCCCGGCATTGATTTTGGGATGGATGTAGAGGGGGTTGTGGGTATTGGTATGCGAGGTAACTGGGCGCATGAAGGAAAGGTGTTATTGTTACTTGACGGACAGGAAATGAATGAGATACTATATGCTACCACACAATTTGGTAACCATTTTGCGATAGATCAAATTAAAAAGATAGAGGTTATTCGTGGTCCCGGTTCTGCTATTTATGGAGGATATGCCGAGTATGGGGTTATTAATATTGTTACCCGTCAGGGTGGAGATATTAACGGAGTTATGGCCTCTGTAATACACGGACAAACAACCAAAGATTTTATGCGAGATAATATCAGCTTATCTGCTGGGAAGAAAATGGGTGATTTTGAATGGAGTGTGGCAGGAATGATAGGACAAGGACAGCGTAGTAACCAAACCTATACCGATGTGCATGGTGATAGTTATAGCTTAAATGGTAACTCAAACTTAAACCCTGCTTATGTTAACGTTGGAGCATCTTATAAAGGTCTTAGTTTTCGTGCCATAGGCGATTTTTACCACATGACTATAAGAGATGGGTATGATGCTATTTTACCTATGACGGTTAATCAGAATTTTAATTCTATGTATTATGAATTGAAGTATTTATGGAAAGTAAATAAGAAACTTACTATAACGCCTAAACTGAATTATAAAAATCAAGCTCCATGGAATACACCTGTGGGAGATACAGGCGCTTATCTTAAATCAGCAAGCCGTTCTACTGCCAATGTTACTGCTTCATACAATCCTACAAGAAATATAAATGTTGTTTTTGGCGCTGAAACATATAGAGATTTAGCCATTGATAAACTTCCTAATGATACTTTTTATACTGGCAAAACAAGTGTAAGCTTTTACAATTATGCCTTCTTTGTACAAGGTCTTTTAAAAACCCGTTTGGTAAATATCATTTTAGGAGCCCGCTATGACAAACATAATGTATATGGAGACGCATTTGTGCCCCGTGTAGGACTTACCAAAAAGTTTAACCGTTTTCATTTTAAAGCATTATATAGCAATTCATTCCGCGCACCTGCTATTGAGAATATTGAGTATAGTGGTGCAAATGGTATTCATCCAGAACATACCCAGGTAGGTGAATTGGAATTAGGTTATCAGATTACCCATAGCTCTATCTTCACCATCAACTTTTTTGATATTACAACTAAGACGCCTATTATATATTATTCTGTTGGTGGAAGCGATGCTTATACCAACGAAGGTAAAACCGGTACAAGAGGACTTGAAGCAGAATATAAAACAAAAGCCAAATGGGGTTATTTAGGAGTTAACTACTCCTTCTATACTGCTGCCGGAAAACAACAAAGTCCAGCTTATCGTGTTGCACAGGATACATCTATGCTCTTAGGCTTTGCCAGTCATAAAGTAAATTTCTACGCATCTATTAATATTACTAAAGATTTATCTATTAACCCAAGCGGTACTTTTTACGGACCTCGTTGGGGCTATACCTCACTTAATGCAGATACCTTGCCTGTATTACAAAAGTTTAATCCTGTTTTCTTGTTTAATCTCTTCATTAAATATAACACACCTGTTAAAGGGCTGAGTGTTGGCTTGGGTGTGTATGATATGTTTAATCAGGTATTTAAATTTATACAACCTTATGCAGAACCTGCAAGTACAACCAACTTGCCGCATGCACCAATGGCAGGTGCGCCTCGCGAATTTATTTTGCGTTTGAGTTATAATTTAAATTTTAAAACAAAAACTGCCAATTGAAAAAATCAAGAAACATATTGGTAGGCGCTAGGTTATTTTTGGTTATACTCTTTATGAGTAGCATATCAAAAAAATGTTTAGCTCAGGATGTAGATTATAAAGCTTATACTTTATTTGTATATAACTTTATGAAATATGTAGAATGGCCTGAAGCGCAAAGTAAAGGAGATTTCTTAGTATGTATATTGGGAGAATCCCCTATTCAAAAAGAATTAGCAGGACTTGCTGCAACAAAAAAACTAAAAGGAAGGACTATTGTTATAAAGACCATCAGCAAACCCGAAGAAGCAATTGGTTGTCAGTTGTTATATATACCCTCTTCTAAAAGTGGCAACATAAAAGCATTAAAAGAACAAATGGTAACTAAGCCTATTTTAATAGTAGCTGAGCGCGAAGGGCTTGCAAAAAAAGGCGCTGAACTCAGTTTTGTTACTTTAGAAGATGATGCCCTGAAGTTTGATATCAATAAAAAGGAAATAGAATCACACCAGTTAAAAATATCAAGCCAGCTTATTACGCTTGGTATTTTAGTTGACTAAGTTTTGAATTAAAACAGATTTTACCTTACCTTTGTTTTAATGATTACAAAAGCCCTTACACAAGGAGTCGAGATTTCGGTTAAAACCGCTTATCAACCTTCTCACAGTTCGCCCCGTGAGAACTATTACTTTTTTAGCTATACCATTACCATTGAAAACAAAAATGATTTTAGCATACAGCTTATCAGTCGTCATTGGCATATATTTGACAGTAATGGTGATTACCGCCAGGTACAAGGCGAAGGAGTAGTTGGCGAACAACCCATTATTGAACCT
The DNA here is from genome assembly GCA_003153315.1 of Bacteroidota bacterium. Taxonomy (GTDB): domain Bacteria; phylum Bacteroidota; class Bacteroidia; order B-17B0; family Aurantibacillaceae; genus PALSA-968. Next base: position 16,377 of record PLYA01000028.1, read on the forward strand.
AATAAACAATATAGTTATACGTCTGGCTGTAATTTAAAAACAGAGCTTGGCAAAATGAGTGGTACTTATACCATGTTGCGTTTATTTGACGATAAAACCTTTGAAGCTAAAATACCCGAGTTTACTATGCTTTTAGAAGCAAAACTGAACTAGTTACTTTCTTCATTTCACTTCCATCCAATCTGTTTTATTTATCTGATAGATAAAATTTAACCTACTTGGTTCTCCGTAATATGACATCTCTACCTCTCCTGTTTTCTTAGCCCCTATATTACCGATAGCTTTTTGGGAGCGTATGTTATTAGCTCCAATGTGAAAGATTACACTATCTGCAAACTTAAAAGCATGGTTAAGCATTAATGCTTTTAACGCCTTGTTATATGCTTTACCCCAATGGTCCCGGGCTATAAAAGTATAACCTATCACAACCGTTTTTGCTTCTTTATCAAAACCATAATACCTTGATGTGCCAATAGCTTGACCTGTAGTATTATTGATAACCAAAAATGCCCCACTTGATTCCATAGCGCCTTTAAAGAAGTTTTCAAATACTTCTCTTTTATAACGGTCTTTGTTCGGATGTTGTTCCCACAGCAAAGGGTCTGAAGCAATTTTGTATAATACTTCAAAATCGTTTGGCTTTAAGGATTGTATTTTAATTAGCTCGCTTGTAAGTATGGGTTGAAGTTCAAATTCCATACTTCATATTAAGCTTGCTCAATGATAAAAGGAATATGTACCATGGTAGAAAACTCATTTCCATTTTCTTCCATATCGGTATCATCTTTATCATAAAGCCATCTAATAGTTATGGATTCGCACAAAGGTTTTAGTTCCTCAATTTTTTGTAAAAAATTATAGGTGTATTTTAAAGCTGAAGAAGAAACATAACTAAGATGGAAAGTAAAAACAAGTTTCTTTTTTGTTCCGCTCTGTTCATTAATAAAATAAAGATAGTTTTTATATTCTTCCATCCAAGAGAACAAAGCAGAATAAAACTTCTTAGAATCTTCAGGAGAAGACTCTCCAATAATCTCAAACTTACTTTGGAGGTGGTCAAGAGTTATCTGAGGGGTAGTATCAGTGGCTGTTAAAATAAGCTTATTCATTTTTCAAATTTATTATGGTTTTTAAAAACACAATATCTTCAGATTTACTCTTTTTAAACTCATATTCTATGGGATTCCCCGATTTCATTCGGATACTTATAAGACCTATTCCGGCATTTCCTTTATCACTATTGTTTTCATTTAATTTCTTTTTATAAAAATCCTTCAGTCCCGCTTCATCTAAAGAATTAATAAAATCTACGTGCTTTTTAAAGGGTTCCTGATCTGCTTTTCCTAAAGTACTGGTTAAAACAAACTCCAATAAATTATCCGACTTCAAATATCCATCAATACTTGTTATTTCTCCCGAAAAACCATGTTGTGCATAATATTCATAAACATTGGATACCATTTCGTCAAAAATGTAACGTATCCTTTTTTGAAGCAAGGGGCTTTTAGCAATGGCTTCCGTATTACTTTTAATGTTTCTTAGTAATTGTTTTTTTACCTGAAAGCTAACAGGTCCACTATATGAAAACAGGTAGTTCATTGCAGCAAAGATAATAGCAAAAAAGACATCAAAACCGACTAATTTTATTAAGGAACACGGAAGCCCATAACTAATATATCATCGTTTTGCTTGCGATTTCCTTTCCATTCTAAGAGTGTTTTTTCCAACAATATCCTTTGCTCTTCTATAGGAAGTTTATATGCTTGGGTCAACACTTCTTTAAATCTTGGTGCCATCAGTTTCTTTTTAGTATGCTCACCCACCTGATCGGCATAACCATCTGTACCCATATATACCATTGTTCCTGATTTCAATAAAACCTCGGTTGTACTTACCCCTTTTTTAGAACTTAAGGCAAATACCCCGTGTACTGACTTTACTTGTGGGTCTAACTGTGTTAGCCCGGTATCATCAATTATAAAAGCAGGGTGATTAGCTGAAGCAAAATAAAGTTTTCTCGTTTCTATATCTATTTTGCAAATAGATATATCCATTCCGTCTGCAAAAGCATCATTTTTATCCTTTTTATTTGAAAGCGTATTGGTTACACCCTCTCCTAAACTTTCTATTATAGCATAAGGATCGGTAATCTTTTTAAAGTTTACAATCTCATTAAGCAAGGTGCTTCCTATCATACTTAAGAATGCACCGGGAACACCATGCCCCGTACAATCAACAGAAGCAAAAAACAAATCAGAACCCTGTTTTGTGAACCAATAAAAATCTCCGCTCACAATATCCTTTGGCATATATAAAACAAAAAAGTCTTTTAAATACGCTTTAATATCTTCCTCATCAGCTAAAATAGAATGCTGTATATGTCTTGCATAATTAATACTATCTACTATTTGCTTTTGTTTTTCTTCTACCAATTGTTTTTGTTGTTCAATTAGCTGGTTTTTTGTTTCCAGTTCTTTGTTTATTCTTTTCTTCTGCAAATAACTCCTCAATACAAAAAGCCCCGATGCAGAAACCAGAATAAGAAAAGCTATAATAAACCAAATAATAATCCGCTGTTTTTGCTGCTTAGCCTGTTCTATGGCCATTTGCTTTCCATGTTCGGCCTTAATTGCTATATCCTTTGTTTCAAATTCAAAACGCAATTGTTTTACTTCCGCCTCTTTACGCATGTTTATATTCATCATGCTGTCGGCATATATCTTATACAATTTATAAAAATAAAAGGCATTCTTATAATCCTTTAATGAGTCGTTAACTACATATAAACCATAATATACATTATAGTAGCTTAGTATGCGCCTGTTATTATTAGCATACTTTAAAGCCTCTTCCAGATAGGGTTTAGCTTCCCTATATTTTTTTTGATGAATAAGGATACGCCCTTTCCAATAATTTACCATAGAGAAAAAAGATGTATCAGCAATTTTTTTTGCTATTTCATAAGCCCTATCTACATGGTTTTTGGCAGCTATCAAATCATCCTTACTTAAATAAATGCCTCCCACATTTATGTGGTAAGTAATTAAAGAATTTTCGGCATCAGGTTTAGTCTTTATTTCCAGTTCTTTTACTTCTATAGCTTTTAAACCATAATACAGGGCACTATCTGTTTTATTCATCCGCCCGTATAAAGTTGCCATATTATTATAATCACTGCCGATATATGATTTATTACCCAGCAAGATATCAGCCTTCAATCCCTTTTTAACAGTTTGCAATGCCTTATCAAATTCTTCCATTTGTGTTTCTATGGCTGCAATATTGTTATACGAACTATTCAGTAACTCGGGGTCAATATCATCCTTTTCTAATATGAGAGCCGCTTTTTGGTAATAATCAAGTGCATCTATAGATTTGGAACCGGTATAATAATACACCCCTATATTGTTATAGGCACGGGCCTTTTCTCTGAGGAAAATACGTTTGGATTTTTCATCCTTTACAGATTTATTTTTTTCAGCAAGGTCAAGAATCTGATTGCTGTATTTTTGAATATCATTAAAATCGCACAGCTCAGAAATCTGCCCAAGTATTCTTATTCTACTTGTATCGGTATTGGTTTTAGGAAGTAATTGAAGCAAGGAATCAACTTCTTTGTTTTGACAAAAACCGGTTACTGAAATTAAAAAGAAAGAAAGATTAAAGATACATACCAATAAGGTCTTCTTCATAAAGCAAAGTAAATACGATATAAAGATAGTGCTTTTACTTAATTGAAGTATCTGCTATAGGGCATGCTCAGCAGGCTCAACTTTTCTTTCCTGCATTAGTTGTTTATATATACCATCCCATAGGTCTATACGTTTTTGCAAAGATTCCATAGTTGTTTGCTCTGCTTCTTTCCAGAATTGTTCATTAACATCACAAAGGTTAGCCGTCATTTGTAATGCCAGATTGCTATGATGGCCTCCGTCAACTTCTATATGCCTTTCCAGGTAATATTTAAAGATTGAAATGCTATCGGGGAAATTCTTGTGTATATCATTTACAATAGAAAGAAACATGGCAGGAATAAGGTCTTCGCGCCCAAAAGTAAAAATAGCCGATTGCAGGTACTCTTTATTACTCTTGATAATTTTAAACGTAAAATCAACAAAGTTGCGGGCTTCTTCGGGAGTATTTGAAACAGTAAATGCAGCATTAAAGTCTCCGTTGTTTTTTAATGTTTCAATAAATCTTTCAATCTGAGAGGTATCTGCGCCGCATTGCTGCATGGCATCCAGGTATAATTCAAAATGACTTTTGCGGTTACCAAAACTATCTACATCAGATTCTTCGCCAACCACTATTTCGTTAATAAGAAACCGGGTATCTGCCGAACCTTTTGGAAACCAAGGCACCGTAGTGCAGGTAAGGTTGTTTTGCAATGCCTTTAATAAAGACATAAAATCCCAAACGGCATATACATGGTATTGCATAAAAACCTTCAGGTCGTTTACATCCTTAATGGCCGAATAAACCTTATGGTTAATGATTTGCTGCCTTAAAGGCTCTATAGCTTTTTTAATCTTCTCAATGTGTTCGTTCATTTTATTTATCTTTTATTAAGTCATAGTACCTTTTAAGTTCTATAGCCCTGTTCTTAACTGCCTGTGTTTTTCTGTACCACGCCATGGAGTAATACATGGTGCCTTGCATTTCGGCGTAATATATCTTATCAATCAAACTGAATTCTTTATCACGGTATGTTATCCACTCTTTTTGTGCGTTTATCAGGTCGGTTTTAGTTGGTTGACTTAAGGCTTTCATCAGCAGTTTATAGTTTGCGTTCAGGGCTTTATCCCATGCATCCATGGCAGCCATACCGCAATTGCACATGCCTGCGGTTGTGCTGCTGTCTTTTAAACATGTATCATAAGCAGTATCAATAGGATCTGCTTTCTCGCTTTGAGAAAAACTTTGTAAGGAAACAAATAGGAATATTATAAGTAGTTGTTTCATATTTTAATCTGCTAATGCGCCAATAAAAATAGATTGTACTTTTTTATTCTTCAAATCAAATGCAATTCCGCCATATTCGGTTCCGGCAATAATACTTTCTTCATGTATAGCTGTGGTATCAATAAACTCTTTATAAGCACTTAGCACTTCCTGCATGGTGCTGCCAATGCCAATACTCCTTTTAGTTTTTAAGGAGCAGGGCACAGTAAGAGTAATAATATTTACCTGCTGAACAGAATCTGCAGGGCCCATCATATTAAGTTTTATACCTTGTTTGGTATAGTTCCAATCCTGATGATAGGCATTGTCGGCCCCCCATAATTCGGGTGCTGTTTTAGTATCCGGTTGCCCTATAAGGCTAATGAGTTTCTTGCTATCTAAACCCAATGATATGCCTCCAACATTTTCGCTATACATTAAGTTACCTTCAGCTGTGCCGGTATTGGCTTCCGGATGGCTTGCTTTAAGTGCTAAGGAGTCTCCTATTTTTAGCGAATCCTTTATTTGCAGCGCCTCTTTATTTTGTGTGTTACTGTTATCATTGCAAGAAGCTAACAAAATAGTTATTGCGCAAACAAGTTGTATGGGTTGTTTTTTCATTTTTTGTTATTGAAGTGCAAAGTTCACAGCTGCTTTGGCATGAATAGCTGTTGTATCAAAAATTGTGGTTGGGCATTCTACCTGGGTAATAAGTAAAGACATCTCAGTACAACCAAATATAACACCTTGTGCGCCTTGTTGCTTTAGTTTGTTTATTATTTCGAGGTACTTGGTTTTTGTTTCGTCTTTAAAAATTCCTTTGGTTAATTCGTTAAAGATAGATTCGTGTATAAAATTCTGGTCGGCACTACCGGGTACAACAACTTCCAAACCAAACTTTGCAAGACGGTCTTTAAAGAAAGCATGCTGCATGGTAAATTTAGTGCCAATAAGGGCAACCTTGCTAACCTTTTGGCTTACTATTTCCTTAGCCGTTTCTTCGGCAATATGCAATAGGGGTATTTTTATTTTTGTTCTCACAATGTCGGCAACCAGGTGTGGGGTATTGGTTGCCATTACAATACAATCTGCCCCTGCGGTTTCAAGCTTTTGGGCAATGGTAGTTAGCATGGTTTCTATTTGCTGCCAGTCGTCTTTTTCCTGAAGGATTTTAAACTCATTAAAATCTACCGAGTAAAGAAACAGTTTAGCCGAGTGCGAGCCACCAAGCCTTTGGTTGGTTAGTTGGTTAATGGTTTTATAATAAACCGAAGTAGAATACCAACTAAGCCCGCCTATAAGCCCTAATGTTTTCATTTTCCATCAACCTTTTAACTGCTGCTTTACAAACTGTGCGCTCTCTATAATATCAAGCGCCCAGCGTATATCTTTCTTTTTATTAAAGGGTACGGGCTTACCTTTTTTATCGGTATAAACATTGATATGCCTGTGCAAAAACTTAATCAGTATGGTGTAGTTTCCTTTTTGAATGGTGTAAAGAAAGGTATAATACAAACTGCCTGCAGCGCCTTCTTCGCAAGAAAATTCTTTCATCTCTAGCTTGTGCTTGTTTTTATGCACCTCATCAAATTTATAACAGGCATCGGTTATAGAATCTAATTTCTTTGCCTGTTTTTGGTTATACACTTCTATTACAAAAGGCTCTACGCTTTCTTTAATGTTCTCATTATTCTTTAAAATAACGGCAGGCACAGAATCGGGATAAGACAACTGAAAGCCGGTTTCTTTATCGGTAAATGTTTTCTTAGCGGCTTTGCCTGTTTTGCTTTGTGCGCAAACAGCAAGGCTGCTGCATATAAATAGAATGAGGAGTTGTTTCATTTTTTTTGGAATGTTGCGTTGCAAAAGTAGTTATTTATTTGGGCGTTCTCCGCATTAGCGGGCCGGGCTTTATGTGTTGCATGGCGGCTTGCTTTCAGCCCTCATGCTGCTGCCTGTTCTCTTTGGTAAAAATGCCCAGCAGCCATGCTTTATCTACGGCGCCGTGGCGGGTGCACACCCCCAGTAGTTTATATATAATACGTATTTCTTTGTTTGCCCATCCTTCTGACAGATGAAAAAAATCGGCTATCTGTTCTTTGCTGTATTCTTTTGCCCAAAATACTAAAACGGCAAATTGGCGGTTGGTTAGTGTGTGGGTTAGGTCTGATGGCGCTGTTGTTTCCATGACTCTAATTTTTATTCAATTTACCACTTTATAAAGTGCCAAACAAAAAAGTACACAAACGTGTACTTTTTAAGAAACTAATCCTGTTTAGATTTGGAGCATTAACTTTTAAAAAAAACTATCATGGCAGCAACCCACCCAAACCTAGCCGTAATGCACTGCACCGCCTTTGAGCCGGTAGAAGTTTATAATTTGGCTACTAATATTATTACCAATGGTATGTATGTAAACACACCTACGTTTACGGCTATACCCGTACCCATTGGCACTACTACCACGGGTTTTTTAGGAGCAGTAACCAAACTGGGCAGCCTTATTGCATCGGCAAAGGGCAATAGCGACAATATTAATTCGCGCGATACGCAATCGGTATTGGTGCACGATACGTATTTAAAACCCCTGCTTACTTATGCCAACACGGTGGCTAACCATAATTTAACTATTATTAATTTAAGCGGGTTCGATCATAACAACCAACCTGCCAAACACGGCATACCCCCTACCCCCGTTATATCAAACATAAGCGATAAAAAACGTGCAGACGGCGAAGCAAAAATTAACCTGGTAAAGAAAAAGAAAGCAACAGCCGGCACCACAAAAAGCACCCCTAAAATAAACCTAAAGTACAGCGCACGCATTACCAATGCACCTGCTACGGCTACCAGCGTATGGGTAACCGAGCTATCGGCCGTGGGCCTTAACGATTTAATACTAACCGGATTGATAAAAAAACAACGAAATAGCCGTAGAGGTACGTGCCGAAGACGGGAAACTGAAAAGCCCCTGGAGTGCTGCGGTAAACTATACCTCACGCACATCGGCATCGCCTCGCCCTACAACCACCCCAACTACCACCACGGGTACCACACCGCCTGCTACGGGCTAAACAAGGCCCTCCATTAAGCCTTAACAGGCATTATATAGCATTTCTTCTGCCTTTGCAAGGCAATTAACACCCTACATTATGCTTTTAAGTAGGTACATTAGGCTCAAAAGTAGGTACTTTAAACTCTAAAGTATGTACATTGAATCCTAAAGTAGGTACTTTAAACTCTAAAGTATGTACGTTGAATCCTAAAGTAGGTACTTCAATTTCTAAAGTATGTACGTTGAATCCTAAAGTAGGTACTTCAATTTCTAAAGTAGGTACTTTGAATCCTAAAGTAGGTACTTCAATTTCTAAAGTAGGTACTTTAAACACTAAAGTAGGTACTTTAAACTCTAAAGTATGTACGTTAAACGCTAAAGTATGCACCTTAGGCGCTTATGTAGGGTGTTTTTGGTGGAAATGGGGAGGTGGGCTTACTTTATATGTAAGCTTTTTGCGGTTTTTGTATGAATTAAATTTGTTGTTTATCTATTGGGTATTTATACTTTTACATAAATAACAGTAATAGCAACATAATAAAAGAAGATATGGCTGAAGAAATTTTAACCCAGTTAAACACTCAAAAAAGATTAGTAGATTTTAACTCTTATGATATCAGCGTAAAAGAACTAATTGGAATGGTAGGTGATAATATTATTGATATTGCGCCAGAGTATCAGAGACAATTTCGCTGGTCCGAAGAAAGACAATCACAATTAATCGAATCCGTTTTTCTAGGTATTCCTATTCCAAATCTATTTATGGCAACCAATCCAGATAGCACATGGGAACTTATAGATGGAGTACAAAGACTAAGCAGTTTAATACACTTTGCGGCAGATGCTAAAACAAGAGCAAAAATAGGATTAAAGAACCCTTTAAAAATAAAATCTTTGCAAAAACTTAGTTCTTTTAATGATAAGATATTTGAAGAGTTTCCAAAAACCATTCAACTTGAATTTTTATTAAAATCACTTAAAATAACTACTCTAAGTGATAAGAGTGATTTAAATGTGCGTTTTGATCTTTTTGAACGATTGAATACTGGAGGTGTAAAACTAACAGATCAAGAAATTCGGTCTTGCATTTATCGTGGCAAGTTTAACGATTTTATCAAAGAAATTTCCGCTAATAAATATTTCAAAATTGCCGTAAAACTTCCAAAAGAAAGGGAAACAGATGGAACACGCGAAGAATTAGCTCTACGTTTTTTCGCTTTTTTAAACAACTATAAATCTTTTGACCACAGTGTTGTGGATTTTTTAAACCATTATATGGCAAACGCATCTAAATCGTTTGACTATGATGCTGAAAAAAGCATATTTGAAAGTACATTTAAAGAACTAGCGAAACTTCCTGAAGGTATTTCAAGAAAACGAACTACAACACCTACGAATCTTTTTGAGGCAGTTGCAGTAGGTGCTGCACTTTCAATTAAAAAAACTGGCAAATTAAACTTAAAAAACGCTAGTGATTGGATCAACTCTGAAGAGCTAACTAAATTAACAACAGGGGCTACTAACTCCAGAGTGAAAGTCAAAGGGAGAATAGAATTTTGCTACAATAAGTTCAAAAAATAATGTTTTCTGACATAACGCTTCAATCGACTTTGAGACTGATAGAAGTTAGGGAACTTTTAGATTTTATAAAAAGTAACACCCCAAAACCTCCAAATGTTGAACCTACTAATATTTTAATTTCAAAGGGATTATTTTTTGTTCATTTATATGGAGCATATGAATATACAGTTAAAACAACTGTTTCAAGAACAATAGATCTTATTAATAAAAAAAATCCTCAACTAAATAATTGTAAACCGTTATTTCTATCTATTATTTTGAATTCAGAGCTAGATTCAATAGCATCGGTAGGTGATAAAAAATGGGAGAAGAGGCACACATTATTTACTAAGTTTAATACTAATAACATTGTCCAAATTCAAAACGACATTTTCCCTACAAATGGTCGAAACCTTAAATATAGACAACTTCAAAGTATATGGAATAGTTTTTCTATTTCTGACCCAATTTTACCAAGACAATCTTTAGGAGGGCGTATTACGGAATTAATTGAAAATCGCAATGCAATTGCTCATGGCAATGAACCAGCTGCAACAATTGGTTCTTTAAATACAATTTCAGAACTTTATATTAGGCATTCCGAAATAAGCGAAGTCTGTTCATACATTATTAAGACATTTGAGGAATATGTAAAAAATGATAGATTCCTAAAAGGAAATTAACTATTGATATCAATGCATTTTATGTTGATTACAAGCGTTAGTGATTAGAGCAAACTGCCATGCAGCGCGTAAAGCCTACTTCGGCAAGCTCAGTATAAACTCTGGCGCACTTCTACATTTCGACAGGCTCAATGCTCAGTTTGCTAGCACCGGAACGCCCAAAACAAAACCTACAATAAATCGTCAATATTGGTAGATGCCCCATCATCGGGTTCTACATCATGCACAAGGGTGCTTTTGTTTTTCAGCATAGCATATACTTCGCTTAGGGTGGCAGGGGCTGTAAAATGATGTTTTATTCCTAAACGGGATGCCAGCAGGTTTGCATCCAGTTCGCTAAGGGGTTTAAACTCTTTGCGGGCAATTAAGCGCCCGGGGCGTAGCAGGGCGCTATCCAGTTTTTTTAAATCAACGTTAAAGGTGCAAATAATTTGTACGTTCAGCATATCGTTCAGCAAACCATCGCTCATATTAAGCAGGTTGGTAACGCCTTGTATGCGCACCCCTTCTTCGCGTTTGGCAAGCAAGGGCTCGGCATCTTCAATTAGCAGCACACAAAAAAATCCTTCGTCGGCCCAGTTACTTAGTTCTTTTTGCAAAAAGGTAATAAAGGCAGGATCAACCAAAAAATCTACCATATTGGGCGGCATATAAATAACCACCTTATTATTGGAAGCCATTTTTCGCAGCAAATGCCTTATGTAAAAGGTTTTGCCTGTGCCGGGTTCTCCATGAAAAAGTACCAGCCCTTTGGTTTCGCTGTTAAAACGTTCCATCAAATCATCGTGAAACTTACTAAAGCCATAACCGTAATTTACATCCAGGTCTTTTATCTCAAAATTATCGGCAACGCCATGCCCCTGCAACGACCACGTGCCGTTATCGGTTTCTATCATATAGATGGTAGGCTTATCGGGCTTTTTATAAATCAGATGCAGTTGCACCAGCTTATCTATCTTCAGTTCAAACTCTAAATCTCTCTTGCCCGAAGCATCGCTGGGGTGCAGCATTTGAAACGGACTGGTAAACACTTGTGTAAAAGGGCTTCCGTTAGAAATAAAACCGGGCAAATCATAGTCACTCCCATTGCCTGATAAAATTCTTACGGCATGCATCATATAGCCCGGGTTGTTAGGAAAATTAAGCGTGTAGTTGCTCATTATTTCGTTATGTAAGCCAAGCTTAATTCGGTTGCTGTGCACAATTTCTGCTTTAAAATCTTTTTGTAATGCTTTAAGCAAAGACATGGCCTCAATATTACCTGCCGAATAATTGAACACCGAAGGCCATTCGTTGTTTTTTAGTGCATAATAGCGCAAGGCGCTAAAGTTTTCGGGCACACCTACCTCTACTAACCACTGTGCCTGTGCAGTAGTAATGGGGGTTTCATCTTTAGTGTTTTCGGGTTTAGCTTTGCTTTTCATAGCGGTTGCTTTTACGTTCTTAGCTGTTTTTTTTATCGCCGGTGTCTCTTCCTTTTTTGTTTTGGTAATAGTCCATGTAAGCGGTTTTGTTTTATCCTCTTCGCCAAAATATATATACTCTCTTATATATATATACAAGGGGTTACCATTATAGCGAATGATTTTTTTAACCCAATTGCCATGTTTATCATTCTCTATTTCGTAATGGTATAAGGATGATGGTTTGGCTTTTTCCTGTCCTATTTCATTATATACCATCTCATACCACAAATCTCCGTCTTCATTATATACACTCTTTTCAATTCTCTTACCATAATCGTCATACTTATACGTTTCTTTAGAATGGAATACGCCGTTTTCTTCAAAGCGGTCTTCAATCAGGTTTCCTTTGTTATCGTATTGGTAGCTGTTCTTGTACTCTAACTCTCCTTCAGCATCATACTGACAATCTTCCAACATTCTTCCTTCTCCATCATACTTGAATTTTTTCGTAAACTCTAAAATATCATCTTCATATTCTACCTCCTCAATTTTCAGTCCTTTCTCATCATATTTATAGATTGTCTTTGTACATGTTCCGTTTTCGCGTGAATAGATATATTCAATCAGTTTCCCTTCGTCATCATATTTAGATAATGCCGTATGATTTTGATGTTTATGAGCCTCATTAAACTCCCATTTACGCCTAACCTCTCTACCCTTATCATCATACGCATAGGTTGCTTTCATGTGGAGGCTACCGTCTTCTAACAAAAAAGTATATTCGAGCAAATGGTCTTTATCATCGTAGCGACTGATAGAGTGCTTACCTGTTTCCACTCCCTTTCCATCATATTCAACAAACTTTAGGTTATTTCCCCTTTCATCATAGTAGTGAGCCGTTTTAAGGGTCAATTCTCCATTTACATAATTGTTAACTTCAAATAAATTTCCTCTGGCATTAAACTTTGATTCTGATGAAGCCCCGGCATCAAAAAAATAATGCGCGTATGTTTTAGCTCCCTTTTCATCAAAGGTCTTTACGTAATTTTCGTTTATATCTCTTGGGTCGTAAAATATCTCGCCGGGAATAATTTTACCATTTACTTCTTCTGCTTTATAACAAACCTGTTTAAGTTGCTTAACAGAACCAAATAAACCGGCATTCTGTGCATCACTTCTCTTGGGTATGTTTTTATTTACAGTTTCCATACTAGCTTTATTTCAATATCGAAGATACAAAATATTACAGGTATTAACGATAATATAACGATTAAATTGTATTTGTTAGAAGCTGGAGAGGAAAGCCTCTTTGTAATCAAAAAACTTGGAACATAAAGCCCGCTGACGTAACCGCCAGAACGCCCTAAAACAAAAAAGCCCCGGTAAACACCGAGGCTTTTATAGCAATGTTGCTATTATTTCATTTCGCTGCACAGCTTAGCTGTTTTGCGGCAATCTTCTGCACATTTTTTGCAATGGTCTGATGTAAACTTTTCGCATTCTGTTGCGCATTTCTCGCATGCTTTAGCACACTTCTCGCATTCGCTAACAGCATTTGCACTGTTTGCATTCATGGCTTTGGTTGCTGCTTTGCAAGCGGCTACACACTCTTTGCAAAGTTGTGTGCAAACAGCCATTTTGCTATCTTTTGTACACTTGCTTTCGCAGGCGTTGCAGGATTTAATGCACTCGTTGCAGGCATCAATACATGCCTTGTACTTTTCATCGCTTAATTCACTTTTCACAACCGCCTTTTCATTTGGTAAAGAAGTTTTTGTTGTTGCTGCCATGGTAATAAATCCAATAGCTGCCAGTACTAAAATTGCTTTTTTCATGTTTTTTATTTTAATTGTTTTTATAAGTTTAAGATGCAAAGGTGTATTGCTTTTTATGCCAGGTATATGATGCTAGTCAAACTACACGGTGATTTTTATCACAGTATATCGGCACTATGGTTTAATGCTTATAACCCGCAAAGAGTTATTAACTGTTACCCCCAACCGGTACAGTTGTAAATATTAACTTAAGTGCACAACCAAACGGTGTTTACTTTATAAAAGTAATAGCTAATGGAGTACACACCATTAAGCGAGTTACCTTTAACAACTAATTTGTTTTAACTTTATAGCCAAAGCCGCTCTATTGGAGCGGCTTTTTTGTTGTCTTTAATCTTTATGACTTTAATAATTTACTTTTGCGGTAAACACAACCATTAAACTTTAAACTATGCGCCTGCTGCCTTTTATTTTAGTTGTTTTTCTTATCGGTTCATGTAATCAAAATACAAAACCAACCCGGGTTTCTCTTACTGATTATTTTACCTATGGCGATTCAGTTGAATGTGCCGGCATAAAAATGATTCCTATTAAAACCCCCGTGGGTGAATTTAAGGTATGGACTAAACGTTTTGGAAAGAACCCTAAAATAAAAATATTGCTGCTGCATGGCGGCCCGGCTATGACGCATGAGTACATGGAATGTTTTGAAACATTTTTTCTACGCGAAGGTTTTGAGTTTTATGAATACGACCAGTTGGGTTCTTATTACAGCGACCAGCCAAAAGACAGCAACTTGTGGACGACAGAGCGTTTTGTAGAAGAAGTAGAACAGGTACGTAAAGCCATAGGTGCCGATAGCAGCAATTTTTATGTGCTTGGCAATTCATGGGGTGGCATTCTTGCCATGGAATATGCGTTGAAATATCAAAAAAACATAAAAGGTTTGCTGGTTGCCAATATGATGGCAAGCGCACCCGAGTATGGTAAATATGCCGATGAAGTACTTGCCAAACAAATGAAACCCGAAGTACTTGCTGAAATTAAAGCACTGGAAGCGAAAAAGGATTTTGCTAACCCGCGTTACATGGAATTGCTGATTCCTAATTTTTATCATGAACATTTATGCCGATTGAAAGAATGGCCCGATGGTTTTAACCGAGCCATGAAACACGTTAATGGCGAGATTTATACTATGATGCAGGGGCCGAGTGAGTTTGGCATAAGTGGTCGTTTGGCAAACTGGGATATTAAAAGCAGGTTGAAAGAAATAACCGTTCCTACTTTAATGGTGGGCGCTAAGTATGATACGATGGATCCAAAGGCAATGGAAGAACAAAGTAAACTGGTTAAAAAAGGCAGATACCTGTATTGCCCAAACGGAAGTCACTTATCTATGTGGGATGACCAGACCGTTTTTATGAGTGGAGTTATTACATTTATAAAGGATGTTGATGCTGGAAGCTTATAAAAATTACTTCTGTTTTATAACAACTACGTATAGAAGAAATAGAAAATAAACCGTTTTTATTTTATTTTTACCAAAACTTAATTATGTCAGCACCCACCACCCTTCCACCTTTTGCAACAACGTACAGTCCACAACTACCGGAATTAATGTTGCAGTTGCAATGCAGTATAGCCATTACAACCTACCAGGCCAATAAACTGGTTTTAATCAGTCCGGTTGATGCGGAGAAACTAACCCAATTGCCGCGTTCTTTTAATGGCCCTATGGGCATTGCTGTGCAGGGAGATAAAATGGTTCTTGCTTCTAAAGACGAGGTTACCGTTTTTGAGAACTCGGTTGACTTAGCCAAACATTACCCGAATAAAACAAACACCTATGATAGTTTGTGGCTGCCCCGCCTTACTTTTTATACCGGCAGGGTTGATATGCATGATATTGCTTTTGGCCATGATGGTATTTATGCCATTAATACTTCTTTTTCCTGCGTTTGTAAAATAAATGGCAACTATAATTTCATTCCGGTTTGGCAACCTCCTTTCATAAGCAAACTGGTAAGCGAAGACCAATGTCATTTGAACGGCCTGGTGATGGTAAATGATAAACCAAAATATATTACTGCTTTAGGGCAAACCAATACCCCTCAGGGATGGCGTGAAAACATTACAACGGGTGGAATATTGATGGATGTAGAAACGAATGAGGTGATTTTAAGCGGTCTTGCCATGCCGCATTCACCAAAAATGTATAATAAAGAGTTATACATGTTGCTCTCTGCCAAAGGAGAGTTTATAAAAGCAGATATGGCTAATAAAACATACACAGTTATAAAGAAGTTTGATGGGTTTTGCCGTGGACTGGCTTTTTATAACGACTATGCCTTTATAGCCTTTTCTAAACTTCGTAAAAACTCAAGCACATTTGCCAAACTATCCTTTAGCGAAACCGCTAATTTTGCAGGAATAAAAATTATACACATGCCAACAGGCGCTCAGGTAGCCGAAATTACTTACCAGAATAGTGTGGATGAAATTTATGATATGGTTGTTTTGCCCGGTATGATTCGTCCTAACATTCTAAATACAAGCAACGATATTTATAAACATTCTTTGTCAATACCCGGGCAAACCTTTTGGGCTGATTTCGGTAAGGATGATTTATAATTTTCAATATTAAGAAATGGTTAATTTTTTAACATATTTGTTAAAGAACTACTATTGTGATTACATTCGCTTCCAAAATCAACCTTAAATATAAAGTATGAAATTACAAAAGTATCTATTTAACAATTTGTTGCGCAAATACAACAAATGTAAGCGCAGGCTTAGTAACTTAAAAACGGGTAATCGCAATTTCCACCGCCAAGGAGTACTTGAAAAGCACATTACCCGTATGTATGAACAATTAATGGCCTTGCAGGCCTATATTAAACGTGGTGCTGTGGCAACAGGTTTGGTATTAGGTGCTATGGCTTTGCAGCCTAATGTGGCTCATGCACAAACCCAAGTTCCTGGCTTTGCACCTGCTATGGTAAACCCCTTTGGGTTATCAGCTAGTTCATACATTTATACGGTACCGGCCTTTGCAGATTTAGATAACGATGGTGATTTGGATATGCTTGTGGGTTTGAAAGGTAGCCCTAGTTTTTCATATTATCAAAATACAGGCACAAATGTAAGCCCTTCTTTTTCTACTACAGCTGTTTCAGACCCTTTTGGTTTAACCGATACTCCTAATACTTATGCAACTCCTGCTTTTGTAGATTTAGACCATGATGGGGATATGGATATTATGGCAGGTGACCATTCGGGTAATTTTAATTATTACAAAAATGTGGGGACCTCTTCTGTTCCTTCTTTTACCGCCTCTGTGTTTAACCCTTTTGGTACAGCAGTAATAGGTGGAGGTGACTATTCTCATCCTTCCTTTGCCGATTTAGATAATGACGGTGATTTGGATATGATGGCGAGCAGCGAGGGTGATGGTAATTTTTATTATTTTCAAAATATAGGCACCAATACTGCACCTAGTTTTTCTGCTGCCGTTATGAATCCTTTCAGCTTAGTTCAAAATTCAGATAGATGGGTTGGGGCCACTCTTGGAGATTTGGACCATGATGGGGACTTTGACATAATATCACAGTCTAATGCAGGTGATTTTAATTATTATCAAAATATTGGTACGGCATCTGTTCCTTCTTTTGCAGCACCACTTATTAATCCTTTTACATTAATCAACCTTAATTCTGTAAATGGTCACTCTTGGTATGCAACAACATTTGTTGACTTAAACAATGATGGCAGGCTTGATTTAATGTCTGGTGATAACAATGGAAGTTTTATTTATAATCAAAATGTTATTTTCGGTTCCGCATTAAACTTTAATGGCACGAGCACTTATATTGCTCCTACATCAACAACCAATATTCCAGTTGGCAATTCACCTTATACTATTGAAGCATGGATTAAACCCAATGGAGCTCCGGCTAATTTAGGGATAATAGGTTGGGGTACTTATGGCAGTACCAATCAGGTGAATGCTTTCAGGCTTGATAACAGTGGTGGAATTTTTAATTACTGGTGGGGAAATGATTTGTATGTTGCACCTACCGGTTTTAACCTATATGATGGTAGCTGGCATCATTTGGCTGCCACTTATGACGGAATTACCCGTGCTATTTATGTAGATGGAGTTATGAAAAATAGCGATGCCCCAACAGGGCTCAATGTAAGTGGAACAAGTAATCTGGCAATTGGCTTAACTGCTCCTTCTTTGAATGAATACTTTAACGGTTCTATGGATGAAGTGCGTGTTTGGAATTATGCTAGAACGCAATGCCAAATTAACAATAGTATGAATTGTGAATTAGCTCCTTCCGATAGAACGGGTCTAGGTCTTTATTATAAATTTAATGAAGGAATAGCTGGGGCAAATAACTCAACTATAACTACACTTATTGACTCTTCAGGAAATGGAAATAACGGAACGCTTAATGCCTTTGCTTTAACAGGAACTACTTCTAACTGGGTTGCACCGGGCGGAGTTACCACAGGGTTTTCTTGTGGGCCTATTGTTACTCCAACAGTAAGTGTAAACAACCCAACTATTTGTGCTGGCACAACTACAACCTTAACGGCAAGCGGTGCTGTTACTTATAGTTGGAGTACAAGTGCTGCAACGGCTGCTATAACACCTTCACCAACCGTAACCACTACCTATACCGTTACAGGTGTTAATGTAAATTATTGCATGGGGTCTTCGGCAGTATCTACAGTAAGCGTAAATCCAACACCAACTGTAAGCATAGGTACTAATAACCCTGTTTGTGCTGGACAGGCAATAGATTTTAATTATGCAGGAAGTTCTGTTACATCTTATACTTGGAACGGACCAGCCTCTTATACATCAAGTATTGCCTCTCCAACTATTACGGCAGCCACAACAGCTGAGTCAGGGACTTATTCTCTTTCAGTTACTGATGTAAATGGGTGTAATGCAATGGGAACAACAGGTATTACTGTAAACCCTTTACCTACAGTTACGGTAAACTCGCCAACCATTTGTGTAGGCAATACAGCAACTTTAACTGCAAGTGGTACAGCAACTTCTTATACATGGAATACAAGTGCTATGACAACTTCTATAAGTGCAACACCAACTGTAACTACAAACTATACTGTAACGGGTGCTGATGCCAATGGTTGTATGAACATGGCAACTACCTCAATTGATGTAAATTCTTTACCAACTGTAACAGCAAGTAGCAGTACAGTAACTTTATGTGTAGGTCATACAGCTACCTTAACAGCAGGTGGTACAGCTACTTCGTTTACTTGGAGTACTGGTGCTACAACAGCAACGATTGCAGTTAGCCCAACAGTTACTACAACGTATACTTTAACTGGTAAAAATGCCAACGGTTGTGATAATATGACAACCTTTACACAATCAGTTTCTACCTGTGGAGTTGGTATAGAACAATACAGTGCTAACAGCAATGAAGTAACTGTTTACCCGAATCCCAACAATGGTAGTTTTGTGGTTACAACAACAGAGAATACAAGCTCTATTATGGTAACAGATATATTAGGCAATGAGTTGTTGTCTGTTAATCCAGATGGTACATCTACCAACATTAACTTAAGTGAACAACCAAGCGGAGTTTACTTTATAAAAGTAATAAGCAATGGCGCACAAACAGTTAAACGTATAATTATTAATAACTAAGATTTTGTTTGATTAATTGATTAAAGCCGCTCCTTCAGGAGCGGCTTTTTTTATTGCTTTAATTTTAATCTTTGTGGCATTAATAATTTACTTTTGTAATTAAACATCCTATCTGTGCAAAGAATACTGATTAAAAACATAAAGAAACTGGTGCAATTGCGAGATGCACAAACCAGCAAAATTTGTGGCAAAGATATGGATACCCTGCCTTGCATGGATGATGCCTGGCTTGCCATTGATAATGGCTTGATTGCTGATTATGGTCCTATGAGTGATTTTCCTGGCATTGCAGACTGGAAAGATTTATTAGTTATAGATGCTGAAGGTAAAATGGTTTTCCCAAGCTGGGTTGATAGTCATACACATTTGGTTTATGCAGGTAGCCGCGAGCAGGAATTTACCGACAGAATCAAAGGTTTATCTTATGAAGAAATTGCACAACGCGGTGGCGGTATTTTAAACTCAGCTAAAAAATTGCACCAGGCCAGCGAAGAAGAATTGCTGCAACAAGCACTCCCCCGTTTGCACGAAATTATTTTGCAAGGCACCGGCGCTGTAGAAATTAAAAGTGGTTACGGACTTAGTCTGGAAAGCGAATTAAAGATGCTTCGCGTAATTAAAAAGATTAAAGAGCAGACCAAGCTTACTGTTAAATCAACCTTTTTAGGTGCACACGCTGTTCCTCAAATATACAAACAAAACAAACGTGGTTATATAGACCTTGTCATTAATGAAATGATTCCGGCAGTAGCAGAAGAAAAACTAGCTGAATTCATTGATATTTTCTGCGAACAAAACTATTTCTCTTTTGACGAAACAATAGAAATATTAGAAGCCGGAAGAAAACATGGGTTAACCCCAAAAGTACATGCCGAACAAATGAGTCATAGTGGTGGTGTTGCAGCAGGAGTTGCCTGCAAGGCCATTAGCGTAGATCATTTGGAATATGTGAACGATGAAGATATTAAACTTCTCCTCCCCTCACCTACCATGCCTACTATATTGCCAGGTGCAGCTTATTTTATAAGTTTACCCAATCCTCCGGCACGTCAAATGATAGATGCAGGCTTACCTCTTTCCATTGCCAGTGATTTTAACCCTGGTACAAGTCCAACCGGTAACATGAACCTGATGCAAAGCATTGCCTGTATACAATATAAACTTACGCCTAACGAAGCTATTAATGCATCAACCCTAAATAGTGCCTATGCAATGCATGTGGAAAAAGAACTGGGTAGTATTACCATTGGTAAAAAAGCGAATGTGTTTATTACCAAAGCCATCCCTTCTACCGATTTTATCTCTTACTCTTTTGGCAGTAACCTTGTGGAGACCGTTATTCTGAATGGAGAGGTATTTAAAGGTTAATAGTATATGAGATTACTACTCTTTATCAGTATATTTTTTTCATGTGGCTTAATTGCCCAACAAGCCTTTGTATATCCAAAGGCAAATGCATCCAATCAGGCAGATACCATTTGGGGTAGAGTAGTTAAAGATCCTTACAGGTGGATGGAGAAGATAGACTCGCCTGAAATTATGGAGTGGTTAAATGAGGAAAATAAGCTGGCTCAAGACTACAATAAAAAATTAGTAGGCTCTTTAAAAGAAAATATTGAACAGTACTCTTATGTAGATTTTAAGCGGTTTACTAAGCAAGGCAAATATTATTTCTCTAAAACGATTGAAGGAGAAAGACAAACAGCAAAGCTTTTTTATCAGCAATATACTTACACCGAACCGATGGAGTTATTTGACCCTAATAAACTAGAAAGAAATGCCTCCACACATATTGATGGCTTTCTATTATCTCCTGATGAGAAAACACTGGCCCTTACCTTATCAAAAAATGGAAGTGATTGGCAAACTATACGCTTTTTTGATATGGAACAACACAAATTATTAGATGATACTTTAAATTTTGTAAGACAGTTAAATAAAGATAATAAGGTAAATTGGTTTAAAGATGGCATTTATTATGTTAGGTATGATTTAAAGAACGTAAAAGAATCTTTCAAAAAAACTGTAAAAGGCCAGACTTTATACTACCATAAGTTGGGAACCAGACAAAGTGAGGACATTTTAATACATAAGCCGAGTAATAAATCAACGCCCTTTGTGTATGACGTTACCCCTGAAGGCAAGTATCTTATTTTATTTAAAGATACTGTTATAGAAGGAACGCCTCTTTATTATGTTATGTATTCTGAACTAAAAAATGGCCCCTTACCCAACTTTAAGGTTTTTATAAGCCTTATTCCGACAAAAGGAAAATTAATTGATATTAATGTATTAGGTGAAATGAATGGCAAACTTCTTGTACAATCTAATTTTAATGCACCTACAGGAGCCATTTTTAAGTATGACCTAAGCGGAAGAAACAAAAAACAGGTGGTGGTACCTGCCTATAATAATACTCAACTTGAGTTTGCCAAAATAGTGGGCAATAAAATTTTAACTCTGTATAGTAATGATACTGCTTCATTTGCTTATCTACATGATTCAACAGGTAAAGCTATACATGGGCTAAGGGTTCCTGTGGGT
Organism: Bacteroidota bacterium; assembly: GCA_003153315.1. GTDB lineage: Bacteria > Bacteroidota > Bacteroidia > B-17B0 > Aurantibacillaceae > PALSA-968. The sequence continues at coordinate 38,036 of PLYA01000028.1, forward strand.
AATCGTTTTGATTTAAATCACTTTTCTTATTCAAATTCAGATAATACCCTGCTTCTTTCTTATTATTCATTTTTCTCTCCACCGATTATGTTCGAGTATAATATAAACACATTAAAGAGTGAGCCCTTGGGCAAAACCATTGTGTATAAAATACCGGAAGGAATTATTACTCGAAAGGTGTACTATTATTCTAAAGACAGTACCCGTGTGCCTATGTTTATAACTTACAAAGAAAAAACTAAGCTCAATGGGAACAATGCTTTATTGCTATACGGTTATGGTGGCTTTGGTATAAGCATGGAACCTTTTTATGATCCTGCTAATGTAATATTTATAGAAAACGGCGGCATACTGGCCACACCATGCATACGTGGAGGTGGAGAATATCCTGATTGGCACGAACAGGGAAGAAGGCTTAATAAACAAAACTCTTTTGATGATTTTATTGCAGCCGCAGAATATTTGATTGCAAATAAGTACACAAATCCGGAAAAAATAGCAGCCATGGGTGGTTCAAATGGGGGGTTACTAGTCGGGGCAGTTATGCTGCAAAGGCCTGATTTATTTAAAGTGGTCGTTTCTCAAGCGGGGCTATTTGATATGCTTAGGTTTCATTTATATGATTTAAACTATTTGAATAAAGGAGAATATGGAAACGTAAAAGATACTGCTGACTTTAAAAATTTATACAGCTACTCTCCCGCTCATAATGTAAAAGAGGGGGTAAACTATCCTGCAACTTTATTGGTAGCTTCAGATAACGATAACAGAGTTAACCCTTTTCATTCCTTTAAGTTTATAGCTTCTTTGCAGGCTAAAGGTGGAAATAAACAGCCATACATCTTATACTACGAAAAAGGTGGGGGGCATAGTGGGGGTGTTACTTTTGAAAAACATGTTGAAACAAAAGCTTTTATATACGCTTTTATATTTAAGCAATTAGGAATGAAAGCAAAGGGGTGGTAATTGTTAGATTACTTCTTAATCTCAAAATTGCGGTATTCTTTTATTTCGCCTTCTTCTGCAAAAACCTCTTTAACCTCGGCACGTGGAGGGCCTATATAACACCACTCAATCAGTTTGTTTATCTTTTCCTCGTTGCCTTCGGCTTCTATATATACATCTCCATTGGGTAGATTCTTTACATAACCTGTAAGGCTTAGTTGTATTGCCTTTGCAAGTGCTGCAAAACGATAAGATACGCCCTGCACATTTCCTTTTACAAAAATATTATAATGGCGCAAGCTTACTTGTTTAGTTTTTCTAAATCGCGGTGTTCGGTTTTAAAAAGCTCTTCGTGCGAAAGAGATTTAAAGTACTCGTAAGTAATTTTTAATCCCTCTGCCCTATTTACTTTTGGCTCCCAACCTAATAAAGCTTTTGCTTTTGTTATATCAGGGCGGCGTTGTTTAGGGTCGTCTTTAGGTAATGGCAATGATATTAATTTTTGCTTAGCACCTGTTAGTTTTAATATCTCTTCACCAAATTCTTTTATGGTTATCTCGCTTGGATTACCAATATTAACCGGCATTATATAATCGCTTAAAAGCAGGCGGTAAATACCATCTACCAAATCGCTTACGTAACAAAAGGAACGGGTTTGAGAACCGTCTCCAAACATGGTTAAATCTTCTCCACGCAATGCCTGGCCAATAAATGCAGGTAACACACGCCCGTCGTTAAGGCGCATACGAGGGCCATAGGTATTAAAGATTCTTACAATGCGGGTTTCTACCTGATGTGTGTTATGATATGCCATAGTAAGCGCTTCCATAAAACGTTTGGCTTCATCGTAGCAACCACGTGGTCCAACAGGGTTTACATTACCCCAATACTCTTCTGTTTGCGGATGTACTGTTGGGTCGCCATAAACCTCGCTGGTAGAAGCAACCAACACACGCGCTTTTTTTACGCGTGCCAAACCAAGTACATTGTGAGTTCCTAAAGAAGAAACCTTGAGTGTTTGGATGGGTATTTTTAAATAATCTATTGGACTGGCAGGAGATGCAAAGTGCATAATGTAATCAAGCTCTCCGGCAATGTGAATATGCTTTGTAACATCATGATGATGGAATTCGAAATGCTCCAACTTCATCAAATGTTCAATGTTACGCATATCGCCCGTAATGAGATTATCCATGGCAATAACGTGGTAACCTTCTTTAATAAACTTATCGCAAAGATGAGAACCTAAAAAGCCTGCAGCACCTGTAATTAAAACTCTTTTCATTAATTATTCAACATTACTGGCATCACCAACATTAAAATATCTTCGGCAGGGTTATCTTTTTTAGTGGCGGTAATGATACCCGCACGGTTTGGGGCGCTCATTTCTATTTGAATTTCATCGCCCTCAATGTTGGTAATCATATCTAATAAAAACTTAGAGTTAAAGCCAATCTCGATATCTTCGCCCACATAAGTACAGGTTAAACGTTCGTTAGCTTCGTTGGCAAAATCTAAATCCTCTGCCGAAAGGCTAAGCTGAGAGCCTGCAATTTTTAAACGCACCTGATGTGTTGCTTTATTAGAGAAAACACTTACACGCTTTAAAGCTCCTGCAAAAGTTGCTCTATCGACAGTAAGTTTATTTGGATTTTGTTTAGGAATAACTGCTTCGTAGTTTGGATATTTGCCATCAATTAAGCGGCAAACAAGGGTAGTAGTTCCGAAAATAAATGTGGCATTTGTTTTATTGTATTCGATACTTACCACATCATCAACTCCTGCCAATAAATTCTTTAAAAGTGTTAACGGTTTTTTGGGCATGATAAAGGAAGCCGCATGAGTTGCCTTAGCATCACTTCTACGATAACGAACTAACTTATGGGCATCGGTTGCCACAAAAACAGAATCGGTTTCAGAAAATTGACAAAACACGCCGCACATTACCGGGCGCAGATCATCATTACTGGTAGCAAATAATGTTTTGGTAATAGCGGTTGCAAGTACATCTGTTTTCATATCAATGGATGCGCCACCTTCTAATTTTGGTGTACGAGGATATTCTTCCGGGTTATGACCTGTAAGTTTATACTCTCCGTTATCAGTGCTTATTTTAATTCCAAATGTTTTTTTATCAATTGAAAAAGTTAAAGGTTGTTCAGGGAAATTACTTAAGGTATCAACCAAGGTACGTGCCGGTATAGCTATACTACCTGTTTCTTTAGCTTCTACAGCAAGTTGTGTAGTAACGGTAGTTTCCATATCCGATGCAAAAACAACTAACTTACCGGGACTTACTTCGAATAAAAAGTTATCTAAAATAGGAATGGTATTGCTTGAATTTAATACTCCATTGATAGATTTTAAATGCTTTAAAAGTAAAGTGGTTGATACAATAAAATTCATATAGTTATCTTTTTAAACTAAGCAAAGTTAGTTTATAGTAGCAAAGACAACAGTTGACTTACTTTTAGTTTTGAACTACTTTTTAACAGTATTCTTTGGCAGGAAATAATGAGAGGATTGGAATAACTTGCCCCACGTATAAACCGGAATGGCCGCAAATTCAGCGTCATTCCAAAATTTTACATACATGTTCTGAGTATCATAAGGTAATTTGTTTCCTTTTTCATCCAACTCATGGCCTTCTTCCGGTGGTTTGTGATAGAATTTATAGACATTGGTTTTATTATCTGCATCAGTAAGGGAGATTTGCATAAAATCTTTTGATTTCCTAACTGAATCGATCTCAGGCAGAAAGGAATTTGTATACCATTTCTCTACATTCAAATTCATAAAATATGATAAATATTGTTGTATGGCGGCCGTATCAAAAGGTTGTATTTTTTTACCCGATAAAGTTGTTATATCAAATTTATGCAGGCCCATTACATTAATAGTATAAGATGAATCAGGAAAGCCAAATAAATTTAGAGTTACATTCTTTATCTTGTCTGGTGTAATTGACAATATTTTTTGATCTCGCCATTCGGCTTCTGTGATAAAAAACCTGGGAACAATAGTTCCAATAAAACCGGGTAATTCTATGGCATATACTTTATTATACGGTTTGTCATTATCTCCGCCTTGTAATAAACAAAAAGTCCCTCTCAAATCCTGTGTTTCATGACCGATGTACCATGTTTTAACCAGTTTTTTGTTTTGATAAATCTCGCACTTAGTACCTTTGGAAGCTATTTCTTTTAACATGTTTTCCTGTGCAGCCTGTGGCGCCGGAAACTTTATTTGCGTGCGCATAAAAGTTATTAGAAGTAATTTGATACAATCTCTGCGTGCAGGATATTTTCCGTTTATCATCCAAACACCTTTGTCGTTTTTTTCAAGCAAAGCAGTTGCCCCCAGTTTATTAGCTAAAAACAACTTATCAATAGTGGCAGTATCCGGAACAGCAAAATCATCATCCTTACCGGTTAATGTTTTGCGTTTGTTTTTTGATATTACAAAAACCGCTCCAACAACAAGAAATAACAATAATAAGATTACTAATCTGTTTTTTTTCATTTAGAGGATGTAAATTTCTTTCTTCTTAAACTGGATAATACAGCACCTGATACAATTAGAATACCCAAAGGAAACAACACATTATATAGTTTCCATTTAAGCGGGTTATCCAAGCCTATTTTCTTCCTATCCAGTAAACGCAACTTAACTTCTCTTGTGCGTACACTCATCAATTCAGGGCCATCAATTAAATAGTTCACGCAGTTTAGCAGGAATGTTTTATTGGCAAATTGTTGTTTCATATACCGGTCGTAACCAAGCGGACTGATAGATTGTGTTGCATAGTTAAAATCATTTTTTATGATATCTCCGTCTGAAATAACAATCATGGCAGTTGGCTTACTTTTATCTTTAAAAGCAATAGCACTATCTTTTGCTATATCATCATTAAGCCTGTTTCTATAATTGGAAGTAAAACTTCCTTCCAGCAAAATAGCCATGGGTTTATTGCCATTGGTAAATTGCTTTTCATTTAACTGGCCACTAACCATAGATAAGGTTACACGTGCAGGAACAGCCTGCACTCTTGAATTCTTAGAAGACGATAACAATATGGTTTTTTTAATTCCATCTGCTTTAACGGTATCCATATACCCTGCAAATTCAAAGCGGATTAACTCCAGGTTCTTTGTAATAGGGTGATTGCCTTGTGGCATAACCATGGGTTTGTATATCCAGGGAAACATTTTCAAATCGGCTGCACCGCCTTTAAACCCCCTATTGATAGGAATGTATCCGCACTGCATATCCTGTACTAATGAAGGGTTTACACGCACTCCGTAATGAAAGAGGATATCATCCAAATTAATATTGTTATCTAACCCAAGCGTATAGCCCTTTAGTTTAAGTGAATCGCTGTTGGTATAAACAGGCTCCAAACACCACAATACTTTACCGCCATTCATAATATATTGGTCAATTATAAACTTATCTTTTTCACTCACAACCGTATCAGGCCATGCCAAAATAATGGCAGAGTAAGGCTTTAATGATTTTAAGCGCTTATTCATTTTAATGTACTCCACATCATAATACTCGCTAAGCGCAAAGTAAATATCTTTAGTAAGATTAGTATCTAACTCGTGATGGTCTCTTATAAAAGCTACTCTCGGACGAATAGTTTCCTGTATTTTACGAATAGTATTAGATAAGCCATACTCTAAATTCTGTACGGAATTGTTTACACATTGCTCAGCCGGAATACCATCCTGCTTTTTAAATATTTGCCAAACACCTTCTCGGGTTTTATAGTAAACAACCGCTCCCGGAAAAAGCACTTGGGTCTGCTCTCCTTTACCCGACTTAGTTCTTAGCTCTGTTGGGTCAATACCTTTATTGTATAACTCGCGCTGCACATTAACTACATCATCCTTACTCTTTTGGTCGTAAATATTAATAAACTCATAGTTTAAACCCTTTTTGGCATAAACTCTAAACTCATCCAGCATCTCTTTGGTTTCGTTTCTAAGGCGGGTAAAGGCAGAATTAAAATCTCCTTCCAGATACACTTTCACATATACCTCATCATCCAACTTCTGAAGCATTTGAATGGTGGACGGATTTAAAGTATAACGTTTCTCGCTGGTTAAATCAAAACGTTTAAAGAAGTAAGAACCTACAAAGTTGAGCAGAATCAATATCAGTAACCAGGCTACTAACTGAAAAATTTGTTTTGATTTGGTACTCTTCATTGCCACTTGCGTTTATCCAGCATAAAGCGGGTTAATAAAACAAAGAAAGAAATCAAACTAAAAAAATACAGTACATCGCGAGTATCTATTACTCCCCTGCTTAATGAAGCATAATGCTGATTGATGCCAAGCCCAACAACAAGGGGTTCCATCTTTCCGGCAATGCCAGACTGACCAATATAATCAAAGCCACTAAAGCAAACAAAGCAAAGTACCATAGCTAAAATAAAAGCTATTACCTGATTATCTGTTAATGAGGAAGCAAAAATACCTATAGCCACAAAGCCCGCACCCAATAATAACAAACCAATGTAAGAACCCCAGGTTCCACCGCTATCAATATTCCCCACAGGTAAACCTAATTTATAAACGGAGTAATAATAAAACAAAGTAGGCAGCAAGGATATGGTAACCAAAGTAACACCTGCAAAGTATTTGGCAAGTATAATTTGTAATTCGGTAATAGGCCTTGTAAATAATAATTCAATAGTGCCTGTCTTTTTTTCTTCGGCAAAGCTGCGCATGGTTATGGCAGGAATTAAAAACAGATATACAATAGGTGCAATGGTAAACAGAGGCTCTAAGGTAGCAAAGCCATTATCTAAAATGTTGTACCCACCCGAACTATCAGAACTAATAACCCATAAGAAAAGTCCGGTAATGGTTAGAAAGATACCTATAGCAATGTAGCCGACCAGCGAGGTTAAAAAACTTTTTATTTCCTTGAGGTAAAGAACTAACATCGTTGCCGAAATATGTTTGGAAAAGAATGCTTAAGCAGAAACTTTTTCTCCTTTTAATACGGCAGCCATGGTTTTGCCAATAGCAGCAGGAGAATCAACTACGTGGATACCGCACTCGCGCATAATTTGCATTTTGGCCTGTGCCGTATCTTCTGCTCCGCCCACAATAGCACCTGCATGCCCCATAGTGCGACCTTTAGGCGCTGTTTGTCCGGCAATAAAACCTACAACCGGTTTTTTATTGCCATTAGCTTTTATCCAACGGGCAGCTTCGGCTTCGTAGTTTCCGCCAATTTCGCCAATCATTACAATAGCTTTGGTTTCAGGGTCATTCATCAAAAGCTCAACCGCATCTTTGGTAGGGGTTCCAATAATAGGGTCTCCGCCAATACCAATGGCTGTGGTAACACCCAAACCTGCTTTCGCAATCTGGTCGGCAGCTTCATAAGTAAGTGTACCTGATTTTGAAATAATTCCAACCGTTCCTTTTTTAAACACAAAGCCCGGCATAATACCTACTTTGGCTTCGCCTGCGGTAATTACACCCGGACAGTTAGGGCCAATTAAACGACTGGCAGGCCTGCCTTTTAAATATTCTTTTACGGCAATCATATCCTTTACGGGGATGCCTTCTGTAATACAAACAATAACCTTGATGCCTGCTTCGGCAGCTTCCATAATGGCATCGGCAGCAAAAGCAGCCGGAACAAAAATAATAGATACATCGGCACCTGCTTTGGCAACCGCATCGGCTACGGTATTAAACACGGGGCGGTCTAAGTGGGTAGTACCGCCTTTGCCGGGGGTAACACCACCAACCACGTTGGTACCGTATTCAATCATTTGGGTGGCATGAAAAGTACCTTCTCCACCTGTGAAACCTTGTACAATAACTTTAGAGTTTTTATTTACCAATACGCTCATACTTTATCTATGTTTTGAATATTTATTTTTTAAAAAGAACGCGCTAAGATAAATAATCTGAGTTAATTACAGAGTTTAATTAATTAAAAACATATCAAACATCTTTAAAACAAAAAATCCCTCGCTTTTCAACGAAGGACTTTTTATGATACCTGATTTCTGTTACAGCACCTTAACCACTACAGGAACTGATACCGCACCTTTGCCCGCAGTACCAATGGCATATACCCTAAAGGCATATTTGGTACCACTGGTTAAACCGCTGATAGTGCATTTAACTTTGGTACTTACGTCGGCAATATCCCAAACAATAAATACTCTTGCACCCGATTCGGGAATGGAAGGAGTAATGGTGCCACCGCCTGTTATGGCGGTTACATCGCTGCTTATTTCTATCACATAAGCGCGGGCATATTTTACACTTTTCCATTTCAAATTTACTGCACCTTCATGTATAGAAACCCCTGTTAAGCTGCTTGGAGCCAAAGGCAAAGGAGCTTTGTTTTTAGGACGGGCAAAATCCAAACCTGCACTTAAAATGATGGATTGTGCATCTCCGCCTGTAGCAGTTGCCCCGTTGGCAATGGCCGCTACACTATTACCTAATTGAGAAAGTAAAAGGTCTAAAGCTTCCTCTTTTTGATTCATGATAGAGGTATTGGTTTTACCCCCGTCTATAGCAGCCATATAGGCTGTTTCTAAAGCGTTTACTGCCGTGGTGATAGAGGCAGTTAAACCGCTTAGTGATGAGAAAAGGCTGTTAAGCCCTGTTTTAATGACCGTGTTTCGGGCATATTCTATTTTATTACTGGTTGAACGTTCGTCCAATCTCAGAACTACTTTTTCTATTTTCATGATTCTTGTTTTTTTTTAAGCACAATTAGTCCACTTAATTAAAACAATACTTTTTTTGCTAACGACTGAACAGCTATTGTAGAAAAAAGCCGATGCCTTTGTATGCCTTGCATATAGGGCATTTTTTAGTTTTTTGATGTAATCATGCGTTTTTTTTATTAAAGGTAGCAAAACGCCGCATCACTTTTACAAAAACTTTTTAAACGGTAGTACTTTTTCGATAAGCGGTTATTTTTAACAAAAAAACGGTCAAATCGTATTTTATAAAACCCATAAAAATAAAAACCGCAAGTTTGGTTTTAAAAACTTAGCTTTTGTTTTTAGAACCTTGTTTTTTTGTAAAAGCTCAGCCTTTTCTTTAAAAACTTTGTTTTTTTTATAAAAGCTGTATCTTTTTGTAAAAAGCTAAGTTTTTTTCTTAAAAGCTCAGCTTTTGCTCTAAAAACTTTGTTTTTTTTGTAAAAGCTGTATCTTTTTCTAAAAGGCTGAGTTTTTTTCTGAAAAGCTCAGCCTTTGCTCTAAAAACTTTGTTTTTTTTGTAAAAGCTGTATCTTTTTGTAAAAAGCTCAGCTTTTTTCTGAAAAGCTCAGCATTTGCTCTAAAAGCTCAGCTTTTATAATAAAGGTAGGGTTTTTGCCCAAAACAAAGCATGGAAATGTTTGGTGAGGTGGTTTTTGTATATTTGCTTGGCTTTAGCGCAGTTTAAGCACTTATAATTAATTACAAACGCTTAAAACTAAACATAGCGGGGAGTTATAAGCAAAGCCGTGTGACTCGTCTCGCGGACAAGTCACGGTAGACAAACTATGAAGAAACTAATTATACTGATATCAATTGTAATTACAAGCTGTGGAAACGATGAGGTTCACATCGACAAAAAAGCGGACACTACTAAATCGACTAATATCAATAAAGACAGCTTGAGACGAGTAGAAAACACTATTGCTTTTCATTGGAAAAAATACAAACAAGTTTACGGTAGACTTGAAATAGATAGCTTAAAAGTAGATTCTTCAGAATCATATCGCATTGTAGTTTCTCATAGTTGGGGAAGTAATGAGTACGGCGGACAGCCAACATCTATAATGTTTCGTAAAAGTAGAGACAGTTGTTATGCCATCATCACAGACTTGTACGTTGACAGTACAGAATCTGAATTGCGAAAAACAAAACGACTTATTCCATGTAGTAGTTTTGACACAATTAGAGCTATGTTTGACAAGGGTGCTTTTTGGAAACATCCTTTGACAACAACAGACGCTAAAAAAATCAGTACTGACCCTGACTATACTTTCTTTGAAGCTGTAAAAAACGGAAAACATAAACTTGTATCTACATTGCATGAAATTGACAGTATTCCGTTATTACAACATTGGAACTGGCAATATAATTTTTATCACTATTCTCATTATAGTACCTTGTTCGAAGAAGATATGGAATGGTATAAAAAACATCCTAGTCCTCGTACTGGATATCCACCATCATTTGGTAAAGATAGAAGGCGACAAAAATAACGGCAGACAGGTGGACGTGCTTCTTTGTGTTAGTAACGGCTCTGCTTATAACAACGGCTAATAAAACATGGCAAGCGACTTGCGAAACCAAACATTATTTCATTAAATTTGCTTTATCGGTTATCAAAAGTGGTTTCATTAAACGCCACGTTTTTTAGCCGTCAAACGTTAGCTGTATATGACGACCTAACCGTAATGAAACAAATTATGACAACAAATTGTTTAAATTGTAATGCTGAAATTAATGGGCAATTTTGTTCTAATTGTGGACAAAGTACAGAAACGCATAAAATTAATTTACATTATCTGTGGCACGACATTCAGCACGGATTACTACATTTTGACAAGGGAATATTTTTTACTACCAAAGAATTATTTACGAGACCCGGAAACTCAATTAGAGAGTTTTTAGACGGTAAAAGAGTAAATCATTTTAAACCTATTTCATTAGTAATAATTCTTGCGGGTATTTATAGTTTACTTTCACATTTCTTTCATCTTAATTTACTTTCGAACTATTATGAAATGAAAGGAAGTGGTGATGGATTTAACGAGTTTAAAACTTCTGTTGATAAATTGAGTGAATGGTTTTCACAACATTATTCTGTTTTGACATTAATACAAATTCCCATTTTTTCTATTGGGACATATGTAATGTTTAAGAGAGAAGGTTTAAATTTTATAGAACATTTAGTAATAAATTCCTTTATAGCAGGGCAAAAGCTAATTCTTCATATTTTGACATTCCCAATTTATTATTGGCTTAATAAGACAAATTTTTCAAGACCAGTAGACCAATTTATAGATATTATTGGATATGTATTAGCCTTTTGTACAATTTTTCAATTATTCAAAGGAATAAAAGTTTATAAAAGAATTTGGAAAACACTTTTTAGTTTAATAATTCCTATATTAATTTTCATAGTAATGTTTTTTATAATTGTAACAATTACTATTTATAATTTCAAATAGAAAAATACGGCAGCTAACAGCAGTCTGAATTTCAAGCGAGCGAATCGGTAAGCGAAAAAAGTGTTATCTTTAAAGTAAGTTTTGTACTCGGTTGAGAGTTGGTTGTTCCAAACGCCACTTTATAAACGCGCAAAACGTTACCTGCAAGTGGCGGAACATAAATAATACTGACATCATGACGAAAAACAACCTTTTATATCGCGTCGGGACAATTAATGACGTTGGCCAATTACAAGACCTTGGCATAATTGCATACGGGCAATTTAAAAATACGTTGACTCCGGACAACTGGCAAATATTTAACGGCAATTTGCTAGACAAACAAAAGTTTATTGACATACTCAATATTGCCAAGTGCTTCGTTTGCCTTGACAACAACAAAATAGTTGGTGTTGCTTATATAATTCCAAGCGGTAATCCGACAGATCTTTTCAAGGCAGAATGGTCTTACATTAGAATGGTTGGTGTTAATCCAAAATATGGGGGGCAAGGCATTGCAAAAACGCTTACACAAATGTGTATTGACTTCGCCAAACAAAGTAACGAAAAGACTATTGCATTGCACACTTCAGAATTTATGGACGCCGCAAGACATATTTATGAAAGCATAGGTTTTAAAATTCTTAAAGAAATTCCTCCTTTGTTCGGCAAAAAATATTGGTTGTACACATTAGACCTGAACGAATAAACTGTATGCCGTCACCAGACAGATAACAACGGCTTAAGCTGCAGTCTGGCGATAGTGGAAAACAAAAAGTGTTATCTTTATAAAAAGTTTATCGGTAAAGTTGGTTGGTGCTTCGTATCGCCCGACCGCCAAGCCGTAGAACGTTATAGGCAACCAAACCAAGACGAAAGAATGAAACTGACAAAACTTATACTTCTTTTTATCTTAATAACTCAGGCAGTTTTTTCTCAAAAGGCGACAATAAATGAATTTTCTTCTATAGACAAAAAAGCTTTGCAACTCCCCGACTCATTGACAAAGTCGACTGAACAAATTGCAAGTTATATTACATCCAACTTTAAAACAGACAAAGAAAAATCTCGAGCAATTTTTATTTGGGTTGTCTCAAACATTCAATACGACATTGACAACATGTTTGCAATAAATTTTTACGAAAAGAAAGAAGAAAAAATAGCAAAACCTTTAAGGACTAGAAAAGGAATTTGCGAGAATTATGCTTCATTATTTACAGACATTTGTATAAAATCAGGAATTAAATCTTTTGTAATTGAAGGCTACACTAAACAAAATGGCTTCACTGGCTATATTCCACACGCTTGGAGTGCAGCGCTTATCGACAGTTCTTGGTTTCTATTTGACCCAACTTGGGGTTCTGGTTATGTAAATGGCGGAAAGTTTTTCAAAAAAATAAATAATGACTATTATAAAACAAGTCCGACAACGCTTATCAAATCTCATATTCCATTTGACTATTTGTGGCAGTTCCTTAATTATCCTGTGACAAACCAAGAATTTTATGAAGGCAAGACACAACAAAATAAAACTAAACCATTCTTTAACTTCAATGACACTATTAAATCATATGAAAAATTGAACCACATTGACCAACTAATTTCATCTGCATACCGCGTGGAGAAAAATGGCGTAAAAAATTCATTAGTGTTTGACAGACTTCAACATTTGAAATTAGAAATAGAGCATGATAAACAAACTAAAGCGGTTAATCTGTATAACTCAGCAGTTGTTGACTACAATGACGGAATAAATGCTTTAAACGACTTTATAAATTACAGAAACAAACAATTTACCCCAAAGAAAACCGACACTGAAATACAAAGCATGCTTGATGTTCCAGAGAATAAACTGAAAGAGGCAAAAAATAAATTAGGACAAATTTCTAATCCTGATGCAAATATTACAAATATGACTTTTCAATTGACTAAATCTATTAACGATGCTTCTAAACAAATTAAGGAACAACAGGATTGGTTGCAACTATATTTTAGTAAGAGTAAATCAGGACGAAAATCTATGTTTTACAAAGTGACATGGTTTGGAATACCAATAAACTAAAATGTGCTGACTTGCAAAATTGAAAAATTTGGCTGCCTATAACAACGGCTTGCTCGGCAGTTGGGGCAGGCACATTAAAAGTTAAAAGCCCTTCTCTGAAAAGAGAGAGATTTTTTGTTTTATATTTGAGCGCAAAACAGCATAACGTTATGGATAAAAAGGAGCTGAATAAGTTTGTAGATAAATGGCTTTCTTCCTGGACGGGAAACAAACCCCAACGCCTGATAGAATTTTATACCGATGATGTTTTTTATCTCGACCCTTCCAATCAGGATGGCATAAAAGGCAAAGCCAATTTACTGGCTTACTTTACTAAACTGCTAAGCAAAAATGCCAATTGGAAATGGCGGGTGGTAGAAATTTTTCCTACTCCAAATGGTTTTACACTTAAGTGGGAAGCTATTATACCCGTTGAAACCAAAACCTTTCTGATATTTGGCGTGGATATTGTGGAAATGAGAGGAGACAAAATTGCAAGAGACGAAATTTACTTTGACAGATACAACTGGCAAACCGAAGTTGATATAACCAAGAAAAAGAAGAAGTAAAAGGAGTTCCAAAACAACTGGTTTACAAAGAGCAAGCTAAATTTTAAACAGAAAAAATAAGCCTACAAATTGTATTTCATTACATTTGTTATCATCAAAAAAATTTAACCCATGACAAAGACCATCACACAAAAAGTAGTATTTAAAAATACTACGCCCAAAGACCTTTATGAGTTATACATGGATGCTAAAAAGCATAGCCAAAGTACCGGGGCTACTGCAAAAATTGAGGCTAAGGAAGGCACTAAGTTTACTGCCTATGATGATTACATTAGCGGTAAAAACCTGCAATTGGTAAAAGACAAACTTATTGTGCAAAGCTGGAGAGGTTCTGACTGGGCAAAAGGAGATATGGACTCTACCTTTATTATGAACCTTGAACCCAAAGGGAATGATACCATACTGCACCTTACCCATGCCAACTTACCAGAGAAGGAGGCGGATGATATTAAAAAAGGCTGGACAGATTTTTATTGGTCGCCCTGGAAAAAACATCTGGCTGCCAAAGTAAAAAAGAAATAATACATTTTATTTACACATAAAGAGCCGCATATTGTTGCGGCTTTTTTGTTTTGTAGCTTTGCAGGCTTTTAAGTTTCATACTATGAATTGGAAAAAAATAGGCCTTTATATCTTATTGGCATTTGGGTTTAGTTGGTCTGTTGCATTAATAATGAAACTAACCCATGTTGAGTACGGCAGCTTAACTTCAACTATTGTATTAGGTGTGCTTTATATGCCGGGTCCGGCTTTGGCAACTTTTATTATTCAGAAGTTTGTTTATAAAGAAGGCTTTAAGCAATACGGCTGGACCTTTGATAAAAAGAAAATTAAATGGTTGTTGCTAACTCCTCTGATTTTTATCGCTTTATTTCTATTGGTTTTTGTTGTTATCGGATTATTGGGAAACACCCAAATAATCCCGCAATTCGGGCAATTAGATTTTTCGCAGGAAGGGTTTAATACCAGATTCAGAGAAATACTAAGCAGTAAAATTTCTGCCGATAAAATAAAGCTACCCAATTTATCTCCTGTATTACTTTTTGTTTTGATGTTGCTGCAAGGCATTATAGCTGGCGCAACTTTAAATTTGCCTTTTATGTTTGGCGAAGAGTTTGGCTGGCGTGGGCTTATGTTGAGAGAAACGCAAAAAATGGGTTTCCTTCAATCAAATTTGTTTATTGGCATTACCTGGGGGCTATGGCATTTGCCTATTATATTAATGGGGCACAATTACCCCCATCATCCCCACTTAGGGATATTGCTGATGTGCGCTTTTACAATAGGCCTAGCCCCTATTTTTGCTTACGTAAGACTTAAATCAAAAACAATTATAGGTGTCTGTATATTGCATGGCATGATTAATGCAACACCAATGCTGTTTATGCTTTATGTTGCCAATGCAAATGAATTGTATAGCTCTATTGCAGGTTGGGCAGGCGTTATAGCCTGTGGCATAATAACGACTTGTATTTATTTATTCGACAGGCAATTTGTAACAGATTATAAAACTGCTGAGTAAATACAAAAGATGAAGACAAACAGCCTTAGCGAATTAAAGAAAGAACTGCAAGTAATTCCTCCTGCCGAGTTATTAGAATTATGCATAAGCCTTGCCAAATACAAAAAGGATAATAAAGAATATCTGAATTATTTGTTGTTTGAATCAAGCAATAAACAGGCTTTCATTAATGAAGTAAAAGCTGAAATAGAAGAACATATTAATATATTAAAAAGTCAATCCAATTTATATTATGTAAAAAAAGGCTTACGCAAACTATTACGGATACTTAACAAATACAGCAAGTATGTAAATGATAAAGCCCTTAGTGCAGAGATACTGATTTACTTTTGTGCGCAATTAAAACAATCCGGAATACCCTATCATAAAAGTCAGTTATTGGTTAACATGTATGAGCAACAACTAAAGAAAATAAACACGCTTATTAATGCTCTGCACGAAGACCTAAGGCAGGATTACCTGAACGATTTAGAAAAAATAAGTGCATAAAAAAACCTCCGTTTATTACAACGGAGGTTTTTTACATGGCTTTTTAAGCAGCAAAAGAATTACTTCTTCTTTGCTGTAGTTGTTTTAGAAGTTCTGTCTTCATCATCAAAAGAAAGTGATGCAGCACCTTGAGCAGCTAAACGTGTTTCAAGGGCTTTTACTTGCTTTTTTAATTCATAAACTGTTTTGTATAACTCTTCAGTTTCGCTTTTAAAAACAATCGGGTAGATAGCAAATACGCTTTCGTATTGTTTTTCAAATTGTTTTTTAACATCCATAGAGATGCCTAAAAGCTCACCTTTTAATTTAGAATATTCGTCTGATTCAAAAAGTTGAGTAAACAAAGTTTCGTTAGTTTTTAACCACTCGTTATAAAACTCAGTAAAGCTTTGTGCTTGTAAAGTTTCAGGAGTCATTTTTTCATACGCTTTTTTAGCAGCTTCTTCCAATGCTTTTTGCGTAGTAGCATATAAATGCTGTTGCAATTGAGCTTGTTTTACAGAATATTCAGAAATTTTATCCAATAACTCGATGTTAGCTTCAATAGCTTCTTTTTCTTTACCGGCTTGAGTTAATTTTAAGATTGGCTCAAAACTTTTTGCAAACACGTTTTGTGCATGTTTGTACATATCAGTAAGTTTAGCAAAATCACCTGATACTAATTGAGGGAACTCATTAGAGATGTTAGTGAAAGTGCTTGTGTACTCTTTAGATAAGTTGTGTTGGTTAACAAAATAATCCTGAATTTTTTTGATAGAAGCATCAAACACATCTTTCATTGTAGCATGGCCATAAAGAGATTGGAACATTTGTTCAGTGATTTCTTTATAAGCATCAGGCTGCATCATTTTTTTCAATCCATCAACAGAAAAAGTACCGTTTTGAAAAGAAGAAAAAGTAGGTTGGAAAAACTCCTGTAATTTTAAATACACTTTGTTACCTTCAAAAATATTCTTGAAAGCATCTTTGTTTAAAGAATTTGGGATGCTTTTAGAAAAAGTATCGTAAGTAGTGTTTAAAGTACTAATCCAAGTGTTATAGATTTTAGTCCATGCAAGGTTAGATTGATTATAGTTAGTCATATAATCAGCAGGAGATTTACCAAAATTAGAGATAGTGCTGAATAAACCTTGGTTAAAATCAGTCATTTTCTTTACTTCAGTTAATTGTTGGTTGTACCAGTTTTTAAAGAACTCTTCTGGCTTGTTAGTGTCAATTTTAGCATAGTTTTCTTGCATACCGCTAAATACACCCATTTGTTTGTCCATCCAATCTTTGTAGATTGACTGAGCTTCTGTAGCAATGTTTCCGCCTACTAAAGCAGACTGGATTTTTTTTGTAGAATCAACCCAGCTGTTAATGGCTTGAGTTTGAGTCTCGATAATTGAATCAAGAAATTGATTGTTGGTCTTCATTTTTTTTTGTTTAATCGTTTAATTTTTTTGGTTTAGGCCTTTTAATTGCGAGTGCAAATGTCGTTCTTTTTACCAATACAAGTCAAGTAAAATCGTAAAATTTAGCAATTATTTAATATTCTTAACGATTTGTTAACATTGGAATGCACTTTTTAGTTAAAATCCCTCCTTTTTTAACAATTGGCTAAGCTCTTTTGCCCAGTTCAATAATCTCCATGTTTTTAATTTCCTTCCCTTCAATAGCAAAGCGCAGAGCCGTTTTTACCTGATGAAAGCCCTGCATACCGGCAGCTCCCGGGTTTAAATGAAGCAAATTAAGCTGCTTATCAAACATAATTTTAAGAATATGAGAGTGCCCACAAATAAAAAGGGCTGGTTTTTCTTGCAAAATAAGTTTTTTGGCATCAGCACTATATCTATTTGGATAACCACCAATATGGGTAATAAACACTTTTACCTCCTCGCAGTTAAAAATAGCATCTTTAGGGTATATCTTTCGAATATCTTGCCCGTCTATATTACCATAAACAGCCCGCAGAGGCTTTAATTGCTCTATTTTTTGACAAACATCCATCGTGCCAATATCTCCGGCATGCCATACTTCATCAACCGTATTAATGTATTTAACCAATTTTTCATCAAAATAGCCATGCGTATCGCTTATAAGCAGTATTTTTTGCATAAAACAAAGATAGATTGAATAATGAATTAATTAAGCGCTAAAGTTTCTCGTTTTTTTGAGAAGAGCCACAAGCCCACAAAGGTAATGATGCCATTTAAAAGTATTATTTCATTACCTAACTCATAACTAAGCATAGGCAGACAAATACTTAACAGGTATGTTAGTATAGGCGATGCTATGCAGATGGCAGGTATTATCTTATCATTTACTTTGCGTTTTAAGATAATACCGAAAGAGAACAGTCCCAATAGAGGCCCATAAGTATAACCTGCTATTACGAGAATCGTATCAATAATAGCTTTGCTGTTTATGGCATTAAATACCAGTATGCAAACCCACAAGAGTACGGCAAAACCAATATGTATAAAGTGACGATAAAAAGTTTTCTTTGTTTGAGTGAGATGTATTTTTTTATCCAGCTCAAACATATCTATATACATGGAAGTGGTAAGGGTGGTAAGTACTGAATCTGCACTGGAGAAGGTAGCTGCCGTTAACCCTATAATAAATACTAATCCTGCAAAGGCCCCTAAATAGTTAAGAGCAAGGTTAGGAAACACACGGTCGGTAAGTATTTTTCCTGCTTCGTTAATGGGTAAGGGTATTCCCTTTTCCTGCTGATATAAATACAGCAATGCACCGAGTGATAAAAAGAAAAAGTTTACAATAACCAATGTAATGCTAAACCAGTAGATATTCTTTTGGGCATCTTTAAGATTGCTCATGCTAAGGTTCTTCTGCATCATGTTTTGGTCTAAGCCCGTCATGGTTACAGCAATAAATACACCACCTAAAAACTGTTTAAAGAAGAAGGTAGATTTATGCCAATCGAAAAAGAACACCTGTGAATAACTTGAATGTGATAACTTGGAAACCGCAGTACTAAAACTCCAGTCGGTATTTGAAATAATAGCAGCGATAGATAATACAACTCCCAATACTAAAAACAGAGATTGAAACGTATCTGTCCATACCAATGTTTTGATGCCGCCTTTGTATGTATATAGCAACATCAAAGCAATAATAACCGAAACACTAACCGAAAAAGGAATATGGATGTTCTCAAACCTGTCGAATACAAAAAACTGGATGACACCTGCAGCTAAGTACAATCTTCCGGCAGCGCCTAAAGTGCGCGATAAAATAAAAAAGAAAGACCCTGTTTTCTGTGTATTTCGTCCAAAGCGAGTTTCGAGGTAGGTATAGATGGAAAGTAAATTCATTTTGTAATAAAGCGGCAGCAATACTTTGGCTATAATAAAGTAGCCAACTAAATAACCCAATACCAATTGCAGGTAAGAAAACTGAGTATTAATTACATTACCCGGAACAGATATATAGGTAACCCCCGAGAGCGAATCGCCAAGCATACCAAAGGCTACGGCATACCATGGCGACGCCTTGTTCCCGATAAAATAAGTGTTTGCATCGCTCTTTCTACTGGTTATGTAGGCTATAAGTAATAACCCACCAAAATAGAGTGCGATACAAAGTAATATAAAGGAGGCCGACATAATTTTAACGAAGATGCTGTTTTTGGGCTTTGTTATTTTTAGAAGAAATAGTTTTTCTTCACATCTATTGTTTAATAAATAAGGGAGGGAATGTTGAATACAATGTATTACTTTTATGGTGTGGAATTACCCTCAAAACTTTTAGACAATGCGGTAAATGAGTTCTCTCGTTTACCTGGTGTTGGGCGCAAAACGGCTTTGCGTTATGTACTGCATTTATTGCGCAACGAAAAAGATTCATCGCATAATCTGGCGCAATCTATTTTAAATATGCGTACACAAATTAAGTTTTGCAGCACTTGTTATAATGTTTCTGATACTGAAGTTTGCAGTATTTGTACTAATGCTTCGCGTGATAAAAAGATTATTTGTGTAGTGCAGGATGTGCGCGATGTGATGGCAGTTGAAAACACAGGTATGTATAGAGGTTTGTATCATGTATTGGGCGGACTGATTTCTCCTATTGATGGTATTGGCCCATCTGATTTATTTATTGATGCTTTGCTAAAGCGCATAGAAAGCACCGAAGTAACCGAAGTTATTTTTGCCCTGAGCGCTACTACCGAAGGCGATACTACTGCCTTTTATTTAGACAGACGACTGAAGCCCCTAAATGTTTCTATCTTTACCTTAGCCCGCGGCGTGCCTGTGGGCGATGAGCTTGAATATACCGATGAAGTTACCTTAGGGCGTTCCTTACAAAACAGAGTGCCTTACCAAAAGGGTTAATACAATTTTATTTAATAAAACTAATTACGGCTTGGTAAAAAGCCTCAGGTTGCTCGGCATGTAACCAATGTCCTGCATTGGCAATGGTTTGTAATTTGTAGTTAGGAAAACGTTCTTTTATTTCAAGAATATCTTTTGTTTCACTCAAATAATCAGATTTATCTCCGCGAAGGAATAAGGTATATACTTGACTGCTATTTAAAGGTGCAGGTACTATCATTTCATCTATATTCTCTGTTATAACAGGTAAATTAAAACGCCAGTTCATTTTTTTTCCCGCAGTATCTTCCCAATAGATGTTTTTCAAAAGAAACTGCTTCGTGCCAAAATCAGGTACGTACTCCCCTAAAACAGTTTCGGCTTCTTTGCGTGTATTTACTTTAGAGAAATCAACCGCATTCAGAGCATCCAAAACAATATCATGTCGAGGTTCATATCCCCTCGGCGACATATCAGCAACAATCAGTTTATCTAATATGCTATCATACTTTAAAGCAAAGAACATCGCTGTTTTTCCACCCATAGAATGCCCTAAGAGTATTGGGTTTTGAAGTTCATGCGCATCAATAAACTCTTTAATATCATCAGCCATCACCTCATAGTTCCATATATTGCTATGTGGAGATAAACCATGATTACGTTGGTCTATGGTGTAAACCGCTATACCGTTTTCACTAAAGTGTTTGGCTAGGGTATTCCAGTTATCACTTTGTCCGAATAAACCATGCAGTATAAGCAGGGGTTGCCCTTCTCCATATTTTCTGTAAGCTAATTGCATTTAATGAAAAGATTATTCCCTATAATCAATGAATAAAGGAATTTATTTCTTCCTACTAAGCATAGAAGGCAATTTTCCTAAGCCGTCTAAAAGTTTTTTAAGCAAGTCGAAATAAAGTGTTATCATCATTATGAAACACATCCCCCATATAACAGAAAGGTTAAATAAAAATGTTTGATAATAGGTTCCTAACAGTTTTTTTCTCGGAGCAAAGAAATGCGCCCTGCCAAAGTTATCGGTAGGGTCTAAGAAAACAGGTTCTGTACGTTGAATAAGCATCCCGTTTATCTCTAAACATTTATCTCCAAAGTCATTGGCATTTTTTAACTGATTATCCAAGGCTTCATTATCATAATCTTCACCAAGCTTTACAAGCATAGCTTTTTGTTCAGGGGTATTATATTTTTCAATTACCTCATTTCTCTTTTCACGCGCAAGCCTTTCATTATCTATGTAGTACTGTTTAAGCATACCCGGAGTTGCATTAGATAAATAATCTTTTAATGCAGAAGTTATAGTCTTATTTACCTTACCTAAGTATAAGCTTTCTGTATTAGCAAAATGAGTTAACTTAGGATGTTTCACATATTCCTTATTTAACTCATCACGTAGTAATTGAAGGTCTTTTTCTGTTTCAGCATTTTTCTTTACATCATCCAACTCAGCTTCTATTTTAGATACTTTAGCTGTCATTTTATCATTCCAGTATGTTTTCTTGTACTGTGCTTCTGATATGGCTTTATCATATTTATAAAATTGGCTTTCGTATTTATTGGCTTTAAACTGGTTAACCGCTAATGCCTCATAAGCCCAACGAGATGTCATAATCTCCCCAACCCACGGAACGCTACCTTGTTTAGCTATGGTTGGGTTTAGTTTATCAAATTTAACCATTACACCGCTTAATAATAATTGAGGGATTATTAAGAAAGGAATCATAATATATATAGTTACCGCACTGTTAAATGCCGATGAAATATTTAAACCCAGCATATTGGCAAAACAAGAAGTAGTAAATAATACCAACCAATAATCTACCCACATACCATGTATACCCAATACACTATTGCCTACCAGTAAAAAGGTTATGGTTTGTATGGCAGAAAGCGTAAACATAATACCTATTTTACTTAACAAGTAACTATATCTGCTAAGATTTAAAAACGATTCACGTTTTAATATTCTGCGGTCACGAATTATTTCTTCAGCACTAACAGTTAGCCCGATAAATAGAGCCACTACAATACTCATAAACATATAAATAGGTATGTTTTCATTATCATGATAAACATATCCTTTCCCTGTTTCTGCATCTGTATTAAAATACCTTATAACATACGATAAGATTAAAGCTAATACCGGAGCTTCCAAAAGATTAATTAATAAATACTGCGTGTTGGTTAATTTGCTTTTAACATCACGGGTTGTAAATATTAAAAACTGTTTTATTTTATTTGGTATTTTAAAAGTGCTTTCAGGAATATCCGTATGAGAACCGCCTCTGCCTATTTTACTTTCAATCAGTTCTCTATAATGACTACTCCACTCTGCCGGAGAAAACTTTCGCTTAGTAGTAAGATTTCCAAATTCGTCTACTACTTTGGTTTCGATAATATTGAATATCTGTTCAGGATTAACGTTACCACAACTCACACACTCACTTTCTTCACTGTTTACGTGGTTAACCAAACGCTTGAAGTAAATTACCGCATCAACAGGGTTGCCATAATAAACAGGATATCCACCCACATCCAATATCATCAGTTTATCAAACATTTTAAATATATCTGATGAGGGTTGATGTATAACTACAAATACTAATTTACCTTTTAAAGAAAGTTCTTTTAAAAGGTCCATAATGTTTTCTGAATCACGTGAAGAAAGCCCTGATGTTGGCTCATCAACAAACATTACGGCAGGCTCGCGTATCAACTCCAAGCCAATATTTAAACGTTTGCGTTGTCCGCCTGATATTGTTTTTTCCAAAGGAGAACCAACTTTTAAATCACGGGTTTGTTCAAGTCCAAGGTCGGTAAGGGTTTTCATTACCATTTGCGAAATGGTAGTGTCATCTAAATTACCAAAGCAAAGTTTCGCATTATAAAAAAGGTTTTGATAAACAGTAAGTTCTTCAATCAGTAAATCATCCTGAGAAACCATCCCTATAACACCTTCTATTTTATGTTTTTCGGTATGTATATTTACACCATTAATTAATACGGCCCCACTACTTGGTATTTCATTGCTGTTTAAAACATTTAAAAGGGTTGATTTACCGGCTCCCGACCCCCCCATAATACCAATCAGCTTACCGCTTTCTTCATTAATATTAATACCTCGTAAGCCAAGTTTACCTCCGGGAAATTTATATTCTAAATCAATGGCTTGGAAAGAAACTACCGTACTTGATTTATCCGCTAAAAACTTACTGATTATATCAGAGTAGT
Organism: Bacteroidota bacterium; assembly: GCA_003153315.1. Taxonomy (GTDB): domain Bacteria; phylum Bacteroidota; class Bacteroidia; order B-17B0; family Aurantibacillaceae; genus PALSA-968. The sequence continues at coordinate 61,367 of PLYA01000028.1, forward strand.
ATATCGGTTTAACTTTAGGGCTACGTAAAGACGAACCAGGCGTAAGGATATAAATCTTATCCGGTGTAATTGCCTGTCCGTTTAATATCAACTCCTGACTGCCTACCAATTTAAGCGCATACATACCCACACTTGGTATGGATATTACCCATACTTCAATGTCATTATTAAACTGGTCGCAATAAATATGTTTAAAGCGCTTAGTATTTTGCTCGTTATTGTTTATTACCAATAACTCGTGGGCGTTAATACTATCCTGTTTACCCTCTGCAAAATATTTTAAGTTATTAAACTCTTCATTAGCTATGTTAAAGGTTTCGGCAACGGTAGTAACAAATTCATTTTCCTGTTCGGATATTTCGGCAGATGAATGTATAAATTCAAGCAAGCGTATGAGCACTACTATTTTCTGGTTCTGCTCAAGCTCTTTATTTATTTCCGTACATATTTTTAAGACTTTTACTGAATTAAGTGAAGTGCGTTTTGCCGAACCATCTTTCTTTTTAGCAACTTGATGATGGGATTCTAAAAACTCATCAAACACAACTAAATATTGATCAACTAACTCCTGGTTAAGTTGTTGTTTTAAAAATAATTGTACAATATTTCTACCGGTGTTTGTTACGCCATCAACTTTTGCAATAATGGCAAAAAGTTGCATTAAAGCGCGGAGTATCTGTTCACTCATAAACTAAGTTTAGTTACAATTAAGCCGCAATTTAAAAATTATTAGCAATACGTACTTAAAAAAGATTTTTTTTAATTTTCCTTGCCTAATTGAGGCTCTATCCAAGCAATAGCCTCATCCATAGATGCAAATAATTTAGTTGGAGTTAGAGGTTTAAAGAAGTTTACAAAATTTTGAGCCTCTATGCGCCTGGCCATATTTGTAGATACTATAGCTCGTGCTATTATATTATCTTTTTCAGTAGTTCTTTGACTAACTATAAATTTAAAAAATTCTTTGCTAGGAGAATATAAATTACCAAAATTAAGTACAGTAGCATGAGGTGTATTTCCCACTAAACCTTTAATCTCTTCTATTATTTTAATGCCATTTTCTACGCTTATAACATCTTCTGTAAGACTTGTAATACAAACAATATTTGGTTTTATTAATTCAATTGAAACAAAACCAAGGTCTATTTTGTGCACTGTTTTTTTGAGAGCCGACATACAATACTATTTTTTAGTCGGCTAAAAGTATCATTTAATCTTTACGTATCAAAACTTCATCTGTAATTTAACATTTAATTGTCTGCCGGTAAGATAGTTTGGTATGGCATACTTTGCGCCTGATGAAGATTGTATCCATGCATAAGACGCAACATTTTGTCTGTCCAATAAATTCATCACCTCTAAACTTATCCACGATGATTTTATATAGTGAAAAGGGTTACTCTTTCTTAAAGGTTTACTTTCTTTGATAAGCTGATACGAAAAACCTATATCAACTCTATAATAGGCAGGATAACGAAACTTATTGCTCATTTCTACCTTGTTTCCTATAATAGTAACCGGTAATCCGCTTCCGTAAATAAAATTAAGACTCATTTTGGCATCAGGGTATTTGGGTAAATGATCTTGAAAGAACATATTCAATGTTACCAATTGATCTGTTGGGCGTGGTATCCAGCCTTTTTTATTAAAGGTACTGTCTTTTACAGTTGTAACCGAATAACCCGGATACCAAGGCTGATTATTTACATCTGTATAACTATATGAACCTAAACCTGCTATCCTTTCTGCAGTATGCATTACACTTAAACTAATCCACGATTCAACCGTTTTTATAAACTCTCCATTTAACCTAAAATCAAGTCCTGTAGCATATCCCTGAGAATTATTGGTGCCATAGTAACGTATAAGCACATTATCCACATCATACGGTATCAGGTTTTTCATTTGTTTGTAGTACGCGGCACTTATAAACTTAAAAGGGCGCTTCCACATTTTAAAATTCACATCACCCGAAAGCACATAGTGTATAGACTCCTGCGCCTTTATATCCGGATTGATTTGGCCCTGTAAATTAAGCATCTCTCTAAACAAAACAGGCTGATAATAATACCCGTAAGAAGCCCTGAATATCCAGTTCCTTTTCCAGTTGGGTTTATATGCCAAAGTAGTACGCGGGCTAATTACATTCTGATTATTAAACGTCCAGTAGTTTGAACGTACCCCACCTGTAAAGGTTAAAGTAGATGAATCTCTTAATTGCATATCACGTGTGTATTCTGCATAAGCCATACCTCTAAAAGTGTTCAAATTATTTTCTGATTTTAATACATACGGAAGTACAATTTGCTGCTGATTGTTATTCGGAAGGCTATATCCTGCCGAATCCAAATAATTCCACTCGCTCATTTTATTATCAATAATCTCTTCCTGTACTCTTGCACCCCATAAAAACGTTTGACGATGCTTCATTAAATACTTCCCTTTATGTTCCAGATTTAAAATAGTAGCCTGCAAATAATCCCTTCCGTTATTAATATAAGTTCCTACCCCAAGGTTATAAGCATTCTTACCGAAATTTGAACTTCCAATATCATTATTTATTTGATTGATATAATACTGCCCTTGTATAGTAAATGCCTGATTCTCATTATCACGATAAGCTGATGTTATAAACTTTAAGGTAAGACTGTCTTTGGGTTTATAAGTAGCCGAAATAGAGCTAAAATAAGTCTTATAATCGCTTATCTCCTGCCCGTCAAAATACACATCAAAACTTATAGGCTGATTAAATGTGCCAAAGGTTGTTTGTTGCGTTTGAGGAACAATCAAATACTTATTGTCAGAAATCATCGCCAAACACTCTATCATAAACTTAGGCGAAATATCAAACGTAAGATGCGCCTGCACATCATAAAAACTGGGCTTATACTCTCCCTTGGTGTCTAATGATTTTAAAACATACTGCGTGTTTCTGTACCTTGCCCCTATTTGCCATGAAAAGAGTTTATTCTTCGTAACATCCTCTACGCTTATACTACCGCCCAGTAACCCGCCTCCCACGGATGCCGCAAACTGTCTTGGTTTTCTGTATTGCACATCCAATACCGACGACATCTTATCGCCATATTTAGCCTCAAAGCCACCCGAAGAAAAGTTAATGTTAGAAACCATATCTGGGTTAGGAAAACTTAAACCCGATTGCTGCCCTGTACTTGCTAAAAATGGGCGAAAAACTTCTACGTCATTTACATAAACTAAGTTCTCATCAAAATTACCTCCGCGCACCGAATAGCCGGAACTTAACTCATTACTGCTTTGCACACCCAAACCCTGTGCCAATAAGATTTTACTCATATCAGGATTAGGACCGGCAAATAAAAAATGATCCTGAACCTTAATATAAACCACTTCCGCTGTTCTGTTTTCACTCACCACCTCTATATCACTCAGTTTATTCTTAAAAGTAAGCTTCAGGCTAAAACTCATCTTTTCATTTGGCTTTGCTGTAATCTTTTTACGAACTTCATTATAACTTAAATTAATAAAAGCAAGTTCTACCTCTTTATTTGCCGGAATAGTTAGTTGATAATTACCCAAACTATCGCTATACACAGGTTTTGTAGCCGTACCGCTTAAAGAAACCAAAACATCAGACACCTGTGTGTTGTTTTCATCTACAATATTACCACTAACCACAGCTGTTTGTGCCATGCAAGTATCAGGCAGCAAGTAGCAGGTAACAAATAACAGTATTATTTTAACGAGGTTTTTAATAAGAGCTAAGCTGCAATTTCCACTAACGTAGGTAAACTACAAATATTGCATTTTTTTTTAAGAGAGTGCTCAGTATGTTTTCATCTCTCAGTTGTATTTTGCTTAAAAATGATAAGTAAAAGGGGGGGGGAATCCCTGAGGGAACGATTAATCTCATAGACTAATTGCTTGCCTTAGCTTTTGGTTTGAAATAATAGGTCAGCCCTGCACTAAAAGTATTAAAAGAAGGGGTTAAACTAAAGTTTAGATTTTGACTACTGGCTTGCTTTGATTTTTCATAAGGAGAATAACTGTAGGAAGCACTGAAAAAACCCATATTACCAGTTAAAGCTAGGTTTTTGGTTACAAAATACTGAATACCTGCAAGCAAATTCATGCCTGCACCAAAAGTGTTTGTATAGTGTGAGGATGTTTCATACAAATTATAAGTGTAATGATTGGTTGTTGGATTATAAGATTCTCCATTATAGTTATAGTTTCTATTAATTGATTCTATATAATTAATGTTAAAAGAAACTCCATACCGGATAGCAAAATTTTCGGTAATGAATTTATACTTCAATAGTTGGGCTGCAATGCTTTCTGTATTTCCAAAACTACTAAGCCCATAATTCTGTAAAGGTGTTTTAACATATACATAATCCTGTTTAGAGTTAGAGTGATTATATGAAACACTACCCGTTAACAATAAATTATCTTTTATAAATCTGCCAAAGCCAAAGGATGCCGTAGAATTCCAACTACTGCTTTTGGTGGAAGATACCGTATCTTTTTGTGGATTACTTCCATAAGAAGCGTTAATAGAGATGGAAGGCACATAAGTTCCTTTTTCTATTTGTGCATATTGCCTAGTGCTTAGCATAGTCAATAAGATGATTGCAATTGTTTTTTTCATAGGTTTTTTAAAGATGGGACTATAACTGTATAAACATCTAAACTACAAAAACCTTGCCATTTTTTTGTTAAAATCGACCTTTTAAAAAGAAAACCTATTTTTTAACAAAATTTTGCTGTTTAAATGTAACCTTTTTCTACAATCTACGTATACCCTAACTCCGCAAACGCCTGAAGCCCAGTAGATATAGGCATTCCCAGTTTTATTCTTTTAAAAAGTATTCACTCTTATAAATTCTCAAGAGTAAAAGAGTGGCTCAAGAATGAACCAAGAGTGCAAAAGAATGAGTTATAAGAGTGATTCTTAGACTCTTTAGAGGTAAATTTTTAATTTTCATTTCTGATTATTATGTAAATTCACTTGTGAATTTACAAGCGAAGGCAAATTCGATAGTAAAACGCGCAAAACGGAAAAAGTAGGCAAAGGACATTCACCTACTTTTTAAAAGCATTAAATTTAAAACGATAAAAAGTATTGCAAGTTTTTATGTGAAGCCGGAGAGTGGCCTATAATCCTTTACTCGCTTCAAAAATTTAAGTTTTCCTCTTATCCAAGTAGTAGAAACATGAATAAATTTATCCATGAATGTTTTTAATTTCATGTTTGACCTTATCCAATCTACTTTTGAGGCAATAACTTTTGTTATATATTTAAACAAGATGTAGTTTATTGCAGCTATATAAAGATAAACTGTATTGTTCTTAAACTGTCTCATCGGTAATATATTCCAGCCAAAAGATTTTAAGGAGCTGAATACGTTTTCACAATCACCTCTCTTTGCACCGATGGAGTAAAGCTAGTGGGCTCTAAGGGCTATACCAATGCGAAGAATCTGGCAAAGCAATCGCTGATAACGTTTGCCTTGAGCCATGCTAAGGCAGGCAAGGCTTATGCAACTGCCAATAACCTGACTTTGGAAAAGCAGATTTGTATGGTTACTAAAACAAAACTTGTGCGTACCAAAGATGCGGAGCTTCCGGCTTTGTGCGGCAATATCTATAATGCCGTGCAACCCTATATTGCCAATATGGCTTTGTATGGGGCTACGCCAACAAGTCTTTCCACGTTTAGTACGGCACTTAATAATTATCATGGTTTGCTCGGTACCCCACAAGCGCAGCGAAGCGCAATGGTTTCGGCATCCTTAACCATTGAGCAGCAATTTGTAAACATAAGAGCGTTACTGAATGATACAATAGATCCTTTGATGGCTCAATATAACAGCAATACAGATTTTATACAACGCTATGAAGATGCAAGACATTCTACTACGGTTAATGTACATCATTGGCTGATTATTTCGGGAATGGTGATGGATGCCAACTACAATCCTTTACCTTATGCTTTGGTAAGAATTGTTGGGTTGACTAATCATAAAAAAATAACAACAGATAATGGTAAATACAGGTTCATCCATTTGCCTTTAGGTAGCTATACGGTAGAAGTCACTTTGAATGGTTATGCAACGCAAACAACTGTAATTACTGCTGAAGTAGCACAAACGTTGAAACATAATTTTGTGTTGGACATAGTGTGATGCGGCAATATGAATGGGCATTTTAACAATGATATTGTCCGATGATATAGCATAGTTATCAACACCCATGCCCTTTTCGGTTGATATCTATTCGCCCTTTTTTGAAACTTTATGTAACCTTTTTCTTTTTACTCCGTATAAATGGTATGTAGTCTTCAGTACAAAATGCTAATCCTAAAAAAAACACATATAATATGAATCAAAATATGTTTAATAACGCTAAAACTAAAAAAAATGAAAACAAAACTATTTATCATCATCGTATCCTTAGGTATTACACAATACCTTATGGCACAAGCCCCTGCAGGCCAATCATCCTCTACGATTAGCCAACCCGCAGCGGCAGACGAACAAAAAGCCCGAGAGTTTTTTATTCAACATAACTTTAACCCTAAAGATTATGAGGAATACATCTCCGCCTGGAGGAGGGAATACATCAGTTATTCCCAAAAATCAAAACAGGTACTGGCAAATCCTGTTTCTTCACCCATGGCTTCCTGCACTAATATAGATTTTGAACAAGGCAGCTTAACCGGTTGGACTGCCTCTACCGGCTACCACCCACTTTTCAACTCTATGGGCTGTTGCCCTTTAATAGGTGGTTCTCAAGCAATTACAGCAGGCAGTAATATAGACCCATACGGGCTATTCCCCACTGTTTGCCCCGGTGGAAACTACTCCTTAAAATTAGGAGACAGTATAATTGGTGGCCATGCCGACCGCATTCAGCAAACCTTTTTAGTAACGAGCAGCAATAGCAATTACTCCTATAAATATGCCGTTGTATTGGAAGACCCGGGACATCCGGTAAGCGAACAACCTGCTTTTACTGTTGAAATGCTTGATTCTAATGGAAATCAAATCCCTTGTACATATTATAATGTAGCAGCCGGACAGGGAATACCGGGCTTTCAAAGCTCTTCGATACAAAGTGATGTGGTTTTTAAACCATGGACAACTGTTGCCGTTGATTTGAATCCTTATATAGGTCAAAATGTTACTGTGCGCTTTACTACTTACGATTGTGCTTTGGGCGGGCATTTTGGTTATGCGTATATAGATGGATCGTGTATGCCTTTTTTCAATATGCAAAATGCTAACTTTTGCTCTAACAGCAATGTTCATATATGTGCCCCGGCAGGTTTTGGTGCTTATAATTGGTTTGGTCCCGGCATTATAGGCAATGCTGCCAATTCTTGTGCTATTGTTAATGTAGCGGGAACATACACAGTTCAACTAACTACGGTTACCGGATGCGTTATTCCGATGACGTATAATGTAGCCAGTGTGCAAGCGCCTACGGCATCTTTTATAACTAATAATCAATCTTGCGATGGCGTGGTAACTTATACCAATACATCCATAGGAACACTACTTATTCATACCTGGAGTTTTGGAGATGGCACAACATCTACCTTACCTGCACCTACACATACGTATAGTAGCGTAGGAACCTATACAAACAGTCTGATTATTCTTGCTACCAATGGTTGTAGCGATACAGCTTATCAAACAGTAACCATTCACCCTAAACCGGTAGCTCAATTTATATTTACTACAGCTTGTGCAACTAATAATGCTGTATTTACCAATACATCATCATTCATTGGTAGTTCCATTGCCAGTAAATGGACATTTGGAGATGGTGCCACGTCAATTATTTTAAACCCTTTGCATGCTTATGCATCCGGAGGAAACTATAACGTGCAACTTGCCGTAACAGATACCAATAGTTGTAAGGATAGTATCATAAAAGTAGTAAACATCTATAATCTGCCTGTGGCAAGTTTTAGTTCTACAACCGTTTGCCCCGGAAATAATACCACTTTTACCAATGCCTCTTCTGTTTTAGGTTCTGCAATTAGCACCTATGCCTGGGATTTTACAAATGATGGCATTATTGACAATACTTCACAAAACCCCTCTAGCATTTATCCTTCAAGTGGAACTTATACGGCAAGTTTGCAGGTAACCAGTGTTCAGGGATGTGTAAGCACCATAACAAATACGGTGGTTATTAATCCAAATCCTACGGTTACTTTTTCAGTTACTGATGCCTGCGCAGGCTCTAATGTCTCTTTTCAAAACAATTCAACTATTGTAAACGGTAGTATTGTACAGAATCTTTGGAGTTTTGGCGATGGAGCTACTTCCTCTCAAACAACACCACAACATAGTTATACATCTTCAAACCCTTATACCATTACCTTAACCGAAACAAGTAATTATGGTTGTGTGGCAAATGGCAGTCAAACTATTTCGCCCTACCCTATACCTGTTGTAAACTTTACAGCTAATGCAGTTTGCCAGCTACAGGCTAATATTTTTAATAATACTTCAAGTATATCAAGTGGTAGTATTACTTCTTACGGATGGGATTTTACAAGCAACGGAAGTATTGATAATACTACTCAAAATCCAAATTACACTTATTCTCAGGGAGGAAACTTTAACTGTACTCTCCATGCTACTTCCGATCATGGTTGTATAGATTCTATCACTAAGGTTGTTATAGTATATCTTAATCCACATGCCAACTTTACTGCGCCTATGGCTTGTGATGGAACAGTCACACAGTTTACAGATGCTTCAACTTCACAAAACGGAACCATTACCAACTGGGCTTGGGATTATACCAGCAATGGAACCTTTGATAACTATACTCAAAATACTTCTACTATATATCCTTCAAACGGAACTTATTCGGTTACCTTACAGGTAACAAGCTCTTTGGGATGCGTAAGTTCTACAACCAATACTATAATTATTAATCCTAATCCAACTGTTACTTTCTCAGTTAACAATGTCTGTGCAGGCAGTAATTTTGTTTTCAATAACAACTCAACCATCACAAGCGGAAACAATGTACAAAGTCTTTGGAGTTTTGGCGATGGAACAAACTCTTCTCAAATAGCTCCTCAACATAGTTATGCATCTGCAAATACATATAATGTTACGTTAACTGAAACCAGTAATTATGGTTGCGTATCAAGTATCAGTCAAACAGTTACTGCTTATCCTAAACCAAATGCCAACTTCTCTGCCAATGCTGTTTGTCAGTTACAGGCTAATATGTTTACTAATAGTTCAAGTATTTCAAATGGAAGTATTTCTTCTTACGGATGGGATTTTACAAGCAACGGAACAATAGATAATACCACTCAAAACCCAAGTTACACCTATTCTGCAGGAGGTAGTTTTAATTGTACGCTTCATGCTACTTCCATTAATGGTTGTACAGATTCTATAACAAAACCTATCACAGTTTATTTTAACCCAGTTGCAAACTTTAATGTTGCATCGGTTTGTTATGGCATGCCAGTGCAGTTTAATAATACATCTACTTCTCAAAACGGAATCATTACGGCATATGATTGGGATTTTACCAGCAACGGAACATTTGACAATGTGTCAGAAAACCCGAGTAACAATTATGCTTCTTATGGCTTGTTCTTAGTAACTCTGCAAGTTCAAAGCAGTTATGGTTGTCAGAATACCATTAAAAAATCGGTAAGAGTAAACCCAACCCCGGTTGCAGATTTTGCCGTAGCGCAACAAAAAGGTTGTTCTTATAATATGTGTGTTGGAATGATTAATAATTCAACTATGCAGGGAGGTAGCATAGCACATTGGGTATGGAATTTTGGAGATAACACAACTTCCACTCAAAACTCGCCTACACATTGTTTTAAAAGCGGTACTTATAATGTAAGCTTAACGGTTGTTTCAGATAGCGGGTGCACATCTGTTGCCACAATAAATAACGCCGTAACAGTATATCCTAACCCAGTAGCAGGTTTTATATATACCCCCGAAGATGTTGATATTATAGACCCCACCGTAACCATAGAAAATCAGGCTGAAGGAGCTACCGCTTATATTTATTTTATATCTGATAGCTATGTAGTTGCAGGGCAACCTAATTTTACTCATACTTTTACCAGCGATGTTCCTCAAAACTATACTGTGCTACAAATAGTTACCAATAGCTTTGGTTGTAAAGACTCTGTACAACATGATATCATTATTAATCCCGGCTATACTTTTTATATACCGAATGCTTTTACACCTAATAGAGATGGTACAAATGAGGTTTTTAAAGGAACCGGTATAGGTATAAAAACTTATACCTTAATGATATTTGACAGATGGGGTGAGTTAATCTTTCAATCTGACAACTTAGAAAAAGGTTGGGATGGTACCTTTAAAGGCAAAGGCGGAGAAATTGTACAGGAAGGGGTATATGTTTGGAAGGTTCAGTTAAGAGACGAAAAAAACAACGAACATGATTTTGATGGAACTGTTTCTGTGATAAAATAACCCTATCTCAGAATTTAAAAAGCCGGAGTTGCAGGTTTATTTCCTAAAGCGGTATCTATGCGTTCCATAACTTCAGTAGTTAGCTTTGGTAAAGCATCTAATGCTTTTAGGTTATCGGTTAATTGCTCGGTTTTAGATGCACCCAGAATGGCGGTACTTACATTAGGGTTTTTTAATACCCAAGCAATTGACATATGATTAAGGCTTACACCTATATCATCAGCTATTTTTTTTAGCGCTTTTACTTTTTCATGTTTCCATTTAGCAGCCTCTCCAATAATATTTTCTTTAAGCCACTCCATTCCTTTAGCATTAATGCGGGTATCTTCAGGTGTTTTATCTATGTATTTTCCGGTTAATAAACCTGATGCCAAAGGAGACCAAATGGTTGTGCCCAAACCAATTTCTTTATAGAGCTTGCTGTACTCAACTTCAAATTTATCGCGATGCAATAAGTTGTATTGTGGTTGTTCCATAGTTGGGGGAGTTAAATTATATTGCCTGGCAATGCTGTATGCTTCCATAATTTCAACGCCACTCCATTCGCTCGTTCCCCAATAAAGTACTTTGCCCTGTTGAATTAAATCGTGCATAGCGCGAACGGTTTCTTCTATAGGAGTATTTTTATCTGGACGATGGCAGAAGTATAAATCTAAGTAATCAACCTGTAAACGTTTTAATGCTGCATGACAGGCTTCCATAATATGTTTGCGGCTTAACCCCATTTGATTAGGCAGTTTACCTCCCCAAAAAACTTTGCTGGAAACAATGTAAGTACTTCTATCCCAGTTAAATTTCTTAAGAATTTCGCCCATCACTTGCTCAGATTTTCCGCTTGCATAAGCCTCTGCATTATCAAAAAAGTTAATACCATTATCATAAGCAACTTTCATGCATTGCTCTGCTATATTATTATCTACCTGAGCACCAAAAGTTACCCAGCTTCCAAAAGATAAGGCACTTACCTGTAAACCTGATTTACCTAAACGACGATACTCCATAAGCCTTTAATTTTTTGGCAAAGATAACTGATTTGAATACTGACTAAATTAATTAATCGTTAAATAATATTGTGATTAATTAAACTTAAAAAAGAAGAATACAACAGCAGCCCATTCCCTCCTCACATCTTTTGCATAACCAATGGTAGAATAACTACTATTTTGTACTGCCCCATCATCCTTAATATATCCAATAGTGCTATAACTACTGTTTTGTACCGTGCCGTCTTTCTTTACATAACCAACTGTACTATAACTGCTATTTTGTACAGTACCATCATCTTTTATGTATCCAATGGTACTGTAGCTGCTGTTTTGAATAGTACCATCATTTTTAATATAACCAACCGTACTATAACTGCTGTTTTGAATAGTACCATCGGATTTAATATAACCCGTTGTGCTATAACTACTACTTTGTATAGTTTGAGCAGTTAATGTTGTCGTAATAATTAAAGAAAAAGCAATAAATAGTTTTTTCATATTTTTTATTTGAATGATAAAGGTAAACAAACAAATCCTTTATCTTCGCAGGGCGTGAATAAAAAATATAAGATATTTATTCTTGGTCCGGCATACCCATTACGAGGAGGCTTAGCAACCTTTGATGAATTGTTTTGCAAGTCTTTATGCGATTTAGGACATGATGCACAAATAGTATCTTATTCTTTGCAATACCCTAACTTCCTATTTCCTGGCTCTACACAGTATGATACCAGTGGTATTGCACCAAAAGGATTAAAGATACATACACTTATAAATTCGGTAAACCCTTTTAACTGGTTAAAGACAGCGCGTTTTATTAAAAAGGAAAAGCCTGATTTCTTAGTAGTTCGTTTTTGGATCCCTTTTATGGGACCAGCATTAGGAACTATTTGCCGATTGATAAACAAAAAGCAGACAAAAGTTATAGCTATAACAGATAATGTTATTCCGCATGAGAAGAGGGTAGGGGATACCCCTTTTGCCAAATATTTTATTAATGCCTGCAATGGCTTTGTTACTATGAGTCAGTCGGTAATGAACGACTTAAATAAGTTTACAAATTCCACATATAAAAAATTCTTATTGCACCCCTTGTATACTTCTTTTGGTGAAAAGCTTGATAAACAGGAAGCAAGAAAGAAGCTTAATCTTCCGTCTACTGATAAAACAGTTTTGTTTTTCGGATTAATCCGTCAGTACAAAGGTTTGGATTTATTGCTGGAAGCTATGGCAGATAACCGTATTAAAGCCATGAATATAAAACTGCTTGTGGCAGGAGAGTTTTATGAAGATAAAAAAGCTTACATAGATATTATAGAGAAACATAGCCTAAAAGATAATGTTGTTTTATACGATGCTTTTATTCCTAACGAAGAAGTAAAACTTTATTTCTCTGCGTCTGATTTACTTGCATTGCCCTATAAGCATGCTACGCAAAGTGGAGTTACCCAGGTCGCTTTCCATTTTGAAAAACCTACTATAGTTACCAATGTTGGAGGTCTGGCAGAAATTATCCCCGATAAAGTATGCGGCTATGTTGTAGATTCAAGCCCTGCTGCAATTGCCGATGCAATGATAGATTATTTTGAAAATAACAGAGAAGCTTCCATGACAGCAGCCATGCATGAAGAAAAAAGGAAATACGACTGGAGTATTTTCTCTAACCATATTATTAATTTATACGAAGAAATTATTAAATGATTATACGAAGCAAAGCACCTTTACGCATAGGCCTTGCAGGTGGAGGCACTGATGTATCTCCGTATTCTGATATATATGGCGGAGCCATTTTAAACGCTACTATTGATTTATATGCCTACGCATCTTTAGAACCATTAACCAATGGTAAAATAGAATTCTGTATTGATGGTACTGATAGGTGTATCACTTTAAATTCTGCTAAAGAATTAGAAATGCACGAAGGCTTCGAATTATTTATTGGTGTATATAACCGTGTAATAAAACAGTTTAATTTACCCGCACAATCATTTCGCTTAACTTCTTATATAGAAGCCCCGCAAGGTAGTGGATTGGGTACTTCTTCTACCATTGTGGTTTCTTTATTAGGTGCTTTTACCGAGTGGTTAAAGCTTCCTTTAGGACAATATGATATTGCACATTTGGCTTATGAAATTGAACGCATAGATTTAAATATGAGCGGTGGCAAGCAAGACCAATACGCTGCAACCTTTGGAGGTATTAATTACATTGAGTTTCTTTCTAACGATAGGGTTATTGTCAATCCGCTTCATTTAAAGAATGAAGTTTTATATGAATTGGAGTTTAACCTTCTTTTATACTTTACCGCCACGCAACGTTTATCGGCAACCATTATTAATGAGCAGGTGCAGAATGTAAAAGACAAGAACACAAAATCGGTAGATGCCATGCACAACCTGAAAGAACAGGCACATCAAATGAAAGACAGTTTGCTGCGTGGCGAACTGAATAAAATTGGGGAGATACTGCACTTTGGCTGGCACAACAAAAAACAAATGGCGGCTTCTATTTCTAATACTTTAATAGATAACGTTTATCAAACTGCTCTGCAGCATGGCGCTACCGGAGGTAAGATATCAGGTGCGGGTGGTGGAGGTTTTATGTTCTTCTTTTGTCCGGGTGTAACTAAAATTAAAGTAGCACGTGCGATAGAAAGTCTTGGTGGGAAAGTGCAGCCTTTTAAGTTTACTCAACAAGGCTTAACTACCTGGACTATTTAATATCCTGTTAAGAGTATTTCTTATCCGCCAAACATCAAATCATTTACCATGCGGTGTATTAACGATTCGGTGTATTGTTTATTAAACTCAAAGCAATCGCACTTTTTGCCATAACTAACCAGTGCCACCGGAAAGTCTATATCATCATCATCAAAATGGACGGATAAATCGTTGCTTAACAAATTGGTTTCAAAATGAAATCTATAAAGATCTGTCATTTCTATCTTATCCGGCACAGTGGTATTTACACTTACCGTTTTAGGAATGTAGCCATCCTTCTCTACTTTAACGGTATAAAGCGAGTTCTTGTTTAATAAAACGGCAAACTTCTTTTTAACCTTTAGTACCTGTGTTGTTATCAGTTTATTATCCAGATAAAGTTTTACGGAATAAGTCCCGTCAAAATCTTTTACAGTTCCGTCAAAACTGCCGGTAAACTCCATACACTCGGATGTATCTACAATGGTTGTTTTCTTTTTATTGTTTTGCGCATGCATAGTGGCAAAGCCAAACACCAAAGCCAAAACACATAGCCACTTAAAGTTTAGTAACCTTGTTTTCATAAAAATAATTTAAAAACAATTTTACGAAGAATAAATTAATTTAAGAAATAAAAGCGTTGCTCCTCCCCTGCTCTACTTTACATCTACACCCATGTTGTAGAAAATAAAAGAGTAGATATCTGCTACCTCTTCTATAGTTTTAGATAAAGGTTTTCCTGCTCCATGCCCTGCCTGTTTTTCTATATACAATAAAGCAGGATTAGATTTATCTGCAGCAGCTTGCAAACGTGCACCAAATTTAAATGAGTGTGCAGGTACAACCCTGTCGTCATGGTCGCCGGTAGTTATAAGCGTAGCAGGATATTTTACCCCATCTTTAATATTATGAAAAGGAGAGTAGGCATGTATGTATTTGGTAAACTTGGCATCATCAGGATTTCCGTAATCATCTATCCAACCAAAGCCAACGGTAAATTTATGAAAGCGCATCATATCCATAACACCCACTTGTGGGATGGCTACTCTGAATAAATCAGGACGTTGCGTCATACAAGCTCCCACTAACAAACCACCGTTAGAGCCACCTTGTATGGCTAAGTAATCGGGTGATGTGTATTTTTCTTTAACCAAATATTCTCCCGCACCTATAAAATCATCGAATACGTTTTGTTTGTTCAACAGCATACCGCCTTCGTGCCATTTCTCGCCGTACTCTTGTCCGCCACGTAAATTAACCACAGCCAATACAGCACCTTGTTCTATAAAAGCAATTCTGCTGGCACTGAAAGAAGGATTGATAACAACAGAGAAACCACCATAACCATACATTAAGGTAGGGTTCTTACCGTTTAGTTGCATGCCTTTTTTGCTTACAATAAACATAGGCACCTTAGTACCATCTTTGCTGGTAAAGAATACCTGCTTGGTTTCAAAATCAGCTTTATTAAACTTCACATCAGCGGTTCTAAACACGGTTGATTTACCACTTGCAATATCATAACGGAAAATAGTTGGAGGATATAAAAACGAAGTGAACGAATAGAATACATCCTTTACATCATGCTCTCCGCCAAAACCACCGGCAGTACCAATATCGGGTAATTCAATCTTACGGATTAATTTACCGTTGTATTCATACTGCTCTATTTGTGAGCTTACATCTTTCAGGTAAGTAATAAACAAATTCTTTCCGGCAGATGTGGCAACCTCCATGTACTCAGGTTTCTCTGCAATAACCGTTTTCCAGTTTTCTTTTTCAGGATGTTTAATATCTACGCTAACCAATTTGTTGTTTGGTGCGCCATCATTTGTTACCAGTAACAGATTCTCACCTTCGTTATCTACTACGCTTGTTTTACTGCTAAAATCAGAAGTAAGTTGTTTCCAGTCTTTTTGTGCAGCATTATTCTTATCCCAAAAGTAAAGGTCTTCATTACCGGTACCTTTAGATTTATTCATAAACCAATAGCGCTCATCTTCTGATGCATACACACCATAATACATTTGCTTTACATTCTTATCTTCATAAATCAACTTGTCTTTATCCTGTGTATCACCCAGTTTGTGGTAATATACTTTTTGATACTCATTGGCTGCAGCCAAAGCGCTGCCTGTTGGTTTATCAAAACGGTTGTAAAAGAACCCGTCTTTATACCACGATGCGCTTGAGAACTTAACCCACTCCAGCTTATCACTCATTTGTTTTTTGTTGGCAATGTCCATCACATAAATTTCTTCCCAATCGCTGCCTGCTCGGTTAAGCGTATAAGCAATATATTTATGATCTTTAGAATAGCCCGCCAAACCAATACTAACCGTACCATCTTTGCTCATAGCGTTAGGGTCTAAAAATACTTCCTCTTTGCCATCCAAGCCCTTTTGAATATAATACACTGATTGGTTTTGCAAACCATCATTCTTTGCATACAGGTAATACTCGCCCACCTTAAACGGAGAGCTGTATTTAGGGTAATTAATCAACTCAGTAATGCGTTTTTTAAATTTATCTCTAAAAGGTATTTTCTCTAAATAGCTTTGCGTTGTTTTTATCTGCTCATCTACCCAAGCCATGGTTTCTTTAGATGTATCGTTTTCCAACCAGCGGTAATCATCTTCTACCACCACACCGTTTATGGTATCAGCATGTTTTACCAGTTTGGTTTCGGGGTAGTTAATGGCCGTTGTATTCATATCTTTCTTTTCTGATTTTGGGTTATTACAGGCTATCAATAAAGCCAAAGGAGATAAGAGTGCTATTTTTTTAATATTCATGATGATGGTTTTAAGATATGCGAAAGTAATATTATTTTTATTGAATGAATGCGTGTATGGTAATTAAGAGAGACTAAAATGATGAGTGGTGGCTTTACTTGCTGAATGGCAGTTTGCTGATTTATTAATTGCTTTAGTAGGGCGTTCCGTTGATTACAACGGCGGGCTTTGCACTACAATCTTTTGCCGATTACCGCAAAAGGATTTTAGTTGCAATCCCTAACGCAAAGCAATAATTGTATAAGTTCTTTATTATAGCTTGTTTTGTTTACTTCTCAAGTCTCAAATATAAACCAAAAACGCTCGCTGCCTTTCGACGAATTTTTGCCCAACTTCAGAATTTGCTCTTCAATTTGACCGTTTAATTGTTAAAAACGACCTTTTAAAAAGTTGTCACAAAATAAACGCCTAAAAACTTGACAAGCACCCTGCGCTTTTTGTATCTTAGTTTTTAAGGAAAAATATAAACAAATAATATGTACCAAACAGCATACTATATAGTAACCCTTAGCAAACAAGTTCCTTCTATGGCTGCGCATACATCGGCAGGAGCTAATCAATACTTAATGGGAGCTGTTAGGTACTTAACAAGAGCTGTTAGTTAACTAACGGGAGCCGTTCTTCAACTAACGGGAGCTATTCGTTAACTAACGGAAGCTGTTAGTCAACTAACGGGAGTTGTTCGTTAACTAACGAGAGCCGTTCGTTAACTAACGGGAGCTGTTCTTCAACTAACAAGAATTAAATTAACTAAAAACATCATTTATAAATTAAAAACTAAAAAAATCATGGAAGACACAACAATTTTTGGAAACACACAGGAAAAGCGCAACATTTATTTTACACGCGTAGTACCCTATCTTAACCAACCTGCCGTTATAGCCAGGTTGGGCACCGCCAGCACGTTTGCAGCTAATTTGGTAATTTTAAACCACCGGTATAGCAACCCAACGCCGGTGTTGCCCGAAACCAGTCCTGATAATTTGGGTTACTTAGAACTTTGGGCGCTGCACAAAAGCCCCGGTGGTAAACACGACCCAACTATTACCGAACTGTTTCATAATGTAGAACACCAAAAAGCTGCTACCGGCTTGGCTGGGCTAGAGAATATACTACACACCATATTTGGCGATATACCCCAAAGCGCCTTAACCACTACTGATAGAACCGTACTAAACCTGCAAAAGCGTAAAGCAAAAACTACCACCAGTATATCTACCGAGGCAACCGGCAAGCTGGTGCCTACTTACCTAAGTATGAAAAAACAAATACACCTAAGTATACAGGTAGAAGTTACCTACCCAGGCACCAAAAGCAAGGCAAAACAAAAAGGTGTAAAAGAAGTAATGTTGTTTATGATTATACAGGCAGCCAACCTAACTACCATACCCGCCAGCAGTACCTTTTTATACATTGGCGATATGAAACGTGGCACCTTTACCAAAAACTTTACCGAGGCCGAAGAAGGTATGGCAGCCCTTTTTGTAATGCAGGAAAAAAGTACCAAAAGTGTGCTAAGCAACTTTACCAAAGTGTTTAGGATTGTGATAAGTTAGAACAACGTCATTGCGAGGAGGAACGACGAAGCAATCTCCCAAACTACCAGATTGCCGCGCTTCGCTCGCAATGACGTTTTATTTTAAAAGAGCCTTGCAGAGATGTGGGGCTTTTTACTTTTACAATAATTGTTCTATCTTTACGTTACCAATATTATCATGAAAAAAATATTTCTATTAGCACTATTAGCAAATACTTTATTTGCTAATGCACAGCAGGTTCAAAACCCGGGTTTTGAAAACTGGACAACAGGCTCGCACGTTTTCCCGGTAGACTGGGGTACTTTTAGTGAAGCGTTTGTAAATATTGGGCAACAAGACCCACATTTAGAGGTCCAAACTCCTATAGCTCATTCAGGTAATTATGCCATTTTGGTGCAAAATGAACCATTAGGTTTAGCTGGCGGTTCTACTATTCTAGGAAGTACATGTAGTTGCCCTATTACCTATTCCGGAGGATATCCTGTATATGGCTTTACACCTTATACTTCAATACCTACCTCTTATGACTTTTGGTATAAATTTAATGCTTTGAGCGGAGACAATGCTCTTACCCGATTATATATTACCAAATGGAATACGGGTACCAACAAACGAGATACCTTGGCTTCTGCCTATACATTAATTACGGGGCCTGTTTCTGTTTATACCCATACAACAATTCCTATTAATTGGCTAATCACAACCGAAACCCCTGACTCTATCCAACTGAGTTTTAATTCTTCTTTACATACAACAAATGCGCCAAGTGGTGGGCAGTTATATCTTGATGACATAAACTTCAATGAACCCACCGGTATAAAACAACTTACAGCAAGTAATGAGCAACTAAGCATTTACCCCAACCCCAACAATGGTAGCTTTGTTATAGAGCCAAGCAGCGCAACAAAACAACTTATGCAAGTTTATGATGTAACGGGTAAGGTTGTGTTGAGTCAACCAATAAATGGCAAAACAAGTGTAGATGCTACTTCTTTAAACGAGGGTGTTTATAATATAAGCCTGCAAAGCAACGAGGGTGTGGTAAATAAAAGGTTGGTTATAGTGAGGTAATTAATCTTTTTTAAAACAGCGGGCAGCCCGACAAAACGCGGAGCATTTAGCCTGTGTATTGCAGATCGTTTTGTCTTGAATACCTACCGCACATACTGGCTCAAAGATGCCTTTGCATCTTTGCCCTGTTTCTTTTTCGTCAAGGAAAAAGAAAACAATTAATAAAGTTTACTACGAGAATGATTGCCATGTCGTACCCCCTCGCAATAAAGGGTTTTTAATTCATAGAAGCTTTTATAAAGGAAACAAATAGGGGATGCGGTTTTTCTACCGTGCTTTTATACTCGGGGTGGAACTGTACGCCAATAAAGAATGGGTGTTTGCTTAGCTCTATAATTTCTACCAAGCCTGCATCGGGGTTAATACCCGAAAGCACCATACCTGCCTGTTCAAACTGTTTGGTATATTCGTTATTAAACTCATAACGGTGGCGGTGGCGCTCGGTAATATCAGCTCTGTCATAAACTTTGGCGGCAAGCGTGCCTTCCTCTATATGACAGGGATAAGCACCCAAACGCATGGTGCCACCCATGTGAGAAATGTTTTTTTGTGCTTCCAACAAATCTATAACCGGGCTGCTGGTGGCGGGGTTCATCTCTCGGCTATGGGCATCTTTTAAACCCATTACATTACGGGCAAACTCGATAACGGCACATTGCATACCAAGGCAAATACCCAGGAAGGGAATGTTGTGCTCTCGTGCATATTTAATAGTAAGTATTTTTCCTTCAATGCCACGGCTGCCAAAGCCGGGTGCTACAAGGATACCTTTCAGGTTCTTTAGTTTTTCGGCAATATTTTCTTCCGTTAGATTTTCGGAGTGTATCCACTCTACTACAACTTTGCATTCGTTTACGGCACCTGCATGTACAAAGGCTTCTGAGATTGATTTGTAGGAATCTTTTAATTCTACATACTTACCTATTAAACCAATCTTAACTTCCTTTTTAGGATGATGCAGTTTGTGCAAAAACTGTTTCCACTGGCTTAAATCTACATGGGTATGGGCGCTGTCTAAACCTAATTTACGCAATACGATGGCATCTAATTGTTCTTTTTCCATCAGAAGCGGAACTTCGTAAATACTGGATGCATCACGGGCTTCAATTACGGCATCTGGCTCTACGTTGCAAAATAAAGCCAGTTTACGGCGAATATCTTTATTTAAAGCATGTTCGGCTCTGCAAACTAACACATCGGGTTGCACACCGCTTTCTAATAATAATTTTACGGAGTGTTGGGTTGGTTTTGTTTTTAATTCGCCCGTGGTAGATAAATAAGGCAACAAGGTTAAGTGAACCACCATGCAATTATGGCCCATCTCCCACTTTAACTGGCGAACGGCTTCTATATATGGAAGGGACTCAATATCACCAACCGTTCCGCCTATTTCTGTAATTACAAATTGGAATTGCCCGGTTTTACCAAGTTCTTTAATGCGGTTTTTAATTTCATCCGTTATATGCGGAATAACCTGTACGGTTTTACCGAGGTAATCTCCTTTACGTTCTTTTTCTATTACATTTTGATAAATTCTGCCTGTAGTAACGTTATTTGCACGCGATGTGGGTACGTTCAAAAAACGCTCGTAATGCCCTAGATCCAAATCTGTTTCTGCCCCATCATCTGTAACATAGCATTCGCCATGTTCGTAGGGGTTAAGTGTTCCGGGGTCTACGTTAATATAAGGGTCTAGCTTTTGAATGGTAGCCGTATAGCCCCTTGCCTGAAGTAATTTTGCCAAAGATGCTGCGATGATTCCTTTACCGAGAGAGGAGGTAACACCTCCGGTAACAAAGATAAATTTAGTAGCGTTTTGCATATAGCTCATCGTTTTTATTGCTTTTGGCTTCGCTGAATGCTGCAAAAGCATTTCAGTTTTTTAAAAACTGTGTGCAAAGATATGCTTTTAAAACAATGTGTGGGTTTGTAGATTGACTGAAAAAGGAATGTTCTTTAACTAATTACTAACAATAAAACTGAGCAGATTAAAACTCGAACTTATAACCTATACCTTTGATAGTTTTAACGTAATCATCGCCTAATTTTTCACGCAGCTTACGGATATGCACATCTATAGTTCTATCGCCTACTACAATTTCATTACCCCAAACATGTTCCATTATAAAATCGCGGTGAAATACTTTACCCGGTTTACTTGCCAACAGCATTAAAAGTTTAAATTCTTTTTTTGCGAAAACTATTTCTATATCATCTTTAATAACCATGTGTCTGTCTTTTTCTATACGGAGGTTACCTAAAACCATTATAGAACCAGGATTAGTTTCTGCAAAAGAACCTCTGCGTAATAATGCTTTAATACGACTGATAAGCACGCGAGGCTTAATAGGTTTGGTTATATAATCATCTGCACCCACATCAAAACCTGCAATTTGAGAGTAATCTTCGTTACGAGCAGTTAGAAAAGCAATAATTGTACTATTCAGTGTTTCAATCTGTCTGATTGCACGACAAGTTTCAATGCCATCCATGCCTGGCATCATTACATCTAATACGATTAAATCAGGGTGTTTTTTAGTTGCAATATCTACAGCATCTTTGCCATTATTGGCGGTATAAACCACAAATTCTTCTTTTTGAAGATTATAACTTAAAAAATCAAGTATATCCTGCTCATCATCAACTAGTAAAATCTTTATTTGTTTCTCCATATAAGTTTATTAGTTTGCCGCGAAGTTACTAAGTTAATATTAACAGCAATCTTAAGTAATTGTTAAGTTTTTAAATATAAGTTCACATTCTTAAGAAAAGACGATTTCTTTAAAAATACAAGCATAATTTGTTTATAGTTATTAAAAACTATCACTGCCCCTCTAACTCCTAAAATAGTAGTTTTGCAACCGATTATTTTTACTTTACATAAACTTTGTCAGACATAATTAATCTTTTACCTGAAAACATTGCCAACCAGATTGCCGCGGGTGAGGTGGTGCAACGTCCTTCATCGGTGGTAAAAGAGTTGCTTGAGAATTCGGTTGATGCGGGGGCTACACAAATTTCATTGCTGGTAAAAGACGGTGGTAAAACATTAATACAGGTTATTGATAATGGCAATGGTATGAGTGAGACAGATGCACGCATCTGCTTTGAACGCCATGCAACATCTAAGATAAAAACGGCTGATGATTTATTTGCCATCAGTACTAAAGGGTTTAGAGGCGAGGCCTTAGCAGCTATATCTTCTGTGGCACAAGTAGAGTTAAAAACCAAAACCCCTGAATCGAATACAGGAACATTGATAATTATTGAGGGGGGAAATTTTATAAGTCAGGAACCTTGCCAGTGTGCTGCAGGAACTTCCTTTTCTGTTAAGAATTTATTCTTTAACGTACCTGCCCGTAGAAATTTTTTAAAAGATGATGCTATTGAATTACGTCATATTATAGATGAGTTTGAGCGTGTGGCAATGGCTCATACCGATATTACTTTTAAACTAATCAGCAACACTAATGAGGTTTATAACCTACCTGCCTCTAATTTATTATTACGTATTGCAGGTTTAGCCGGCAATACGTTGAAAGATAAACTGGTTGCAGTAAATGAGCAAACTCCCAATATCAGTATAAGCGGTTATGTTGGTACGCCCGCTTCTTCCAAAAAGAAAAGAGGGTTACAGTATTTCTTTGTAAATAATCGTTTTATTAAAAGTGCTTACTTAGACCATGCCGTTAAGAGTGCCTATTTTCAACTGATTCCTGAAGGGGAGTATCCTGCTTATTTTATTTTTATCACGGTTCCTCCTAATGTAATTGATGTAAATATTCATCCTACCAAAACAGAAATAAAGTTTGAGGATGAGAAAACGGTTTATGCAATTTTAAAAACATCCGTTAAGCGTGCATTGGGTAAAAACAACTTAGCGCCTTCTATTGATTTTGATGTGGAACAGATTGTTGAATTTAATTATTCTAAAAACCAAGACAGACCACAAGCACCAAAAATAGATTACAACCCCAATTATAATCCTTTTAACGATAAAAAAGAAACAAGAGCTAATAATGCTGACTGGAAAACTTTATATGAAGATTATGTGAAGCCTGAAAATCAACATTCGTTTGCGCAACAAACGGAAGAGAGTTTATTTCATGCACAAAAAGCAGAAGTATCTTTCGATAAGGTATTTCAACTTCAAAGTAAATATATAGTTGCGGTTACTGATGATGGTCTGCTGCTAATTGACCAACAGCGTGCGCATGAGCGCATTATGTATGAGCATTATAAAAAATCAGCACAACATCCTATTCATTCTCAACAAGAGCTTTTTCCTCAGACTATTGAATTATCTGCACCAGATATGCTTTTATTAAAAGAACTTAATGATGATTTAAAGAATCTTGGATTTGATATAGCTCCGTTCGGCAAAGATACTATTGTGGTGCAGGGTGTTCCGGCTGATTTAAGTTCTTTAAATAGTGTAGAGGTTTTAAATGGCGTGCTTGAAAACTACAAGTTGAATAACTTAGATATTAAATTAGATAAGGGAGAGAATATTTGTCGTGCACTGGCACAAAACACTTGTATAAAATATGGTAAAGAATTGCAGTCTGAAGAAATGAAGCTATTGGTTGAACATTTATTTGCCTGCGAGGAACATGCATATAGTCCGCAAGGAAAAATTATTTACACACAAATAACCCAAACGGATATTGATAAACTTTTTAAACGTAATTAGATGATGAATTTTCGGTCGCTGCCAACGGTTACAAAAAACATATTACTTATAAACATTATTCTTTTTATAGCAACCTGGCTATTTGAAAAGCAAGGTATAGATCTCACCAATATGTTGGGTTTACACTACTTTAAAGCCCCTGCATTTAAACCATATCAATTTATTACTTATATGTTTATGCATGGCAGTATTATGCACATATTTTTCAATATGTACGCAGTATTTATGTTTGGTGCTATACTTGAAAACACATGGGGACCCAAACGCTTTTTGTTTTACTATGTTTTTACTGGCTTAGGTGCTGCTGCCATACAATTACTGGTTTATTACTTTCAATTACAACCAATAATGAAAGAAACTAATGATTTAATAGCGGAAACAAAGGATTATATTTTACAATCGCAGATAATAGAACAGAGAAATGAATATTTAAATCGATTAGTTGTAGTAGGTGCTTCCGGTTCATTGTTTGGATTGCTAATTGCCTTTGGTATGTTGTTCCCTAATGCAGAAATGATGATTATGTTTATACCTATTCCCATTAAAGCTAAATATTTAGTGGCAGGCTATGGTGCAATAGAATTGTTTTCGGGCATTCATAATAGCGCGGCTGATAATGTAGCCCATTTTGCCCATTTAGGTGGTATGCTGTTTGGCTTTATCCTTATTATGATTTGGAAAGCAAGAAGAACGTATTAAAATTATTTACTGTTTACAATATTGATTACGGTATCGATTTTAGGCAACATCTTACCGATTGGTTTAGCAAAGTCTTTCAGATTGTTTTCTACCAGAAATATTTCAAACTCTTTTTGATGAGAAGCAGAAACGGTAACTAATAGCCCTCCATTTGTCTGCGGGTCGCATAAAGTGAAAAATGATTCTGCACCTATTCCCTTTACTTTTTTCTCGTAGCTATTCCAATTACGGTAAGCATTATCAGGTACAATCATTTTAGCAATATATTCCTGTAAACCTTCAATCAAAGGAACTGTCGCATAATTTAACTCAGCAGAAAGATTGGCGCCTTCTGCCATTTCAATAAGATGTCCTAATAAACCAAAGCCTGTAATATCAGTCATGGCAGTAACGTAAGGCAACTCACCAAAATGCTCCCCTACCCTATTCAGTTGTATTAGCTGGTTAGCGAAAACTGTTTTGTATTCTTCCTTTAAAACACCTCGTTTTAGTGCAGTTGCCAATATACCCACACCAATTGATTTAGTAAGGTAAATAAGATCTCCTGCTTTAGCTGTAGAATTTTGTTTAAGGTTTTTTATATCTATTAACCCATTTACCGATAAGCCAAACATAGGTTCTAGTGTATCAATGCTATGCCCACCTGCCAAGGGAATGCCGGCTTCATTACAAATAGTCTTGGCTCCATCAAGTACTTTTTGGGCAAGTTCAACTGGTAGTTTATCTACAGGCCAACCCAATATAGCAGTGGCCAATATGGGTTTACCGCCCATAGCATACACATCGCTAATAGCATTAGCAGAAGCTATTCTCCCAAAATCAAAAGCATCATCAACAATAGGCATAAAAAAATCTACGGTGCTTATCAGGGCTTTACCGTTACCAATATCGTACACGGTCGCATCATCTTTGGTACTATTTCCCACCAACAGATTGGCATTAGAAACAACACTTACACTCGACTTTAAAATATTTTCTAACACAGCTGGTGCTATCTTGCACCCACAACCCGCCCCATGACTATACTGTGTAAGCTTTATATCTTCCATTATTTAATTACATATGTTTTATTAATTGGTTTGCTATTAAATCAATGTTTAAGGTATCAAAATCAATTTGCTTAATACTTGTCTTATCTCTCTTATCCATACCATGCTGATATGATTTATCATAATAGCTTAAACATATTCGACAAGTTGTTTTTAAATCATTCTCCTCCAAAGCCATCAAAGCATTCTTAGCTTGTTGATGCCCTAAACGTTTAGTTATTTTTTGTACAGCTATTTTTAATTCTTCTTTTGGGAATTTGCCATATTCTTCAGTAAGGTATTCTACACGAGCTTCAAAAGGAACGTTCAAACATATAGTTTTTGCTAAGCGCATTTGTGCCCACAATCCTTCGGGTATAACTTTATTGCCAATAAGCCTGCTTTCATCTTCCACCCAAAGAACTTTTTCATTATTTATAGATTGCAAAGCGGATGCCAATTCATTCTCGAATTGCTCTTGAGATGGTTGTTTATTCTCTCCCAAAGCCCCAAATGCAGAGCCTTTGTGGGCTGTTAGCTTCTCTAAATTAATAACCTGCTCATTAAGTTCTGATAATTTTTCTAGCACTAATGTTTTTGCAGAGCCAGTTTTACCCCCAAGAACTAAAATATTGTATTGTTTAGCAAAGCTGTCTAATACATATCTTCTGAAGGCTTTATAACCGCCTTTTAGTATAAAGATTTTTATTCCATATAATTCTAACAACCAAGCTACACTTCCGCTACGCATACCTCCACGCCAACAATGCACAAAAATGGTATTGTCTTTTGCTATGGCTTGAGCTTTGCTTATTATATCAGTCATTTTAGGCCCAACAAACTCTAATCCTTTTAGTATAGCAGGTTGTTTACCTTGTTGTTTATATAAAGTGCCTACAACAACTCTTTCTTCATTACTGAATAAGGGAATATTTACAGCTCCGGGAATATGACCCTGTTCAAACTCTTTAGGAGTACGCACATCAATAATAGACTTAGTATTAGATGATTGCTGAAGAAACTTCTGTATATCTATAGGGTTTGGCAAAGTAATTTAAATTACCTTATAAGTAATTCCTTCCTGAGCAACAAGTGTATTTGCAAAAACAGGTTGTGCTTCTTCAATAAAACCATCCGTACTTCCATAACGAGCAGAGAAATGTCCTAATAATAATTGCTTTACATTGGCTTTGCTTGCAATATTAGCAGCCTGTTCGGCGGTAGAGTGGAATGTTTTACTTGCACGCTCACTTTCATCATTTAAAAAAGTAGCTTCATGATACAGTAAATCTACTTGCTTCACATGCTCTATAATATCTTCGTAATAGTTAGTATCGCTGCAATAAGCATAACTACGTTGAGGATGTGTAGGTAAAGTAACAGCATCATTAGCTACTGTGTTCCCTTTTTCATCAAGAGCATCTAAGCCTAAGCGTAATTTGTTTATTTCCGATACAGATATTTTAAATTGCTTTAATTTCTCCTTATCAATGTTCTTTAAGTGAGGTTTTTCTTTAAATAGAAAGCCGGTCGTATTTATGCGATGCCTTAATGGGAAAGTAGTAACTTCTATCTTATCATCTTCCCAAACCTTTTCTGATTGTTTTGGATTGGTATAAATATATTCCACCTCATAAATCATTGTATTCTGCGAGTGTTTATTTTGCAGGTCTATAATTTCTTTTAGTTCAGGCGGACAAACTAAAGTAAGCTTAGTCTTTCTTCCCAGTAAGTGCATGGTTTGCATTAAGCCAAGTAAACCAAAATAATGATCGCCATGCAGGTGTGATATAAATACATGACTAATGCGTTGTATTTTAATATTGTTTTTTCTTAATTGAATTTGCGTTCCTTCTCCGCAATCAATTAAAAAATAATGCCCGGCTGCATTTAGCAACTGGGCACTTGGGTTTCTTAGTAAAGAGGGTGTTGCAGAACCGCAACCTAAAACAGTTACTTCAAAATCATGCATAGGCTATTTAGCCACCACCATTCTGCGTATCTGCTTTTGCCCGTTAAACTCTATAGAATAAAGGTAAATACCGTTTTCTAACGTTGTAGCGTCAAACTCATAGCTATTTTCACCACGCTGCACAGTAAATTCTTTATCAGCAATTTTTTGTCCGGTAATATTATATATAATCATTTTAGCTTTACCATCCGCAGGAGTTGTAAATTTAACATTAGTAGTATTATTAACCACAGGATTAGGGCTGTTCTGCATAACATTAAATATAGAATTAGCAGTATTTGTTTCAATACCGGTAGCTGCAGCAATATTTATTTTGTAATAAGAAAGCGTCTTAGAAGTTATAGGTGTACCAGGTATTGTAGTACAATAAACACCGATAACAAAAGTTAAAGTATATGTACCCGCTGTAGTCGGAGTTCCATAAATAATCATACAGGTAGAATCATTACCAGGGAATTGCCAATTAGGATGAGCTGTGCAAGCAAGACTGAGCCCTGGAGGCAAACCATAATTATTAGTAGTAGAATTTAATTGAAAATAACTGTATGTACAAGTAAAGCCGGTAACCGTTGTATCCAAAGGAACATTAACAGTGATATTTTGCTGATAAGGTACTCCAACCGTACCACTTACAAAGTTTAGCGCACTATCAGGCCAAATACCTTCGCCATGATTATGGATAAATGTAGTGTTTAACGAACAAGTTGGTACTTGTGCCTTTAAACTGAATAAAGGCAATAACATTAATAATACATAGATTTTCTTCATAATTGTTTTGTTTTAAGTTAGTGCGGCAAATCTACAAATTTGAAATTAAAAGCGCAAATAGAGTTATTAAAACCTTACTTCTTAACCTCAACCTTCATTTGACGCAAAAATCCAATCATACTATCTACGTTAATATCATCCGGTTTTACGTCTTTGGTTCTTAAAAGGCAAACATGCTCCCATACTTCCAGTATATCTTTAGGTTTTACCTGATAGGTCTCATACTTCGGGTTATCGGAATGCAATTCTAAATGCCCTGCGTTTCTAAACACTTTTGAGTACACACGCTTATATACTATTCCTTCATCTTTAGTAAGTAGTACGTAGGTTCTTCCATCTTTAATTTCATTTAAGTTTTCTACATACTTACCTACCACATAATCTCCCGAATTGGCAGGTGGCATAGAATCTCCCTGAATAGGAAAAGAGCGATGCTTACCCACTATATTAAAAGGCAGCGTCATGGTAGGCAAGTTTTCTATAAACTCAGGGTCAGCATATCCGTTCAAATAACCCGCGGAAGCTTTTAGTGGTACAACCTCTATATAATCGTTTCCTTTTTTATCTACCATAATAGGAAACAGGAATCTATTCTTACCAATCTTTAAAAGATTATCAGGGTCAGACTTAGAGAAATCTCCGCGCAAAAGCGCATCAATAGATACGTGGTAATAACCAGCGATTTTTATAAGCATACTATAAGGGGGCTCTGCCCTACCCTCTTCATACGATGCAAACCTCGAGCGGGGAATGCCTAAATCATCGGCAGCTATTTCCTGAGAAACACCTTTTACCTTTCTTAAAAATTTAAAGTTTTCGGCTATTTTATCCATTACTAATATATTTAGCACAAATATGCTAAATATATTACTAACTGCAAAATAAATTATTATACAACTTTGTTATTTACTTATAATTTATCTTTTAAGAAAGAGGTGATTCCCTTATCAAACGAGGGCACTCCCTGAGCAAACGAAGGTGTCCCCTAGTCAAACGACGGAATGCCCTGAGCAAATGACGGGACTTCCTGAGCAAACTAAGGTGTCCCCTTGCTAAACGAGGGAGTTCCCTGACCAAACGAGGGAATACCCTGATGAAACGAGGGAGTTCCCTGACTAAACGAGGGAGTTCCCTAGCCAAACGAGGGAGTTCCCTGAGCAAACGAGGGAATTCCCTGAACAAACGAGGGAATGCCCTGAACAAACGAGGGCGTGCCCTGAAAGTTTGAGGGGATGTCCTGAAACTGTTAAATTAGCTACTGATGATGGTATTTCTCTCCTTTAATAATGGTAAAAGCACGGTAAAGCTGCTCGCAAAACAACAAACGTATTAACTGATGAGAGAAGGTAAATTTAGAAAAGCTGATAAGAGCATGTTTTTTACGTAAAGTATCGGTAAATCCATATGGGCCACCAATTACAAAAAAAAGGCTCTTTTTACCCGAGTTTAATATGTTTTGTATTTGCGTAGCCAGTTGTAGAGATGAAAACTCCTTGCCGGTTTCATCCAATAGAAAGACGGTATCGTACTTAGCTAAATGAGCATTTAGTTGCTTTTCCTCTTCCAGCTTTTGCTCTTCAATAGTTTTATTGCGTATGGTTTTATTAATAGCAATGGTTATGGTTTCAAAAGGCACATAGCGCCTAAGGCGCTTGCTAAACTCCTGCACACCCTGTTCTACAAAACTTTGGTCGGTTTTATCTATTTGAAGGAGAATTATTTTCATACTAAGGTCGGCTAAGATATTCAATTCAGTAATAATTCAATCAAACAAGATTTAATTTTTAATTTTGTGGCATGAGTAGAAGAGAATATTCTTATCAACCTAAAAAGCAGATACCACCAAAAATAGAACTTGCCCTGCTTTTAATTTTAGGTGTGATTATTATTGCACTTATTTATGCCATTTTAAAGTAAATTAATCCATGTATGGCAGATTCCTTTATAGAGAAACATAAAGCGCATTTTAATTTTAATGATTTTATAAGAGAGGCGTTTGCCGAAGACATAGGTACGGGAGACCATACTACAAAGGCAACACTTTTTGAAAACAAACCCGGCAACATGCATTTGCTGGTTAAAGAAGCCGGAATAATTGCCGGAATAGAAGCTGCCCGCTATATTTTTGAGGATATAAGCGATGAGATTACGTTTGATGAGAAAGTAAAAGATGGTACCCACGTTAAGAAGGGAGATGTTGCTTTTATGATAAGCGGGCCCACAGCACAATTGCTTACTGCCGAACGACTTATTTTAAATATTATGCAGCGCATGAGTGGCATTGCCACCAAAACAAATTACTTTCAAAGCCTTTGTAAAGGCACTAAAACAAAAGTGCTTGATACCCGCAAAACAACTCCTTTGTTTCGTTTTTTCGAGAAATGGGCAGTAGTTATTGGCGGAGGTGCCAACCACCGCTATGGGCTGTTTGATATGATTTTGATAAAAGACAATCATATAGATTTTGCCGGCGGTATTACCCAAGCTATTGATGCTTCAAACGCATACCTAAAAAAAAATAATCTAACTCTGCAAATTGAAGTTGAGTGCAGAAGTATTGAGGATGTAAAAAAGGTACTGGCACATGGCAGGGTAAACCGTATTATGCTGGATAATTTTTCTCCCGAAGGGGTAAAACAAGCTGTAACGCTTATTAATGGCAAATACGAAACAGAAGCATCTGGCGGTATAACCGAAAAAACTATTAAAGATTATGCCTTGGCAGGTGTAGATTTTATATCGGTTGGGGCGCTTACCCATCATATAAACAGTCTTGATTTGAGCCTAAAGGCAATCAAATAAATGACCCAAGCCAAAGCCTTAAACAAACTGATTATTGTAGCTGCGCTTGGTTACTTTGTAGATATTTACGATTTGCTGCTTTTTGGAGTAGAACGCACCCATAGTCTCAATGAGATTATTCCTCTTCAATTTCAAAATCTAACTCCGCAAAAATTAGCCGAGCTAAACGCTTATTACGGTAAACAATTACTAAACTGGCAAATGGCAGGTATGCTTATCGGTGGGTTGTTTTGGGGTATATTGGGAGATAAAAAAGGCAGATTATCTGTTTTATTCGGTTCCATCTTAACCTACTCTTTAGCCAATATTGCCAATGGGTTTGTAAACTCAACCGATTGGTATGCCGCTTTGCGCTTTGTTTCAGGTTTTGGTTTGGCGGGTGAGTTAGGCGCTGGCATAACTTTAGTAAGCGAAACTATGAGCAAAGAAAGACGGGGCATAGGTACCATGATTGTGGCTACCGTTGGAGTATTTGGAGCAGTAGTGGCAGGCTTTATGAGTGATGTATTTACCAGTTGGCGGCATTCTTATTTTTTTGGCGGAGCAATGGGGTTAATCCTATTATTACTTCGCATTGGCGTATTTGAATCAGGCATGTATAAAAACATCAAAGAAGAGAAGGTTAGCAAAGGAAACTTCTTTCAATTGTTTGGTAGCCGAAAAAGGCTACTGAAATACCTTTGCATCATCTTTGTAACGGTGCCTGTTTGGTATGCCATGGGTACTTTGGTTATCTTTTCCCCCGAATTATTTGCCAAACTAAGCGGAAACCCATTAAATGCCAAGTTAATAAGTGGTGGAAAAGCCATTATGTATGCTTATAGCGGCATTACCCTAGGCGATTTAGTTTGCGGAGCACTCTCTCAATGGCTTAAAAGTAGGAAGAAAACACTTTTTATCTTTCTTCTGCTTACTGTTTTATCTATGATAACCTACTTTATTATAGGGGGCAGGTCGGTATCTATATTCTACGGATGTATTGTTTTTTTAGGTTTTGCCACAGGCTATTGGGCTGTTTTTATCAGTACTGCCTCAGAGTTGTTTGGCACCAATATAAGAGCTACAGCTACTACCACAGCCCCTAATTTTGTAAGGGGTTCTACCATATTAATATCTTATTTACTTACCTTAATGACCTTCCTTTTTGGTAAAACAGGTTTAACAGCAACTATTGTAACCGGAGTAATTATTTTAAGTATTGCCTTTATTTCTCTTTATTATTTAGAAGAGACTTTTGGTAAAGATTTAAACTATATGGAGGAATAAAGTGGAATAATTGACCGTATTTTTGTTAAAATCGACCGTTAAAAAAATTATTTACCCAATTATTGGCAGCTATTTAATTTTTAATTAACATTGCAATCTAAAGTAAAAGTTAAAGAATCTTATTTATAGTTATTATGAAAAAAATATATTATTCAGTTGTTGCACTTGTATTATTGTCGTTACTTTTTTTCACCGGGTGTAAAAAAGTAAACGAAGGCCCTTTCCCTTCCCCCCCTAATGCCGGTGGAACTTATAATGATTTAGCATACATTACCCCTTCATTTCCAAATGTGGCTAATGCAAGTGGTATTTTAATTGCAGTACAAGTGCATAATGAAAAAACAGTTGTTGTAACCCCTTTTCAGAATAATTATGAGTACGGAATGGCAGAATTCACCAATACCCCGGGTAATTTTAGTAGTTTAATAAGTGCTGGCTCTATTTCGTTAAATGGGACAAGCTTAGCTGCATCAAGCGCTAATTCCTATTTATCTCCTGCATCAAATTATACTATTGGTTTATCAGGTTCTACTTCTTGGCAAATAGGAGGAGTTACTCCAGGCGGAACTAATGTTCCCGCTTTTAACTATTCGCTTAATGGAGTATATCCTTTTTACACAGATTCATTCCAAAATTGGGATGGTAATTGGTTACCTATTTATCCGAGATCTTTAAATCCTGTACCTACTCGACCCACTTATACTCATTTGCCTAGTAGACCTGTCCCATTACCTACTCCTGCTCCAGCATGGTGGCTTGCAGATTCTACTTACTATTACCAAAATATGTCAGCTATAAATACTTATATAACAGATTCTACTAAGCACAGAACGGATTCCATTTATAATAAAACACCACAGTGGACGGTACCTATTAGAGGCTATGCTTTTAATGCAGATTCTGTTTGTATTATTTTAAAAGACGCCACAGGCTTTTTATATCACACAACAGTAGCCGCTACAACTGACTCTGTTGCTTTTACCCCCAATACCTTTACAGGTTATCAAAGCTATGATGTTTCAAGCTTTATTATGGAACTAAATGCTATAAAATATAGGGATACAACTATAAGTGGTAAAAATTATTATTTCTTGAAAATGGGTAGTTATATAAAATACTACGGAGCTACTAAGTAGTAGGAATTAAGATATTATACAACAAAAAGCCCACCCCTTAATTAAAGAGTGGGCTTTTTGTTTAAGTGAGTTACAGATTAGAAATTAGGTTTCAGTAAATATTTAGAGTAAAACTGTGTAATTACCTGAACAGCTTCATCAGCAGTATCCACAATATGTAGACGTTGCAAATCTGCCTCATTTACATTATGTTCAATTTCCATCATAGTACCTTTTATCCAATCTAATAAACCTTCCCAGTATTTTTTACCTACCAATACAACAGGAAACTCTCCGATTTTATTTGTTTGTACCAAGGTAAGAGCTTCAAACAACTCATCCATAGTACCAAAGCCGCCCGGGATAGCAATAAACCCTTGCGAGTATTTAAGAAAGATTGTTTTTCTTACGAAAAAGTAATGAAAATCAATACTCTTATCTCTGTCTACATAAGGGTTAGGTTCCTGCTCAAAAGGCAGTTCAATATTTAAACCAACTGATTTTCCATTACCACGTTTTGCGCCTTTGTTAGCAGCTTCCATAATACCAGGACCTCCGCCTGTGATAACACCATATCCCTCAAGGGTTAATTTATAGGCAATTTCTTCGGCAAGTAAGTAATAAGGACTATCCGGTTTTGTACGGGCGCTACCAAATATAGATACGCAGGGCCCAATACGAGCCATACGCTCAAACCCATCTACAAACTCGCTCATTATCCTGAATATTTGCCAGCTATCAGTAGCTTTTATCTGGCTCCAATCTTTGTTCTGGAAGGCTTTTCTTATTTTCTCTTCGCTGTGTTCAGTCATTATTATTGATTGTTAAAGTAAAAAGGATTCGCAAAAACATGCAAATCCTTTAAAGTAAATTTTGTATACAAATACTATTTAATAGCTGCGTGGTAATTTTTACTTACCTCTTCCCAATTAATTACATTCCAAAAAGCACCTACATAGTCAGGACGACGGTTTTGGTAATGCAAGTAATAGGCATGTTCCCATACATCTAAACCTAAAACCGGAGTACCTTTACAATCTGAAATATCCATCAAAGGGTTATCCTGATTAGGTGTTGAACAAATAGCTAATGTTTTGTCACTTTTCACACAAAGCCAAGCCCATCCACTACCAAAACGCGTTGTAGCCGCGGTAGCAAACTGCTTTTTAAATTCATCTAAATTGGTAAAGTGTTTATTAATAGCCTCAGCAAGTTCTCCTGTAGGGTTTCCGCCACCGTTAGCTTTCATTAGTTTCCAAAACATAGAGTGGTTAAAATGTCCCCCTCCGTTATTTCGAACAGGCATAGGATATTTAGAAATATTTTTACAGATTTCTTCAATACTTAACTTTTCAGCCTCGGTACCTGCAATAGCGGTGTTTAAATTGGTTACATAAGCCTGATGATGCTTACCATGGTGTATCTCCATAGTTTTTGTATCAATATAAGGCTCTAATGCGTTGGTTGCGTATGGTAACGCTGGTAATTCAAATGCCATATTATTTAGGTTTTAGTTGGTTTAAAATTAATTTTTCGGTGTGAAATTACTAAAGATTTGTAGATTTAAAATTAATAGATTGTTATACTAAAAGTAGTAAATTTGCAGCCCTTATTAAAAAAACGTTTAAATGAACATTACTAAAGAAAACATTGATAACCTGAACGCAGTAGTTACTATTGAAATTGGTCCTTCTGATTACGAAAAGCGTGTAGATGACGCTATTAGGAAAATACAGCATAAAGCAAGCGTACCTGGTTTCAGACCAGGTAAGGTACCTGCAGGGATGATTAAAAAGATGCATGGTAAATCGGTTTTGGCTGATGAATTGAATAAGATATTGAATGACAGTATCAATAATTACATCGTAGAAAACAAAATAGAGATACTGGGCAACCCGCTTCCTAAGGCTGACGAACAAATTGATTGGGAAAACGGAAAGGCTTTTACTTTTAAATATGATTTAGGTCTTGCCCCTGCTTTTGAAGTGGAGGTTTCTGATAAAACAGCTTTTACTTACGAAGTTGTAAAAATAGACGATGAGCTTATTGAAAAATATGTGAAAGACGTTCGTAAGAACTACGGTAAACCTTCTAATCCTGAAGTGGCAGAGGAAAGAGATGTAGTATTTGTTGATATAAACGAATTGGACGAACCCGGAGAAATTAAAGCAGGTGGCATCTTTAAATCTACCAGCATTGGTATTGACAGACTAAAAAGTGATATAGCCAAGAAAAAACTTACTGGTGTAAAAAAAGAAGACAAGGTGGTTATTAATTGCAAAGAGATGTACGCTGACCCGGTTGAGTTATCGGTCTCTTTGGGCATTGATAAGGAAGCTGCTGAAGCACTTAATTGTAATTTACAGTTGACTGTAAAGAATATTGCCCGCATGGATGATGCGGAACTAAACGAAGAGTTATTTACTAAGGTATATGGCGATGGGTCTATTAAAACCGAAGAAGAATTTAGAAATAAAGTAAAACAGGAGCTGGCATCTATGTTTGCTCAAGATAGCGATCGTAAATTTTTTACTCAGGTAGAAAAGATATTGGTAGATACCATTAACCCTGCATTACCGGAAGATTTTTTAAAGCGTTGGTTAATGGCGGTTAATGATAAGCCTGTTACCATGGAGCAATTAAACGAAGAGTTTGGTTCTTGGGGTCGCTCAATGAAATGGAAGCTGATAGAGAACAAAATAATAAAGGACAACAATATTGCCGTTACTGCTGACGAAGCTAGTGAAGAGGCTAAACGTTTTGTGCGTAGTCATTTTGCTCGTTACGGACAAACACCTGATGATAAAGAAGTAGAAAAAACTGCTTTAACTATTTTGCAAAAAGAAAAAGAAGCCGAAAAGATTTACGAAGGACTTTATTATGCAAAAATTCTTGATTTGTTTAAAAACAAATACAAACTAAACAATAAGGAACTTAGCTATAACGAGTTTTTTGGAATTAAAGAGAAGTAAAGTTTTTTCTACCTATACAAATCTCCATTCAGATATTTTAAACCCGAATCTACAATAACGGTTACAATTTTTTTGCCTGCGCCTATAACTCTTGCTCTTTGTATGGCTGCCCACACATTGGCTCCTGATGTGGTTCCGCCAAATATGCCTTCCACTTTTGCCAGTTTTCTGGCTGTTTCATACGCATCTTCATCAGATACCGACATGATTTCATCTGCTAAATCTAACCTGCATATAGAAGGTATAAACCCCGCCCCTATTCCTTCCAGTTTATGAGAACCGGTTTTTTCTCCACCAGAAAGAGATTGTACATGCAAAGGCTGAATTGGTATACAACGTATGTTGGGTATCTCTTTTTTTAATATTTCCGAGTTTCCCGAAAAGCATCCTGCAGTACCCACTCCCATTATAAACTCATCAATATTCCTTCCCATTATTGCTATAATCTCTCTTGCCATAGCATGATAGGCATTTCGGTTATCAACATTATTAAACTGGTCTGTCCAAAAAGTATTGGGTTCTTTACTTAGTTCTTTTGCGCGCGCCACCATGCTGTCTATAAGCTTGGCCGTTATCTTACCATCTCCACTCGGGAATATTTCCAGCGTAGCACCAAAGGCTTTCATGGTTTGCAATTTTTCCTCTGCAAAAGCATCAGATGATACAAAGTGTGCTTTATATCCTTTGGTAGCACATACCATGGCCAAAGAACTTCCGGTACTTCCGCCCGTATAATCTACTACTCTTCCTCCCGCTTTTAGTTCTCCTCTGCGTTCAGCTCCCTCTATCATAGAGAGTGCCATTCTATCCTTCATGCTTCCTGTTACATTAGCACCTTCATATTTTACATATATTTCGGCACAACCGGGTTCAGATAGTTTTTCTAATTTTATCAGTGGAGTGTTTCCTATGGCTCTCATTTTATTTAATTAGGTTTTGTTCATTTATTAAATACATCTGCAGCTGTTTGGGTTTTGCTCGTATAATCTTAAACAAATATATCCATAAATATATTTCGGGATTTGCTTTTCAGGTGCTAAAAACAAGACAACGTATACTACTCCTTTATTAGTCTCATTTATGCCTACTATTTATGTAATACTAATATTTCTTTTTTGATTTTGTATATGTTGAACTACATAGTCGCCTTGGGTTTAAAATTAAATAAGTAATCTTCTTTCTTATTTCTTCCGGTAGCGGGTGGCGCATTAAAACAGATTTATTAAACTCAACCATAGCCGGGGAAGTATAAACCTTTATGTAATCGTGTATTTCTACTTTATTCGTATCAAAAAAGTCTTTGTGTTCTTCTCCAATTTTAGCAAGTTCTTCAAAAAACTGTTTCATATCTTTTTTACATTAGTACATTCATCGCCCCTTTTTGCAGCCTTCAATTCAAACTGAACCGAATCGCCTGCTTCTATCGTTCCTTCTACATACTTGGCATGAGCATAGTATTCTTTTTTTGTTTCATCATCTATGATAAACCCAAATTTATTTTTATGGTTAAACCACTTTACTTTACCTGTGTGCATAATATGTCTGTTTTATTTTTTTGTTATAAAAATTACATCTAAACATGAATTAAAAATTTAGATAGATAATCTCACTGCTGATTAATAAATTAAAAAGCCGTGGGATATTTTAAAAAAGCGAAAGCTTAACCTTTCTTTTCCTTTTTAAGTATCTTTTCTTTCTTTAGGATATTTCCTTCGGCAGAAAACTGAACTTCAAACTTCTGTTTACCCATTTCTATCTCTGCTTCATAGGCAGTTTTATTATCAGGGTAAGTTACCATTTCACTCTCTTCTATTTCAGCTTTAGGGAACTCTTTTTCTATGGCTTGTTTAACAGCAACAGGTAATTCTGCGTTTTTTATTTCCTGCTCGGTTGAAAGCCATTTGCCCTGTTTATCATATTTGGCAGAGCATTCGGTTCCGTCATTTTTAAAGTTAACCTCAAAATCAGCTTCTTCCATTTCCCAAGTCGGTTTAACCGCTTTGGTAAATTGCTTTTTGAAGTTTGACAACACCATTGTCGGAACTTTAGCTTCGTGTATTTTTTGTGCACAGGCAGCACTTGCCCCAAGACATATAAATGCCATGGCAATGATTATTGCTTTCATGTTTTTTTAATGATTAAAGATTAATTTAATAAAAAGGATTAAACCAGTTTATTTTTAGGAGGATGGTAAACCGATGACGCATCAATCCAATACTCTTTAAGAATATAAATAAAGTTATGATGCTTTGTTTCTTCGGTATGTATAAATTCGATATTTACCGGCTCTACAAAAGCCATAAATATTTGCACACTGGTTGCATGAAACGGAACAGGTTTGGTTTCCTTTTCAAAAGGTTCGTCTTCATCTTCTTCAGCAAAAGTAAACTCAAAAAACTGCTCTTCTAAAAACTCAAACACATCTTCTTTATCATTTGTTTTACAGAAATCGGTATATAAAGTGGGTATTTGCTCTATGTAGGCAAAATTACCCATAGGCAAAAAGCATTGCGCAGACACATAGAAGGTTAATAAAAGTATAGATATGCTTTTCTTCATAATAGTTACTATGCCAAAGATAAAAAAAAATTATAGCATAAAATACTAAAGAATATTTTTTGGCAGTTAAATAAAGACGCAAAAAGAAAGGGGCAATTATTTTTGAATAATAAGGGTTGTTTTGTTTAAACCACCATTTCCGTTAGTTATAATTACAATGTAAATACCCGGTTCAAGATATGCTGCAGAAATAGAGTTTTTAATAGCTGAATGAATTGTTTGTTCTAAAACCTCTCTGCCAAGGGCATCAATAAATCTCAGGCTTGCATTATCGTAATCATCACTAACATTTACAAAAAGGGTATTTGAGGCGGGATTTGGAAATACAGATACAAACGATTTCTTATCAAAATCAACACTTACCACATTAAAACACTTATAGTTGTTGTTATAGTCGGTTTGTTTTAAACGATAATAAGATACTCCACCAAAAGGTTTAGTATCCATTATCTCATAGTTTAATTGCGAATTACTGTTACCATGAATTTCTTTAGAATTTACAGTGGCAAATTCATAGAAATTTATTCCATCCTTACTCCGTTCAATAGTAAAGTACTTATTATTTACTTCCGTCTTAGTCTCCCAACTTACATTTACATTTTCTCCTTCGGGTACAGCATTAAAATCTAATAGTTCAATAGGTAACGGATTCCATCCTGTATTTCTGCTACCAAGTGTAAATGAAGAAAATGAGTTAAATGCAGTAGGTGAAGATGTTGAAGTAACACTTCCTGCTTGTGGAGAACTGAAATTACCAAGAGCAGAGGTTCCTCCAATATCAATCCAGGCAGCAGGTGTAGCAGAGGTATTTTTTACTATGGTAAGATTACTGCCTTGGTACACAAAATCATTTATGCCAAAAAAAAGTTGTATAGTTTGATTACCACTTAAATTAGCGTTTGGTTGACTGGTTCCGGTATTATCCGTTCTATTAATGGTCCAGTAATGGACCTGTGAAATGGTATCAACTGTACTAGGCATATTAGTAGCTATATAAGGAGTGCCACTACCCATAGCTACCCAAGGGTTTGCATTATAAAGTTGTGCGGTATAATTATATAAAGTAGCTGCAGTTGTATGTTTTACAGTTAGAGCAACAGGCCTGCAATCAGGACTTGTTCCAATCGGGAAATTTAATGTGGTAGCTGCAACACTTTGTAATTGATATTTCATTGGGCCATTAACATAAGAAGGGGAAGCAGATGTTATGGACGAAGCAGTAGAGCCATTTAGCATTGTAAGTACATTAACAGCAGTGGTGTTTAATAAACCGCTGGTCATAGTTAATGAAGTGGAGACATTAATAGGGGTATTTAATGTAACTCCTCCAGTCCCGCTATTATTCATAACAAATTGGGTAAATACGGGTGTTTTTCCTGTAGTTAAGTTTATGGTTTGTGCCGTAGCCGCACTTCCATTCATTGTGCTTATTCCTGAAGCGCCGGAACCAAATGTAATAGCTGTTGCAGCAGGAGAAGTAACCGTTATATTGCCGGCATATGTACAATTAGTATTATAACTAGGGCTAACAGCCCCTGTATTACTTTGAACAAAAGTAACATCGCTATTATAAGCATCGGCAGTTGTACCTGCTAATCTTAAATAACCTGTGCCGCTATTAGTAAATGTGCTTGAACCATTAAATGTATTGGCTCCGGTGCTTTGGTCATTTGATGCCCCATTTTTAGTACAATTTAACGTACCATTAAATGTAGTTCCGTTAAATAATAAACTCGGGCTAACCGAAGTTAGGTTACCATTAAAGGTTGTACCTGTAGCATACTGGATAGTGCTAGTACCTATAGTGGTTATAGATTGTGCAGTAGCACCTGTTTGTGTAAAATTAGCGAAAATTAATGCCCCAAAATTAAACCCTCCGACACCTACACTAATTGTTTTTCCGACGGCCAATGTAGATGTTCCGGTACTTAAACCAAAATAAACTCCTCCTCCGTTTACATTTATTACACTTATGTTTCCGTTAAACTGTGTGTTTATACCAAATTGATTCGGATAAATCCATAGACCATTGGATGTAGGCTGGTTATTAAAAACTACATCTCCATTAAAAATATTTCCGGTACTGTTATAGGCTGTATACATGTGCTGCCCGGTACTTAAATTATTAAAGGTAGCTGAAGAGTTCCATACATCAGGACTTCCGTTACCCATTAGGAAGTACCCTATACCTGTATTGGTTATAGTGAAAGCTCCTCCAAACGTATTGTTTCCTATTGAGGCGTCATTTGTTGCCCCATTCTTAGTAGAGGTCACAGTTCCACTAAAATTACAACCATTAAATAATAAAGTTGGGCTAACCGTAGTTACATTTCCTCCAAAAGCTGAAGTTGGGCCAAAAGTTATATTTCCTGTTCCCGTTAAAGTAAGGCTTTGTAAAGTAGCACCAACCTGAGTAAATTGTTTAAGTAATAACGTACCACTGGAAAAACTACCTGCTCCAATACTTATTGTTTTAGCAGCAGATAAGGTAGCTGAGGCAGTAGCATTGCCCTGACAAAACTGAACGCCTTGCCCGAAGGTAGAAGTAACTATGATATTACCATTAAAAATGGTTCCGGTAGATAGTCTGCTAACATAAATTAAAGTATTGGCAGTTGGCGTATTATTAAATGTTGCATCACCTCCAAAAGTATTATTAGCACTATTATCCGCAACATAAATAGTAGAACTTCCTGTATTATTAAATGTAGATGTTGAGTTAAACTGATCTGCATTTCCATTTCCAAACTGCAAATAACCCGATCCGGCATTAGTAATAGTTGTAACTCCGTTAAAAACATTATTACCTATACTACCATCATTTGTAACACCGGTTTTTGTTGCATTTACAATGCCGCTATAAGTACAGCCATTAAAATAAAGAGTAGGGCTTGAACAAGTTACATTTCCACCAAAGGCAGCAGTAGGGCCAAAAGTAAGATTTGCTATTCCCGTTAAAGTAAGGCTTTGTGTTGTTCCGCCAATTTGTGTAAATCTATATAAATATAATCCGCCTGCATTAAAGCCACCTGCACCTGTTGTAATGGTCTGTCCATTTGCCAAAGTAGATGAGGATACGGTATTCACATTAAAATAAATGCCACTTGATCCTCCGCTGTTTGTTACCGATATACTGCCATTATAAGTAGATGTTCCATTTACGCCCATTTGCATTACAGTAGCGGCATTAGTATTGGTAACATTAATAGTTAAAAGCCCTGTATAGCTTCCAGTAGATCCATTACCATTCATAAATCTGCAATTACTTTGAATAGCGCCTAAATTATTTATAGTAACATTACCGCCAAACGAAATATTTGTATTTGTTCCTTCACAAGCAAAAAACGACCACGCATCACCACCAACAGATTTATTAGAATTAAAGGTTACATCACTTGCAAATGTGGTTATTTGCCCACCATGGTTATTTGCTATTACAAATCTGTATGAACCTGTGTTATTAAATGTTGTAGAAGCATTAAACTGATCGGCGTTTGTGTTACCTGTTAAAAATTGTGCAGAGCCACTGTTGGTTATTACAGTAGTTCCATTAAAAATATTTCCCCCTGTACCATTTGAGTTTGTAGCTCCATTTTGTTCTAAGATAGCTAAGCCCGAGTATGTACACCCATTAAGATTTAATTGAGTAGCAAGGAAATTTACATTACCGCCAAAAGCAGAGCTTGGACCAACGGTTAAAATTCCTGTTCCAGTTAAAATAAGACTCTGGGCTGTTGGGCCTATTTGTGTAAATTGTTTCAGTAATAAAGTTCCGGCAGAAAAACCAGCTGCACCTATAGTAATGGTTTCGTTGGCAGAAAGTGTAGCCATGGCCGTTGCATTACCACTACAAAACTGAACGCCTTGTCCAAAAGTAGAAGTAACTATAATATTACCATTAAAAATAGTTCCGGCAGAATAGGGCGAAACATAAATTAATGTATTGGCAGTTGGAGAGTTGTTAAAAGTCACATCACCGCCAAAAATATTATTTGCACTATTGTACGCAACATAAAAACTAGCTGTGCCATAATTATTGAAAGTGGATGCGGCATTAAATTGATCCGCATTACCATTACCGAATAAAAGTTGGCCTGAATTGGTGGTAATAGTTGT
This sequence comes from Bacteroidota bacterium, assembly GCA_003153315.1. Lineage (GTDB taxonomy): Bacteria > Bacteroidota > Bacteroidia > B-17B0 > Aurantibacillaceae > PALSA-968. Next base: position 104,933 of record PLYA01000028.1, read on the forward strand.
AACCCCATTAAATATATTGTTACCAATACTATTATCATTTGTAGCACCGGTTTTAGTAGAGTTAACAGTTCCAGTGAAAGTACAACCATTAAAATATAATCCGGGGCTGGAGGATGTAACATTACCACCTAAAGTAGAGCTTGGCCCAAATTGTAAATAGCTGGCTGTTGCAGTTAGAGTAAGATTAGTAGCCGCATTACCAAGTTGCGTAAAACGTTGTAAAATTAAATAACCTGAAGTATACCCCCCTGCTCCTGTAAGAATAGCATTTCCGGCACTTAATGTAGCAGTAGCAGCTGCAGCTGCACAAAACTGAATACCTGTTGCTGATCCGGTACTGGATACAGATATATTACCATTAAACATATTGCCCGCGGAGTTATATGCAATATACATAATATTTGAACCGCTATTATTAAAATTGGAAGCGGCATTCCAAGTATCTGCTGTGCCGTTGCCAAACAATAAATATCCTGAACCGCTATTGGTAAAACTACTTGCGCCTTGAAAAATATTTCCTCCACTGCTTGCGTCACTGGTAGCTCCGTTTTTAGTAGCGTCAAGTGTACCATTAAAAGCACATCCATTAAAAAACAAAGAAGCGCTTGTTGAAACAACATTTCCGCCAATAACAGAAGTAGGACCAAAAGTTAACGAAGAAGTGCCTGTTAAAGGCAAATTCATTGCACTGCTACCTAATTGCGTAAATCGTTCAATTTGTAAATAACCCACACTATAGCCTGCACCACCTATAGAAATGGTTTTTCCGGCTGCCATTGTTATACTTGTTGTGGCATTCCACCCAAATGCAATCCCTAACGAAGAACCAATTTGAGTTAAAATAACATTTCCGTTAAATTGATTTCCGGCAGAACTGTTTCCAAAAATTACACGTTCTGTAGAATTATTGTTCACGTAAACATCTCCATTATAAATATCAGGAGAGCCATTAGCAAAACCAAAGAACCCGGAACCTAATTGATTAATAGTTGTTGTAGCACCATTAAATGTATTCCCTCCATTAGACCACTCGCCTGTTGCACCATTTTTTGTAAGGTTAACATTTCCCGAATAGGTTGCTCCATTAAGTAATATGCGAGGAGAAACAACTGTAAAATCTCCACTAATTGCAGATGTGGGTCCTATTACAATTACGGTAGCCGCTCCTGTAAAGGTAAGATTGCTGGCTGCGTTGCCTAATTGAGTAAAACGATAAAGATGTAAATAACCAGTGTTATAACCTCCTGCGCCTATTTGTATATTTTTAGCGGCAGCAAGCGTGCAAGACGAAGCTGCATTACCGCCGCAAAATTCTATGCCTGTTGCCGAACCGGTATTGCTTACAGTTATATTTCCATTAAATTGGTTTCCTGCAGAATTCCAGCAAGGCAGAATACGTTCAGAACCGCTGTTTGTAAAAGATACGTCGCCGTTCCAAACATCTGCAGTTCCGTTTCCAAACATTAAATAACCGGTTCCGGTATTGGTGAAATTGCTTGTTAATTGAAACGTATTGCCTCCACTACCTGCATCGCTACCTGCTCCGGTTTTAGTAACATCAACCGTTCCGTTAAAAGTACATCCGTTAAAATAAACATCGGGGGTATTGGTTATTAAATTACCACCAATAACCGAACTACGTGCAAAAGTTAAAGATGTATTTGCACCTGTAAAAGCTAAGTTCATGGCTGCATTGCCAAGTTGGGTAAAAGTATTTAAACTTAAAAAACCTGCACTAAAACCTGCACCACCAACCAATATGGTTTTACCTGCAGCAAGCGTGGGTATTCCTGTACCTGCTGTCCAGCCTAAATAAATACCACCTGTTCCTGTACAACTTACTGTAATATTATCATTAAATGCATCGGCTGAGTTATACCCCAGCATGAAATATCCTGTATTACTTTGTTGATTTATAGTACAGGTAGAATTGAACGTATTTAATCGTTGGTTGTTATGATTACTTGTACCGCCTGTTTTTGTAATAGTAACAGCACCTGCAAAAGTACCGCCGCGTATATAAACATCCGGTGCGCTAACGGTAAAGCTACCTCCAATTGAAGTGGGAGTATAAGAAGCACCTTCTCCTACATTAATAGATGAACTTCCTGTAAGCGTTAAATTCATTGCAGCATTGCCATTTTGTGTTAAACCCTGTAAATAAAGATAGCCTGTACTAAAACCCGCCGCACCAATTGATATGGTTTTGCCTGCTGCCATTATACAGCCTGATCCCGCACTCCAGGCTGTTGAAATACCTATTGCAGAACCGGTTTGGGTTACAATTAAATTCCCATTAAATTGTGAGATGGGTGATCCGCCAACTCCCCAAAGAAATCTATCTGTACTGCTGTTGTTAACATAAACATCTCCATTATAAATATCAGCAGTGTTAGTTGCAAAACCAAACCAAGCACCTACAGCGTTTGCCGCCGTATAATTTATGGTAAGTGTATTGCCAAATGTATTGCCTCCCGTAGATCCGTTTGCGCTTGTTCCATCTGTTTTAGTAAAACTAGTTATTCCATTATAAGTACAATTTGATGTATAAATATTAGGAGAGCTAACCATTAATACCCCATTAAAAGTTGTTGAATTATTAAAAGTCATAGCAGCACTTCCTGTTAGCGTAAGGTTTTGTGCAGTTGCGCCTGTTTGTGTAAATCTGCTAAGCGTTAGTGTTCCAACTGTAAACCCACTTCCGCCAATTGAAATAGTTTGTCCATTTGCTAAGGTTGCTGTAGCCGTAGCTTGCTCACAAAAAGTAATACTACCACCCCCTGTATTATTTATAACAATGTTTCCATTAAACTTATTTGTACCCAAATAAGCCACCCGTATGTTTTGTGTGGCAGAAGTATTGTTTAAAGTTAACGTGTTGTTATAAGTGCTACCCGTAGTAAGCTCCGGTAATAAGTAACCACTACCACTATTAGCAAAGGTAACCGCTCCGTTGTAAGTACAGTTACCATTTATTCTAAAATTACTGCTACCGCTGTTGGTAATAGAAAGTGTAGAATTAAAAGTAGCTCCCCCTGTTCCCGTAGTCTGCGTTGCACCAGTTTGATTTAGCATAACGGCACCTCCATAAGTTCCACCGCTTACAGTAATAGCTCCCGTTGTGATATTTAAAGTTGCATTGGCATTAAAAGTTGTATTGGTTAATACCGCCGTATTAGCTGCTACCCCGCTTATAGTAAGTACTCCATTTTGAATAGTACCCGCAGTAAATATCCCATTACCTGTTGGAGATAAAGTAAATCCGCCTAAATCAAGTGTGCCGCTTGTCATCGTAATGTTGGCAATAACAGTATTGGCATTTAATATGCAGATATTAGGTTTTGTTACTATGGTAACATTATCTCCTGCATTTCCACCCGGAATGCCATTGGGAGTCCAGTTGGTTGCAACATTCCAGGCGGTTGATGTGGCACCATTCCAAGTATAAGATGTTTGAGATTTTACGCTTTGTATAAAGATAAAACATGAAACACAAAAAAGTGAAAATTCTTTCATATGTAAGATTTTGTCGATTTTTGTATAAACAAAAGTAAGTCCATTTTGAGCGAAATTTTAACATTTATTTACATTTTAGACTAACAAAACGATTTGGACGACAAAGGGGTTTTGGCTGACAACTATTTTTTGGCTTTTGCTTTTTTATACAGCCTAAAATTTGTAACTTAGCTGTAATAAAATTAAAAATCATGAGTGCAATAGCCGTTTTAAAAATGTCCCGTTGTATGGGCGATAAGATTATCAAAGCAAGTGATATACTTAACAAATTGCAAAACAATGCCTACATTATTTCAATGTGGAACCCTGATGTGGTAAGCCTTACAGATTTCGAAACCCACGTGCAAAATTTTATTGATGCAGAAGCAAATACAAAACAACGCACCGTTGGTTTAGTTAGCCTGCGCGATGCCGCTCTTGCAGTGCTGATGGAAGATTTGAGAGAGATCCGCACTATGGTACAAATCATTGCCCACCAAGCACCCGATTCAACAGAAGCCGTAATACAAAGCGCAGGCTTTGGTGTAAAGAAAAGCGGGCACCGCCCCAAACAAATAAACGCTGCCTACAACACACAAATACCCGGCACGGTGAAACTAACCGCAGAGGGTACCAGAGCACATGAGTGGGAAATGAGTAAAGACCGGGTGAACATAACATCTTTGCCTGCCACACAAACCGCTTATACATACGTAAAAAATTTAACGCCCGGCGATGTAATTTATTTCCGCACACGCAAGTTATGTACAAACAAAACACAATACAACTGGAGTCCCTGGATGATACTATTTATAGGTGGCGGCGGTATAACCAAAGGCACCAATAATTCTACTAATGCCGCAGGCAGTATCACCGCTTAGTAAAACTTTCTCCTTAAACTTTATCTAACAGCAGGCTTGCTTCAAAGCAAGCTATGCAAAATCATGCGCGTATGAAGGTAAATGCAACGGTTTCCTTGTCATTTTTCATGCGTATAAATGTTTTTGCAACAATAACTACCTAACGTTTGATTCGTATTAACGTTTTTGTAACACAAACTACTTAACGCATGATATGTATTGAAGTAAATGTTACACTAACTATTTAACGCATGGAACGGATTAATGTAATTGTTACATTAACTACTTTACCTGTGATATATATTGACGTTTTTGCAGCAGTAACTACAATACGCATGAAAAATGCCAAAGTAATTGCAAGAAAAGCCTTTATGTGCTTAGAAGAAATGCCTGTCTTACCTCCCCCTTATTGCTTTAATAACAGAGCTTATATTTTTATATATATTTGTTCAGGATAGCATACGCTATGCTAAAAGAATTCAAACAGCTTTAATAACATCAAAGAAGTATATAAACAATACTTTAAACAGGTTGATGAAGAATTAATAGTAAGGGAAATAGTTTTACAACAATCAATAGCGCTAAACCTATACCTGCATGAGGAGGAAAACAGTACAAATTTTAATTCATATTATTGGCTGTCTGGTGTTTTTATCCTTACCCATACTTTTTTCTCCGGATATTTTAAAGTTTAAAGACCTATTACATACCCCACCCTTTCTAAGAGAGTTTATGACTTACATACTATTGTTAGTATTCTTTTATCTCAACTACTATCTGCTAATTCCTACTCTATATTTCAAAAAAAAATATTTTGCTTTTGCTTTATTGTCAATCTTATATTATCTGGCAGTTGCAATACTTCCCCATTCTATAATAGGCGGAGGAAGGCATACAGCCTATCCTGATTTATTTATCAATCAGAATTTTAGTAATTTCCACTCACCACCTTTCCCAAATCCTTTTAAAGAACATTTTTTTGAGTTTCTTGTTGTGCTAACTCTTTCTTTAATGCTTAAAATAAACAATCTTTTAAAACTGGCAGAAAAACAAAAAGTAAACGCTGAACTTTCTTATTTAAAAGCGCAAATAAATCCTCATTTTTTATTTAATACCTTAAACAGCATATACTCTTTAGCTATAGAAAAATCAGACTATACGGCAACCGCAGTTCTTAAACTTTCGGGTATGATGCGATATGTGATTACCGATGTAAATAATAAGTTTGTGCCTTTAGAAAAGGAAATTAGTTATTTAAGCGATTATATTGAACTTCAAAAAATAAGGTTAGATAATTCCATTAAATTAGATTACTTTGTTTTGGGAGATACAACTGATAAAGAAATTGCACCCTTGGTTCTTATCTCTTTTATTGAAAATGCATTTAAATATGGTGTAAATGCCGAAGAGAATTCTGATATCAAGATTCAAATTAATATTACCAAAGATTATTTACATTTGAATATCTTTAACAATAAAGTGCACATACATCCTATCAATACCAAAAAAAGTGGCCTTGGAATTGAAAACACCAAACAGCGTTTGCAATTGTTATACCCGGGCAATCATAAATTAACGATAAAAGACACAAAAAATGATTTTTCTGTATTACTTTCGTTGTACCTGAAATGATAAAAGCTATTGCCATAGATGATGAGCCGCTTGCGCTGAAAGTAATTGAGAATTTTTGTGGGATAATTAATTTTATTACCCTTGAAAAAACCTTTAGCAAACCCGGAGAAGCTTTGGAATACCTAGAGAAATTCCCGGTTGATCTTTTGTTCTTGGATATAAATATGCCCTCTGTTAACGGTATTGAGTTTTGCAAGAATTTAAAACAAAATACCATGGTTATTTTTACCACAGCATACAGCGAGTATGCCATAGATGGTTTTAACCTGAATGCCATTGATTATCTTTTAAAGCCTTTTAGCTATATCCGTTTTTTGAATGCATGCAATAAAGCCAATGATATATTTGCACAACAAACAAAAACAGACAGTACTTTGGCTCAATATTTTTTTGTAAGAGCAGATTATAAGTTAGTAAGAATAAATTTTACGGATGTACTGTATATTGAAGGCTTAGATGATTATGTAAAAATATACATTGAAAAACAAAAAACTTTAATTACAAGAATGACTATGAAAGCTATACTGGAAAAATTACCTACTAAAGATTTCATTAGAGTACACCGTTCTTTCATAGTCCCTTTAAAACAGATAAAGGGCTTGAGAAACAAGGTAATTTCACTAGAAGGAAAAGAAATTCCTATTGGTACCAGTTATGAAGAAAACTTTTTTAAAAGCTTTAAAGGATAAAAAAAACATCAGCTTTTGAACTGAGCCAGGTAATTGACTGTAGCTGTTTTACCTGAATTGTATAACTGTTGTTTTTGTTCATCAGTTAAACCAAAGTTTGTAGCTGAAATTCCAAAATCATCTATAATTACTGTACGTTTTTTTTCATCAGGATCATTATTAAAATCAATTACCTGTGCATCCGTTAATGTTTGAAACAAATCCTTTATGTATTGAAATAATTGATCATACTGTAAATCACTATCAGATTGGGCATTATTTGTATCTTCTAAATAAAAGCCAAGTGTTTCAGCGTTAGGCGTTCCACCTGTATCAAAAGTTGTAATAGGATAATTATAAATAGTGCCTCCATCCACATAAATATGATTATCAGGTACGTTATTAGAAAAAGTCCAAGCCTCAAAAAACAACGGTATGGACATAGATGCACGCACAGCTTCGGCAACAATGGTATTGGGTGTTTTAGCTACTGAAAATTCTTTTAAATCACGAATATTAAGGTCGGAAGCAAACACGCGCAAATCTAACATACCCGCCTTTTGAAAATCAGAAAAGGTTGCGGTTGCCGGTAAACCTTTATCAACAATACGTTGTTTCATCCAAGATAAAAAGGCATCTCCTTTATATAAACCATATTTAGTAGCTATACGCAAGGGGTCCCAGCCATCTTCAAAAGCTTTAAAATCAGTTGCCTGAACCACCTTTAAAATATCGGTCGCACTATATTTTAAACTAAGTAAAGCAGCCGTAATAGCTCCGGCAGAAGTTCCGGCAATAGATTGTATTTGTGTAAGAATTTTATTTTCTTCCAATACTTCAATAGCACCAGCATAAGCAATACCTAAAACGCCTCCTCCTTTAAAAACTAAATTCTTTATCATAGCTAATAATTTTTATTAAAAGTAAGATATATTTTTGGCATTTAATATACTATCTAATCAATCTTCTCATTTCTTTAGAAACATTTAATGCTTATCTGTTAATACCCCGTTTATCCATTTCCTTTTGATAAGCCGCGGCGTATTTCTGATGTTCTTCATACGTTTCAGAGTAATCAGAGTATCCGCTAAGATTAGGTTTTGCACAGAAATATAAGAAATTATGTTTATTATAATTAAGCACGGCATCAATGGCTTGTAAATAGGGCAGACAAATTGGCCCGGGAGGAAGTCCTTTGTTTCTATATGTATTATAAGGTGAATCAATATCTTTATCCCTTCTTCGCACACGTTGTATAGAAAAATCTCCCACAGCATATATTAAAGTAGGATCGGCCTGCAAGGGCATATTTTTATTTATCCGATTTATATAAACGCCTGCTATTTGTTGTTGTTCATCATCAATAGCCGACTCTGATTGAACTATAGAAGCCAGAATAATTACATCTGTTTCAGAAAGATTAGCTCGTTTTGCCTTTTGCTTACGTGCAGTGGTCCAGAAATCAATATAATTGTCTTCTATCATTTTCATGAATTCAGGCAAAGAAGTATTCCAGTTAAGTTCATATGTTTCAGGGATAAAAAAGCAACGCAGATTTTCATTAGTGAAATTATACTTCTGTCTTAGGGATGTTTCAGTTGCAAAAAAAGTTTCTAATTCTTCCTCCGTAATTTCAAACTTATCAGAAATTTTCTTAATTATATCATCATTGGTATGGTCTGCTGAATTAAAAGTAATTTTTACTTTTTCTTGTTTACCATTCTTAAAACTATTAATTAATTGACGATTCGTCATACCTGCAATAATCCTATATCTTCCAGGTTTAAATGTATTCTTTAAATCATAGGCCTTAGCTAACCACTCAAAGGTTTTTTTATCCTGTAAAATATTTTCTTCTTCAAGCATATTAATCAGTTCGTCATAAGTAAACTTAGTTGGAACGTAAATGAACTTATATTTCTTTCCATCTAAGTATATATTAGGTTTTAAAAAGGCAACATAGGTACTATAACCTGCAAATAATAATACGCACAGTATCAGTAAATAAAAAATATTCTTAAGCTTCTTTCGGGACTTCTTGGCGCACATACTACAAAGATAATTCAGGAAAAGTTCCGGCGATTATTTTTACTTAAAATACTTACCCCCATATTGCATTGCAAACATTTTTTATATGTACAATAGTTGTTATATAATTGCAATAATGCCTGCGAATGCCCCGCATGTTTAGTTTTAAATGTAAGCTCTTCAAATAATTTAGTAACATGGTTCTTTTCAGGCTTTAATTCATCAAACCATTTAACTGATTTATCAATGATGCTATCGTCCTGCTTTTCTTTTCCATAAAAAAATAAAAGTGGACAAACCGTATTAATAATAATATTCTCTATAGATGAATTACCTAAGGCTTTTTCTTTAAAGATACTTTCTTCATCAAACACATAATGTTTTTTCCAATAATCTGAAACAGAGATAGCAAACAACTTCTTTACTTCGGTAACAGAATTACTCTCCATTATTTTTGAGAAGGTATGCTGATAGCTAGAAATAAAATTTGCCAACTGTGCCAAACGTATGGTAGGGAAATTTTGTGGACGAAGTCTTAGAAAATTTAAATGATGAGGAATGGGAGTTAAACCATATTTATGTTTTAAATAGTCGTATTCTTTTAATAGACTTTTTCCGTAATCATCTTTTAGATTTGAATCCAACAATCCGCTTTGCCCAAAAAGTAAAGCTTCTATCTGCATAGAGGAGTTCGCATGTTTTAATAAAACAGTTAAAGGGATTGATTTAGCAATTTGTAAAAAGGCATCGCTATTTACATGAAATCCAAAGTTTTTAAAGAGCAGAAGATAAAACGTTTCATCCCAATTGTTCTTCATAAAGTTATAAAGCTCTTTTATAAAATCAGTTTTAGCCTCTAAGCGTTCTACCAACATTCGGTCTAACCATGATTCTCTGGTAATATCTATAACTTCATTAAATAAGCTTCCGCAAGGTATTTGTTGCTTGCTTTGATAAAGGTTTTCGTATTTACTTATTACATCATCAACCAAAATATTCTTTAGCTCCAAACAAGGGATAACTTGCTGTTTCGAGTTATAAATATCTTTATCATGCTCATAAACTACATGCAGTATCACATTATCATAAGCCTTATTGATATCATGGTGATGCGAAAACCAATCGGAAGATCTTTTATGAATTTCTATAGTACCCGCCCATTCCGTTTCATCTATTTTTATACGGACATTTGTAAAATCAGGACCTGCATCTTTATTGTGCTCTCCAAATTTAATAATTTCTAAGCTATTATTTGAAGTTGTATAATAACTTGTGAACTTAAGAAGTTTATATTTCCATATAAAATGAAGCAGGTCTTCAGTCATAACTTAAAGAGTTAACAATATTAATTCATTTTTGCTAACCTTAATTTATTTTTTGAAACTAAGCTAGAAGCTTCGGAAGATAAAATAATTAAAGAGAAATTTCGATTTCTTGTTCTTCCATCATTTTCTTTAAGTTGATAAGTGCATAACGCATACGTCCTAATGCAGTATTTAAACTAACTTCCGTTACTTCTGAAATCTCTTTAAAACTCATATCATAATAGGCACGCATAATAACTGTTTCTTTTTGCTCGTAAGGAAGTTCTTCTATTAAAGAACGGATAGTTTTTTTAATGTGCACTTTTTCTTCGGGGCTCCTTTCTCCATCTTCAATCTTTAAAATAGAAAAAATATCGACTTCTTCACCATCCTCATTAACGATGTTTGGTACCATTCGCATTTTTTTGTTTTTACGGAAATAATCTATAACTAAATTACGGGCTATACGCAATACCCAAGCGCTAAATTTCCCATCTTCGTAATAGCTTCCGGTTTTAAGCGATTGAATTACTTTTACAAAAGTATCTTGAAAAAAATCTTCGGTAAGTGTTCTGTTTCTAACTAGGAGATAAATACAAGAATAAACCTTTTGTTTATGTCTTTTTATTAAAATTGTTAGAGCTTCTTCGTTACCTTTTATATAAAGATCAACTAAATGGTTATCATCTAAATATTGAATAGACATAGTCTTTGCTTTTTACTTGTTTATTAATAAGAGTAAAAAGTAAATTTCTGCCTATGCGATTCCTATTTTAATAATTTTTAACTACGCAATAATACAAACAATATTTGAAATGCAAAAATTTTTAACATTTGAGTACCAGAGAAATAAAAAAGCTGCTTCTTACCAAAGCAGCTTTTTTATTTAAATTATTTATAGAATTTAATTTATTGCATCAAGCAACTTTTTATAAGCTTGTTTATTTATATTAACTTCCTTTAAAAAATATTGCAATGCCAATTGATTATTTTTAATCTTTTGGGCAAAAGGTACTTTTTCTAACTTTAATTGCTTGTTAAATATTTGACCACACTCGTGGTCCTTTACAAAGTCCGTAAAATCTCCAATATCTTCGGAGATAATTACTTGCAAACCACAAGCTAAATATTCCGCGAACTTTACAGGAGAAGCTACCTGATTTGTTATACTTTTTTCACGGATTAATAACCCATAATCAGCTATAATTAGTATGTTTCTGACTTCTTCAGGCTTTACCCATTTGGTACTAATTCTATCCGAATATGCTTTAAATATTTTTGATTCCTTTGGTATCTCATTAGATAAGAAAATAAGTTTTACATTAATATTGGAAGAAAATACTTCATAAAGAAATTCATCCACCAATTTAAAAGATTGCCAACCTGCGGAAGAACCTGAATAAACAAATACAATATCATCTTTACCATAACCTAGGCTCTCTCTTTTAGAAAGCCATTCTGTTTCTGTTATAAAACCACAATTAAAAAAATCACTTAGCGTGCAAGGTATTATAACATACTTAACAGGTGTATAATTATATTTTATCTTCCACCACTCTACCAATTTATTGGAAACAGCCAATTGAACATTACTTTCAGTAAGTGCTTTATGCTCTATTTGCTCAATATTATTTCTCACTTTATCATCTTCTACCACATCATATTCAGTAAGTTCTGCCTGATAAGCACCTCGTACATCAAGCAAAACATATCTAACTAATTTCATCTTCTTAAGATAAATAGACATATTGCAGGCAAATACACCTCTTGCCCAAACTTTTCTTTCGCCTAAAAAAAAACAAACCAAAAAAAGGACAATTGTATTTAATTTCCAAAACCTAACTTTAGGAAACATTGGTATCACAATTGAATTAAAATAATTTGATTTAATAAGTCTTCTTTGTGCTGAATAGTTCCTAATAGAAACAAATGCAACAAGTTTTACTTTTAATAAAAACTCCTTCTGTAAAAACTTACATACATCAACAACTTGACTTTTATATATTCCACTAAAATTATCATTATAAGTTAAAAAAATCATAAATTTGATAATACGGAAAAAATTCTTTCCGTGGCATGACCATCCCAAAGCTCAGGAATTCTTCCCTTTTTATAAATATCATTTTCAATTTGAAGAATTAGTTTACTAATTTCTTGCACATCAAATTTAACTAGGGTATTAGTACCTTCTGTACAAGTAATAGGTCTTTCAGTATTATTTCTTAGTGTTAAGCAGGGTACCTGCAAAAATGTAGATTCTTCTTGAATACCGCCACTATCGGTAATAATAAACTTACTGTGCTTAATCAGCTTTTGAAAAGAAAAATAATCAAGAGGCTCAGTAATAATAATATTCTCATTTTGAATTAAGCTCTCATACAAATTAAACTTCTTAAGGTTACTTACCGTTCGCGGATGTATAGGAAAAACTACCTTATGTTTTTTAGTAATACTTTTAAATAATTGAATTAATTTATTTAATTCTTCTTCAAAATCAACTGTAGCAGGGCGATGAATAGTGGTAAGTACAAATTCTTTCGTAGTCAGTTCAAGTTTTTCAAGCACATCAGCCTTTTCAATCTTATCAGAAAAAGCAACAAGAGTATCAATCATAGTATTACCCACAAACTTTATTCTATCTTCTTCCACCCCATCCTTCTTTAAGTTTTCAAGGCCGCTTGGCTCGGTTACAAAATATAAATCGCATATTTTATCTGTTAATACTCTATTATGTTCTTCAGGCATTGTATTATCAAAACTTCTCAAACCACTTTCTATATGAGCTAATTTTATATTTAACTTATTTGCTGTGAGTGCACCAGCGAGAGTGGAATTCACATCACCAACTACTACAATCAAATTTGGTTTAAACTTAGTATTAATAAGCTCTTCTAATTTTAGCATAATATCAGCTATCTGAAAATTAGGAGAGCCCGCACCAACATTTAGAAAATAATCAGGGATTAAATTAAACTGAGTAAAAAAAATATCAGCCATGGTTGTATCGTAATGCTGGCCTGTGTGAACAATTTTAAGATTAATGTTTGGGTAATTTGACGCAACTTCCTTAAATTTAGTAACCTTAATAAAATTAGGGCGAGTACCTATAATTAAAAGTAAATTCATTTAAATAAAATTAACAAACTTTAAGAAGAAATACGTAAATAATAATTACTAATTACATCACAAATACGATTTACAGAATCTAAGTCTAACTCATAATAAAGAGGTAATCTTAATAAACAATTTGTATAATTATCAGCATTGGGTAAATCTCTCCCGTCATGCTTTTTTTCAAAATAAGAACTGCTATGAAGCGATATATAATGAAAAACAGATGTAATATTATTATCCTTAAGTGTTTGTATTAATTCTGTTCTTTCTTTCAAATTTTTACAAACTAAATAAAACATATGGGCATTGTTTGCAGAAAATAATGGCAATTGAGGTAATTGTACTAATTTTTTATCTTGTAAGTGTCTCAATTTTTCATAATAAGCATTCCATATTTCTTTTCTTCCATTTTGAATAACATCTAAAGATAAACATTGTGCATAAAGAAATGCAGCTAATATATCTGAAGGAAGAAACGACGATCCAATATCTACCCATCCATATTTATCCACTTCACCTCTAAAAAATTTACTTCTATTTGTCCCCTTTTCTCTAATAATTTCTGCTCGTTCAATAAACTGGTCATTATTTATCACTAACATGCCACCTTCGCCACTAACGACATTTTTTGTTTCGTGAAAACTAAATGCCGCTAAATGACCTATACTTCCTAAAGGTCTATTTTTGTAATAACTATCTATTGCTTGAGCGGCATCTTCCACAACAAATATATTATGTTGATTGGCTATCTCCATAATTTCATCCATATCACAAGCCATGCCTGCATAATGAACGGGAACAATTACTTTTGTTTTTTTTGTAATTAATTTTTTAAGAGCATTAATATCCATATTAGGATGATTGGGCAGGCTATCAGAGAATACAATTCTAGCCCCTCTTAGTATAAATGGGTTTGCAGTTGATACAAAAGTATAAGATGGCATAATTACTTCATCGCCATCTCTTATATCTAATAGAATAGCTGCCATTTCCAAAGCATCGGTGCAACTAGTTGTAAGTAAAACTTTTTTGAATCTATATTTATCTTCAAAAAAAGAGTGGCATTTTTTCGTATAAATTCCATCCCCTCCGATTTTACCACTTGCAAGAGCTTCCTTTATAAATACTGCCTCTTTTCCAGTAAAATATGGTTTATTAAAAGGTATTTGCATAAAATTAATTTGAATGTATCAAGATATTATATATTTCCTTTAAACGAATTGCATTTTTATTAATAGAATAATTTTCTTCAATATGCCTTCTTGCATTTAGACTATAGTTTTTATACTCCATATCAGTCATTTTAAAAAAATATTTGATAGATTCTGCTAAAGCATCTATATCCTTTTCAGGCGTTAATAATCCTGTTTTGTAATCTACCACTTCATCAGGTATATCGCAATGCGTTGTTGAAATAATTGGTAATCCACAAGCCTGAGCATCTAATAAAACTATAGGTGCCCCCCCTTCACAATCCCTATCTTCAGAATAACAACTTGGATGTATAAAGACGTCAAATTCTGATAAATAGGAATGTAATTTATTAAAATCTATTTCGTTAAAAAGAGATACATTTTTTTCTAATTGATTACCAACTATATATTCTTCTAATTGATTGTATATTTTAGCCTCACCCGAACCTACAAATGTAAGGTGCATATTAGGGCACTCAATTAAAGCTTTATTAAAAGCTTTTAACGTATAAATATGCCCCTTTTTTTCTCGTAATGCAGCTATTTGGATAAGATTTAAGCGATTGTAAGTTTTATTTTTTACTTGAAAAGGTATTTTGTCTATTTCTACACCTAACCTTACAATTTCTATTTTTTCTTTCGGACATCCCATTTTTTGTAGAATACCCGCTCCATGAGTACCCTCACAGATAAATTTATCTGCTTTTAAAAATAATTTTTCATACCTCTGCTTATATTCTGGTTTTATATGTGGTAAATATTCATAATCATACCCATAAAATGAAATTACGAATGGGAGTTTTTTTTGTTTTATAATAGTAACATATTTGCATCCTACATCGGCAAAATGAGCGTGTACAACATCTATTTCTCGTTTAGCAATTTCCTTATTTAAATGATTATTAAAACTACCTATTAGTTTTTCAGATAGATAACATATCATTTTATCATACAGTTTTAAACTCCAAGTATCTATTTGCCTTTTATAATAAGTAATACTTGCCAAAGGGTTATCTATATAATTAAATTCACTATTATAAAAATTATGTTTTGTATAGAATTCTGCCGCTATAGTAACTTTGCAATTAGGGATATTGGTTATTAAATTATATAACCAATTTGTAGTATTACTCCCAGGATATGAACTAAACAAGTGTGCAATATTTAATTTTTCAATCTCTTTCGAATTGTAATTTTTATGTTTTTCATAAATTTTAAGTAACGATTGAAAATGAACTTCATTTGAAAAGAGAGACGTCACTTTTTCTCTATTTTTTGATTGATAACCCCAAGTAAGAATATCTTTCATGCGTTGAGCATAAAAAGTTACATCCTTCTCATTTACTAAATATCCATTAATATTATCTTCTACTAATTCAAGAATACCCGCATGCCAAGTTGACAAAATAGGTAATTCCATTGCCATTGCCTCTATTATAGCATTAGGCAATCCCTCTGTATCACCATTAGATGCCGTTATACTATGATGTAAAAAAACATTTGATTTTAATAAAAGTTTTTTTGCCTCATTATGAGTAATAGGTCCTGTAAATTCAATATATTCTGATAATCCTAAATATATTGCCTCTTTTTTAATTTGTTCAAGCAAAGTTAATCCACCTGCTAAGATTAGTTTATACTTTTTCTTATCTTCAACACAATCTATGAATAACTTAAACGCTCTTAGTGCATATATATGTCCTTTTTTCTCCTTAAAAGCACTTATTTGTAGAAATATAAAAACATCATCATTAATAATACTTCTCGATACCGGGTTAAAAAAATTGGTATTAATCCCATAATATAGTAATTCCGCATTTCGCGTATTTACCTTTGAGTTTACTAGATTATTTTTTACATAATTTGATACATATATGGGAATTATATTATTGCTTTTTAGATAACCATTCAATTTATTTACATAACACTTTCTTCTTAACATTTGAGAAGCATCATATCCATGAAAACTTATAAATAAAGGAATTGATAATTTATCAATATTGTCTAAAAATTTAATTGACTCGTAACCAAAATGACAATGTACAATATCAGGCTTATAATCATTAATTAATTCTGTAATAGCCTTTTTAAATTTTTTGTTTTGCCTTGACATAGAGGTATCTCGTTTTTCTAGATACCATACGATTTTTTCATGTATAATATTTTGTTTAAAAGGAATTATAGTTATGTCATTAAAATAAAATACATCCTTATTAGATCTTTCCGTGCACAAAATTTTAACTTCATGATACTTTGCTAACTCTGTTACTTCATTATAAACAAATGTTAGAGTTGATTGCATAAAATTTTCAACAAATACAAGTATCTTCATTTATTGTTTTGTATTATATACATTTCCAGTTTTTCGGACTCATTTCAGGGTTGTTGTACTTTATATCTTTATACCAATTTTTTGGATACACCACCTGTTTATTTTGTTCTTCAGAAAGCCAAGCGCCCCACCAAGCATAAGTGCTATTAGAAATAATAAAATGTTTACACTGTTTCATTAAATACAAATGTCCTTCTGCTTTCTTTCCTGCTATATTATCATCCATATAGTGACATTGTTCAGGCAACTTAATATTTCTTCTGCACCATTCAATATCATCAGAAAAAATAAAAAAAACAGGATTAACTATTTGTTCCTTTATATAAGCCAAAGCACTTTGATAATAATCCCAATTTAATACGCCAATACTTGTATTATATATTGCACTTGTAATTAAATCTCCTCGTCTGATATGTAAACAAACTGCATTACAGTTATTTATAATAGCTATGTATTTTTCTATTTCAGAATTAAATATAATATTAAAAGTAAATTCCGTTTTTATTTGCTGAGCAACATCTCTAAAATATAATTCGCTTTGCCACCTACCAACAAAACACGCATCGGTTTTTATATTTAAATAATCCGCATTAAATTCATTAGCCTTTTGTATAATTGTCTTTTTAGGCGAAATTATATTTTTAAATCTTCTAACTGCTTTTTTTATAAGAGAGGGGTTAGAAGCTCCATTGTATAAAAATATTTCCTCTTCTGTACCCCATCTATAATGCCCTAGATTAAATATATCTAAATCAAAATTACGATGGGTAACTAATTCATGTGGCTGACTTCTATCTAATAGCAAAGATTGGTCTAAAACTAATTCCTTATTAGAAACCAAAGCCATGCGCCTACCAAATGCGTATTGAAACATTTGATTACCCAACCCACCCATTAATCTTATGAGTATCATTTATAATTTAGTTAGGAAATATCCCTTAAAAATCTAGCCGGATTGCCAGCAACTATGGTTTTCTTTTCCACTCTTTTTACAACAACTGCTCCCATACCAATTAGAGAGTCATCTTCAACTTTAACTTTATTAATAATTAAAGCGCCTGGGGCAACCCAAACATTTTTTCCAATTTTGGTGCTTCCTCCAATCATGGCATGCGCTATAATAAGAGAATTTTCTCCAATAGTAACACCATGCGCTATATGCACCAGGTTATCAACTTTTACATTTTCATGAAGAACGGTTGAACCAAGTACTGCCCTGTCTATACAAGTATTATTACCTATTTCCACCTTATCGCAGATTAGAACGTTCCCAATATGAGGCAATACTTCATAGTTTCCGTTTTCGTCTTTTTCATATCCAAATCCTATACCACCAATAGTATTATTATTTCCGATTTTAACTGCATTACCAATAACTGTTTTAGCAAGTATGGTATTATTATAGCCTATATATGTATTATCTCCAATTACACAGTTTTTTTCTATAACTGTAAAATCTCCAACAAAAACATTTTCTCCAATTTTTACAGATGGATGAATAGATGCCTTTTGAGAAATAGCAGATATTTCATTCTCAGGCATAAAGAAATCTTTTAGTACCTGCGCAAAAACTGCACGTGGATTTTCTACAATAATATAATTACAATTTCTTTTAATATAATCGGTTTCTTTTATTTTATCTGAACAAATAATGGTTCCAGTTTCACATGATGAAAGCAAATCCATATTTTTATCGTTGCACCAGTAAATAACATCACTTCGTTTATTGGTCTTATCAAGCTGAATAATGTCATTTATTATGGTAGTATCATCACCGATAAATTCTATACTTTTTATATTTTCTATTATTTCTTTTAAAATTACCATGTTGTTACTTTAAATTATCCATCTTATAATATCAAAACTTTCCGCATATTTTGTGGACACCTGCTCACCACGTACACGTGCTAAAGAGCGAACAAACTCATCATTTGCATAAGTCCTATGAGCTTGGGATTTATATTCATTCAAAGCTTCAATTTTTAAGTTAACATGTCTTTCATCTAAAACAAAAAAACTTGAAGTATTAAAAGTCAAGTTATTCCAAGGCATTTCATAACAAAAAATAGTGACGAATTTAAATGCTCTTAGCCCTTCCTGCGATATAGTATAATGATCCTGATGAATATCATTTGCAGAAGGCATAAAAATAATATCGGGCTGTATATCTTTTCTTAACTTAATTAAATTATCTAAAATTTCTTGTCGATGAAAATTAAAGGTTCTAACTTCATAATCAAACAAAATCAGATTAGCAGATTTTATACCTAATTTTTTAGTGGCAGCTTTTACTTCAGTTATTAAAATATCGGATGGAAACGATTTTAAAACGGATTGCTCGCATGCCGAAAAAGCCGCACAATAAACTTCGTTGCCATCTTCTAATAACCTTGTTATCGTTCCACCACAACCAAACTCGGCATCATCGGTGTGCGGTGCAAGCACTAATACTTTTTTATTTTTTATATATGAAGCCATAGGTTAATTAACTTTTTATAATTATAAATTACTAAAAAAATTCAATTTGGTTGAATCAAGCTTAGAGGTAGTTTTAATTTATCACTTAGTTACATAAATTATTTTTAATTCAGCAGCATATTGAAAATAGTTGATTTCCTATGCCACCTTTTAAACGAACAAAAATCATTTTACTTTTCGTAAAAGTTTTTACGAACGAATATTGCGTCTATTTGTGTAGGCTCGTTATTTTTCCCAGCATTTAATTGATCCACTACCCCTTTAAAAATAAAACCTTCTGCATAAAGCAATCTATAAATGTCATCGAACAACGGTTGTCCTTTATAAAATTCCTTAAAGCTGCATTCAATATAAATCATCAATATATTATTTAAAATTCCTTTTGCCCCTTTAATAACATTATCTTCGAAGCCTTGAACATCTATTTTTAGTAAAATATTTTTTTGCAATTCGGGAATTTTTATTATTTCATCTAGCCGAGATATTTTCACTTCAATTTTTTTATTTTCGCCTGTTGCTGGATAAAAATCTTTTTGTAATGATGTAAACTCTAACAAACTACTAGTAGGTGAAAAATCATTTTGCATAAAACTTACCGTTCCTTCGTTTTCTCCCAATGCACATTGGTAAGATTGAAATTTCATGTCATTTTTAAATAAAGAAGTTAATTTTTGATATTCTGAAGGTAAAGGTTCAAACGAAATTATATTTATATTTGGATTTGCTTTACGCACAGATTCTGCAAACTGCCCAGCATTAGCCCCTACATCAATTACAGTTTTTATATTAAGGGTTTGTGCCCATTTAGATTGAAAAAAAACAATTACAGGATTAAGGTTAGATTTAGAAAACGAATACCCTGTGTATTTAGATAAAAATATATTGATTTTTTCTTTCATTTTAATATGGATAATATTTCCATTTTCTTCTTTTAGTTTATAAGACTTCTAAATAGATTAGCAAAATATGTTTTTAAAACAAAATTACTTGAGGTACTTCTTATTAATTTCGGTAATAATTTTACGTTTTTTCTGAATTCACCATTTATAGCATAATTTGATATTATCCAAGAGTAATATTTTTCAAATATTTGTTTTCGAAGATTATTTGGGACAATGCTTTTTAGTTTTTGATTAGAAAATATTAATTCAAATGTCTTTACATACTCCCAATATTTTTTTATGGAACCGGTTGAAGCAGTCTCCCTTGTTCTGTCATAAACGGCTGTATATTTATAAGATTCAAATAATGGAAATTCAATTAAAATTCTAATCCAAAGTTCATAATCTTCGCCATATTTTATCTTTTCATTAAATTTGTGCTTTTCTAGAATGAATTTATTCAAGCAAATATTTATTGGTAAAACTAAATTTTGTAATATGTATATTACACTATGTTCATTATCTGCCTTATGCGTTAATTCTAGCTTATCTTTCGTTTCATGTAGTAACAATAAGCCAAAAGTTCTGTAAAATCCCGGAATATAATTCGTTGATTTAATTAAATCATTCAAACATTGGAGGTGGTTAGGAAGATAATAATCATCATCATCTAAAAAACATATATATTCACCTGTTGCTTTTGTAATCCCAAAATTCCGGGTTGCTGATACGCCACTGTTATTTTTATCGAAAAAAAATATTTGCTTATAGACAGAATATTTATCTTTTAATTGAGAATATTCTTCTAAATATTGGGTTGAACCGTCGTTTATAATTATTATTTCAAAATTATTATAAGTCTGATTTAAGATACTTTCAATGGCTCGATTTAAAAGTTGAGGGCGATTGAATGTTGGGATTATTATTGAAAAAGAAATAATAGACAATTTTACAAAAATACTTATTTAGCCCTTAGTTTATCCGTTAATGCTAAAAATCTAAACGGAAAATATTTAACTCTGAATTTCATTCTATTTAATTTATTTTTATCAGAATCACTTAAAAATTTAGGATTTATATAGGTTAGATATAATTTTACTTTATCTAAATTTCGTTTCCCATAAAAAAACAACGGCTCCCAAGTAGTATCTGGACAATTAAATACTATCAAAAGAATGGGTGTATAAAAAGATAAGTTACTCTTCATCTGTTACCTAAAAAGTTGAAACACTATTTTCTATTGATATTATCATATTAAGAATTAAACAATTCCCCTCATCTTTTTATAAAAGTTACTTTGTTGTATTTTTTTTATAAATTGGATCGCCTTTGAATTTTTATAAAAATCAAGTTCTTGTGTTAAGATTCTTAATTCAACATAATCATCATATATTATTGGAGAAAATATTTTTTTTAGAACATTTTTTCGTTCAGTTATTTGAATAATTTCATTTTCCTTTCTGCTGCTAATACCGTCAAGATTGTAATGACTTACTATTTTATTTATATACTGATAGCTGCAATTATTTTTTACCAATGCAGTAACAAAAAATTCCCAATCTGATACTATCTTATAATTTTCATTGTAGTATCCAAACTTTTTAAAAAGAGGCGTTTTGATAAACGAGGTTTGGTGACAAAGAGTATTAACAAAGAAGAATGACATAGTTAATTTAGCTGGGTAAATGCGAGTACCATTTGACGTTTCTGCATTTCCATATATAATATCAACATCAACAGGATCTTCAAACACTTCCTTTAATATATTTTTATTGACTAACCAATCACCCGAATTTAAAAATAGGCAGTATTCACCGGTAGCCTTTTTAATACCTTTATTCATAGCATTATAAACACCGGCATCTCTCTCGCTTACCCAATAAGTTAATTTGTCTGCATAATTTTCTATTAATTCTTTACTACCATCGGTGCTACCTCCATCAATGATAATGTACTCATAATCTTTATATATCTGGTCAATTACACTTTCAATAGTTTTTTGCAACCCTATATTATTATTAAAATTTATAGTTATAATGCTTACTTTCATTTCTCAAATAAAAGAGCTAATGTTTTACTAGGTAAGATTTCTACAATTTATAGAATGATTTTATGCAAGAAATAATGTAGCCAACATTATCTTCTGATAACCCCACTCAAAGAGGTAATCTCACAACTCTTTCCATATTCCATATCTCCTACCATATTTTATTTAAAATAAGTTGATTTACGCAAAGAAAGATAAGGGATATTATACTTAAGCATCTGTAGGAGTTTAAAATTTATTTAATACTTCTACCACCTTATAAATATCTTCGGTCGTATGAAAATAAGAAACAGGTAAGCTAAGTGTTGTTTGATGAATTTCTTCTGCAATAGGTGTAAGCTGTTTATCTATGATACCCATCATAGCTTTTTGCTTATTTGGCGCTAAAGGATAATGAATTTCCGTTTTAATATTATTTTTCAATAAATAATCTTTTAACTTATCCCTTTTTTCATGTCTAATATTATATATGTGATAAACATCAAAGTAATCTTCCTGAACTATTGGTTTAATAAAATTTTCATTAAGTTCCTTTTGGTAAATAGATGCGAGCGAACGTTTATGGTTGTTTATAACATCTAATTTACTTAATTTTATGGATAAAAAAGCCGCTTGTATTTCATCTAACCTGGAATTAAACCCAACTTCTTCATTAAAATATTTCACTTTCGACCCATAATTTCTAAGCATTTTAATTTTTTCTGCTAATTTCTCATTATTGCATGTAATGGCTCCTGCATCAGCTAAAGCACCCAAATTTTTTGTAGGATAAAAACTAAAAGCACCAAAATCTCCAAAATTGCCCACAGTACTATTTTTAAATTTTGCACCATGTGCTTGTGCGCAATCCTCTATAACTTTCAAATTATATTTTTTTGCAATATTCAGTATACTATTCATTTCGCAAACCTTACCATATAAATGTACCGGTAAAATAGCTTTTGTTTTAGAAGTTATTTTCTCTTCTATTTTCGTGGCATCTATATTATAGGTTTCAATATTGGGTTCAACCAAAACCGGTTGTAACCCATTTTGTACAATAGCAAGAATAGTAGCTATGTATGTATTAGAGGGTACAATAACTTCGCTTCCTTTTTCAAAATTAAAAGCACATAAAGCAAGCTGTAAAGCATCCAAGCCATTAGCAACACCTACACAATGTTTTGCTCCGCAATAAGTGGCAAAATCCATTTCAAATTTCTTTACTTTATCACCTAAAATATACCACCCACTTTGTAATGTATCCTTAAAAGCTTGTTCATATTCTTCAAAAAAAGGTTGATTTAGCTTAGCTAAATTTTCGTATTCAATCATTTTTTTTATAGGGTTCAAAAATGTAATCCTCTTTATCAAAATTTTCTGAAGCTAGTACCATCAATATAGCATCAGGTGTAAAGTTATACATAGTATGCCAATCTGGTGGATCTATAATAAGGCATTTAGATGGTGAATTTAATTGGAATTCTTCCTCGCTAACTCCATTATTATTGTAAATAGTGCAACTACCTTTTATGCAAACAGCAGCCTGTGTTGTTTTATGATGCCTGTGCCCGCCACGCTTTGAATCATCAACACCATATATATAGAAAATACGCTTTATATCAAAAGGAATAACCTTTTCTATCACAGTAAGATTTCCTCTTACATCCGTATGCGTTTTAAGATCTATCAGGTATGCCATATCTTGCAATGTTTGTCAAGGTAAAATAACTATGTGAATAAATTTCCTTATGAAGGACAAATAGCTTTTTAAAATCTAGTTTTTTAAGAATCGGTTTATATAAATGTAAATAATCCTTCCATGTATAAGATCTAATATTATTCTTTTGTCTGGTTGCGTTAGGATCAAATGAATTATCAATGGCCTGAACTTGTTTTTTAAAATTCTGCAGTAAGTTGATATAAGGAAAATATATATTTTTCATCACCCATTTTGGGAGATAATAAAATGAGGATAATTGTACGATATCGTTTAAATAAAAATTCACTCCATGAAAATGAAAAAAAACTAACGGAGCATATTCTTTGTCATAAATTTCTTTCAAAAAGAATTTATTATTTATTTCCTTAAACTTATACTGCTGGGCATTCCAAGGAGCTACACCACCGCCAATGTGTTTCAATTCATGTACACCTTCAAAACGAGTCGTCCAATCATCTAAATACTTTTGGTCGCCAAATTTACCATCTTCAGAACGGGCATAGCACCATTCTAAACAAGCACTTCGCCACCAGTTCAAAACACGCATACCCTTTTCATCATTCTTAAACACCATAAATTGCACGCAATATTTACCACTGGTATCAGATTGATCATACTCAGGTGTATAACGGTGTTCTGTTATTAAAACAGAGTTACTCCCCATCTCATCAACCAAAACTTTAGGATCGCTGTAAAACAATAAGTCAGCATCAATATAAGTACAATTCTCTAATTGATATTTTTGAATGCAATACAATATGGTAGATGGGGTACATGTCCAACAATATTCAGCGACTGTACGTGTCGGTTTAATTTTCAATAGTTCGTCATCTTCAAACTCCTTCAAGCTAATAATGGTAACATGGGGTAATTTTAGAGCATGTAAAACATTAAAAGAGATTATATCAAAAGAAAATATGTATAAATGAAATGCAGGGCAATTTTTTAACAAGGACTGGTGCATTGCCAAACCACGGGTCATATAATTAGAATCGAAAAGGGTACAAAAATTTAATGTCATTTTTTTATAGTCTCTACAAACAATGAATCCGGCTTTCTTACAACGTTATCTTTTCCATCAATATTATAAGTTGCCCAATTATTAATATTACTTGTAAATGCATCCTTAATTTGAATGTTACCTCCGTTCTTAGATTTCAGAAGGTTGGTTATCGAATATCTGTCATACATCCATTGATGAATTTCTCCTCCTAATCTGAATTGACCTATTTGATATACCCTTTCGTCAATATGCAACTTTCTCAATAAATACTCCTTTATTTTTCTTTTTTGTTTGGCTATCAAACTTTCTTTATAAGAATTGTGCTCCAATGAATTGTCTGGTGATTTTTTATTTTCCTTATGTGTAAGGTATGCTTTTCTTATAGCTTTTCCCTCTTCACCTATTCTTTGAAAGACAAAATCTTCATTAATTAATGTATCCTGAAAAAGATATTTACCCATATTGCCACCACTTGTATTACGCACAGTTTGGTCATACATCTCTAAAAGCATCCACTCATAATTAGCTCTTACTATAGCATCATCCGGGTTTTGTAATCCTTTTTCTAAGTATAGCAAGTATTTTCTGGCGATTCTTTCCAAATCAGGAATGGCAATTCTTAGTATGCCGCCGGGTTTAAGTACACGAAAACATTCTGTAATAAATTTATCTCCATCTTCTTTAGAAAAATGCTCCAGCACATGCGAGTGATATACCAAATCAAAACTATTTGTTTCGCAAGGTATTCCCTTCAGTAAATTATGCGCTATTACTCCTTCTCCGGTAGATATAAAATCAAGATTTGTCCACTCTTTTTGTGTAGAATAATGTGTACCGCACCCCAGATTTAAGTAGTTCATTTTTTAAAAATTAATCCCGTCCAATAAACTTTATTATTATTAATTGTTGTCTCCATTGTAAATCCATTATCAAATTTTGCTATCATTTTATATTTTTTCTGCAACAAATTAATTATATTTTTTCCAAAAAAATAGGATGGGTAACTTGCTACATATATATTCTCAGGTACTTTTTGAATTGTTATAATGTCATTTTCCCTTTCAATAAACGCAGTTCTATCAATAATGATATAAGGAATTTCTAAATTAATAAATCTTTCTATCCATTCGTATGGCTTCTCCAAATATTGTAAAACACTACTAAATAATAATACATTTGGTTTTTGATTCGCCATACACTCTTCTATCGTGTGATAAAATTTAAGTTGTTCATCTTCAAAATATTGTTTACCACAATCTACAAAATGAGCTTGTTCAACTATACACCATTTTAAATTTTTAATAGAACTTAAAAACTCCCTGTTTTGATAATAAGTACTACCTAAACTTCCACCAAAATCAAGTACACATAAATTACCTTCGTTTTCCAGAGCGGCTCTTTGTAACCCGGCTAATAGTCCCCAACTATATTGTATTTCATTAAACAATACGCTATCGCGTTCATAAGCTGCTTCTCCATTTTTTACTTTTAGGAGGCTATTTTTACATTTCTCTAAAATAACCCTGCTATCGTATCCTGTACACAATGATTTAGCCTCATCCCATGTATCGTATTCTCCAAACCATCCATTTGTTGATGGTTTAGTTTTTTTTAATTTTATTATTACAGAAAAAACTATTGGCGGAATTAGCGCTTTAAGTATCTGCTTAGTTTTTGCCATACATTTAATACATTGCTGGTATCTTGCTTTATTGATTTAGTATATGATTCAAAGAACCATTCCGAATCGATTATTTCTATCGGTTTAATATCTATAAAATCTATGGGTTCTTGTTTTAAATCAGTTGTTACGCAATGTGTACCAGAATTATCGAGTCCAATATTTTTAATCAAGGAATTTGTGGGGTGAAGGCAATATTTATTATTTAGAAATAAAGAAGCATGCCACCTGATAGCCCACGAATCATTTTTACCTGCAATTTGATCTTTAAGCATATTTACAAATTCATGCGTACCTCTTCTATTAAACTCGTATTCTGATTTAGATGAAACAATAGTATTTAAAAGTATGCTGCCGTTTGGGTTAAATTCATCCCAAGCTCTTTTCCATGTGGCCCAACCCCAACAATCAGCTCCTTTAAGGAAGAATGTGGAGCTTTTATAATTACTTATATCCAAAAAATAGTTCCAGGCATGAATACAACCAACTTTATCTTCTGTTAAATATATATCCAAAGCAGTATTCATGTATTTTAAAAAACCTTTTGACGGAACAATATCATCCTCCAACACAATTATAGACCCGTATTTATTCACCACCTCTGTTACTCCATCTATAATAGAATTGGCTAAGCCTTTGTTCTTCTCTTGTTCCCTTACTATGACTTCTTTAAAACGATTCTCTTTCTTAACCAATAAACGTAATTCCTGTATTTTATCTATATTTTCCTGCGATGCATTTTCTTTTGCCCCGTCACAATATATATACAAAGTACTATCCTTTGCTTCATCGTTTAAAGCAAGGGCATCCAATACCTGTTTGGTATGCCAGGGGCGGTTATAGGTAAATAAAACTATAGGGGCTAATTGCATTGCCTTTTTAATTCCTTCTAAAAAAAACTGTATTATGGCTTTTTGCCACAACCGAATAACCCAAAGGTTTTAAATACATATACAGTTTAGATTGTGTGATATTTTCAAAAGAACCATTTAGGTCTTCTATCAATATAAAAACAGGCTTAAACTTCTCCCAATTATTTGTTTGCAGTATTTCTAAATCCAACCCTTCTACATCAATAGTAAGAAAATCTATTTTCTTTTTTTCAGCAACATTTTCTTCCAGTATTTGCCCAAGTGTTTTTGTCTTTACTTTAACAGTCCTCTCTAACTTAAAAGGAGTTTCATCCAAAAGTTGTTTAACTCGTTCCTCACTAAAGGTATTTAAAGCAGGTTCCTGAAAAATATGGTAGGTAAGTTCTCCTTCTTGCTTAGTAATACCCATTTCAATATTAATATCATCAGGCCTTATGGCTTTAAAAGCATTCATGCTTCCGGGTGTAGCATCTACATTAATACCCCTCCAGCCCTTTTTATAAAAATGGTAGGTATTAGAAAACCTAATTGGATGATGCGCTCCAATGTCTACAAAAAAACCTTTTTCCTTTCCCTCAAAAAAACGCTCCAATATCATATCTTCACCTTCCTGAGAATAGCATAATCTTGTTCCTGAAGGTAATGCCTGCAAGTCCCTTTTTATGGAATCTGGTATTGCTCCGGTAATTATCTTCTTAATAAGTAGTTTCAAATCCATCAGACTGCTATGTTTTTATAATACGCTAAGAATTTGTTACAAAATATTTTATCTCCATTCGATAAGATAAATTTCAGGTATTCATCATCAAATGTGCTTCCTTTATATGAATGCAGTATATTGAAAATATTATTTTCTTCTTTTACTGCCTGTTCTAAAAAAGACTGGTAATAAAAACTATATATATTTTTCTTGTCAAAATTTATAAGAGGCTTTTCCTCTCCTCTTAAAATAGCAAAATAACCTTTTGTGTCTGCACAGGTATGTACAAAATCAAAGTTAGTATATAAGTTATCATATAAAGCAACTGTGGGTATTTCAAAATAAGCCATCTCTACACATACAGTACCCCTTGCCGTAGCGATCAAATCAGGTTTCAGTTCTATTATGTGGTGATTGGAAACCGACTCATCTAAAACATGAAAATGCGCAGCGCCAAAACTGTTTACCAGTTCTATGGTTTTTTCTTTGGTGCCAGGCATACCATTAGGGTGTATCTTAATAAATACGTTGGTATCTTTTAAATCCGTTAGTGCTTTCAAGGTCTGTTTTAAATACTGATACAAATCCGGAAACTGCAGCATACGGTTTATATGTGGAGAATCGTAAAATTCGTGCGGATAAATAACCAAATTTCTTTTGCCCTCGGCAAACTTGTTCCTTAGTTGTTCACTTATTGGAGTTTTAGAAAATGCGCTCTGCCTCATATAACTGGTAGCTGCATCATTTGTACCCGTAAACCTAAAAGTAAGTTTTTCTTTGGACAAATTTAGTTGCTCTTCACTTAATTTTTTATCAGGACTAAACAAGGTATGATTTATCTGATGGTAAGGATAATTCTTACTTAACTCTTGAAGAACATACGAATATGACCCTACAGTATATACTTTAATATTATTGTTTAAGCAAATGCGGGCTGGAATGCCATGATGTATATAAGAACTGTATGTATTTACTAATACTTTTATGTTATTTGATTTTATAAATAGTTTGAAATTATAAAATACGTTTAGAGCTACTTCTATAATGTGTATTACATTCTTATCAATTTTTTCAAGAGTAGGTTTATGAAAAAAACGGAGATAGGTATCGTAAATTAAATCACCTACCCAAATATCCTCAAATTGAATAGTTAATATATCAGCCCCCCTATTTTTATCCAACTTATTTACAAGTTCTGCCAGTTCTTTTTGTATGAACGCCTGATCTTTATATTTTTCTTCATTATCAAAAATCATTTTTCCGGCAAAAGAGGCCTGTATTTTTTCCAGCTTTTTACTTACCAGTTTTTCATGAAATGCCTTTGTTCTTTTCTCCGTTATCCAATCTATAAGCACATGATAAAAATTTACCTGCAGGTTATTTTTTTCGGCAAGTGCTTTAGCCGCGGCGGCAAGCATGAGGGTATAAGAATAATCTTCTACCATTTGTACTAACAAAATGCCCTGATTGCCTGTTGTTTCAGCTTTAAAAAATGATAGCTTATCCGCAAATTGCTTTTGAACTGGATTTAACTGTTCTTTTCTATATGAAAAGTATAGGGTTAAAGGCTTTGAATACAAGAACCTAAAAGGAGAATAAAACGGGCGTAATATGTTTTTTACTTTGGTTTTCATTTAGTTGGAATATAAAATTCCTTTTACATGCATTTTAACAAGTTCTTTTACGAATGAAAGAAACACATTGCATGATAAAGCCCTCTTTCAAAGATATTAGGGTTCCTTTCAAATTTTATATGCGAACCAATTTCTGCATTATTCCAGTGCGCATATTTTGGGCCAAGAAGAATGTTTTTTAAAAGCCGGAGATCAACTTCATAAGAAACAAAATTCTTGATTTTTTGTTTTTCAACATCTTTAATAATTTTATACCCCTTTCCGTCGGCAGAAATAGAACACCAATTTTCTTCATCTAACTTAACTAAAATTGTTGTTTGGCTGGTAAATGAAATCTCTCTTCTCTTAGTTTCAAAACGGTTATACGCCTTTTCTAAGAGTGGTATTATTTCATCTATAATTGGTATAATTTCCTTTTCATAATCAAATAATTCTTTTGAAAGAATATCGTTTACATATTTTTCTTTTTCTAAAAAATCTGTTGGCTTATATTGTTCTGAAGGCTGCTCTTTTTCCAAATCAAAATATTCATAGCTATTTAACAATATAACTTTCGATTCCGGTGAAATATGGTTAGTAAAATATGCCGCGGCTTCTTCTATTTCTGGTACACCCCTATATTTCTGTAATGAAGCTAGCTTTCCCCCAAGCACATAAGTTCCGGCAAATGGCAAAACAAATTTTGGCATTACTTCATTAATATACTGTAATCCATATCCTAAAAATTGAAGTTTTTTATTTTCAGCTCCTTTTATCTTTTCCTCCTCGGTTAAATGAAAACATTGCGGATATGGCCCCGCCCCACCGTACCCAACTAATAAAAAGTCAATCTTAGGATAAATATCTTTTACAATTTTTAGCGTGTCTTTTGCTAATGCAAAAGGACAGTCATTTGTATTAAGCAAACAAAAATCTCCATCATCAATTACACTTAAAGTATCAATTTGAGTTGAACCAAATTTAGATTCAACTAATCCGCAACCAAAAAAATTTGCGCAAAGCTCAGGATTACAATTGTCTGCAGCTAAAATATTTATATAAACACCATTTTTTAAATGAGTTCGTGTGTTATGCTGTAATTCAATAACATTAAACCCTAATCTTTCTATATTTTGCTTCAGGAATTTGCTTTCATAACTATGAATAAGGACAGGTATACTTTTATTTACTAACTTTAATGTAGCTTTACTAAAGTGATCTGGATGGATATGGCTAATATAAATATAGTCAACATCACTAAAGTAGTCTTCTTTAAAAGGAAATTTTGGGTAGTGATACCAAGAACCATAATATTCGCCATCTGTTAGCCAAGGGTCTGTTAAAATTTTAACTCCTTTTGTTTCTATTGAAACGGTTGCAGATTTCAAGTAACGTATTTTCATTCGTGCCTAAATGTTAGTTTATTATTCGGAAATATAATTAAGTTTTAATGGCAGTCCCTGTTTTAAATCTATCAATGATTTTTTTCCTATAACTTCATCCCAATATTTAGGTGCTAAGCCATTAGCCGGCCTTATTATCTTTAAATTATCTGCACTAAATGTTTCTCCTTTTTTTATGTCTTTAGAGACGTAAATAGAGCGCTTAAAGAATGTACTTTTTTCCTCGGCAGCCTGTATGCCGTATTGTACTTTACCTAAAGCCAAAAAGGCCCGCTCGCTTTCTGTTACCAGTACTTTTAGTTCTTCGGGCTCTAAAGAAAAAGCGCTATCCACTCCCCCATCTGCCCTGCGCAGGGTAAAATGCTTTTCTATTACCCTTGCACCCAAAGCAACTGCTGCTACTGATACACCTGTTCCCATGGTATGATCGGATAAGCCTATCATACACTGATACTTGTTCATCATATCGGGTATGGTTAACAGATTCGTATTTTCAGGTGTTGCCGGATAGGTGCTGGTACATTTTAGCAGGATAATATCTTTGCAACCTGCTTTTTTTAATACCGCCACACTCTCTTCAATATCCTGCATGGTGCTTACACCGGTAGATACAATAACCGGTTTACCCGTTGCAGCTACTTTTTTCAATAAAGGGTGATGTGTGTTTTCAAACGAAGCTATTTTGTAGGCAGGCACGTTCAACGATTCTAAAAAATCAACAGCTGTCTCATCAAAAGGAGAGCTAAAAGCTTCCATGCCTTTTTCCTTTGCACGGTCGAAAATAGGTTTGTGCCATTCCCAGGGGGTATAAGCTTGTTTGTATAAATCATACAGCTCCTTTCCATCCCATAAAGAGTTTTTATCTTGTATGGTATAAGCCCCTTCCATAGTAATGGTATCTGCCGTATAGGTTTGTAATTTAAGTGCATGTGCGCCAGCTGCCGCTGCTGCATCTACTAAATCAAGTGCTCTTTGCAACGATTGGTTATGATTACCACTCATTTCGGCAATAACAAAGGGTTTGTGATTATTGCCAATGGCATAATTTCCTATTTTAATAGTATTCATTTACGCAGCTATTTTTTTATACAACTTATAGCTTTTATGATTTTGCTCTGTAACTATTTCTTCGTTCTCAAAACCAGCTTTTCTAAAACTGCTTAGCGAAACTTTATTTTCCAATTTTATATAAGCTACAATTTGCTCCTTTTTATGTTTAGTAAGAAAATTGGTTGTTGCCTGCTTTAGCATTTCGGTTCCTAATGACCTGCCTCTATAGTTTTTATCTACAGAAATACCTATAACAGTTTCTCCATTACTTTTATCAATTCTTACCTGCCCCGCAGACTCTCCATTTAAAAGAAACAGATAAAGAAAACAGCTATCTGTATTTAATTTTTGCTTAAACCATTTCTTATGGTTTTCCAGTGAAATAGCCTCGTTTGAAAACGAATTTTTTCTTACATCCTCATCATTTGCCCATTCAAAATACTGCATCACATCATTTTCATCAGCCATTCTAAAAACAAGCTGATTTAAAAAGCAGGAATGTATAAGCACATCATGGTTTTGCCCATTAATAAACACATGGTTCTTTAAACATGCTTCTTCTATAAAACCACTATTCAATAAAGCCGGATACAAATTAGGTCTTATATCATATGCATAGGTATATAGTTTATCAAAGCCCAAATGTTTTTTTGCCAAAGGTTTTAAAATTTGCAGGTAATTACGCCAGTCATTTATAAACTGTTCCTTATCTGTATTTCTTTTGGTTTCTGTTATAAACGATACTTCTGCATTTTTGCTTTCCCAATCTATATGCACCAATCCGCCATAGCCTACTAAAATATCATTCTCTAAAAAGCTAAAAAGCATTTGCCCGGGTTTTTCCTGGGTAAAGAGATTGGCTATCGTAGTAGTAAAATACCCTTCCTGCCCTTCTTTGGTTAGTGGTTGTTTTTGCCTTAAAATGTCTATTTGCTCATTTCGCCATTGCATAATGGCATATTTATCTTCATCCCTAATGGGCACAAGGCTGTAATTTCCGTTTCGGAAGGTATTTTGAGCTAAGCAAAGGTAGGTTCTTGACATTAAAAAAGTTTCATCTAGTAAAAAATTAAACTTTATTCATAAAAATATGTCTAAGAATCACTCTAATAATTATAAACAACATATCTATTCTGTGTACTATTCAAATCCCTTTCAAGTTTAGTTATATTGCAAACCTTATTTAATGAAGAGCCAGATTTAAGCATATTGATGAGGATTTTTAAATATGTTTTCTCACCGCCATGCCCTCCATCTAATGTTTCTGAATCATCAGAATCACAATATTTAACCGATGGATAGTAGTAGTATTCAAATTTATATTTATCAAATACCGGTTTTAACGTGGGATTTATTTGATCAAGATATCCATATTTATCTGAATCTATTATTTTCTTTTGAGCCCAATCAGCATAAGGAGTTATAAAACCTATAACCTGAATTTTATTTAGCATACAAAATGATAAAAACCTCTCCAATACTGAAACTGCATGCAAATTAATTTTATCTGCGTAAAAAGCAGGCCAAATTTGATTTTCAATTCTATACTTTATTACTTGAAAGTTTGAATTTATTAAAGACGTATCACCACGCAATAATTTAGGTATAACTAAACCGGATGCCCTGCTTCCATCCTTCCTAAAACCGTCCGTATTTATTAATGCGTTTAACCCAATAGTTATGTATTTATGTTTCGTTTGAATATTAGAAAATGTAATTTTACCTTTAAATATATCTCCTAGTATATTTCTAAAATATTCCCATTTTGGCACAAAAGAAATAGTTGGGTTTGATGACCAATAAGTGGGTTGTCTGTTTTTATTTAAAGAATCAGCAGCTTCATTAAACATCCATGGATCTATGCCCATAATTAAATAATTAGGATATTTTTCTTTAGGAATTGTTTTCAGAAACATTTCAAAATCACAAATACTGCTTACTGTATATCCTGCATTATAAAAACTTTTTTTAAACATTTCTTCTCTAAACTGCAATACCCTAGATGAACCGATTGCTATTATAGTAAATTTATCATGTTCTGCAATAGTCTTGTATTTTATATATCGCGCAACACTGTCATTATAAGCATATCCAATAAGATATTTTTCATTTGCTTTAATTACGGCATCTATATTGTAATAATTTTCTTTCGATTTAATTGCAATGAAAGATGCAATCAGCATTATAAGAATAAGAGGGGTTGAAAATAAAAATATCTTCAATAAAAATTTTAGACATATTTTCCGATCCATTTTTAAAATTGAAAATAAATAAATTGCTGATTATTATTTCCCCATATACACATGGTAATAACGAGACAGTAATAAAATGTCAATCTAACAGGTTTAGGCCATTTTAACCCAACTTTTGCAAGGGCATACTGTTCTTCTCTTCCAATCCACTCAATAATCAGAAACAGCAAGGCTACCAAAATAATTGCAGGGCCTATTTTCATTGATATAAGTTTTACTGTATCTATATAAAAAGACTTGTGTAAAAAACCGGCAAACATTCCTTTTATATAACTAAATGCATGTTCAATACTTTGTGCGCGAAAAAAAATCCAGGCAAATACAACTAATCCAAACGTAGATATCATACTAATTGATTCTTTAAATGTTGGCAATAATCTGCCTGAAGCTACAGTTTCAAGATGGTTTCTGTTTTTGTTTGATAATAGCAATGGCAGAAAATAAATTGCATGCAAAGCACCCCATGCTATAAATGTCCAGTTTGCTCCATGCCAAAACCCACTAACTAAAAAAATAATAAATGTATTTCTAACCTTTTTCCAGATACTTCCTTTGCTTCCACCTAAAGGAATATATAGATAATCTCTAAACCAAGAGGAAAGAGAAATATGCCATCGCCTCCAAAATTCCGCTATATCTCTTGAAAAATAAGGAAATGCAAAATTACGTAATAACTCCATTCCAAAAAGCCTTGCTGTACCAAGAGCAATATCAGAATAGCCGGAAAAATCGCCATAAATTTGAATTGCAAAAAGAACAGCACCTAATAATAATGAGGTTCCTCCATACCATTCAGAGTGATCAAAAATCATGTTAGTATATTCTGCACAAGTATCTGCAATTACTACTTTTTTAAATAATCCCCATAAAATTTGCCTAAGGCCATCTACTGCTTTTGTGTAATCGAAATTCCGTTTTTTTTGAATTTGGGGTAATAAGTGTGTAGCTCTTTC
Source organism: Bacteroidota bacterium (assembly GCA_003153315.1). Lineage (GTDB taxonomy): Bacteria > Bacteroidota > Bacteroidia > B-17B0 > Aurantibacillaceae > PALSA-968. The sequence continues at coordinate 140,194 of PLYA01000028.1, forward strand.
TATTGGACCTGCAACGAGTAATGGAAAAAAACTTACGAAAACAGAATAGTCCACAAAACTTTTTACCGGAATTATTTTGTTTTTATAAACATCAAGCACATAAGATAATCCATGAAAAGTATAAAATGAAATGCCTACCGGCAATATGATGTTTAATGTCCAAATATTTGCATGTATTCCAAAACCTGAAAGTGCTTCTAAAAAAGACGTTATAAAAAAATTGTAGTATTTAAAGAATCCAAGGAATCCAAGGTTAATTGAAATACTAATCCAAAGCCAAAGTTTTTTAAATCTAGCATTTTCTGTTTTATATATTTTTATTCCCGAATAATAATCTAATACCGTAGAGAAAATCAATAAAAATAAAAATCTGTAATCCCAGCAAGCATAAAAAAAATAACTTGAAATAAGAAGTAAAATATTTTGAATTCTTATATTCTCATTAGTTATAAACCAATAGAGAATAAAAACAAGTGGCAAGAAAATAGCAAAACTAAAAGAATTGAAAAACATGATTCCTACAAATGGTTATAAATAACTGCTTTTGTTAGTTTTATCATTTTTTGACTAGAATGCATAAAGCTATAATTTCCCTTTCGGAAGGTGTTTTGAGCTAAGGAAAGGTAGGTTCTTGGCATTAAAAATGAGTTTCGTTCAAACGGAAATGATTTCCTTTCTACCGAAAGTGAGTTTCGTTGCAACGAAAATGAGTTCCTTTCGATGGGAAATGAGTTTCGTTGAAGCGAAAGTGAGTTCCTTCCAACCAAAAGTGAGTTGTGTTGCAACTAAAATGAGTTTCTTTCAAGCTAAAATGAGTTTCGTTGAAGCGAAAGTGAGTTCCTTTCAAGCGAAAGTGAGTTTCGTTGCAACGGAAATGAGTTCCTTTCGAGCGAAAGTGAGTTTCGTTGAACCGAAAATGAGTTTTGTTCTTTTTTTAGAAAACAGAATGGCAAATTATGGGTTAAGTACCTCCAAATATTTGCCATTCTATTAACTAACATCTGTTTTTAAGGAATAACGGTGTAAATAAAATCAGTCCAGGTATAAGGGTCGCTGGCAGCATTGCTAAATACGGAATGCTTTGCTGTAGAAGCCGGTATGGCTGTAATAATTCCTCCTCCTGTAGCAGGAGTTGTTCCGGTTTTGCGCCCCACAGGCAATACGCTGGCATGCTGTATGCCTATAATAACGTTGCTGGCAAGGTCGGTTAAAACAATGTCTGCTTCTAAATTAAAACGGGTAATAAGTGTAACAGGCGCCACATTTTTGGCAGTAGTAATGCCATAGCGCCATATATGCCCCTCATTGCCTTTGCGGGCTTTGGCTGCACGCACATGTGCCCAGCCTGTGCCGGTTTTTACCACTTCAAAAGTACGTTTGTGGGGTGTTTTTGCCTTGGCCAGTTTATAGCCGGTACTTGTAATCAATCCTTCTGCCACGGTTAGGTTACCTGCAGCTACACGGTTTGCAGTATCTTCTACCGAGTGCCCGTTGGCTACTAAAGAGCGCATCAGGGTGTTTGCCTGCTGTGCCTGTTGCCTGGTAAGCGTTACCGATTTATTTCCGGCAGAAATTTGGGTAGCTGTGGCTCGCAGAGCAGCTGTTTCTGACGTAATGGTTGCCAAAGGAATAGCTAATACCGTAAAGGTGGTGCTACCGGTAAGGCCTGTTACCGTTCCGTCTGCTTCGGTAAGCAATTGGTCTACATCCATCTCTTCAAAATTAAGAGCTACTTTGGCAATTTGTGTGGTGGTTTTCATTGTGTTTTATTTTTTTAGGTTTATGCTGCAAACATAAATCATAAAAAAAGAGGAAATGTTAAGGAATCGTTATCGAATCTTTAAGGAATTATTAAGATTTGATAGGTGTGCAAGAATAATTTTACAATAATTTAATATTAATTTGATTTTAAGATGCTAAGAGCCTGCTTCAAATCATATTTTTCTAAGATTTTACAAGCTTCAGATATCTCGTCCTTTAAATTTAAAAATTGTTTTTTTTGAATATTATTAACATTAGCATCAAAAACCCAAGGGTAATCTTTATATATTTTTTCAATTAACTGAACCCCTAATTCTTCTTTATTATTCTCATTTAACAAAGATAAAATGACTGAAACAACCGTAAAGTCCGAAGGATAGTCAATTGTTACTCTTAAATTAGCAATGGAAGTATTAAGTATGGGCTTATAAATTCCTTTTTTATATGCATCACTTTTTGAAATAAATAAAGTCACATGTTCTTTATCTTCATCAGATAAATCTTTATTCTCTAAATCTAATAATTCCGTGGCAGATATAATTTCAAGATTCATACCAAGCGGTAATCCTTCTGTTTTTGTATAATCATTTTTATTCTCTAAATGAAATTGTATGGCCTTATCTAAAATAGAAATATCCAAAATGGGATTATCGCCGGTAAGCCTTACTATAATCTCAAAATTTTCTTCCTTCTGAATTGCAATAAATCTACTTAATACATTCTCTTCTTCGCCCCTAAAACATTTAATATTTTTAAGCTGACAATAATCAGATAAAATATCATTTTCCAAATTTAGAGAGGTCGCAACAATAATTTCCCCTTTTAAAGTGCTTTTTTTTAGTTCGTCGATTATCCATTGAAGAATTGGTTTACCATTCCCTAATGGAATTTTTGTTAGTACCTTATTTGGTAAACGGACAGATTTCATTCTTGCCTGAATAATAAAACCAATATGTGGTTTATTTAATTGTCCACCCGCCATCTATAACAAAGTTTTGTCCGGTTACAAAGTTAGAAGCATCCGAGGAGAGAAATACGAATATACCGGCAAGGTCTTCCGGCTTACCAATTCTATTTAAACATGTTTTTTTTCGCAATTCATCTATAAATTCAGTACTTAATTGTACAGTATCCGAAGGAAACGGGCCGGGAGTAACCGTATTAACGGTAACTCCCTGTTTACCTAAGTAACTTGCATAATATTTAGTTAATTGAATTACCCCGGCTTTAGCAGCCCCATAATGTGGTGGGTTTAAAAAATTTGGAGATTCATCATATATCTCAAATTGTGGAGCAACCACACCATACATGGATGAAACATTAATTATTTTACCGGACTTAGCTGATTTAAAATACGGAATTATTTCCCTGATACATTTAAAAACACTACTTAATACTCCTTCTATACCAAAAGACCACTCCTCGTCTGTCATATTTTCTGGAGACTGTCCTTTGCTATAAATTGCATTATTAATTAGTATATCAATTTTTCTATTTGTAGTACTTATATTGCTATAAGCAGTTTTTATACTTTGGGTATCAGAAATATCGCAATTTTGAAAAAATAAAGTCTGTTTCAAATTCTCATTTTCTCTAAAAGAATCTAAAAATTTATTTTCATCTTTTCCCAGTACATAAACTTTTGCCCCATGAAAAAGTAAACTTTCCGTAATAGCTTTCCCAAGATAACCATACCCACCTGTTATTAGAATTATTTTATCTTTTAAATCAAAGGTGTAAACCATACCTTATTTATTTTGGCCATTTAGATGGCATTAAAATATTTTCGGAAATTGAGTGGGTTTGCATGGGTAATTTTTCTGCATCTCCAAGCATCTCTATATTTTGCCTAAATTGATTACTGTTTTCAACCCCAATAATTACCTTATCTATAAAAGTTTTTTCCAATACATACCTTAATAAAGAGTTTGCAAGAGATTTTGTGTTCTGTTGAAGTTTTTCAATTAGCACTTTCACTTCTTCAAAATAAGGGTTCAAATTAACAGGATTCATAAAAAAAAGTCCCTGCAAAAAAGTTGATCTTGTATGTATTTCGCAACCCTTTTCTTTAAAAGAAATCATTTGATTTTCAAAACGAGAATCAAAATAATTATAAGGCACTTGTATCAGGTCAGGAATTAAACCATGCTCTAAAAGAGCCTCTAATTCAGAAGGTTCATTTAAAGAAAATCCTATTTTTTTTATTAAACCGTCTTTCTTTAAGTTTTGTAATTCTTCCCAAGTTTTTAAATCATCAATAAGTGCTAAAGGCCTGTGTGCCAAATAACCATATAAAGATGCTACATGTAAGTCTTCTATACTTTTATTAAATTGCATTTTAATAGAATCGCCTCTTTTGACAGGCATAAATTTTGAAACTATATTAAAATGTGCCAAGTTATTTTTTCCCAAAACTTCTTCGGCATCTCCATACGCAGAAGCCGTATCAATTAAATTAATTCCATTACTAGTAGCCAGATTCAGTATTTTATCAACTTCGTTGGAAGTAGTTTTTCCATACTTATTGTTTATACCATAAGTAGTTCCAAACTGCACTGTTCCAAGTCCAATTTTTTTAATGCTTGTTTTGTAATCTATTTCCTTAAACTGTTGCAATTTCTTGTGTATACTCGTTTCCTCAATGGGCAATATTATAGCCTCAGCATTCATAAAACACTAAAGTCCGTATCCACATGCTCTTTTATTAATTTCCTAAGGCTATCCACAGTTTCCCATTGGCTATTGGCTCCGGAAGTATAATTAAATCCTTCTGGCACTAGCTTTGCATCAAAGTGTTTTATATAATCATTCAGTTTCCAATTAGGTACCTGTGGCAGTATTACATAATACTTCCCTAAGTCGTAGGTGGTAAAAGAGTCTGAACTGGTAATCATCTCCTCATGTATTTTTTCTCCGGGCCTTATGCCGCTAATCCGATGCTCGCATTCGGGTCCAACCGCTTTGGCAACATCCGTAAGTTTATAGGATGGTATTTTAGGTACAAACAATTCGCCACCCCAGGCGGTTTCTAAAGCATGCAGTACCATATTTACCCCTTCTTCAAGGGTGATATTAAAACGCGTCATGTTAGCATCGGTAATGGGCAATACCCCTTCTTTTCTTTTATTTAAAAAGAAAGGAATAACCGAGCCATTAGAACCCATTACATTGCCATAACGCACTACAGAAAATTTAATATCCTTAGTACCCTTTATATTATTAGCCGCTATAAATAATTTATCAGATGTAAGTTTGGTAGCCCCATATAAGTTAATAGGTGCACAGGCTTTATCGGTAGACAGGGCTACTACCTTGCTTACATTAGTTTCAAGTGCTGCCTTAATTACATTTTCTGCCCCGCCAATATTTGTTTTCACACACTCATCGGGGTTATATTCTGCAATGTGCACATGTTTCATGGCTGCTGCATGTATTACATAATCAATACCCGAAAAGGCTCGTTTCAATCGTTCATGGTCTCTAACATCGCCAATAAAATACCTGATGCCGGGGTATTTGCTTGCCGGGTATTCCTGCGCCATTTGATATTGCTTCTGCTCATCGCGGGAGTATATAACCAGGCGTTTTACATCGGGCCAGTTCTTTAAAATGGTTTTTGTAAGTTCTTTACCCAAAGAACCCGTACCACCTGTGATGAGTATAGATTTATTTGACAGCATACAATTGGTTAATTTTTAAAATGTATATTGGTTGCAAAGGTTTTATTTTTCGCACAAAATTCTTTAAATCCTGCACTGGCTTGTACCACTTCTAATTTAGGGTAGTTAGCTACAAATAAAGAGCTGGTATATTCCAGTTCCAAAACTAAACGATGTCCTTTTTTTAAAGCCATACCTTTGTGCCATGCTTTGGTATCTCCTATAAACATAGAGCCGGCTTCGCCACAGGCTACTTTAAATGCCTCAGGCTTATAATAGGGTTTTAAATCTTCATCAGGTATTCTGGCGTAAGCTCTTTTTAAGAGTTCAGCAGGTTTGGCATTTGGCTTATGAGAACCTTCTATATAGCAATGAGGCCCGTTTTCGGGGGTAACCTCGTTAATGTAAAAAAATATTTTCAGCCATTTTACCCTATCTAAATCAAAATGATAAAGTTGGGCAGCTTCTTTAGAGGCTTCTTTTTTAAATGCAGTACTCCACCACATGGCCGGAAAATCAAAAATGGGTTCGCAGCCTAAATAATTACGGGCAAAATTAACCAATACGGGGTCTATCATTAACTGCTGTATATCGGCATTATTAACCAAATCCTGTATATCCAAGCGATATATCTCTGCTAAGGGTTTATCAGGGTTAAACTTTATAATTTCTTTATAATCAGGCGGTATGCGAGCAGGGGCATTAAGCGCATAATTATATAACCTTTCGCATAATTCTTTGCTTAGTTTTTTTTCAAAATGTACATAGCCCTTTTCGTTTAATTCCTGATTTACCTTTATAAAATCATTATGTGTGTATGTACCTGCTATACCTTGTAAAGTTTCGGGAACAGGCTGTGGCGGGTTGGTAAGTTTTAATTCATCATTAAAAGCTTCATTAAAAACACCATTGGTAGAACAAAACAAATTTATATTAGCCATAAATGCATCATGAGGTGTTTGGCCCGTTTTTAAAAACGCATCATAACCCTGCCTAAAAATTTCTTCCTGACTAAGGTTTGGCTTCTCTTCCCGATTAGTTATTTTTCCTATTACTTTTTTTACTACTTTTTTTAGTTTCTCTTTCATGCCGTTCGTATTAAGTTTTATTTAATAAATTATAAGGATTAACTTAATCTGCAAGTTTAACATAAAGTATAATTACAAAAAATGAGAATCATCATATTACATCCACATTAACCTTATATAAACAACCTTTGTATAAAATATTTTATCGCTTTATAATTATTTTGCATTCGGAGAATATTTCAGCATACTCGTTCTCAAAGCTTTAGTAACTGCCTTATCAAATTTATGGTATCTGTGGGCTATAAATAAATTAGCTACAGATTCAATATCTCTCTTCCAACCGGTAAGCCCACTAAAATCGCCACCACCCTGTGGCAATCTCAAAGGTAAAGGCCAGGCATAGCTTGCATAGTACTCAAGTAAATCTTTACTATCTATTTTGTCTTTTAATTCTGTACAGATAACATGTTGCAAAAGAAGCGTGTCCTCTTTAGATATATATTGTTCCGGATCATCTCTGTTTTCAAATCTTAACGTATCTGAAGAATAATCCCTGAATCCCATTAAAGTATCAATTACCTTAATACCACCCAGTAATAAACTACAAATTTCATCCAGCCTTTCCATAGAAGTAGTTAACTTTATATTTGTAATATATTTGTTAAACATTTCTACAACCTCGTATGTTTTAACTCCATAAAAAGTAGGAGGGCATCCTAGTGCATACGACTGGTCTCTTCTTACCATTTTTTCTATAAGATCCCCGTATAAAATATCGTATTTGTTTTCTAAATAACTTCGTAAGTAATAACCTTTATTTGGTTTCCATCTGTCATAATGCAGTGTATAAACCTTTCCGGCTATAGCCGAATATCCTTTATTTTCTTTTAAAAAATTTGCCCCATCGGTAAAAAAACTAGGAACAATTAAATCATCGTCTGCTGCCCATGCCGAAAATTCAGTATCCAATTTTTTAAAAAATAATTGGTGCCTTCCCATAATATCCACCTCATTAAGATATTCTGTCTGATACTTTGCTGCTAAAACTTTATTTTGATCTCTGAACTCCTGTTTTTCACTCCCATCTAAAATAATAAGGCGAAAGTCAAACCCTAAATCTTTAAAGAAATTCAATTGCCGTTCAAGATAGATAGGTCTTTGGTAAGTAAATAAACCTACCATAACTGATTCCTTCATGTGGATTATAATTTATTTTTAATAATGCTACTTAGAAATAGTTGAAAGATCAACGTTAAAAAAACTCTGTGAGTATGAATTTTTCGTTTCCTTCAAACAGAGGCTTCCTGCTATAGCGTCTCTGAAGACTAGGATATCAGAAGATATATTCCTTTCATAAACAGAAGCGTTTGCAGAAAGAGTAACTCTGTCTCCTATATTACAATTACCAATAATACTTGCATGTGCAGCCAAAGCAACACCCTGCCCCATTACAGGGTATTTACCTTTATGGGATCCGATAGTGCATCCTTGTAAAGCGACAAAATAATCAGCGTAGCTTGCCTTTCCTAACATAGTACCTGCACCGTGAAAAATCAAAAAAATATCCGGTAACCCGGTATCATACATGCAATCAAAAGCATGAAGACTTTTATTTAAGTAATATAATTTTGTTGCAAGTAAAGTATTGTTGTTGTTGTTCTTCCAAACCGTGTTTGATAAAAACCAAATAAAAACTAAATACTGATCGGCATATAAATGGTTTAATATGGTTTGTCCATTTTTATTATATCTTTCGTAGGCAACTTTACTAAAACAATAATTTACTCTATCAATTGCAACATCCAAAACTTCATTCAAATCTGATGGTTTTATCACGTTTTTATCAGGAAAGAAATGATTTAACTGAGCTGCAACATATGCTTTTAAATCATTTAGAGGAAGACTAAGAATCATACTAATTTACTTTAAAGTTGTTTGCTTTAATTTTTTAATAATCTTGGGGATATTTTGTAATAGGTTAGAGGAAGAAGAAAACCCAAACTCATCTTTTATTCTATTAACTTGTATTTCAGGAAAAATATTTCTTTCAGCAGTTTGAAGATATTCAATTTTACATCCCGTTTCATTTTGAATTACTTTCAAAATCTCATCGTTGCTTGTATTAAAACCACTAGCAACATTATATACAGATTCTTTCCCTTCAATGGAAATCTTATATAGCAAATTTACCACATCATCAACACCTATGTAGTCCTTTGCTGAATCGGGAGTAGTACGCAAAACTATTTTTCCTTTTGTTACGGCATCTGTAACAATTGAAGTTATAAAATTTTTAGATTCAAAATCATACCCATATACATTCGAAAGTCGGGCTATCTTAATTTTTTTCTTACCACAATTTAATGCCAATAATTCTCCAGTCAACTTTGAGGAATTAAATAAATCAAACGGATCAGTTATTGAAAGGGATACTAAACTATTTTCATTTACACTCCCAACATTATGTGAATATACTCTTGTAGAAGAAAGATACGTCAAAGAATCAAATTCGCATTCTTCTAAAATTTGTTTTAGTTTACACACATGAGCCTCTATTGTTTCAAAAGGTTTCTCCCTAAAATCCGCGGTAAGCCCTATGCAATAAATAATATTTCCATTTTTTCTATTAGTTAAATTCTCATCTCTTTTAGGAGCAAAGTAAGAAATATTACTCTTCTTTAACATAGAAACTAAATTAGAACCAACAAAACCGCTTGCTCCTAAAACAGTAAAATTCACTCTCTATATTTAATAAAAGTTAAAGGGTTTCCTGCATAAATTCCATTAGCACTTAAAGTACTTTTTACCAATGAATTTGCCCCTATTATACAACCCTTATTTATAATAGCTCCATCAAGAATAGTTACATTAGCACCCAACCAAACATCATCCTCAATTATTATCCCCCCACGAGATGGCTGAAACCCTTGTAACCTTATTAATTCCTTCAGATTATCAAATTTATGGTTAACAGGTACAAGATTACAATTAGGACCAATTAAAACATTATTTCCAATTTTCACCCCATTCCCCGAATATATTACCGTTCCTGAATTTAAATAAACATAATCGCCAATTTCAATATTTCCTTTTCCACCAACATGTTTAATTTTAACAAAATCATCTATAACAGAGTATTGCCCAATAATTGTATCCGTTCCTCTTGACGAAACTTCAATAGAGACTAATTGTCCGATTTTAACTGTTGAATGAAAAATATTTGCCATTTTAAATTATCTGAAATTGCGGTATTGCTTTAACAAATTTTCCGCCCCAGTCATTTATGTAACTTAATTGGGCAGTAATTTCTTTTTCAATATTCCAAGGAAAAATTATAACAAAATCAGGCTTTTGTTCTTTTATTTTATCTTCTTTAACTATTGGTATATGGCTACCCGGTAAATATTTTCCCTGCTTGTAAGGTGAGGCATCTACCACAAAACTTATCAGATTATCTTTAATTCCGCAATAATTAAGTAATGTATTTCCTTTAGCCGCTGCGCCGTATGCTGCAACTTTTTTGCCTTGTTTCTTACATTCGTTTAAAAAATCAATAAAATCACTTTTAATTTCAGTTGCTTTTTGCTCAAAGCCTGAATAATAGGTAAGTGAATCTATACCTAAATGATGCTCTTTATCTAAAAGCAATTCTACGTTTTTTTCAATTTGCTTTAACGTATTATTTTTGTGTTTTGCAAAAATTCTTAATGACCCGCCATGCGTAGGGATTTCTTCTACATCAAATAGTTCAAGCCCGTGCGCATTAAATATTTTTTTTACGGTTGTGAATGACAGGTAAGAAAAATGTTCATGGTAAATTGTGTCAAATTGACTGTTCTCTATTAATTTTACCAAGTGTGGAAATTCCATTGTTATCACACCTGTATCTTTCAAAGCTATTTTAAGTCCTTCAACAAAATCGTTTATATCCGGCACATGTGCCAGTACATTATTACCCAAAAGTAAATCAGCTTTACGATTTTCTGCAACTAATTTTTTAGCAAACTTTTCTCCAAAAAATTCTGTAATTGATTCGATTCCTTTTTCTCTTGCAACTTTTGCTGTACTTTCTGTAGGTTCAATACCAAGTACTGGAACCCCCTTTTCTTTAAAATATTGTAATAAGTATCCGTCATTCGAGGCAATCTCGATAACAAGTGAGTTTTTATCAAAACCAAAGCGATTAATCATTTCTTGGGTATATGCTTTTGCATGCACAAGCCAACTGGTAGAATATGAGGAAAAATAGGCATACTCGTTATCAAAAATTTCACTGGCCTTTTTGTATTCATCTACCTGCACAAGAAAACAATTAGAACATACAAATACCTTTAAAGGATAAAATTTTTCCGGTTCTCTTAATTGTAAAGCGGTTAAATAAGAATTTGAAGGGGGGGCCTCTCCCAGATCAATAAAAACATGCTTTAATTCATTTTTGCAAAAACGACAATTCATAGTTAAATTCCTTTAAAATTTTGATCTAAAAGTAAATAATTTTTATCCTTATCAGATATTATACTAGTCTCAATCGGTAATTTAATATTTACCAAAGGATCATTATATAGAATTCCGCGATCGGCATCTTTATTATAAAATACAGTATGATGGTAAATCAACTCACTATTATCTTCAAGTGTTTGAAAACCATGAGCGCAGCCCTCCGGAATAAAAATCATTCGACGATTTTTTGCGCTCAATTCAATTGATATCCATTTTAAAAATGTCGGGGAATTTTCCCGAATATCAAGTACAAAATCAAGTACTGCACCGGAAATACAACGAATCAATTTAGCTTCTTTATAAGGCGATACTTGGTAATGCATTCCTCTAAAAGTTCCTTTTTTAGTGTTAAATGAATGATTAATCTGAACAAACTTTAAAGCGCCCATAAAAGGTAATGCTTCTTCTTGGCAAAACACGCGTGAAAACCAACCTCTTTCATCAGAAATTAATTGTGGTTCTATAACAAAGCAACCTTCAAATTCGGTAGCGTTAAATTTCATTTTAAAAGATTCAGGTAATTTTTAATTTGTGCAAAAGTTATTTTACTTGAATTTTCAGAACGATACCATTCTATAGTTTGTTGAATTGCCTGCTTGGATGAAAAGCGTGGTTTCCAGTTTAATTCTTTCTTGGCTCTTGTAATATCTAATTTTAAAATTCCGGCTTCGTGCAGATTATCCTGCTTCTCAATTTTCCAATTTCCGGCACCCCAAATGGCAATAGCTTCTTTAACCAAATCTAAAACAGAAAGATGATCGTTTTCTTCAGGTCCGAAATTAAATGCGTGCGAATATTTTAATATTTCTTTTTCCATCAGTAATCCCAATTGCAAATACCCGATAAGAGGTTCCAACACATGCTGCCAAGGCCTTATTGAATTTGGATTTCTAATAATAAGCGTTTGATTATTCTTTAATGAATTTATCAAATCCGGAATAATTCTGTCTTTAGAAAAATCGCCTCCGCCAATAACATTACCGGCCCGAACAGTTGCAATTTCTTTTTGATGAATGGAAACACTTTCAGGGTTAAAAAATGATTTTTTAAATGAAGTAGTTATCAACTCTGCACAGGCTTTACTTGTACTGTAAGGATCGAATCCACCCAAACGATCATTTTCATTATAAGCAATTTCATTTTCTCTGTTTTCATAAACCTTATCAGTAGTAATGATAATTACAATACATTTTTTTTCAAGTTTGCGGAGAGACTCTAATAAATAGGATGTCCCTAAAGTATTTATTTCAAAAGTTTCTGATGGCATGTCGTAAGAAGACCTTACGAGTGGTTGTGCAGCTAGATGAAAAATAAAATCGGGTTGAAAATTTAAAATTTCGTTTTCTAATTTTTTCTGGTCACGTATGTCACCAATAACAGATTCACATAAATTATCGCCATTAATACTTAGATATATTCCGTTTTTATTTTCAGGAGCTAATGCGTATCCTTTTACAATTGCACCAATGTGATTTAAAATTGCTAAAAGCCATCCCCCTTTAAAACCAGTATGACCGGTAATAAATACTTTTTTGTTTTTGTATTTTAAAAAATCAATCACTCTTAAAAATAGCTTATTGCCATATCTTCCATTTGGCAATGTTTTTTTTCCACAATTCTTCCAATTCCATTTTATCACGCAAGGCATCCATGCATTTCCAGAACCCGTGATGCTTATAAGCCGCTAGTTCTTTTGCATTTGTAAGATTTTCTAAAGGAGCATCCTCCCACATTATGTTATCTGAATCTTCCGGTAAAAATTTAAATACTTCAGGCTTCAGCACAAAAAAACCTGCGTTTATCCACTTGCCATCTCCTTTTGGTTTTTCTTTAAATGAGTTTACCATTCCATTTTCAGAAAGTTCCATACCGCCAAATCTTGCTTCGGGTTGAATTGCAGTGACAGTAGCAATTTTTCCGTGTTGTTTATGATAAGCAATCAGATTGTTTATATCAATATCTGCAACGCCATCTCCATAAGTCAACAAAAAATCTTCATCTCCAATAAATTTCTGAATTCTTTTTAATCGACCCGCTGTTTTTGTCTCAATTCCGGTATCAATTAAAGTTACCTTGAATGATTCTGCATTTGAAAAGTGAACATCAACTTTATTATTTCCTAGTTCAATGGTTAAATCAGAATTATGGAGGTAATAATGCATAAAATATTCTTTAATGAAATAACTTTTGTAGCCAAGACAAATGATAAAATCATTGAATCCATAATGGCTATATATCTTCATAATATGCCAAAGCATAGGCTTCCCGCCTATTTCAATCATGGGTTTTGGCCTTGTATCTGTTTCCTCCATTAATCTGGTGCCAAGACCACCGGCAAAAATAACTACTTTCATATTTTAGAAAATGGATTTTTAGATGCGTGAATAAATATGAACAGACTTAACATCATGATAATTTTATAAGTTCTTTAAAATAATTAGACCTGACTATTGAATTATATTCCGGTGAATTATTTGCCAAATATCTATTACCAAACTCTGAATCGGAAACAAGTTCAAAATTTAGCTCACAAATTGAGGTTTCAATTTTTTTAATATATGGATACCCTATTTTAAAAATCACACCATATTTTCCTGTAGCTAAAGTGTAAGGAGGGATTTCGAACACAAGTTCATACAAACCTATATCTATTCCTTTCATATCATTAAAATCATTAAACACTCCCATCAAAACAGGGTAATTAAAAAATGAATGTAAGTGAAAAGTAAAATCTATAATTTCAATTTTTTTACTCACTTCTACAGTTATTTTGATTGTGATTTTTTCGGAAGTTTGCAATGGTTTCCCTGAAATATTGTCATTTACAGAAGTTTTCAGAATCGTAATTTTTTCATCTCCTTGTCTTCCTTCCCAAACACATTTATCAAATTCTTTTTTTAGATTATAACTCGCAACTACATCATTAACCTCTCCGTTTTCCAGCATTAGTCCATTTTGTAGTAAAATAGCTTTTTGACATAGGCTTTGTATAAGTAGTATGTTATGGGAAACAAATAAAATAGTTTTACCATCTTGTTTGCTTACATCTCCCATTTTCCCCAAGCATTTCTTTTGAAATTCTGCGTCACCAACAGCTAAAACCTCATCTATAATTAATATTTCAGATTCTAAGTGTGCTGCTACTGCAAAAGCCAAACGCACATACATTCCACTACTGTATCGTTTTACCGGGGTATCGATATAACGTTCTACTCCACTAAAATCAACTATTTCATCAAACTTGGTTTTAATTTCTCGTTTACTCATACCAAGTATGGCACCGTTAAGAAAAATATTTTCTCTACCACTTAAATCTGGGTGAAAGCCTGTACCTACTTCAAGCAAACTGGCAATGCGCCCTTTTACTTTAATATCTCCAACTGTAGGGCCTGTAACTCTCGATAAAATTTTTAAGAGAGTTGATTTACCTGCTCCGTTTTTACCAATAATGCCTAATACCTCGCCTTGTTTAATTTCAAAGCTAATATCTTTTAATGCCCACACTAAATCACTATCTCCTTTTATACTACGGTCGTTAGTTTCACCAATTTTAAGATAGGGATCTTCTTTACCGCGTATACGATGCCACCAACGATTAATATCATTAGATATTGTTCCTGTACCAACTTGCCCAAGATGGTATTGCTTTCCTAAATTTTCTACTTTAATAACGGTGTTACTCATCGCTTAAACGGTATCCATAAATGTTTTTTCTACCCTCTTGAAAATAAGTAAAGAAATAAGCAGTAAAACTAACATAACTACAACACTATATAACAAAGCGTACCAATTCCATAAACCTGTCCCTAAAAAAACAAACTTAAAGCCTTCAATAATAGATGTAACAGGATTCAATAATAAAATCATTTCGTATTTTTTGGGTACTGTAGATAACGGATATACAATAGGGCTGGCGTACATCATTAACTGAACACCAAAACCAACTAAAAAAGTCAGGTCTCGGTACTTAGTAGTTAAAGATGATATTAAGATGCCAAAGCCTAATCCTAATCCTGCCATCATTAATATAAGAATAGGTATGAAAAATAGATAAGCATAGTTAGGTTGAAAAGTCCCCCCCTTTAGAAGAAAGTAAATCCAAGTAATAATAAACAAAAGCATTTGAATACCAAGTTTAACAAGGTTTGAAACCAACACAGATAAAGGCATTACCAAACGAGGGAAATATACTTTACCAAATACTCCTGCATTGGCCACAAAAGTATTAGAGGTTTTATTAAGGCAATCTGAAAAATAAGTCCATAAAGTAATACCAGCTAAATAAAATAGCATAGGAGGTATACCATCTGTACTTATATGAGCAATGTTGCCAAAAATAATAGTAAACGTTAGTGTGGTAAGTATTGGTTGTACAAACAACCATAAAGGGCCTAAAATAGTTTGTTTATAAACCGATACAAAATCTCTTCTTACTAACAACATTAATAAATCTTTATAATGCCAAACAGATGCCAAGTCCAACTGATACCATTTGTTTTTTGGTTTAATAACTAAATCCCAATGCTCGGCAGTTTCTACTATATCTTCTTTATGCATTTGCTTTATACCAATGAATAGTTTTTTTTATTCCTTCTTCTAAGCTTACTAAAGGTTTATAGTGGAGTAAGTTTTTTGCTTTTTCAATGGATGCAAAGCTGTCTTTTATTTCTCCGGGTCTTTTATCTCCGTGTATTACTTTCACGTCAGATGACAGATTGTTTGCTATCAATTCAAAAAGTTTATTTAAAGAGGTGGTTGCACCATAAGCAATATTATACACCTGATTAATAGCCGTTTTATCTTCTGTAAAAGCAGCTAATAAATTTGCCTGTATTATATTTTCGATATAAGTAAAATCTCGGGTATTATTTCCGTCTCCAAAAATGGTAGGTGCCTGGTGTTTTAAAAGCTTATCAATAAAAATAGGAATAACCGCTGCATATGGGCCGGCAGGATTTTGCTTAGGGCCAAATACATTAAAGTATCTTAAGCCAATAATTTCCATTTGGTAAGTAGAAGCAAATACAGCGGCATACAATTCATTTGTTTTTTTGCTTACTGCATAAGGCGATAAAAGATTGCCAACAATTTCTTCTTTTTTAGGCATATTCAAATCATCGCCATATACAGAAGAAGAGGAAGCATATACTACACGTTTTACTTTGTTTTGTTTGGCGGCTTCTAAAATATTTACAAACCCGGTAACATTGGTTTGATGCGTAGCTAATGGATTGGCAATACTGCGTGGTACACTGCCCAGTGCAGCCTGATGAAGTATAATATCCTGATTTTGAGTTGCCTTTAAGCAGGTCTCATAATCACAAATACTGCCTTGTATGAAGTTTATTTTACCTGAATCTATATGGGCTTTGATGTTATTTATATTTCCGGTTTCCAGGTTATCTAAAACAGTAATGTGCTTATAATTATTGGCTACCAAATAATCTACCAGATTGCTGCCTATAAAACCGGCACCACCGGTTATAAGAATTCTTTTGTCTAAATAGATGTTACTCATACTTTCTCTAAAACAGCGGCGGGTAGTTTTATAATTACGTGTTGCTGTATGGACTCTAAGGCCACAACAAAAAACTCATTCTTATCTTTTCTTAGTATAGTGCCTGATAAACCTTTAAAATTACCCTGTATTATTTTTACATCCATCCCTTTTGTAAGGTTATCAAAGTTGCCTATGGATGTTTCGTAGCCAAAAGAGGTAATATCTTTTAAGAGTTGTATCTCATTCTCTCTAACTACAGCCGGTTTTCTTTCAAAGGTTACGTAATTGACAATGCCATTTACGGTAAATACTTTTTCTTTTTCAATAGGAGAATGCTTTACAAACACATAGCCTTTTAGTAGGGGCAGCTCAACCATCTTTTTACGATCTGCCCACTGCCTAAGTGTTTTTATAATAGGCGTGTAAGCTTCAATACCTTTGCTTAACAACCCATCCTGCACCTTCTTTTCCTGACGAGAAGAGACATATAACGCATACCATCTTTTTTCTTCCTGTATCAAAGTTTGTTACTTATAGTTTCTTACAGCTTCGCCTCCTCAGTTACATAGAACTAAGTGAGTGTTCTTCTTTTACATCACGCTGAGACTAAACTCAGTATGATAATTATTCTATTTGCTCCAAAGAAGCAAAGGGTGCATGCCCGGTTCTTTTATTTTCTCTATATTAAACTCGCTAGGAACATAATGCACGTATCTTATTTTTTTATCTATTTTCTTTTCTGCCTTTTCTATTTGTTCCGAAAGAAAAGGCTTGTTAATAGCTTTACCCACCAGCACTAAATCAATTATATCCGTAGCTTGCCCTTTGCAGAGCTTACCCACCAAATAAACTTTATCCAAGTCTCCGATACGTTGTAACATATAATCTATAACATGGTCGAGACCCGTCATCTTCAGGACAATACTATTGATATCTTTAAAAAGAGGATGCTTGATATTAACAGTAAATAGTTTTTTATTGCCTTCGTTATAAGAATCTATAAAGCCGGCCTTCTCAAATTTATTAAGCTCTAAGCGAATAGCGTTGGTAGATTCACCAAACTCTTCTTCCAGGTTTCGGAGGTAAGCCGTGTTTTTGCTATTGATAAAAAATTTCATCAAAAGCTTGATTCTGGTTTTGGAAGAAATGAGAGTTTCTATCATTATTGAGTAGCAAAACTACTCATTATCTATTAAAAAACAAATAATTAATTGTTAGAAATATTAAAATTTTTGGCCAAATGGAACATAAAGCCAACCCTTTGTAGCCAAAGGAAACATAAAAATAATTCAATTATAGAATTCTATATTTGTAGAATGGTTAGATTAAATTAATAATTCAGTACTCTATAAATAATGGAAATGAATATAAAAATAGGATTTGGTTTTGATGTGCACCCGCTGCAAGCCGGTAAAGATTTGTGGTTGGGTGGCGTTAAAATACCACATACCAAAGGTTGTGTGGGGCATAGTGATGCCGATGTTCTAATACATGCCATTTGCGATGCTTTGCTTGGTGCTGCGGGTTTGAGAGATATTGGCAATCAGTTCCCTAATACAGATGATAGGTTTAAAGATATAGATAGCAAGGTGCTTTTAAAACAAACAATGGCTTTACTTTGGAAAAAAAACTATAAGGTAGGTAATGTAGATTGTACCTTATGTTTAGAGCAACCTAAAATAAACCCATACGTTGGCGCTATGCAAAAGGCATTGGCTCCTATTTTGCAAATTGCGGAAGAAGATATTTCTATTAAAGCCACCACTAATGAAAAACTTGGTTATGTTGGCTCTGAAAATGGTGCAAATGCTTATGCAGTTGTTTTAATTTATAAAGAGTAGACTCACTTCATTTAAAAGTGCAGGTAAAAATCTCCGGTTAGTTTTTTATATTCATTGGTGTAGTTGTGCCTACCCTCATTTTCAATACTGATGGTTTCTTCGGTAAAGGGTTCTTTGTTAAACTTAAATAACATAATATGTCGTTTTTCTACATCATTAGTCGCTTTGGTTTTTACACGCAACAACTTTACTAAATGCAAATCTTCTTTTTCTGCCAGGGCTTTAAAATCAAGAGCTTCTTTGGTGGGTAAAATAATGTAGAACTTGCCTGTGGTATTTAGCACACTAAACACACCTCGTATCAATTCCTTAAACGGAAGCATATCAGTATGTCTGGCATGACTGCGTTCTTCATCCGGTGCTTTAGAAGAATCAACAAAATAAGGTGGATTGGTAATTACCACATCATACTTTTTATGAACTGATTTTGCAAAATCTTGCAAAGTCGTATGATAAATCTTTATTCTATCTGTCCAGGCAGAGTATGCTACATTTTCTTTTGCTTGTTCATAAGAACCCTGCTCAATATCAATAGCATCAATTTGTGCATGGCTTTTCTGCGCCATCATTAAGGCAATAATTCCTGTACCTGTGCCGATATCCAAAATATTTTTTGCTTTGCTAACTTCTGCCCATGCACCAATCAATACGCCATCAGTGCCAACTTTATGCGCACTCTTGTGCTGGTGCACATTAAATTTTTTAAAAACAAATGTTTGATGAGACATGCATTCTTATTACTATAAAAACGTAAAGTAAATATACTGATTTATTGGTTAATATCAAATAAGCCATCGGGTGCACAATAGTAAACAGTTTTTGCTTTATGGTCTATCTTTTTAACAAATACATCGGTATAGGGCAACAGCACTTCTTCGTTATTAATATCTATAGATAGAAACTGTTGCTTAGGCATACTAATTAACTCCCTAATTTTACCCATATTTCCTTTTAGTTCATCTACTAAATCATAGCCTTGTAAGTTAACTGCTGTATTCTTTTTAACTGAAGCATTCTTTTCATCACCATAAACTTCTTTCCCGATAAAGGGTTTTGCTTTTTCAACGGTATCAATACCATCAAAAGTAAGCACCATATTTTTTCCCGCCATTTTTACTTCCGAAATAAAAAACGGAGTAGAGATATTATTTATACCTATAAACAGAAAACCGTTCTTTTTTATCTCTATACTTTCAAGATTATCTCCGCTAACTACCAATGCACCTTTTAAGCCATGTGCTCGTGTTAACTTCCCTATTTTAATTAATTGGCTCACTCTAAAATTTAAACTTATTTTTGAACCTTCAAATTAATGGCTTTAAACGGGAAACAAAAAATATATTTTGCCAGCGATTTTCATTTAGGTGTTCCTACCTATGAAGCAAGCCTAATTCGTGAAAAGAAAATTGTAGCTTGGTTGGACAGTATTAAGCACGATGCTGCCGAAATCTTTTTAGTTGGCGACCTTTTCGATTTTTGGTTTGAATATAAATATACCGCCCCAAAGGGTTTTATTCGCTTGCTTGGTAAGATTGCCGAGATAACAGATAGTGGCACGCCTATACATCTGTTTACGGGTAATCACGATATGTGGATGTTTGATTACCTGCCCAAAGAAATAGGTGTAAGCATACATAATGAATCTATTGAACGAACATTCTCGGGTAAGACTTTTTTTATCGGACATGGCGATGGGCTTGGTCCGGGTGACCATAGTTATAAATTTATTAAGAAGATATTGGCTAATAAGTTTCTTCAATGGATGTTTGCCAGGCTTCACCCTAATCTAGCTTTTGCTGTAGCTAATTATTTCTGCCGCAGAAGTCGTATTGCTACAGGATCAAGTGATAGTATTTATCTGGGTGATGATAAAGAATGGCTGGTTAGTTTTTGTAAGGATAAACTAAAAGAAAAACATTTCGATTACTTTGTTTTCGGACACAGGCACTTACCCATTGAAGTTAAATTGCCGCAAAACTCTAAATATATTAATTTAGGAGAGTGGATTAACTACTGTTCTTATGCAGAGTTTGATGGGGTGGGATTTTATCTTAAAAACGTATAATATTTGTTAACTTTTTAAAATACAAGTAACATTAGAGTGCCACATTTATAAGGAAAATTCATAGGATTTATCTGTATGAATAAACTCAATTTTAAGATTATCAATATAAGTTGTATCAATATCTAAACCTTCCGATTTCCAAAAAACGGTAACACTATCACCTGGATTAATACCTGCCGGGATTACCAATCCATTTTGAAAATGCGTCCATTTATCATTATAAATATAGGAAGATAGATTGAAGCTATTATAACTTATACTCTTTCCATTTCTATTTATATCAACAATCAAATGCTCATTTTTTGATCTATCAGGGGCGGATTTTATCATGGAGGTGACCCGGATATGGGAAAAACCATCAGATAGCAAGAATGGAGGAAGAGCCATTTTTTTCATTTCACTAATAAGATGTGTCTTGCAAATAAAAATAGAGTTTTTGCCTGAATAAAAAGCACGATTAGTTCTTGAATCATTCATACCATCATCAAATGTAACAACAACTTCTTCCTTATCAATTATTGTTTTAGGAGGAATTGGATAATAGGCTATTGGTTTGACAGCAAAAAAGTTTTCCCAATACGTTTCAGATGTAGTACAATCTCCATGGATAATACCATGCTTGTATTGATGTGTTTGCAGGAGAGTGAACGGGATGATAACTAAGGCTATGGCAGAAGGAATGGCTTTTAGTCTGCGTTCGTATAAAAAATTAAAGAGTACTGCGGCTTGTAGTGCAATCAAAGCATAAAAATCAACATAAATCCTTTGCCCGAAAGATGTAGAAGAGTATGTCCAGCACCACCAACAGCTAGCAATATAAATCATCAGACCATAAAAAAGCAGGAGATTGATCTTCGCCTTGTTTTCTTTGAAGAAAAAAATTCCGATTAACCCAACTGCTATAAAAGGAGAATAAAGAATCCAGCCTTTTCTATAGCTAAACAAGGCATCCAATATATGAGGTTTGTTAAAGTAATAATGTTCTCCTTGATATGGATTTAATACAATTCTTCCAGTTTGAATATACCAATAATAGCAAACACGTGCAACAATAAGGGAGGCAATCAATAACCCTATCATGCTAAAGACCGAAAAAAGGTTTTGTTTTACAATGGCAATGAAATTGGATTTATTGAGTCCAAAAAATGGAAGTAAAAATAAGATGATAATATTTTGTGGGCGTACAGTAAAAATAAAAGCCAAAAGAATACAACACATACACAAAGCGTAATTTTTATAACTATTTGAAGGTTGTATAAGTTGAATAAAGAACCAGCAAAAAGCAGCTATGAGAAAAAATGAATAGCAATGAGATTGAGATGCCCAAACCCCTGCATACATTAAAAGATTTGTTCCAAATACAATGGTGCTTAATGTAAGAGCCTGAATACCTATAGGGATTTTATAATGAGATAAGATTTTTTTGGTAAATTTTAATCCTAAGTAAGTATAAAAAATACCGGCCATGCCTATACCATATTGGTAAATATCAGAATAGCCATCTGCCGGAAAATGAAAAATCAAAGCAAGTAAATGAGCTAAAAGGAAAAATGGCAGCCAAAGCAAGGAAACTCCCGGGTAATATTTATTCAATTTAATTCCATCAAACTCAGTTATAAATTCTTTTGTCGGATGCTCACTTGGGTAATAGTACTTAGGATATACTTCATTGAAAAAAGAAAAGGTAAGATCATGATAAATAAAAGTAGCAGGAAGGTATGCGTAATACCCATGCCCTTCTGCCATTATCACTTTGTCGTATTTATTATTAAAATCCTTTGTAATAAAAAAATAACTGATTAAAAAGACAAGAAGAATACCACAGGTATGTTTAAAGGAGAAATTTACAAGTGTTTTGAAAGGCATAACTTACTATGTATCAGGATAACCGTAACAAATGTAACGATTAAATATTTTTACAGCCTGTAAAACAATAATTAAACTTATAGCTTTAGAAATAAAGTAATTAATATGTTTTTATTTTGAAAGATTAAAAACGGATATATATTTGCCCCTTTAACTACAACAAAAGAAAGTTTCTAGTTGAGAAATTTAGGGTTAAAATTGTGAAGACAGCTTCCTAAAGTTAAATAAATTAAAAAAAAACAGAAAATTAACATCACTTTCCTTTTTCTTTTCTAAATTTAAAAAATAAAAAAACAGATATGATAGACAGCAAAATGTTTCAAGAAATTGCGGATGCAAACACTAAACTGGTAAAAGGTTATGAAACACTTAGTAAATTACCCAATGTAGAAATTGCTGAAACCCCAAAAACAGAGGTGTATGCTGAAGATAAATTACGTTTATTTCATTACGATCGCGATACGGCAGCAACCATCAAAACACCGGTACTTATTGTTTACGCTTTGGTAAACACATACAAAATGCTTGATTTGCAACAGGACAGAAGCTATATAAAAAATCTTTTAAATTTAGGTCTTGATGTATATTTAATTGATTGGGGTAATCCAACCAAGTCTGATAGGTACTTAAATATGGATGATTATATTAATGATTATATTAATAATTGTGTAGATGTTATCCGTAAAAAACATAAAGCTGAAAAAATAAATATCATCAGTATTTGCCAAGGGGGTACTTTTAGTGTTATTTATACAGCCCTTCATCAAAATAAAATAAAGAATCTGGTAACGCAGGTTACCCCGGTTGATTTTTCTACCAACGATGGCTTGCTTTTTCGCTGGTCTAAAGATATGGATTTCGATAAGCTGGTAGATGGGTATGATGGTTTGATTCCAGGTGAGTTTTTGAATGATGGGTTTAATATGCTAAAGCCAACCCAGCAATTTCAAAAGCAACAAACACTGGTAAATGTATTAGATGATAAAGATAAACTGCTGAACTTCTTACGCATGGAAAAATGGATAGCAGAAAGCCCGCCTCAGGCAGGTGAGTGTTATCGCCAGTTTATGAAAGACCTGTACCAAAAGAACCTTCTTATAAAGAATGAATTGGTAGTTGGAGGCAAAAAAGTAAACCTTAAAAATATTACCTGCCCGGTATTAAATGTATATGCAACTTTAGACCATTTGGTTCCACCGGCTTCAAGCATTCCTTTATGCGACCATATAGGTTCTACCGATAAAGAAACCTACAGCTTTGCAGGCGGACATATAGGCGTTTTTGTAGGAAGTAAATCTCAAAAAGAATTAGCACCTGCCGTAGCTAATTTCTTAAAGAAAAGAGATAAATAAATTCTTAACTTGTATAAATTATAAAGCCCCGTTTAAATTACTAAACAGGGCTTTATTTATGATATAATTGGTTGTCTTAGTTCTCTAACTTAGTATAGGTTGATTTGTCAAATGCAAGAATGGCAAAAAAGATAACGTGAAAAAATATTAAACCAACAGTAAACCACCCGCCTTTTCCAAAAGATAAAGATAAGCGGTGAATAACCATAATTAAAAGTACCAGGTTTACAAATGGTATAAGCATCAAAAGGAGCCACCACCAAGGCTTGTTTACTATTTTAAGCAAAACAATAATGTTATAAATAGGTATAATACAAGCCCAACCGGGTTGCCCTGCTTTATCATAAATTTTCCAATGACAAATTATTGTAAATACTGCTATAGCAAGTATAAATAACATGATACCCATTCCAAGGCCTGCAAGTAAACCCATAAGACCTGCTGTTGCTAATTGTTGTTCTTCCATAAATTTTGTTTTTTTAAAAGTTATTATTAATTTAGGATGCAAGATACTTGTATTTTTTAAACACACAAAAATTGGTCGAACAAAAACAATCGTTTGTTAGTTATTTTAGTGTCTTTGTGGAAAGTTTGTTATCCAATCTATTTTTCCAACCTTTGCGCTCCTTATTTGTAAACTATGCTTAATCTAACCAAACCCCTTGTTTTTCTTGATTTAGAAACTACCGGAGTAAATCCTGCATCTGACAGGATTATTGATATTGCTCTACTTAAAGCCTTGCCAGATGGTGGTACCGAAACCAAAACATGGCGTGTTAACCCGGGTGTTCCTATACCTGAAGCCACTACTAAAATACATGGCATAAAAAATGAAGATGTTGTTGATGCACCTCTTTTTGCTGCTATAGTACCACAAGTACTTGATTTTATGGGTACTGCCGATTTGGGTGGGTATAATTCCACCCGTTTTGATATCCCTTTATTGATTGAGGAATGTATGCGTGCCGGTTTCGACTTCGATTTAAAGAACCGAAAATTGATTGACGCCCAGCACATTTTTTATATGATGGAACCCCGCAACCTTACTGCCGCTTACAGGTTTTATTGCAATAAGAAATTAGAGAATGCCCACAGTGCCGAAGCCGATATAAAAGCTACCTACGAAGTGTTTTTAGCGCAGATAGAAAAATACAAAGATGTGCAGATAGAAACCAAAAGCGGAGAACTCATTACTCCTATTCACAACAACATCAATACGCTGGCTTCATACATAAGCGATAATCAGTCGGTTGATTTGGTAGGGCGCATTGTATTAAATGATAAAGGCGTTGAGGTTTTTAATTTTGGTAAGTATAAAGACAAAGCCATTGAAGAGGTATTTAAAAAAGAGCCCTCTTATTACCATTGGATGATGCAGGGCGATTTTACACACTACACCAAAAAAATCATTACCCAGATAATGCTGCGTACTAAAGGTTAGCGCACTATAACCACCCGTTTATTTATAATACCCTCATTGCTTTGCAGGCTTATATTATAAACACCCTCATTTAAACTGCTTGCATCTATACTTGTTTTGCCATTTATGGTTTGGCTTAATACCAGCTTACCATTAATATCATACACCTGCATAGTTTGTTTGGTTGCGCTGCTTGGCTCTATAACAAAGCTACCGTTGTTGGGGTTGGGGTATATGTTTAGTTGTTCATTGTTATTTGTAAACTCTTCTATGCCTGTCGTTTGTCCAGCATTTGTTATCTTGCGTATGCGTATATTATCAAAATCAGCTATATATAAATTACCGGAAGCATCAAGAGCTAAACCATATGGTTGATATACGGCAGCAGCAGTAGATTGCCCCCCATCTCCACTAAAAGCTCCTGTTCCGTTTCCAGCTATAGTATTTATGATACCTGATGAACTTACTTTTCGTATACGATCATTCCATGTATCGGCAATAAATATATTTCCCGAAGCATCGCAAGCTACTCCATTTGAATATTTCATTTTCGCAGCGGTTGCCTGCCCTCCGTCTCCTGTAAAACCAGAAGTGCCATTACCTGCTACTGTGATTATAATGCCGGATGTATTTACTTTACGAATTCGAAAATTAAAGTAATCACAAATATAAATATTACCTAAAGGATCAAGAGCTACTGCGTGTGGACCATTTAATTGGGCTGCAGTAGCTTGCCCTCCGTCTCCAAAACTACCACCACCACCTGCAACGGTATTTATAACACCTGATGTGGTAACCTTTCGTATGAAACCATTGCTATCAGCAATATATAAATTACCTGATGTGTCACAAGCTACACCTAAAGGATTGCCTATCGCAGCAGCAGTAGCTTGTCCTCCGTCTCCACTGTAAGCGTTTGTGCCGTTACCTGCATAGGTGCTTATTATACCAGTAGTATTTACTTTGCGTATGCGATAATTTACATTATCAGCGATATATATATTACCTAATTTATCACAAGCTACACTCCATGGACTATTTAATTTTGCAGCCGTTGCTGCTGCACCGTCTCCACTGTAACCTGCCGCACCAGTACCTGCTACAGTACTTATTTTACCTGTACTTATTGTTACTTTACGAATTCGATTATTTGCTTCATCGGCAATATAATAATTACCTGCCGCATCAAAAGCTACTGCCTGTGGATTACATAATTCTGCAGAAGTAGCAGCAGCGCCGTCTCCGGCATAAGCACAAGTTCCATTACCAGCAACAGTAGTTATTATTTGTGCATTCGCATTAATTGTAAATACTGTTGCTAAAATTAATAGTGATTTTTTCATGTTTTTGGTTTTATTGGTTAAAGATAATTATTCGTTTTTAATTGTTATTTATTTTTGCACTCATGCATTCGCTTCGCTCGGCTGTTTTTTATTTGTCATTGCGAGGGTAATCCCGAAGCAATCTCACAATTAGCGATTGCCGCGCTTCGCTCGCAATGACAATTAACTACGCCAAATTAATGGTTATGCAATTGCACCATGGGCCACTCTTTTCGGGGTGTACCACATCAAACCAACGGAAGAAGATGTACATAATTTTACCTGCGTTTGCCAAACCAAAATCGTAAGGAAACAGGGCGTGGGTATCGACCCCTTGATACGGACAATCTTCGGGCCCTACAGGTGGTGCAGGTTGCACCTGCCCTGCGGCTACACGGGCAACCATATCATAACTAAACTGAGGTATCATACCATCGGGGCTGCTGTGTTTGCTGGCATCGTGGCTTGTTTTGCAACCAATAAGGTAAGTGCAAGAGCCTTTTGGAGTTAGCGATACGATGATTTGTTCTAACGTATGGGGGCCTGCGGTGCGCGCAGTTGATACGGGCAGCGTGCCCAGTGTGCCGTGGTTAGTTATGGTAAATGCCGTGTTGTAGAGCACGTTCTCCTTATTCCAGGGGCGCAGTATGTTTTTTAAGAATAGTTTTTTGGCATTATTAAATGCCGTTGTTTGCACCGATGTGTGCGTACCTTTTACTGATACGGGAGTCCATTTGGTTTGCAGGTCGGCAATAGCGGGTGCTACTTTGTTTGCCCAACTGTTTAGCGCCCTTAATGAAAAATACGGAAACCCATCGGGTGCGTTTCCGGTGGCTATAAAAGCGTTTATTTGCGCTAAAAAATTTGCCAACCAAGTCATAAACGGGTGGTTAGACGTGGGTATGCTCGTTTTGGTTTTTCTTTTTATTAGTCCCATGTTTTTTGGTTTTTTAGGTTGATTTTATGGTTTAGATAGCTGTTTTTAACATTTTGACTCGTGCGGGAAGTATCTGAAATCGTGCGTAAAGTATTTCCACTCGTGCGTAAAATATCTAAAATCGTGCGTAAAGTATTTCCACTCGTGCGTAAAATATCTAAAATCGTGCGTAAAGTATCTCCACTCGTGCGTAAAGTATCTCCACTCGTGCGTAAAGTATTTCCACTCGTGCGGGAAGCATCTGAATTTGTGCGGTATGCAACTAAATTTGTGCCATTTACAGCTAAACTCATGTGCTTAGCAGTTAAAAAAGTGTAAAGCGAAACTAAACGGTGCTTTTTGGCAAAGCGGAGCGAAAGAGCGGATAGCGGATAGCGGATAGCGGAAGTTAAGAATCATATAACAAAATTATAACTTATTTTGATATGGCAATATTAATTTTGCGTTAAGTTTTTGCGTTATGGGATTAGCTCAGCTTCTTTTATTATTTTTTATTGTATCGCTGAACGCTGAAAAAGCGTTTGCAACGAAAATCCTTTTGCTTTGTAACGTCATGCTGAACTTGTTTCAGCATCTGAGATTCCGAAACAAGTTCGGAATGACGAAATGCGCCGGACCGCCCCAAAAGAACTTATTTATGCTTCAAAGCCCATTCTTTGGCAAAATAGGTAAGTATAATTTTGGCTCCGGCACGTTTTATGCTTAGTAAAACCTCGTCGCGGGTTTTATCGCCATCTATCCAGCCTTTGGCTGCAGCCGCTTTCACCATAGCATACTCTCCGCTTACATGATACGCGGCAATGGGCAAAGCAAAATTATCGTTCAACAGTTTTATCACATCCAAATAAGCCAAAGCAGGTTTTACCATCAAAAAATCGGCCCCTTCGGCAAAATCAAGCTCGGCTTCCAGCAAAGCTTCCTTGCTGTTGGCGGGGTTCATTTGGTAGGTTTTCTTATCGCCAAACTTAGGCGCACTTTCCAAGGCATCTCTAAACGGACCATAAAAAGCGCTGGCATACTTAGCGGTATAAGCCATAATAGATACGTTGTTAAATCCTGCCTCATCCAACTCTTCTCGTATATACCCTACACGCCCATCCATCATATCACTCGGGCCTACCATATCGCTGCCGGCCTCTGCCTGGGCAACAGCCATGCGTGCCAATATTTCTAAGGTTTCATCGTTCAGTATCTCTCCGTTTTTCACAAAACCATCATGTCCATCACTGCTATAGGGGTCCATGGCAACATCCGTCATAAGTATAGCTTCCGGAAATTGCTTTTTAATTTCCTTTATGGCACGCAAATAAATTCCTTTTTTATTCCAGCTCTCGCTGGCAGTTTTGTTCTTTAATTTCTCTTCAATATTCGGAAAGGGAGCAAAAGTAGTGATGCCCAGTTTCAGACAACTTTCAATTTCTTTCAGTAATAAATCCAGGCTATAGCGATAAATACCCGGCATAGATTTAATTTCGGTTTGCTTATTCTTTCCGTTTATTAAAAAAACAGGGTATATAAAGTCTTTAACCGATACACTGTTTTCTTCTACCAAACTACGTATGGCTTGGTTCTTACGGTTTCTGCGCGGACGATGTGTTATCATATCTTTTAACTGATTATTCTTTCTTTTACTGCCTCTGCCGGATTGCCCTGATAAATAGTATAGTCGTTCATGTTTTTAGTAGCTATAGAACCCACCGTCAATACCGCATGATTACCCACTATCACACTCGGACAAACCACAGATTTAGCGCCAACCCAACTTCCTTTTTTCAGTGTAATGTTACCTGTAATTAAATCAAAACTTGTTTTTTTATAATCGTGGTTTCCGCACAAAAGCATTGCTCCTTGCGAAATACATACATTATCTTCAATCACTACATCGGCTAAATTATCTATCCACACATGTTCTCCAATCCACACATGGTTGCCAACCGTTAAACGCCAGGGGTATTTAATATTTACATGTGGCTTAATAACAACCCCTTTACCAATTTTTGCCCCGAACATTTTAAGCAAGGATATTTTGATAGAATTTATAGGAAAAGCAGATTTAAAAAATGCTGCGCTTATAAAATACCAGCCTATTCTTGCAAAAGCAGAAGCACCTGTTTTGTACCAACTGTTGTTAAAAGAAGAAAGATCGGTCTCTTTTTTTTGCATCAGATGCAAAGTTAGCTGATTATGCGCATAAAAAAAGAGCTTGTTTTTAGCAAGCTCTCTTTTACATATTATATATTTATGATACGATTATTTTCCGCCACGCATTTTTTGCATGTCTTCCATTTTCATTTCAGTATATCCTTCAGTTGAAACTTTAAACTGAGAGTCTGATACAGGCGAGGTAGTAACTTTGGTTGCAGTCATTTTCATTTTCATAGGCCCTTGGTTAGAATCAAACTCAAGCGGAGCACCTTTCAAACCTTTAAATTGTCCTGCCATTCTTCCACCACTGGTATATGGTAATTTTTCGCAGTACCACACATTCAATTTTTGTGTTTCTCCTTTTTGGTCTTTTACCTCAACAACTGCTTTCTTACATTCGTATCCGGCAATTGTTTTCTTCTCTTCAGAATAGGTGATTTTTGGCTCCGGATTCTTTTTAGATTCTTTTTCAATATCGGCTTTAGTCATTTTAATATATGATTTTTGACCCATACCATCCATTAAAGTCAAACTTCCGTCATCGTCTGATACAGTAATAGTTGACATCATAGCCGAAGAAAACTCGGCACGGGATTTTTTATCTTTAAAAGACATGGTTAATTCCATGCCCTTCATCATACTGGCTTGTTCTGGCGGGATACCATCTACAGTTACGCTATAGGTAACAGTGCCTTCTTTAATTTGAGCTTGCGCGGCAAACATACCTACTATAGCTGCTGCAGTTAATAATATTTTTTTCATTGGTTTTTGTTTTTTTATTTTGGGTGCTAAATTACAATTTATGTGCCAAACTATTTTATCATTTTTTTAGCGGAATATTAAAAGGATAAGCGGTTTTTTATTGAATTGATTTAAAAAACTCATCCATTTCTTTTTTCGAAATTACTTTATAGTAAGCCGGCAATTCAAATTCATCGTTAGATATTTTTTCTTTTTCCACTCCCTTTGCGGTAAACTCTAATTCTAAACCAAACTTCTTAAGGCGATATTGCATTAACATTCCCTTTATTTTATCGTAAGGAGTATTCGCATTTGGATTAGTTATATTAAGTTCTTCCGTATACCAAACATCAAATTTATTACTGGGATCGTCGGCCATAGTAGCTAGTACTTTTTTGCATTTATAGCCAGCAATTTCTTTCTTTTCATCAGTTTCTTCAAAATCTAGTTGATATGCTTTATTGTCTTGTTCAATCGCTTTCTCATCATCAATACAAGCTTGCTTTACATCAAATACCTTTACTAATTGGGTTAAATTTTTCTTTGCCGGATTAAAAATAAAAGTAGTAGTAAACACACCCATGGTGCTCATTTCTGCTGCAAGCATATTATCTTTAAACTTTACTGTCATTTTACCCGGAGCCAAACCTGCCATAGGGTTGCTTTCATCAACAGGTTTCACATCATAATCTATAACGCCTTCTTTAATATATTTAGGGTTGGCATACTTACAGGACGAAGCAAAGAATGCCAGCAAAATAATATAAAAACAGAATTTTTCTTTCACCTGCTAAATTTACAAAGTCTGCAAGTTAGTATTTTTGTTTTAAACAACAATTATTGAAAGTATAATTGTAAATTAGCAATAAAAACTAATTATCTAATACCCTAAAATCTTCAACATACTTTTGTAACTCTGCTCTTTGGCAAACAAACGGGTAACTATTTCTCCGTTTTCATCTCTATCTACCAAAATATGTTTGGGCGCTGGTATCAGGCAATGCTGCGTTCCACCATAACCCGCCAAAGATTCCTGATAAGCCCCTGTATGAAAGAAGCCAATATACAAAGGTTGTTTTTGGTCTTCAGTAATCTTTGGTAAAAATACCTGATTGGTATGGGCCTCGCTGTTATAATAATCCATACTATCGCAGGTCAATCCCCCAAGATTTACAGTCTGAAAAGGCTTATCCCAATGGTTAACGGCAAGCAAAATAAAACGCTGATTAATTCCCCAGGTATCGGGCAGTGTGGTAATAAAAGAACTGTCTATCATATACCAGGTCTCCCTGTCATTTTGCTGTTTTTGATCAATAATAGAGTAGAGGGTAGCTCCACTTTCACCTACTGTATAAGAACCGAACTCCGTAAAAATATTAGGCTCATCAATCTCATTTTGTGTGCAAAAGCTCTTAATCTGCTCCACAATTTCTTCAATCATGTATTCATAATCATACTCAAATCCCAAGGAGTTACGAATTGGCATTCCACCGCCAATGTTAAGTGAATCAAGAGTAGGGCAAATCTTTTTAAGTTCCAAGTATATATTCATACACTTAATAAGTTCAGTCCAGTAGTATATGGTATCTTTTATACCGGTATTAATAAAAAAGTGAAGGAGTTTCAGTTCAAACTTAGAATTATCTTTAATTTTCTCTTTATAATATTCTAAAATATCAGTATGTCGAATGCCTAAACGGGACGAATAGAACAAAAATGAAGGTTCTTCTTCGGTTGAAATACGTATACCCAATTTAGTTTTAGGAACCTTTATATGTTTTTGATAATATTCAATCTCCTTTTTATGGTCAAGCACCGGAATTACATTAAAACCCTCATTGATTAATTCTACTATATTTTGCTGGTATAAAGGGCGTTTATATCCGTTACAAATAATATAAGTATCTTTGCTGAGGTGTTTCTTTTTATATTGTTCTTTGATAATAGGTATGTCAAATGCGGATGAAGTCTCAATATGCACGTCATTTTTAAGGACTTCATCGGTTACAAACGAAAAGTGAGAGCTTTTGGTGCAATAGCAGTAAAAGTACTTGCCTTTATAGTCAACTTTAGCCATAGCAACATGAAAAAGCTTCTTTGCTTTTTGTATTTGTTGTCCGATTTTAGGCAAATAAGTAATTTTTAAAGGAGTTCCATACTGTTTTATGATGTCCATTAAGGGAATATCATTAAAACTAAGCTCATTATCAACTACTTTAAAGCCCTCTTGCGGGAAGTTAAAGGTTTGATTAATAAGATCTGAATAGGTCTTTTCTTTCAGTTCTTTATATATTTTCTCTTTTGGTTCTTTCATAAAAGTTAAATCTGAGTGAGTTACATTACCTGTTAAAGTATATATGTAAAGTAGTTACATCTCTATTATAAATGCAAAGATATTTAATAATATCGAAGTTTAATATTAACAAATTATTATTTTTTATATGATTAAACCAATCAAAATCATCGAAGTAAAGTCAGAGATTGGAGCCGGAACCCGTGGTTCCAGCCTTGGAGTAGATGCTATTAAGATAGCCGCTTTAGACTTTGGCAGCAACTTCTTTAAAAAGTTTAAAACTGTAGAGATTAAAACTGAAAACCATCTGCTGCTTGAGCCTGTTGTGCATGATTATGCCAAGCGTATTAAAGGAATATTTGCTTTAAATGAACGTCTGGCTGCCGAGATACAGAAGACATTAACCAAAGAAAATACCCTTCCTATTGTACTTGCCGGAGATCATAGTTCTGCTATTGGAACCATTTCGGGTATTAAAATGGCTTATCCGGATAAGAAGATTGGGGTAATTTGGGTTGATGCCCATGCTGACATTCATTCTCCTTACACTACCCCATCAGGTAATATGCACGGAATGCCTATTTCTTGTTTGCTTGCCGAAGATAATCAAGACCGCCAGCAAAACAAATTAGATGACGAAACGGTAGAGTATTGGGAAAAGCTTAAAAATCTGGGTGGTGTATCTCCAAAAATAGAGTATAACGATCTTGTTTACATTGCTGTTAGAGATTTTGAACCGGCAGAAGATTATCTGCTTAAAAAACATAAAGTGCGCATCTTTAACCTGCAGGAAATTCGAAAAAAAGCAGTAGAACGTATTGCCATTGAAGCTTTAAATTACTTAGACCATTGCGATTTAATATACGTTAGCTTTGATGTGGACAGTATGGATAGCCGTATAAGCAGCGGAACCGGAACACCCGTACCTAACGGAATTACCGAAAAAGAGGCAGGAAATCTTATTTACTACATTATGCGTAGTAAAAAGATTGTTTGCTTTGAAATGGTAGAGATAAACCCCACCTTAGATAAAGAAAACCTGATGGCTGAGAATGCTTTTGAAATACTTCAAAAGGCTACCAATCAGTTAAGCAATGACTTTTAGTCGTGTAGTAAAAGATTTATAAATGGTTTTTTCCACTTCCTTATGGCAGCCAATATAACTCTGGCAATAATGCTGTTATAGTCAATGGAAAGGAAAAATTTTCAGAAAGCTATTAGGAATGTTACCCTAAACCAAAGCCTTCCTCCTCTTCTTCTCCTTAATAATAAGAGAAAGCTCCCTGCCGGTTTGGCCTTTTACCGAGGTGTTTTCCTGGGCACGGCGCAGCAGGTAAGGCAGCACCTCTTTAACCGGACCATAAGGCACATACTTAGCTACATTGTAGCCCGCCATAGAAAGGTTATAACTAATATGGTCGCTCATGCCCAACAACTGCGCAAAGTACACGCGCTTGTCTGATGGTTGTATGTTGTTCTTTTGCATCAGGTCAACCAAAAGCATGCTGCTTTGTTCGTTGTGTGTGCCGGCACAAATGCTAACGTTACTGATATTCTTTACGCAAAGTTCAAGCGCCAAATTATAATCATCATCACTGCCCTTTTTATCAGGTTGTATGGGCGATGTATAGCCCATATCCTTGGCACGTTTGCGCTCCTTTTCCATATAGGCCCCACGCACCAGCTTGGCACCAATGTGGTAGTTTTTTTCTTTAGCTTCTTTTATGCATTGCTCCAAATACACAAACCTATCGTGGCGGTATAACTGGTAGGTATTAAATATAATAGCCAGTTCCTTATTGTATTTCTCTTTGTTCTCGGTAGCCAAATCATCAATGGCGGGTTGTATCCAGCTCTCTTCGGCATCTATAAAAAGAGGCTTGTTATATAAATAAGCCTGTTTGCAGATAGCCCCCACGCGACGTTTCACGCGTGCCCACTCATCACGCTCGGCATCGCTAAGCGGCTGTTTGGCACTTACTTTTTCAAGCAAAGCATAGCGCGCCAAACCCGTTACCTTAAACACACAAAACGGAATGTTGCTATCTTCTTTAGCTCGGTTAATGGTCTCAATCGTCTCTTCGGTGCAGGCATCAAAATCAGTTTCAGCCTCCTTGCCTTCTACCGAGTAATCCAGTATCGTACCTATGTTATATTTGGCCAGTTCTTTAATCGTTTCGTTGCATTCGGCAATGGTTTCTCCGCCCACAAACTGCTTGTATATGGTATTTTTTATAATGCCTTTTATGGGCAGGCGCATGCTTAGCGCCAGTGGGGTAAACAGCCCGCCTAGCTTCACTATAGTAGGGTTGCCAATAATCTTAAACAGGCGGTAAGAGCGTATTAAATCCGCATCGTTTTTGGCTACAAATGCTTTCTGGGTATCATCAAATGAAATCATACGACCGCAAAGATAATTTTTGGAATTCAGAATCGGTAATTAAAAATTATTTCTATTATGATTTTAGTCAGTGTTGTTGCGGAATAATATGGAATGTTTTTCTCCTTCATTTCTTTGCTTGCCCAAAGAAACGAAGCAAAGAAAGTGCCCCACGAAAGCCAACCTAAAGCTTTCGTTTGTCGCACAAGCCTGCCCCTCTCTTGCCACGAAACTTTCGGTTCGCGCCTTTCGTGGACACCCGCCCCGGTTTTGGGTGACCTCATTTCCTATATTATTTTACAACTGCATCTTTATAATTACTTTTACCTCCTAGTTATGCAGCCCATCAAATCAAGCGGATATTCTGTTTTTTTCGAAGAAGATGATTTTCATCAGCTTGCCCATTTCCTCAAACAACATAGCTTTTCAAAGCTCTTTATTCTTTGCGATACCAACACCCGCAAACATTGCCTGCCCCTGCTCATCAAACACAACCCGTCTTTTAAAAACGCCCCCGTGTTTACCTACTCTGCCGGAGAGAAACACAAAAGCCTTGATACCGCCCATGCCTGCTGGAACTTCTTACTAAAGCACCATGCCGATAAAAACGCCCTGCTTGTTAACCTGGGTGGAGGCGTGGTGTGCGACCTGGGTGGTTTTGCTGCAGCTACCTACAAACGGGGCATTGCCTGCATAAACATACCCACCACTTTGCTTGCCATGGCCGACGCATCCGTTGGTGGAAAGAACGGTATAGATTTTATGGGCTACAAAAACCTTATCGGCACCATTACCCAGCCCCGTGGCGTGTTTATTTTTCAGCACTTTATACGCACCTTGCCCATCAGGCAGATACAGAATGGCTTTGCAGAGATTATAAAAGCAGCCCTCCTAGGCGATAAAAAACTGTGGGCTAACATCTCTGCGCCCAAACCCAAGCCACAAGCCTCTTTTATATACGCTGCGGTGCAGGTAAAGAACAACATTGTGTGCAAAGACCCTTACGAAAAAAACATCCGGCAGGCACTTAACTTTGGGCACAGCGTGGGGCACGCCCTCGAGGCACATTACCTCCCCAGCCCAAAAAAATACTTACTGCATGGCGAGGCCATTGCCATAGGCATGTGTGTAGAGCTCATGCTGGGCCGCGTACTAAAGCTTAGCAAGCAAAAAACAGTTAGCAATGCCCTTGCCTATATAAAGCAACATTACCCCCTGCCCACCTTTACCGCCCAAGAAATAAGCGCCTGTATGCAGCTTATGCAGCACGATAAAAAGAACAAAGCCGGCAAACTAACTTTTGCCCTTATAGAAAAGGTAGGCAAACCTCTCATCAACATACAAGCCACCGCGGTGCAGGTACAAGAAGCCTTTGCCCTCTACAATGCCTTTGCGTCTGCACAAAAATTCCACAAGCTTTAGCCTTTACGCCACAAACCCTTGCCCAAACACCTCGAAGGATAGCTTTTTGTCCTCGAAGGATAGCAAGTAGACCTCTCGGACTCGAAAGTATCACGCTCGGGGTTGCAAGTAGATGTCTCGGGGTAGCAAGTAGCACCCTCGGGATAGATTTATGCTCTCTCCGGATAACTTTTTGCTCTCTCGGGGTAGCTTTTTACTCTCTCCGGCTTGCCGGTAGCACGCTCGGGGTAGCTTTTTGCTCGCCTCTGTAAATATTTTGCGCACAAAAGCCTCCTGTTTGCAAGCGCTTAAGTGCTATATGTAAGTTTTACGCGGTTTTTGTATGAAATGGGTTAAAATTTTGTTATAGTTTTGTTAATAGTTAAACTCTATAGATGAAAAAAATAATTAAAAATAGAATATCATTAATAATTGCATTCGTGGGTGTAATTGGAGGGGTAATTTGGGCTATTCAGTCCAAATTTGATATGGAGCCCATTATATTAATAATTGCATCTTTTATAGAAATAATAGGTTATTTTATTATCTCAGATGCTAATATTATTGACTATCCAGCTGCTAATACCAAAAATGAGCAGAATGTAAATGTACATGTCAATATTGGTGACACGAAAATCAGGAAAGAGAATTCCAAAAGCAAATCAGAAGGTCCAAATGCTGATAGATATGCTATGATTAATTCAATGAAGCCAAAATATAAAATTCTATTTATTGATGATGACAAGAACTTTAACATTGTGAAGATTTTAAAAGATAGTGGATGGAAAAACACTAAGACTGTGGTTGATATAAAATCAATTGATATTCCTGTCGTTGCAGACGCAGATATAATTTTTGTTGACATTAATGGAGTCGGTAAACTTTTAAATCTAGAACATCAAGGACTGGATCTTGCTTTAATGATTAAACGTAAATATAATGATAAAAAGGTTGGTATCTATTCTGCTAACCCTAACAGTAATTCATTTCATGAAGTTTGGGATGTAATAGACTTCAAATTAGAAAAAAATGCTTTACCTCTTCAATTTCAAAGTATAGTTGAAGGTCATAGTGTTGAAATATTTAAGGCGATTAAATGAGTACTTACTATTATGCTTTAAATAAGGATGGTGATTATTTATTTGATAATTTTCCTGAAACCCTTACATACTTAGTTTTGAATTATTCTGAAACTAAAAACCCTATTGAGGTTGTGATTGATGACCAAAAAAAACCTGCTAGAATTGGTAAAAGAACTAATCAACATGGAACTATTTTCACTCTTACTACTGACGATAAACTTATTGTAAGGTATAAACTTTTTAGAGAGCTTTTAGATATGAGTTTGATTTCACTAGGGCCATTATCTAAATTTCAAGATTCATTGCTTCTAAAATTAAATAGCAAGACAGAGGAATTCATTCATAATGTAAAATCACTTAATACTTATGGTATACAAGACTTATTCGCATTGATTCCTCAGAATACTCTATCTCAAAATATTAATAAACAAAAAGACATTATAAAAAACATAACAATTGAAAAGCCAAATGTAACTGTTGAGACCATACTTAATCTTATTAAATATAATCTTGCAATGAAAGTTGAGTTCTCAGTTTTTGAAAGAACCCAAAAACCAAATTCAACCGTTCAAAAAATAGCACAACCAATTAGAAGTATTGTCTTATCAATTTTACAAATTTTTATTACTGATTTTGATAAAAAGGATATTGAAGTTGCATTGGATGCGGGTGAAGCAAGTGAGAGACTTATCGAAGTGGATTATGAATCCATCTTTGTTTCTCTTTTTTACCTATTAGAAAACTCTGTCAAATATTGTTGTCCAAAAACAAAATATAAAATAATATTTAAGGAAGAAAAAAATTGCTTTTCACTTGTTTTTATAATGGTTTCTATCAAAATTAAAGATAGTGAAATTTCGAAATTAACTGAATACGGTTATCGCTCTGACATAGCAAGAGAAATCAATGAAGAGGGGAAAGGGATTGGTATGTATAGACTAACAAAAACATTAAAGCTGAATAATGCAGAACTTGAAGTTTCACCTAGGGTTAATGACTATAAAAAGCAAATAGGCAAGATAGATTATGAAGGTAATCAATTTAAAATCAAATTTATTGGGCAACAAGACTGGTTTAAAACAAACTAAGCATATACTTTAAAGCCGCACTAAACGTAAAAGTCTCACAAATATTGTGGGGCTTTTTTTGTAATTTATCAACAGCAGCAGGGCTTAGCGGTTAATAAGTTATCCGGTTTTTTGGGCACCTTTTTTATTTTTCTACGTATACACTAGTAGAAACAGCTTATAACGTAAAAACAATTAAAACGAAAAAGCCATGAACCAAGATCAAAGCAACCACTACACCATGTATAAAGGGGTAAGTGTATTTTTAGGAGACAATGCTGCTATTATAAGCAGCAATGCCGTAATTGTGGGCTTACAAACACAATTAAATAACAATATAGTAAGCATCTCGGATGCCGATACCAGTCAGTTGCACCCCAACACGGGTACCACTGCCGATAAAAGCGCGGCAAAAACCACCCTGATAACTATATTGGTTAAGAACGCCGCTGCCGGCTATGGCTATGCCGCCAGCATAAGCAACAATACCCTAAAGGAGGCTTGCCACCTCACCGAGTCTGCCCTCGCAGTCCTCTCGGATGGTAACTTATACTCCACTGCCACAGACCTCTATGATACCCTTAACCCTA
Source organism: Bacteroidota bacterium (assembly GCA_003153315.1). Lineage (GTDB taxonomy): Bacteria > Bacteroidota > Bacteroidia > B-17B0 > Aurantibacillaceae > PALSA-968. Next base: position 179,144 of record PLYA01000028.1, read on the forward strand.
TTATTAGTAGTCTGGCAGGCTGGGGCATTGCACCTGCCGACCTTACCACCCAACTAAATGCGGCCAACACCTTCAACGGTCATATAGGTGTGCCGCAGGCTGCGCGGGCAATAAGTCGTGCCGCCACCCAATCTCTCCCCACCTTGTTTACCAACACCGGCCAACTGCTGGACGCTCAGCTGGACAGTGCCATGCTGCAATACCTAACCTCTCACCCCGATTTCTATACTCAATATAAAAAGGTGCGCAAACTGCCTACCACGGTGGTGCACCACTATGGTAGCATACACTGCACCGCGCTTACCGCCGCAGGTGCCGTGGTAAGTGGTACCGAGTATACCATTAGCGGCATTGCCCGCAAAAAGAAGAAAGCCAAAAACGGTAAGGGCAATTATGCGCACATACATACGCCTGTAACCGTAACCATTACCGCCTCTGCACCCGGTATGCAGGCAGTAAGTCATACCCTGCACTTAAACGTGAATGGAGTGTATACATTAAGTTTTGTTTTATCAACAGCAGGTTCAGGTCCATCGCCCGGTACCGGCCCTAACACCAATACCTTGCCCAGCGCGGCGTAAGTAAACGTCATTGCGAGCGAAGCGCGGCAATCTAAACTTATAATGACAGATTGCTTCGTCGTACCTCCTCGCAATGACGATAGTAGAGTTACTTTTCTTATAGCATCTTTTCCCTTGATGGAAAAAAAGCAAAAGATTAAATTCTTTTATGTTCTTTTTGCTTGACGAAAAAGAAAATAAGTTTCTACTTAATAAGATACCTTTTCCCTTCATTTCTTTGCTTGCCCAAAGAAACGAAGCAAAGAAAGTGCACCACGAAAGCCAACCTAAAGCTTTCGTTTGTCGCACAAGCCTGCCCCTCTCATGCCACGAAACTTTCGGTTCGCTCCTTTCGTGGACGTCCACACAGGGAGTGTTTCGTTTTTTTCTACTTCTCTTGTTTTATTGTTAATCCCTTCTATTTTATTTACATCCTGCAAGCCCTTGTATTTACTAATCATATCATAAGGAGCTATCCAATCCATGCACACTTTTTTATCCTGCAAGAAGCGGTTCGTTCCAACCTTTTCTAAAAATGTTTTTATTTCGGTAAAATCCAGCTTTTCGTTTAATCTTTCCGCATTTTGTAAGGTGTCCAGCCATCCCCGCAATGGTTCGACCCAAAGCTTGCCTTTTTGCCCAAAATCTGCCTTTTTTTGGATGAGTTCCAGTTTCAGCTTTACGAGTTCATCTTTCTTTTGAAGGTAAGCTGACTTATCTATGGTATCATCCAAAAAGGCGTTGATGAGTTTATCCAGTCTTTGTTCTGTTTCTTTTAGTTTGGCTTCTACTGTTTGGGCAAACGCAATAATACTCTTTTGTTCTTCCATTTGCCACACATCCACTTGGGCAAGCATCTTATGTCCCCATCCTTCGGGCAGCGTAACCATTTGAACCAGTTCCTTTAGTTGGCCTTGCATCAAATCTTCGCGTAAATAACTTTGCGAGCATTTGCCTTTTTTCTTGGTGCATCGGTAATACCGATACGTTCCTCCGTTTCCTTTGGCAAATTGGGCTGATATGGCACTCCCGCATTCCGCGCATTTTAATAGCCCTGATGCTGCAAAGTGATGTTGACGTTTCAGTTTTTTGGGTTTTGATGCTTCTTTTAGTTTTGCCTGCACCGCTTCAAAGGTCGCTATGCTTACCAATGGCTGGAACTTGCCCTCGTAGCTTTCCCCTTTGGAAACTATGACACCGGTATAAAGAGGATTGGTGAGTACAAAATGCATAACGGAATGACTAATAGGCTTGCCGGATTTTGAGAGAATACCGAAAAAACCAAGACGATGCCGCGCGCTTTCAATACTGTGTTTGCCTTCTGCAAACTCTTTGTATATCCGTTGGATGATTTTTGATTTGACAGGTTCGGGTTCTATGTTTTTTGTTACCCGATTATTCACATAGCCTATGGGGGCTATTTGTGCATACTCCCCGCGTCTTAGTTTTTGTCGGATTCCTCTTTTTACATTTTCAGAAAGGTTGTCCGAGTAATATTTACTTTGCCCGAAAGCTACTTGCAGCATGAACAATCCCTGTGGGGTAGGTTCAAACCAAAAGGAAGAAAAGCGCAGCGCAGTAATTTTTTCAATATCGATTAAGTAAATAATTTGTCCGCCATCTATGGAATTACGAGCAAGCCTGTCGGGATGCCAAGCTAATATACCGACAGGCTCTTTGCTCTCATGTATCTTTGCAATCATGCGGGCAAATTCTTTACGCCCCGGGTCTTTTGCGCTTTTGCTTTCTATAAAAGTTTCAAGGATGGTTAATTTTTCTCTTTCTGCCAGTTGGTTAAGCTCAAAGAGTTGTGCCTCAATAGACATGGTTTGCCTGTCTTCGGGTTCGGAAGATTTGCGGGCATAAAGGAAAAATTTAGTTTTCATGACTTTTACTTTTTGGTTTGTGTACTTTGTAAAATTAGTCAATAGAAAAAAGGTTGTCTGTATTGTTCAAAAATATTCATGCTGCATTAGCTTTCTTCGCTCAGCGTAAATAAGATAAAGGAAAAGCCAGCACACTATCACACAGCTTATAGGTTGGCATGGTTTTATAAGGAAACAAAAACACACGCCAACCTATAAGCTTCTCCACGCACCTATACAAAAGATAAGAAGGTCAATTTGCGGAGCAAGACCTTGCTTATCTTTTGTATAGTATCTTCAACGCACTTGTTCTTTTTCATTTACGCCACCAGCACACGAGTAAATAAATCGGTAAAGAAAAAATCGCTTACTAAAACTACCAGCCCTTCACTTTATTTTTTGGCATGGTTTTGAAGGATACAAAAACACACGCCAAAAAATAAAATCCATCTGCACGCACTTTAGCAAACCGATTTTTTCTTTGCGATATAGCATCGCTTCTTGCAGGATAAAAAAGTGT
>PLYA01000061.1 GCA_003153315.1 Bacteroidota bacterium
GCTTCTGTACATGAGAGAAATGCTTTCTTACATACGAGAAATCATCATATACATAAGAGAAGCTTATAAGTGTTAAAGAATTGTCCGTGTTTTAACAATTACTATCTTTACAGGAATGATTTTAAACCGAAACACCATGCGTTACCTCTATATAAGCCTATTATTAATTGCCGTCATCCCGAGCATAGTTAAGGGACAAATTATAACTACCATTTGTGGAAGTGGTACTGGCGGCTTAGGTGATGCTGGACAAGCAAGTGCTGCAGAATTAGGTATGCCAGCAGGAATAACTATAGATGCGGCAGGCAATATCTTTATTGCAGATCAGGCCGCTAACAGCGTACGAAAAATAAATACTGCGGGTATTATAAACACAATTGCAGGTAATGGAACAGTTGGCTATAGCGGAGATGGGGGACCTGCTACTGCAGCCCAATTATATGGGCCAACCGGAATAGTATGTGATAATGCAGGCAACGTATATGTTTCCGACCAATGGAATTTTTGTGTCAGGAAAATTAATACTAATGGTATTATCACTACCATTGCGGGTATAGCGGTACAAGGGTACACAGGAGATGGAGGACAAGCTACGGCAGCAGAATTAAATCTTGTAAGTGGATTAACTTTTGACAAAAACGGGAATTTATATATCTGCGATAACGGTAGTAGTGTGGTAAGGATGGTAAATACCGCCGGAATTATTACAAGATTTGCCGGAACAGGCATTGAAGGTTATAGTGGAGATGGGGGTCAGGCAATTTTAGCCGAATTTGCTGCCCCCTCATGGTTGTCAATTGATACCATTGGTAATTTCTATATTTCAGATGAGACTAATAATATACGCAAGATAAATACAGCAGGAATTATAAGTACGATAAGTAATGGTTCTGGCATCCATCAATCTGAAGGACTAGCTTTAGATAAGGCAGGGAATTTATATGTTGCTGATTATGAGAACAACCAAATTGTAATGATTAGTCCCTTTGGAACTTTTGCAACTATCGTCGGCACAGATACAGCGGGTTATAGTGGAGACGGCGGCTTAGCTACAGCAGCGGAATTATATGCACCTATTGGGGTAACATTTGATGCAAGTGGTAACTTATATATTGCTGATATGGATAATGGCGTCATACGTAAAGTAACTAATGTTGGGCAAGCAGCAGGCATAGAGCAGTTTGCAAATAGTAATGAGCAGATAACAGTTTACCCAAACCCAACTAAAGATGTGTTGCATATTGAAGGTATACTGCTAAATGAACCAACAGAGGTTGCTATTATAGATGTGTTGGGTAATGCTGTTTATCATGCAACCTTTACAACGCAACATAATACCATAAACATAGCTGAGTTGAATAGCGGTGTGTATGTTTTAGAGCTTAGCAATAGTAAAGACAGGGTGGCTAAGAGGCTTATTAAGGAGTAGTTTCTTTAGCATAAGTAGTTATTGCTAGGCGCGAGGCAATCTTTATAAAAAACAGATTGTTTCAGTCATACCTCCTTCTCAATGATGTTAGACTTAAAATCAACATAAATCTCCGGCAGAAATTCTATTTGCAATTCTAAATTAGGTTGTATCTTTATCGGATGAAAAAAATGACCCTTATCTGTTGTTTGCTTGTTGCGGTAAATGTGTTTTCGCAAAGCAAAGGTTTTGTAATTAACGGTACCATTAAAAAAGCTGCCGATAACTCCTATATTTACCTTACGCATAAATATAATGATATAGCGATTATTGATTCTGCCTTGGTAAAAGGAGAGAAATTTACGTTTAAAGGTAAAACCCCGGAACCAAACGTTTATTATATTACTTTAAAGAAAATTGAAAACCCACAACTTACTTTTTTTGTTGATAATACTAACATTACCATCTATGCAAGTATTGATTCTATAGCCTTTGCAAAGGTTAAAGGCGGTATTACACAAGATGAGTATGAGATTTGGCTGCAAATGCAAAACAAGTTTATGGCAACCCGCCAAGGGCTTGTTGTGCAATTTAACGAATATGGTAAGGCTGGCGACCAAACAAATTCCAAACGAATAATGGATACAGCCATGTTGCTTGAGCATGCTTTTGTAAAAGACATTGTTGGTTTTATTAAAAAATACCCTAAATCCTGTATTGGCGGTTATATTATTTTTTCTGCCATCTTTGATTGGCCTAAAATATCCGAGTACGAGGAAATGTACAATGCCCTGTCTGAACCGGTTAAAAAATGTAAATTTGGTAAACTTGCCGAAGACAAACTTAATGCTACCAGAGGGGTAACCATTGGTTACCCGGCTATAAACTTTACCTTGCCTGATGTGAATGGAAAGAATGTTTCTTTAAGCACCTATAAAGGCAAATATGTTTTGGTAGATTTTTGGGCAAGCTGGTGCGGCCCTTGCAGGGGAGAGAATCCGGCAGTAGTGGCGGCTTACCAAAAATATAAAGCCAAAGGCTTTGATATATTGGGTGTTTCTTTAGATAATAATAAAGACAAATGGAAACAAGCCATAGAAAAGGATAACTTAACCTGGACACATGTTAGTGATTTACAAGGTTGGAAATCTGAAGTAGCTCAAAAATATGGGGTAACTTCTATTCCGTTTAATGTACTTTTGGATAAAGACGGTAAAATTGTTGCCAAAGCCCTTCGCGGAGCTGCCTTAGAAGCTAAGCTGGAAGAAATATTCGGCAAATAAGTATTTGTTTTGTAATAAAAAGAATGAATACCTATATTTGCCGCCGTTTTGGAGAGGTGCCTGAGTGGCCGAAAGGAACAGTTTGCTAAACTGTCGTACGGGAAACTGTACCGCGGGTTCGAATCCCGCCCTCTCCGCGTTTAAAAGGACTTAACTCAAGTCCTTTTTTAATTTTTGTTATTTTAGCAACCTAAATTTAATCTATGAACTTATTTAAAAAGATTATCCTTTTATCTTTCTTAATTCTTTACTCATCTTTCTTCCTTGCCCAAATCCAAACATTTCCTGCCAATGGCGCAGTTAATAATGTACATAGTTATTATGCTTTTAAAAACTGTACCCTTCATATAGATGAATCTACCACTATAAACAATGCTGTTTTGCTTATTAAAGATGGGATGGTGGTTGATGCCGGAGAGAAAATAAATATTCCTGCTAATGCGGTAGAGTATGATTTAAAAGGCAAACATATTTTTCCTTCGTTTATAGAAATGTATAGCGATTATGGTATGCCCGAAGGCAAATCATCGTCGCGAGGCTGGGGTGTCCCACAAATGGAAAGTAATGCAAAAGGCGCTTATGGATGGAATCAGGCTATTAAAGCAGATGCTGATGGCTATAAAGTTTTTACCAATAATAATGATAAAGCGGATGAATTGCGAAAGTTGGGTTTCGGCATGGTGCTTACTTCGCCTAAAGATGGTATTATACGTGGCAGCGGAGCATTGGTGCTGTTAAACACCCAGAAAAAAGAAAATGAAAACATAGTAAAAGACAAGGCCGCCGGTTTTTATTCATTTAACAAAGGCAGTTCTACACAGGATTACCCTTCTTCTCTTATGGGGAGTATTGCTTTGTTAAGACAAACTTACTACGATGCACAATGGTATGCCGCCAACAAAACCAAAACAGAATACAACATCTCTTTAGATGCTTTTAATAACCTGCAAACATTGCCATCGGTATTTGAGGTAAGTGATAAACTGAATGCGCTACGTGCCGATAATGTGGGCGATGAGTTTAAAGTAAAATATATTATTAAAGGCAAGGGCGATGAATACCAGCGTGTAGATGATATACAGCAAACCTTTTGCAAGTATATTATTCCGCTTAATTATCCTGATGCCTATGAGGTGGAAGACCCTTATGACGCAGAAGATATAACCCTTACGGAATTAAAACACTGGGAAATGGCGCCTGCCAATGCAAAATTATTGCACGAAGCGGGAGTAACCTTTGCACTTACCACCGCCGATTTAAAAGATAAAGTAAAGTTCCTGAAGAACCTGCGTAAGGCCATTAAGTATGGTTTGAGTGAGAAAACGGCTTTAAAGAGCTTAACAACCATTCCTGCCGAAATGCTTGGTATATCTGATAAAGCAGGTGCGTTAAAGAAAGGAATGCTGGCAAACTTCTTTATCTCTTCTAAAAATATATTTGAAGATGAAGCTACCATATATGAGAATTGGGTAGGAGGGACTCCTTACCGTTTCAGTGATATGAATATGTTTGATATACGTGCGGAATATAAACTGATTTATAATTCTGCTACATATAAGATGGAGATTGATGGTAAAGATATTGATAAACCAACTGCTTCTATTATTTTAAAAGATACCACTAAGACCACGCTTAACATTACTTTTAAGAACAATAACCTTGTTTTTAATTTCAATAAAGATTCTGTTACACTGGATAGATTTGATTTGAATTATAATACCAAAGATTCTTCCTTCACAGGAAAAGGACAATCTTCCGATAGTAAATGGTACGACGCAAGCCTTGTAAAAAAAGGTCCTTTAAAACCTGCTGCAAAAGACAGCACTAAAAACAAAAAAGATAAAAAGGATGAAGAACCTGTTTATGGCGAAGTCTTTTATCCCTTTACATCTTTTGGCAGACCAGAGAAACACGAGAATATTATTAGTAGATATAAAAACCGCCTAGACGCTATCCTGATTAAAAATGCAACAGTATGGACAAACGAATCGGATACTGTTTTAAAAGAGTATGATGTGTATATTGTAGAAGGAAAAATTGTACGCATTGCACCAAACATTGATACACCCAAAGGAGCTTTTGCCAAAAAGATTGATGCAAAAGGCAAGCACTTAACTGCCGGTATTATTGATGAACATAGCCATATTGCCATCAGCGAGGGAGTGAACGAGGGCACACAAGCAAGTAGCGCCGAAGTTAGAATTGGCGATGTAGTTAACAGCGAGGATATCAATATCTACCGCCAATTGTCGGGTGGAATTACCTGTGCGCAACTACTGCATGGTTCGGCAAACCCTATTGGCGGCCAGTCTCAGATAATTAAACTGCGTTGGGGTCTATCACCTGATGCAATGAAATATGAGAAAGCGCCAGGCTTTATAAAGTTTGCTTTGGGTGAGAATGTAAAGCAAAGCAACTGGGGCGATTTTAATACCGTTCGTTTCCCGCAAACACGTATGGGTGTAGAGCAAGTATATTACGATCACTTTACCCGTGCCAAAGAATATGAGAAAGCCATGAATGCTTTTGCACTCTCGAAAACCGCGGGTGCAGCTCCCCGCCGCGATTTGGAACTGGATGCGCTGGTAGAAATTCTGCATGATAAACGCCATATTACCTGTCACTCGTATGTGCAGTCAGAAATTAATATGCTTATACATACCGCAGATAGTATGGGCTTTAAGATTAATACCTTCACGCATATTCTGGAAGGATATAAAGTGGCCGATAAATTAAAATCGCATAACATTGCTGCTTCTACCTTTGCTGATTGGTGGGCTTATAAGTTTGAGGTAATGGAAGCCATACCTTATAACGCTGCATTATTAACAAAAATGGGTGTGGTTACTGCAGTTAACAGCGATGATGCCGAGATGGGCAGACGCTTAAATCAGGAAGCAGCTAAAGCAATTAAATATGGCGGATTAAGCGAAACAGAAGCCCTTAAACTAGCCACGCTTAACCCCGCTAAAATGCTGCATATAGATGATAAAGTAGGAAGCATTAAAGTAGGCAAGGTAGCCGATGTGGTATTGTGGACGGATAATCCCTTATCCATAAATGCCAAGGTAGATAAAACTATTATCGACGGTATTATATATTACGATGCCGATGAAGACCTTAAAATGCGCGAGGAGCTGGCTAAAGAGCGTGCCCGAATCATTCAGAAAATGATTAAAGAAAAGCAGGGCGGCGCACCCACACAAAAGCACGAACGCAAAAAACCCAAGCTCTACCATTGCGATACTATGGGTAATGAATAATTAAATTTAAAGATTAATGTAAAGGAGCTGAGGTATTAATAGATAAATATTGCAAATAAGGTTATTCTCCTCTAAACCCTTGTTTACCTATAAGTATTTCAAAGTATAACTTAAAGTCTCCTTTCAGGCTCATCCAGGGATATTTAAAGGTGGCGGGTTTGTTGTGTTCTATAAAAAAATGCCCTATCCATGCAAAAAAATAGGCGCAAATAGCACCTTCGCCTGCTAAAATTGGTTGCTGTTTCATTATAGCCAACACTACTAATACTAAAAACAATGTAGTACCTATAAAATGAGTAATTCGTGTCCCTGGTTTTTTGTGTTGCTCTAAATAAAAAGGGTAAAATTCTTTAAAGGTTTTGTATTCTTTTTCTTCCATTTAAGTTATTTGAGTATTGTAAAGATATGAAATGCAATATTTCTATTGCAAGAAATAAAAAACAAAATCTATTAGTGTTGCTTACTTTTGCATAATGAAAAAATCAAGATTTAAAGAACTGCCACCTAAGAAACATTTTTATAATAAGCTGCTCATTAATTTAATTATAGCGCTTATTCTGATTGTTATCTCTTTAGGTGTGGGTGTGTGGGGTTATCATTGTTTTATGCATTTAGGTTTTTACGATTCTCTTATAAACGCATCTATGATATTAAGCGGTATGGGACCAGTTGACCATGCCGATACGGATGGGGCTAAACTATTTGCTTCGGTTTATGCTATTTATAGCGGCATTGCCTTCATTAGCAGTATGGCTTTTTTATTTGTTCCTATCGTACATCGTTTCTTACATAAGATGCACTTGGATATTGAGAGTGAATAAACCTTGGATTGCGAAGGAACGTCACACTAACTAAAAAACATTATTTTTGCGTAAATTATTTAAGCTATGAACCCCGAAGTAAAAAAAGTATATGATGCCGCAGAAGGTTTAATGACTGATGCCATTAATTATTTAGAAAGCGAACTTGCAAAAATACGTGCCGGCAAAGCCAACCCCGCCATATTTGATAATGTTTCGGTAGATTATTACGGAACAAAAATGCCGATTAACCAAACCGCAAATATAAATACACAAGATGCCCGCACCTTGGTAATTCAACCTTGGGAAAAAGCTATGCTTCAACCAATTGAAAAAGCTATACAAGCTGCAAACTTGGGACTTAACCCTCAGAATGACGGTGTATTGATTCGTATTTCCGTTCCACCTTTAACAGAAGAACGCAGAAGAGATTTGGTAAAAAAAGCCAAACAGGAAGCTGAAGATGCTAAAGTAGGTATTAGAGCTGCGCGCAAAGATGCCATGGAAGAAATTAAAAAACTAAAAGCCGCTAAAGCCCCTTTGCCTGAAGATGAAGCTAAAGAAGCCGAAACAAAAATACAAGCCCTTACCGACCTTTATGTAAACAAATGCGATAAGCATTTAGAAAATAAAGAAAAAGAAATTATGACAGTTTAATTTCGGATAATGGAATTAAACTCAAAAGCCGTTATTGGTATTGTTGGTTCGGGTGCTATGGGCAATGGAATTGCACAGGTAGCTGCTATGGCAAGTCATAAAGTTATCCTGTATGATAACAATGCTACTTCGATTCAAAAAGCAAAACAAAACTTAGTTGGCACACTTTCTAAATTAGTTGAGAAACAAAAAATAACCCAACAGAAAAGTGATGAAGTAACCAACCTGATTACGTTTACCGAAACTATTGATGACTTAAAGCCCTGTAACTTAATAATTGAAGCTATTGTAGAAAACCTGGATATAAAGAAGCAAGTATTTTCTCAATTGGAAAAAATTACAGAAGGTAAATGTGTACTGGCTACCAATACATCTTCTTTATCGGTTACTTCTATTGCAGCCGCGTGTGTTAATCCTAGACAGGTTTTAGGTATACACTTCTTTAATCCTGCTCCGCTTATGCCTTTGGTAGAAATTATTCCGGGCATTGCAACAGATAATACCGTTACGCAATCTTGCAAAACACTGATAGAAAGTTGGGGTAAACTGCCTGTGCTTTGTAAAGACACTCCGGGTTTTATTGTAAACAGAATTGCCCGTCCGTTTTATGGCGAAGCGATGAAGATATACGAGGAAGGTATTGCGGATATAGCTACTATTGATTGGGCAATAAAAGAAATAGGCGGTTTTAAAATGGGGCCATTTGAGCTGACTGATTTAATAGGGCATGATGTTAACTATACCGTTACAGAAACAGTTTGGAAACAATTTTATTTCGACCCTCGTTATAGGCCTAACCTTTGTCAGAAACGTTTGGTAGAAGCAGGCTTTTATGGAAGAAAGAGTAACAAAGGTTTTTATGATTACTCACTTGCTGAAATGCCACAGCCTAAAAAGGATACAGCATTAGGAAAAGAATTATTTACCCGCATTATTGCTATGCTGATTAATGAAGCTGCTAATGCACTTTATCTTAATATAGGTAGTAAAGAAGATATTGACCTTGCCATGACCAAAGGTGTTAACTATCCTAAAGGCCTTTTAAAATGGGCAGATGAAATTGGTATTGAAACTATCTATCAGCAATTAAAACAATTACAAACTGATTATGGTGACGATAGATACCGTCCGAGTATTTTACTAAAGCGTATGGCAGCAGAAGGTAAAAAGTTCTGGAATTAATCCTTTACTTAAATGGCCAACGCAGAACTTATTACAACCTTTTATGAATCTTTTGCTAATGGAGATGCAGAGGGAATGGTTGCTTGTTACCATGATAATATTCAGTTTCAAGACCCTGCTTTTGGAACCTTAAAGAATGAAGATGTAAAAAATATGTGGCGAATGCTGATTGAAAGAAGTAAAGGGGAGATTAAACTTTCATTTAGTAATGTTCAGGCGAATGAAAAAACCGGAAGTTCCAATTGGAGGGCAGAATATGTTTTTAGTGCAACAAACAGAAAAGTAATTAATATAATATCGGCTGAGTTTGAATTTAAAGACGGTAAGATTATTAAACACACAGATAGCTTTGATATATATAAATGGTCGCAGCAAGCTTTTGGATTAAAAGGTTATCTATTAGGTTGGACTTCTTTTATGCAACATAAAATACAGCAACAATCTAATTCCTTATTAAAAAAGTATACCGCAAATAAAGCTGTAAGTAGTTAATTAAAATTTTCCATTCTATCTTCCTTACAATCTTTTTCTATTTTTACTTGTTATTTACTTTATTGTAATTGGATATTTATGAATCTAAGTAAGCCATTAAACTTATTGCTTATTGCTTTAGTAGTATTATACAGTTCTTGTTCCTTACAAAAAAGACATTACAGGCAGGGGTTTTATGTTTCAAATATGGGTAAAGAACAAATAAGCAATAAGAACACTAAAGATAGCAGTATATCACATTTAGATTCTTCTAAGGTCAGAAGTATTTCATTAAATAAAAACTCAAAATACAATCATAATTGCGATACGCTGCTTTTAAATGATGGCAACACACTTCTTTGTAAAATAGAGCAGGTCAGCAAGAGAAGTGTACGATTTAAAGATTGTAATGACAGCAATCAGGTATTAAGTTCTATAGATGCAGAACTTGTTTCATCCATTAAATTCTACAACGGAAGAGAAAAGGAGATTTCAAATAACAATCCCAGACGTAAAACTCAAGAAAACAAAAATCTTATTAAAGGACATTTAGCTAATACAGGGTTTCTATTGGCAATTGTAGCTCTTTTATTGGAAGGAATACTTTTACTTGCTTTGTTTCATATTCTGGTATTGGCACCTTATTTAGCTATTGCATTTGTTTTTTTAAATGCACTTGCTGCAATTTTTGCAATAGTATTTGGTTTTAGCTCTTTAAGAGAAATTAGAAAGAACCCCGAAATATTTAAAGGAAAGAAAATGGTAATCTGGGAAATTGCATTAGGGCTTCTCTCTCTTATTTCTTGGCTTATAATACTTATTGCTGTTACTATTTAGTTATTGCTCCATCCCTACTTTATTACCACCGCAATATTGTTGTATGTATTTAAAAGCAATATCACTACCAAGTTGGTCGGCTTTGTTTAAATCTTCACAAGCTCCTTTTCTATCTTTACTCGACATTTTAATAGCAGCTCGGTTTACATACACAGAAGGATAATCAAGTTTTAGTTTAATACAATAATCAAAATCCTTAAGCGCTTCTATATTTTGTTTTAATCCTCCTTTGGCAGTCCCTCTAAAATTATAAGCAATGTAACTTTTGGAATTTAATTTAATGGCTTCATCTAAGTCTTTTATGGCACCCGAAAAATCGTTAGTACTTAATTTAGATGCTCCGCGATAGGTTAATGCATATTCATTCTTAGGGTTTCGTTTTACAAGTGTATCAAATACTTTTATGGCACTTTTAAAATCACCCATCTCAAATTTACTTTGAGCAAGGCTGGTATATATATCATCATCTATTTTTTGATATTTTGAGAATTTTAAACCTACCTCAATATCCTGTATGACATTTGCATATTGCTTTTGTTTGAATCTAAGCATTCCTCTCCCAATATAAGCAGGGGCATAATTATCTTTTTCATATACCACATTGTTATACATGTCTAAAGCACCTTTTAAATCCTGTCCTAAGGCACGCAACTCGGCTATATAGCACATCAGCTCATAATCATGTTCATTTATTTTATTGGCATCATCATAGTATCTCTTTGCCTGATCATATTTTTTATTCAGGAAGCAAGCCCTACCTAGATATTTAATACAATTAAAATTATCAGGCATATATTTAAGAGAGAGTTCTAAGTTTTTTTGGGCAGCCGAAAAATCTTTAAGCTCCATATTACATAAAGCTAATTTGTTATAATACTCTGGATTATCCTTTTTAATCTTTATGGCTTTCTCAAGCAGTTTAATAGCATCCTTATATCTTAATGAATCTATTAACTTTAAAGATGCCTTATATATATCACCTGCGGGGTCTAGAGTGCGGGTAGTATCTTTTATCGGGGTTTTATTCTTTTGGGCATAGCAAAAACTGATTAGTAAAAACAAAGAAAAGAAAAGTATGCCGCGCATTGTTTAAAATTACTAATTTCACTCAAAATTAAAAACTAAAACTATGGCAGCACTTCCTATTGTATTAATTGTTTTAATACTCTTAATGGTATTTACCTCTTTTGTAAGCATACAGCAAGGCACGGTTGCGGTAACTACCATATTTGGTAAGTATAATCGTCTTTTACATCCGGGATTAAATTTTAAAATTCCTCTTATAGAGCGGGTGTTTAAAAAAATATCCATTCAAAACCGCTCTGCCGAGATGGGCTTTCAGGCAGTTACCATAGACCAGGCTAATGTGAACTTTACAGCTATGTTATTGTATGCTGTTTTTAATACAGATGAACAAACGATTAAAAATGTTGCCTTTAAATTTATTGATGAACGGAATTTAATGCAGGCTTTGGTTCGTTCGGTAGAAGGTTCTGTGCGAGCTTTTGTAGCTACTAAAAAACAAAGTGAGGTATTATTGCTACGACGTGATATTGTTTTAGAAATAAAAGACCAATTGGATAAAACCTTAGAAGAATGGGGGTATCATCTGATTGATTTACAATTAAACGACATTACCTTTGATGAGGAAGTAATACGCTCTATGGCTAAAGTAGTTGCATCAAACAACCTTAAAGCAGCTGCCGAGAATGAAGGACAAGCCCTATTAATTACTAAAACCAAAGGTGCGGAAGCAGAAGGTAATGCTATTAAGATTTCCGCTCAAGCGGAGAAAGATGCGGCTCAATTACGCGGACAAGGTGTCGCGTTATTTAGAGAAGAGATTGCGAGAGGGATGAGTCAGAGTGCTAAGTTGATGCAGGATGCCAATTTAGATGCATCGCTTATATTATTTAGTATGTGGACAGAAGCTGTGAAGAATTTTGCCGAACATGGCAAGGGCAACGTTATATTCTTAGACGGAAGCACCGAAGGTATGCAACAAACCATGCGCCAAATGATGGCTATTTCTAAAATGGATGTGAAGGATAAGGGATGATTTTGGAAAAAAGAAGAAGTAGTTAATTCTGTTTCGTCGGAACGTCCGTAAATTAACTTTTCATATCTTGTATATCAAGTATACCAATTGGTTTACCGTTATCAAGCACTAATAAGGTATCAACATTTGTCTTTTTAAATATGCCCGCAGCTTCATTTAATAAAGCACCTGCCTCCACACTAATAGGCGCGTTAAAAGTAAGATCGCTTAACTTCTTTTGTAAAATGTCTCTTCCTTTTTCAGAGATAATGCGGCGCAGAGTTCCGTCTGTAAATACACCCAACACCGAATTATCCTTATTTACCACAGTAATAGCTCCAAAACCGAATTCAGTCATTTTTACTATCGCATCTGTAATATTGGTATCGGCCTGCACCAATGGATTTACACCATTTATAGCTTCTTTTACGCGCACGGTCATTAAACGGGTATCGGCAATAAACTGCTCAGTTCCAACGGTAGTAAAGTTGTTTTCGGTAAGTTGTTTCATTATTTTTAACGGAACGGTAATGGTATGAACGCCAATGTTAATGGCATTCCTTACATGCTCAACCGTTCTAACAGAAGAGAACATAATTTTAGTATCATAACCATAGTACTCAACTGCATCCACGCATTGTTCTACCAAAGCTAAGGCATCATGCCCCTGGTCCTGCAAACGCCCAACTAACGGGCAAACATACGTAGCACCTGCTTGCATAGCCATATATGCCTGCTGAAGAGTATAAACCAAATGTACATTTACTAATAAGCCTTCGTTTCGCAACATTTTGCAGGCACGAACACCTTCTAAAGAAACAGGTATTTTAAAAACAGTTTTGTTTTTATCTAAACCCAATGCCAGTTGGCGTTTAGCTTCTTTTAAAATATCTTCAGCTGTATCACCTAAGGCTTCAATTTGAAGTACAGGTACAATTTTGCTAAGTTTAACTATCGTTCCGTCAATATCGGTAATACCTTCGCGCTGCATAAAAGTAGGCGTGGTAGTTAATCCGTCTAAAAAACCAAGTTTAAAACCTTCTTCAATTTCTTTTAAGTTTGCCGAGTCTAAATATAATTCCATAATTGTTTTTTCGTTAGTTTAAGTTATTGGGAGACTGCTTCCATTTGACCCGCAATAATATGGATAATTATTTCTTTCTTACCGTTCTTTGTTCTATTCTTTTTTCGTAATGACTGCCTTCAAAAATACGGTGTACATATATTCCCGGAGTATGAACATGGTCTGGGTCAAGTTCTCCGGCAGGAACTAAATGCTCTACTTCAGCAATAGTAATTTTACCTCCCATAGCCATCAAAGGATTAAAGTTGCGGGCAGTTGAACGGTAAATAAGGTTTCCGGCGGTATCACCTTTCCATGCTTTAACAATAGCAAAATCAGCTTCAAAAGCTTTCTCCATTAAATATTCTTTCTCCACTCCGTGAAAAGAAAACCTACGCGTTTCCTTACCTTCGGCAACTTCGGTACCTACACCGGCAGGTGTATAAATAACAGGCATACCATAACCTGCAGCCATGCAACGGGTAGCTAACGTACCCTGCGGCACTAATTCTACTTCCAGCTCTCCGCTAAGCATCTGGCGCTCAAACTCAGCATTCTCTCCTACATAAGAAGAAATCATCTTCTTAATTTGTTTGGTTTGCAAAAGTAATCCCAATCCAAAATCATCTACACCGGCATTGTTGCTAATGCAGGTAAGGTTTTTTACACCCTTTCTAACCAAAGCGGCAATAGAGTTCTCAGGTATACCACACAGCCCAAAACCACCTACCATCAAGGTCATACCGTCTTTTATATCGGCAATGGCTTCATCTACGTTTTTAACAACTCGGTTAATCATGCTACAAAATAATATTCTAATTTATTTTCGGTTTAAAAGTAACAAAATTTGTTTGTTTGCATACTTTTAAAAAATGTTATCACTGCCCAAAAATATACTGCTGCAAAAAATTGAGAACGAAATAACTTTGTTGCATAAGGTGAATCTTTATATACTGCGATTGGATACCATTGACTTATACGCCGGAGGAAATAAAATTTTTAAACTCAAGTATAACCTTGAAGCCGCAGTTAAACAAGGTTTTAAAAAGATTTTAACTTTCGGCGGAGCATGGAGTAATCACCTGGCAGCCGCAGCTTCGGTTAATAATAATCCTTTGCCGGTTATTGCAGTTGTTAGGGGAGAAGAGCCTAAACAGTATTCTGATACGTTAAATTATTGCAAAGAAAAAGGAGTGCAGTTGCATTTTGTTTCGCGTGAGGCATACAGAAACAAAACATCTCCTGAGTTTATAGAAGAACTTAAAAACAAGTTTGGGGAGTTTTATTTATTACCCGAAGGAGGCTCTAATGCCCTGGCGGTTAAGGGCTGTAAAGAAATAACAGATTACACCCCTATAGATTTTAATTACATCTGTTCTGCAGTTGGAAGCGGAGGAACCATTGCGGGAATAACTTCTGCATTAAAAGACCAACAACAAGCCCTAGGTTTTGTTGTACTTAAAGGTGCAGATTATCTGATGGATGAAATTAATAACCTCATATCTCCAACAACTAATCTTAAACTTATACATGATTATCACTTTGGCGGTTATGCAAAAACAACTCCGGAACTACTCGCCTTTAAAAACGATTTTGAAACGCAGTTTAGCATTCCGCTTGATTATGTTTATACCGCAAAAATGATGTATGGCATTTTCGATTTAATACAAAAGGAATATTTTAAAACAGGTTCAACTATTGTGGCAGTTCATACCGGGGGCTTGCAGGGCAACAAAGGCTTTGAGAAATAGAATAAAAGAAAGTAGTAAGATTATTATCTTTGCACCATGTATGCAAACTCCTGGTCAGACTTTATGCTTCTTATAGGGCTGCGTTATTTTATTATAGCCAGCTTGGCTTGGTTATTTTGGTATGTAATCTTTAAAAAAAGAATCTCTTTCAGAAAGATTCAATTAAAATTTCCTGGTAATAAAGATTATCAGCGCGAGATTTTATTTTCAATCGGCACCATTTTTATTTTCTCATTAGTACCTACCACCATGTTGCTTACACCCATCAGGCAATATACCCAATTTTATACCTATCCCGGAAAATACGATGCGCACACACTTTATTTCTGGCTTGCATTTCCGCTTATGTTTTTTTTGCACGATATGTATTTTTATTTCACACACCGTTTAATGCACCATCCTAAACTGTTTAAATGGTTTCATTTGCTGCATCATAAATCAACCAACCCGTCGCCATTTGCCGCTTTTGCGTTTCATCCTTTAGAAGCCATTGTAGAAGCCGGTATTTTTGTTTTACTGCTTTTAATAATGCCTTTGTGCAAATGGCATTTATTTGCCTTTTTTTTATTTCAAATGGTATATAACGTTTACGGGCATTTAGGATGGGAGGTTTACCCCAAAGGCTTTAATACAAGTTGGATAGGCAGATGGGTTAATACCTCCGTTAACCACAACCAGCACCACCATTACTTTAAAGGCAATTACGGACTATACTTTTTGTGGTGGGACAGGCTATTTGGTACCCTGCGTGCAGATTACGACGATACCTTTTTGGAAGTTAAAAGCAGGAAGAAAAAACTAAAGGCCTAATACAATCTCTTGTTTATTTTGGGCGTTTCGGCGCATTTCGTCATTGCGAGGCGCAAAGCAATCTCATGCGCCGTCGGACTTTCCGTTCCAAGCTTTGTCTGCCAGTCGTCATTGCGAGCGAAGCGCGGCAATCTCCCATAGTAACGAGCTGCTCTCATTAAAATCAAAATTGACAAGCACCGTTGTTTGTGCCATAGCGGCAACCCCCCCACATCTCTGCAAGGCTTTTAATTTCTAAATTATCCCCCCTAACTAAGCACTCGCCGGAGGCGTAGTACCTCCCGTTGTAGTTCCTCCTCCTGTAGTGCCACCCGCAACCGCCATCGTAAAATCAGCCTCCACACTTTGCAACGTAGTTATATTATAGGTTTTAGTTTGCGTTACCATACCTGGTCCGCTAACCACAATATCAAAATCCCCCAAATGCAGTTGCGTAAATCTAAAATGCCCGTTAGCCTCCGTATAATGTTTCCGTAGCTTATTACCCCCAAGCATCAAAACCACTTCCATGTGCGGCAAAGCCGCACCCGTAGCATTATATATATAACCCTTAAACATAGTGCTGTGGTGCACCCCCGTACTATGCGTAACTCTGGCACTCATATACCCGTTATAAAAAGCCGCATGGCTGCTTTTAAACTGTACCATCAGCGTATCAATCGTATTTTCCAGTATCCCTTCAATAACGTCAACCTGCGCATCAATAGCACCCGCAGCCGCATGTTGCGAGCTTATTTGTGCCTGCGGCGTTCCCACCAAAGCATTAAAAGTATTTATATCTCCGTTAAAAGTCGCTAAACTTGTAGCATTGCAAGCCCAATCCCCCATGCTCGCAATATTAGGCTGCACAGCCGTATAAATATTCCTGCACATGTTTCCCAAATCAGCATCAGGGCATTTCACCAAACTTGTTTCGGTTATCGTACAAATGGTTTTCATGCCTGTGTTTCCAATACTGGTAGCGTAACCACGTCCCGCAGCAGCATGTAATAAGGTCGCTGTTATCAAAACTTCCTTAGCTTGTGCCTTAGTTTCAGTAAACGGCTGTGGCCCCGCCATGCGTGTACTGTCGGCATTATTCAATACCCCCATGTTCGTCAGCACATTATTCACCGCAGCATTAAAAGTAGCATTCCCAATCCAAATGGCTTTGTTCACAGGTATGTTCAACAGCGCCACACTACTGTCAATCATATTTACTTTCTGTGTTTGTTTCTTATTCATCTCTTGTTATTTTTAAAGATTTGTTTTTTTTAATCCCTAAAACAAATTTACGGCAGGAATAAATCTTTTTTACAAATTGAGCCTTCTTTTTTTTTAACGGTCGGATTTAACAAATAAACGGTCAAATTTTTTAACATTTCAGCAATTTCCTATCCTTTTTTTATTCCAATTTCCAAAAATCCAAAAGATGATTTTCTTATTTTTAAATAATATCTTCTTCAAAACAGCGCACAAGCCCGACAAAACGCGGAGCAGTTTAGTCTGTGCATAGCAGATCGTTTTGTCTTGACTTTTTGTTTCTTTTTCGTCAAGGAAAAAGAAAGTAGTAAGGTATTCTTATCAACTAACCCCCTAAATTAACCCATTGTTTTCAATTGCTTGGTTGCCAGTTGCTATTGCTTAACTATCGATTGTTATTGCCTGGTTGTCGGTCACTATTGCTTGGCTGTCAATTGCTATTGCTTAATTGTCGGTTGCTATTGCTTAACTATCGGTCACTATTGCTTGATTGTCAGTTGCTATTGCTTGATTGTCTGTCACTATTGCTTGGTTGTCAGTTACTATTGCTTCGCTGTCAATTGCTATTGCTTAATTGTCGGTTGCTATTGCTTTATTATCGCTTGCAATCCAAGTAATGTCAATTGCAATCCAAGCATCGTCAGTTGCTTTCCATCTAATGGGTTTTGTAATCCGGCGGTTTCCCGTCGCAACGCCGCAAATAATTTAAGGATTATAACTCTGCAAAAGCCGGATATAAACCTTAATGCCACTGCTAATAGCGCTTAGGGGCAGTTTTTCATTGTTGGCATGTACACTTTCCAGCATTTCTTCCGAAAGGCGAAAGGGTAATATACCATAAGATGGAACACCAACACTCCTAAAATAACTGTTATCGGTAGTGGCAGGAAACAAAACCGGTATTACATGCGCCGTAGGAAACTCACCTACTATTGCCCTTTTCATTTTATCATAATTACTATCCAATGCAGTTGGCTCTGATGTGGGCGATTCATCCTCGATGGTAATTTTTATTCTCCGGTCTATAATACGGAAGAGCAGCTTTAATATATAAGGCTTCTCGGATTTATTAGGTAGCAGTCTGCAATCATAAAAAGCCGTTGCCGATTGTGCCACCTGGTTTATGGGTCCTTTGGGGTTTTGTATTTGCGTAAGCTGATAGGAGTTGGTTACCAGTGTTTTTATGGCTTCATTATCCCTTACAATTTTTCTTCGCAGGGGTTTAAAAAGCCACCAGTTTATATGCTTTACAATAAAGCCTTTTACCCCTCCCATAATACTGCCAATTTCCTTAAAGGTTTCTTCGGCACTTTTATCTATTACTATATGTTCTTCGGCCTGGTCTATTTTCTCAATTGACTTTAATAAAATTCTATCAGCTGTTTTAGAAGACGAAACCGAGCTATGCCCCCTTGATTTTACTTTAGCTTCCAACTTTAGCCACAAACTTTTCTTCTCGGCATTTGATACAAAAAAGCATAACTCATTTTCCTTGCCGGGTATAACATGCGTTAGCCCTCCCCCACCCTCTCCAAAAACCACCATAGGTTTTAACTGAGAAAGTATTTCGGGTTGTATCATTTTAGCAGCGCCATTCTTCCCGCCCGTTTCCTCGCCGGATAAAAACAAAATAACAATGTTGTATTTAATGGAATCTGTCTTTATGGTTTCCTTTATTTGTTTCAGCGCAAAGATTTGCATTACCGCTAAACCCTTCATATCAATGCTTCCTCTGCCATAAATGGTATCATTATTTATGATGCCATCAAATGGTTTCTGTTGCCAAATACCTTGCTCATCTACCGGAACCACATCTATATGATTCATGAGGAGCACCGAAGGAAGTCCCCTGTTTAAAGGTACTAACGAAGCACAAAAGTTATAAGAAGAATCAGCATCCGTAAACACGGTAGTATAAAAGCCAAATTGCTCACAAACACTTTTCAAATATAGTCCGGCAGGTTTCTCGTTACCTGTTATGCTCTTATATCTAAGATACTCTGATAATACTGCGGAAGGCTCTTGTTGAGATACACCTATCGAGAAATAAAAAACAAAGAAACAAACAACAACCCTTTTAAAAGCACTTCCGTTTATCATATAAATTTAGGAACGTATAAATATAGATAAATTGTTTTTAAGCCAAGTTTTGTCCCATTATTCCTAAAATTAAACCACTCGTAAAAAAACAAAGTATCAATCGCATAAAAATTGCATTTTTGCTGAAAATTAAACTAAAGCTATGATTGGCAAAAAACTACTTATAATTGCGTTTGCGATATTGTTTATTTCACCGCTTGCATTTGCACAGAAAAAGAACAAGAAAGATAAAGGAGAAAAAGAAGAAATTATACTTGTAAAAACAGATACGGTTTTTGTAGATAAAAAACCTCCGCTTCCTGTTCCAATTAAATACCGTGGGGCTAATCCTAAAAGCAACGATGTTGTACATACCAAACTGGAAGTGAAATTTGACTGGCAAAACAGCTGGCTTTATGGTAAGGCAACTATTGATGTAAAGCCCTATTTCTATCCCGTTAAAAAGCTATACTTGAATGCCCGTGGCATGGATATCAATAAAGTGCAGTTAGTGGGCGCAAAAGGCAACAGCGATTTAAAGTATGTATATGAGAACGATTCTTTAAAAATTGATTTGGATAAAGAATATACCCGCAATGATAAATATACCGTTTTTATTGATTACAAATCTAAACCAAACGAACTAAAAGCGGGTGGCAGCAGAGCTATTACGGATGATAAAGGTTTATACTTTATTAACCCTAAAGGAGAAGATAAAAGTAAAATGCCTCAAATATGGACGCAAGGAGAAACTCAAAGTAACTCGGCTTGGTTTCCTTGCATAGATAGTCCGAATGAAAAAATGACGGATGAGATTTACATGACTGTGGATGATAAATACACAACACTATCAAACGGATTACTTACTGATAGTAAAAAGAATGCAGATGGTACCCGCACCGACCATTGGAAAATGGATATGCCACATGCTGTCTATTTGGTAATGATGGGCGTAGGCGAATTTAAAAAGGTGATTGATAAACCTTGGAATGGAAAAGAAGTTAGTTATTACGTAGAGAAAGAATACGAACCTTATGCAAAAGCTATATTTGGTTTAACACCTGAAATGATAGAGTTCTTCTCTACTAAATTAGGTGTACCTTATGCATGGCAAAAATATGCGCAAATTGTTGCCAGAGATTATGTATCGGGTGCTATGGAAAACACATCAGCTACTTTGCATGGCGATTTTGTGTATCAAACGGAACGTGAATTGCTTGATGGAAGCAAAGGAGAAGATGTTATTTCTCACGAGTTATTCCACCAATGGTTTGGCGATTTGGCAACCTGCGAAAGCTGGAGTAACCTTTCTTTAAATGAATCTTTTGCAACATACGGCGAGTATTTGTGGCAGGAATATAAGCACGGTGCTGATGCTGCAGATGCGCATAGTTATAGTAGTCGTCAAGGTTATATGGCACAAACCGCACAAAAAGACCCTCCGCTTATTCGTTTTGAATATGATGGTCGTGAAGATATGTTTGATGGAATCAGTTATAATAAAGGCGGACAGATATTACACATGCTTCGTAAAGAAGTGGGAGATGATGCCTTCTTTGCTTCGTTGAAATTATATTTAGAGAAGAATCGCTTTAAGAATACCGAGTACAACGACCTACGTATGGCTTTTGAAGAAACAACCGGTCAGGATTTAAACTGGTTCTTTAACCAATGGTATTTAAAAGGAGGGCATCCGGTATTAGATATTAATTACAGTTATGATGCGGCAGCCAAACAAGTAAAAATAAAGATTGATCAAAAGCAGGACTTTGAAGAGAATCCTTTATACAAAATGCCTGTGTATATTGATTTGTATTATGGAGACGGAGCTAACAAAACAGTTAAAAGAGAAAAAATTACGGTTACTAAAGTAAGCGAAGAGTTTACTCTTTCATCTGATTCAAAACCCTCTTTAATAAACTTTGACGGAGAGAAACAATTGCTTTGCCAAAAAACAGAAAACAAAACGCTGGAAGAGTATGTGTATCAATATAAAAATGCATCCAAGTATTTAGACAGATTGGAAGCTATCAATCAATTTAAAGATAACCTTGCCAATACCAGTGTGTATGCAACAGTTAAACTTGCTTTAAATGATAAATGGGATGGACTGCGTTCTAAAGCCCTTAAACTTTTAGAGGAAGCAGATGCCTCAAAACTTAGCGAACTGAAACCATTGGTTATTAAAATGGCTCAAAGCGATGAGAAAACCAAAGTGCGTGCCGAAGCAATTATGTATTTAGTTGCGCATTATAAAAATGATGCTGATGTGAAAACGATTTATACTGCTGCACTTACCGAGAAATCATATTTAGTAATGGGAGCAGGTTTAAGTGCCTTAGCAAAAGAAAACCCCCAAGCTGCCATGCAAAAATCTAAAGAGTTGGAGAATGAGAACAGCGATAACATCCGTTTTACCATTATGGATTTATATTCTAACTACGGAGATGACGGCAATAATCCGTTTTTCGTAAAACAAAAAGATAATTTTACAGGCTTTGAAAGCATTGGCTTTGTCAACATATACGGACAATATTTAAAACATTGCAGCAAAGATGAAACGGTGCTTAACGGAGCTTCTATCCTTAAAACATATACCGAAAAAGGAAAGAATGTGTATGTAAAATACTCGGCACAAAAGGCTTTAAAGGATTTGGTAAAAATGTATCAGGATAAGGAAGATGAATTAACCTCTAAACTGGAAGATATTAAAAAACAGAATGGAGACGCATCTTCCGTAAATAACCAGCTTACTACTGTTACAGCAACCAAAGCCAAACTAAAAGAAATTTACGAGGCTGCTAAGGCATAATAAAAGCCATTGCATAAAGAGCTTTTATCTGTAATTTCGCCCTCTTATGATTTCAATAGATAACACTCTTTTATCGGACGAACTTTTTGAAGAGAAATTCGTTTGCGATTTGCATGCCTGCAAAGGTCAATGCTGCATTAGTGGAGAAAGTGGTGCTCCGCTTGATTTAGATGAGTTACCCCTTATTGAAGGAGTAGTTGATAAAGTAAAACCTTACTTGAACAAAAAAGGATTAAAGGCTATCGAAAAGTATGGTCCTTATGTATTAGACAGCGACGGCGATTATACTACCACGCTTGTTGGTAAAGAAAAAGAATGTGCCTTTGTGGTTTTTGATGAAGACAAGATTGCTAAGTGTGCCATAGAAATGGCTCATAAAGATGGTGTAATTGACTGGCAAAAACCAATTTCCTGCCATTTATACCCTATACGTATTACGCCACATAAAACCTACGATGCACTTAATTACCACCGCTGGAAAATATGTAAAGATGCTTGTGCCTGTGGTGTGAAATTGAATGTGCCTGTGTTTAAGTTTTTAAAAACTCCACTTATTCGCAAATACGGAAAGGCTTGGTACAATAAAGCAGAAAAGGCTTACAAGGAGCATAGCGATTTAAAGAAAGCTTGAGTGTGCGCGCATTAGTATTAAAATCTACTGGAAACTTGTACAGATTGTGCACAGATAAAGGTGATATACTAATGGCAAACCTTGCAGGAAAGATACGTCTGGAGTTACGCAAAACTACCAGTCCATTGGTGGTAGGGGATAATGTAGAGGTTGAACAAAGCAACGATAGTGCACTTATCACAAAAATATATCCCCGAAAAAATTATATCATTCGTAAGTCACTTAATCTAAGTAAGCAAACACATATACTGGCTGCCAATATAGATCAGGCTTATTTATTGGTTACATTGGTGTTTCCGCGAACATCAACCGGGTTTATCGATAGGTTTTTAGTTACCACCGAAGCCTATAGAATACCTGCTAAGATTATCTTTAATAAGATTGATTTGTTGAATGAGGAGTTGAAAAAAGTGCAACAGGAATTAGTTAGCATGTACACCTCTTTAGGATATGAGTGCATTGAAATATCTGCTTTGAAAAAAGAAGATGTAGATAAAGTTAAAAACAGTTTAAAAGATAAACTTACCCTGCTTGCCGGACATAGCGGGGCGGGTAAATCAACATTAATTAACAACATACAAGCTAACCTGGGTTTAAAGACAGGTAATCTTTCTGCCGCTCATTTAAAAGGAAAGCACACCACCACGTTTTCCGAGTTGCATAAACTGGATGACGGAGGTTATATAATTGATACCCCTGGCATAAAAGAGCTTGGCCTGGTTGAAATGAAAAAGGAAGAAGTGGGGCATTATTTTCCTGAGTTTAGAAAGCTGATGAACCAATGCAAGTTTAATAATTGTACGCATACCATAGAACCCGGCTGCGCTGTGCTAAAAGCTTTGGAA
This sequence comes from Bacteroidota bacterium, assembly GCA_003153315.1. GTDB lineage: Bacteria > Bacteroidota > Bacteroidia > B-17B0 > Aurantibacillaceae > PALSA-968. Next base: position 23,173 of record PLYA01000061.1, read on the forward strand.
GAAGGCAAAATTTACGAAGAAAGATACCATAATTACTTGGGCATACTTAACAGTGAGGAAACCAACTGGACTGCTTGGGAGAATAAGTAGGGCGGTTTTATTGCCAATTATTTTATAACACGGCCAACAAAACAATCTGAAGTATTTTTTTCAACAAAGTCATTTGCAGCCAATCTCTTACCTAACTTTATCAGATAATCTGATACGTGCATGTTTTTAATATTTGATACCGAAACAACGGGCTTGCCCCGCAACTACAACGCCCCTTTAAGTGATAGCGATAACTGGCCCCGCGTAGTACAAATTGCCTGGCAGTTGCATGACGTGAAGGGTAACCTACTTTCTGCCAACAGCATTATTGTTAAACCTAATGGTTTTACTATTCCTTTTAATGCGGCACAGGTACATGGCATTAGTACCGAGCGTGCTTTGACAGAAGGCGAAGATTTGCAGGTCGTAATGAATGAGTTTGTCGAGGTTGTGAAACAAACAAAATATTTATGCGGACATAATATAGAATTTGATTTAAGTATTGTCGGTGCCGAGTTTATTCGCTTGGGCATGCCTGATTACTTTAGTGGCAAGCCAGTTATAGATACTAAGAATGATGATGTAACTGAGTTTTGTGCCATTCCCGGTGGACGAGGCGGAAAATACAAATGGCCAAAATTAGAAGAGCTTTATGTAAAGCTATTTAATCAGGGCTTTGAGGCGGCACACAATGCAGCCTTTGATGTGCAGGCTACAGCTAAAGCTTTCTTTGAATTACTGAAAAGAAGTATTCTTAAAGTAAGCGAACTACCAAATTCAGAACTTCAAACTATAAATTACGTCTCTCCTGATTTAAGCGAATTGCTTTCATCTGAAAAGAAACTAAAGAATCAAGAGGCAAAGACTAAGGATGTAAAAGAAACTTCAACTGCTGAAGTTCAAACTTCTAATATAAAGTTTACTCACTTACACAACCATACGCAATACTCTGTTTTGCAAGCCACCAGCGATATTGATGATATGGTAAAACGAGCCATCAGCTTTGGTTCTCCTGCCCTTGCCATTACCGACCATGGAAATATGTATGGTGCTTTTTTGTTTTGGCAAAGTGTTGATAAACAAAATAAAGCCATTAAAGCGCACAATGATGCCATTGATAAAGGAGAAAAAGAAGGAGCAAAAAAACAAGAGTTAAAAGCTATCATTGGTTGCGAGCTTTATATTTGTAAAGACCGGCTTGATAAATCAAAACAGGATAATGGTTTTACACAGGTATTTTTAGCGAAGAATAGAAGCGGGTATCAAAACCTCTCCAAACTAAGCTCCATAGGCTTTACAGAAGGTTCTTATTATGTACCTCGTATTGATAGGGAAGCTTTATCACGACATAAAGACGGATTGATTGCCACAACAGGTTCATTAAGCGGAGAAATTCCTAACCTGATTTTGAATGTAGGAGAAACTCAGGCTGAGGAAGCTTTTATTTGGTGGAAGGAACAATTTGGCGATGATTTTTATGTTGAGTTAAACAACCATAACTTACCTGAAGAGGCTGCCGTAAATGAAACTTTGCTTCGCTTTGCAAAGAAGTACGGCGTTACCTATTTTGCTGCTAACAACAATTACTACCTCGATAAAAAAAATGCAGCAGCTCATGATGTTTTACTTTGTGTAAAAGATAACCAGTTAAAAGAAACCCCCATTGGACGTGGACGTGGCTTCCGTTACGGTTTTCCAAATCAGGAGTTCTATTTTAAATCTCCTGCCGAGATGCAAAAGGTTTTCAGTGATATGCCTGAAGCATTGGAGAACACAAATGAAATTGTAAACAAAATAGAATCGTTTAAGCTTGGCAGAGATGTATTGTTACCTAAATTTAATATACCCAATGAGTTTAAAGATGTTCGTGATGAAGACCCTACAGATGAAGGAAAAGGTAACCGTGGCGAGAATGCTTATTTAAAACATCTTACTTATGAAGGAGCAAAAACTCGTTACCCTGATTTAAGCCCTGAAATAAAAGAGCGTATAGATTTTGAATTGAGTGTAATGGAGCGTATGGGTTTTCCGGGTTACTTCTTAATCGTATCAGATTTTACAACTGAAGCACGTAGGTTGGGTGTGAGTGTAGGCCCTGGTCGTGGAAGCGCCGCAGGGTCTGTAGTTGCTTATTGTTTGGGTATTACAAACATAGACCCTATTAAATATGACTTACTCTTTGAGCGTTTCTTAAACCCCGATCGTATATCTATGCCCGATATAGACATAGACTTTGATGATGAAGGGCGTGATAAAGTAATTGATTATGTAATTAAAAAATACGGAAGCAATCAGGTAGCGCAAATTATTACCTATGGTACCATGGGCGGTAAATCAGCTATTCGTGATGCGGCACGTGTACTCAACTTATCATTGCCGGATGCAACAGTACTTACAAAATCGTACCCCGAATCATTAGCGGCTTCACTAAAAGCCTTGCTTAGTCCGGAAGGAATTGACAAAAAATATTTAGAAGAAATAAAAGACAGACGCGAGTTTGTCGAACAATCGCATAATTTCAGGAAGCTGGCAGATGGGAAAACCCTGCAGGCAGAAGTTTTAAAACAAGCTTATGACTTAGAAGGTTGTGTGCGTAATACAGGTATTCATGCTTGCGGAGTAATCATCACACCTGATGAGATGAGCAAGTTTGTGCCCGTTTGTAAGGCCAAAGACAGCGATATGTTGGTTACACAATTCGATAACTCTGTTGCAGAATCAGCAGGATTGTTGAAGATGGACTTCTTAGGTTTACGTACCCTCACCATTATTAAAGATGCACTTAAACATGTTAAGCACCGTCATAATTTAGAAATTGATATTGATGCCATTCCACTGGATGATAAAAAAACCTACGAACTTTTTCAGCGTGGAGAAACCAATGGTATATTTCAGTTTGAAAGTGCAGGTATGCAGAAATACCTGAAGGACTTAAAACCCGATTCCTTCACTGACCTAATTGCCATGAACGCCCTGTATCGTCCGGGTCCAATTGCATACATTCCTAATTACATTAACCGTAAACATGGTAAAGAACCTATTGTTTATGACTTAGAGGGGATGGATGAATTCCTTAAAGAGACTTATGGCATTACCGTATATCAGGAGCAGGTAATGAGGCTCTCTCAAAAGCTGGCCAACTTCAGTAAAGGCGATGCCGATGTGCTGCGTAAAGCCATGGGTAAAAAACAAAAAGATGTCCTCGATAAAATGAAGGGCAAATTTGTAGAAGGTTGCGCTAAAAACGGACACGATACAAAGGTCTGCGAAAAGGTTTGGGTAGATTGGGAAGCCTTTGCATCCTACGCTTTCAACAAATCACACTCTACCTGCTACGCTTATTTAGCATTTCAAACTGCTTATTTAAAAGCCAATTACCCTTCTGAGTTTATGGCTTCTGTACTTACCCACACCATGGGCGATATTAAGAACGTTACCTTCTTTATGGAAGAGTGCAAGCGCATGGGCATTAAAGTATTGGGGCCTGATGTAAATGAAAGCATAGGAGATTTCTCCGTAAACGAAAACGGAGATATACGCTTTGGCATGACCGCGATTAAAGGAGTAGGCAGTAACGTAGTAGAAGGCATAGTGGCCCAACGCAATGAAGCAGGCAACTTTGTTAGCGTATTCGATATAGCAAAACGTTTGGATAGTAAAGCCATAAACAAAAAAAGTTTAGAGGCTTTATCTCTTGCAGGTGCTTTCGATTCTTTTGAAGGAATTACACGCTCTATGTTTTTTGCAACTGATAAAGACGGTCAAACTCTTACCGAAAAACTAATCCGCTACGGAAATAGTTTTAATACAGGAACTGAAACCAATCAGGCATCCTTATTCGGAGAAGACACCGAAGCACAAATTTCTGAACCGGCTTTGCCAAAAGTAGAGCCCTGGGGGCAGCTAGAACAACTTGCAAAAGAAAAAGAAGTAGTAGGCTTTTATATCTCGGGGCATCCCTTAGATGAATTCAAATTAGAGATTCAACACCTCTGCAAACAATCACTGGCAGATTTATCTGATTTAAAAGCCTTCGAAAACAAAGAAGTAACCGTAGCAGGTATTGTTACCGATGTGCAGCACCGAACCTCAAAAACAGGCAAACCCTTTGGCACCTTTGCACTCGAAGATTACATGGGTTCATTCGAGTTTATTTTATTCGGCGAAGATTATATCAAGTTCAGAAACTATTTAAGCCCTGCCTTATTTTTAATGGTAAGAGGCAGGGTGCAAACCCGCTTTAATCAAGCAGACAACCTCGAGCTAAAAATCTCTAAAATAGATTTACTATCCGAATTGAAAGAAAAAGCATTCAGCTCTGTAAAAGTAAAAGTAGGAGTTACTGATGTGAACCCCGATTTTATAGATAAGATAGAAAAACTAATAGCTTCCAACCCCGGCAAGTGCGGTATAGAAATTCATGTAGAAGATAAAACCGATAACATGTCGGTTAAAATGTATTCCAAAACAAAAAAGGTAGGCATCAGCAACGATTTTATGCTGGAACTAAACCGACTCAACGGCGTGGAATGTGAATTGAAGTAGGGCGTTCCGGCAGATTACTGCCGTCGGGCTTTACGTTCCAAGCTTTGCGGTTACGCAAAGGCTTTCCACTGCAATCCCTTACGCATGCTAACCCTACAAAGAGGCACTTACATACAATAAGAGTGCACTCGGGTAAAACCCCAGTGCACTTGGGTAAAACTTGAAGCCACTCAGGCAAAACTTAGGGGCACTCGGGTAAAACTCATGAGCACTCGGGCAAAACTTGGAGCCACTCAGGCAAAACTCCTATACACTCAGGTAAAACTTCTGTATACTCAGGCAAAACTTCCATGCACTTGGATAAATCTTCTATACACTCAGGCAAAACGCACTACAAATACCATAGTTTTTGTAATATTGATGCATAAAACTGCGTTAGTTGCAGAAAATAACTCATGCCCAAAGCCATTGTTTCTGTTATAAATGACTTAGTAACCGACAGACGCGTACACAAAACCTGCATGTTACTTACCGAACAGGGCTACGAAGTAACATTGGTTGGCAGGATTTTAAAAAATTCTTTGCCCTTAGACCAAAGACCCTATCAAACCCACCGCATGAAACTATGGTTTGAGAAAGGAGTTGCTTTTTATGTCGAGTTTACCATCCGTTTATTCTTCTTTTTGCGCAAGAATAAAGCAAGTTTATTAGTCTCAAATGATTTAGATACCCTGCTGCCCAACTATTATTTCAGTAAACGCAGAAAATGTGCCTTGGTATATGATAGTCATGAGATATTTTGCGAAGTTCCTGAGTTGCAGGAAACTCCTCTAAAAAAGAAGATATGGGAAAGCTTAGAAAAAGCTATAGTACCTAAACTAACCTATTGCATAACCGTTAACCAAAGCATTGCCAATTGGTTTACGCAGAAATACAAAACACCATTTAAAGTAGTAAGAAACATACCTGATATAATTTTAGTTAACAGGATAAAAACTAGAACCGAGGTAAACTTGCCTCTAGATAAAAAGATAATTCTTTTGCAGGGCGCAGGCATAAATGTGCAGCGCGGTGCCGAAGAAGCAGTTGATGCCATGCACTATATTAATAATGCGATTCTATTAATTATCGGCGGAGGAGATGTTATTTGCTTGTTAGAGAAAATGGCAGCCGAAGAAAGCTTAAAAGGCAAGGTATTTCTTTTACCTAAAATGAAACCCGAAGAACTTTATCAATACACCTGCAATGCCGATATTGGCTTATCGCTTGATAAAGCTACCAACATTAATTACCAATACAGTCTGCCCAATAAATTATTTGATTATGTATATGCAGGAGTACCTGTATTAGCAAGTCCGCTAAAAGAAATTAAATCTTTTATTGACAAATATAAAGTAGGCATTTGCATTGAAGAACATGATGCCAAACACATAGCAGATAAAATAAATTATATGCTTAGCTCTGCTGATTATGCTACATGGAAAGCCAACACCAAAATAGCCTCAGAAGAAAATAGTTGGGAAAAAGAAAAGCAAGTTTGGATTGATATATTTAAAGATATAAAGAGCAAGTAATTGGAAAAACACCTTCATATAATCTCCTTTGATGTCCCATACCCCGCCAATTACGGAGGCGTGATAGATGTTTTTTACAAGCTAAAGAACCTGCACAAAGCCGGTGTGAAAATTATCCTTCATTGCTTCGAATATGACAGAAGCGAACAAAAAGAACTTAATAAATATTGCGATAAAATATACTATTATAAGCGTAACACTTCTTTTATAAACCAACTTTCATCTATTCCCTTTATTATTAAATCAAGAGATTCCCAACTGCTAATAGCTAACTTATTGAAAGATGAATACCCCATTTTATTTGAAGGATTGCACACCTGTTATTTTCTGAATGATAGACGTTTAACAAATCGTTTTAAAATATACCGCGAGAGCAATATAGAACATGAATATTATGCACATCTGGCTAAATCAGAAAAGAACCTCGTAAAGAAAATGTACTTCTTACTTGAAGCAAATAAACTTCGTAACTTCCAAAAACAACTGATTAATGCTGATTTAATGCTGGTGGTTTCAACTGCCGACAGGGATTATCTGCAAAGCCAATTCCCTACGAAGGGAATAGAATACCTGCCCAGTTTTCATGCTTTTGATAAAGTAAAAATTAAAGAAGGCAAAGGAGAATATATTTTATACAATGGAAACCTTCAAGTAGCAGAAAACATAAAAGCAGTTGAGTATCTTATTAAAATGGTATTCTCTAAAATAAAACATCCAGTAATTATTGCCGGGTTAAATCCTAATACCAAAATATATAATTGGATAAAATCCTACCCTCATTTACAAATTAAAGCAAATCCAAGCGAGGCAGAGATGCAAACTTTGATTGAAGAGGCACATATACATTGTTTATATACGCATCAGGCAACGGGATTAAAATTAAAACTACTGAACGTATTATATAGCGGCAGATTCTGCATTTGTAATGAAGATATGCTTACAGGTACCAACTTGCAACAAACTTGTATAGTAAAAAATACAGCAGCTGAAATGGCAGAAGCGATAAATAATACGTTTAACAAAGAATTTACAATAGATTTAATAAGCTTTAGAAAGCAATCCCTACTGGCATTTGATAATGCTGCTAAAACCCAACAACTGATAAATTATTTATAAAATAAACGTACTTTTGTTCGCTGAATTTTTAATCAAAAATCTTATCTATACATGAAATACTGCAAAAACATATTAGAAACCATTGGTAATACCCCAATGGTAAAGATTAACCGTATTACTAAAGACATCCCCGCTTTGGTGCTTGCAAAAGTTGAGACCTTTAACCCTGGCAATTCTATTAAAGACCGCATGGCTTTAAAGATGATTGAAGATGCAGAAAAAGACGGGCGCCTAAAACCGGGCGGAACTATTATAGAAGGGACTTCGGGTAATACGGGCATGGGTTTGGCTATTGCTGCTGTTATTAAAGGATATAAATGTGTGTTTACTTCTACCGATAAACAAAGTAAAGAAAAGTTTGATGCCCTGCGTGCCTTTGGTGCAGAGGTTGTTGTGTGTCCTACCAACGTAGAACCTGAAGATGAACGTTCTTATTACTCAGTATCCTCACGTTTGGTAAGTGAAATTCCTAATGCATGGAAGCCTAATCAATATGATAACCTTTCTAACTCTCAGGCACATTACGAAAGTACAGGTCCTGAAATATGGGAACAAACTGATGGAAAAATTACACACTTGGTAGTTGGTGTTGGAACAGGTGGCACTATTTGCGGTACGGGTAAATACCTGAAAGAAAAGAACCCTAACATTAAGATATTAGGTATTGATACCTATGGTTCTGTATTTAAGAAGTATAAAGAAACCGGCATCTTCGATAAGAACGAAATCTATCCTTATATCACAGAAGGCATTGGTGAAGATTTCCTTCCTAAGAATGTTGACTTCAGTATCATCGATCATTTTGAAAAGGTTACCGATAAAGATGCTGCTATTATGACGCGTCGTATTGCAAGAGAAGAAGCTATACTTGCAGGTAACTCGGCAGGAAGTGCCATGGCAGGTCTTATGCAAATGAAAGATATGTTTAAGAAAGATGATGTGGTAGTAATTATCTTTCATGACCATGGCACACGTTATTTAGGCAAAATGTTCAATGATGACTGGATGCGCGACCGTGGCTTCTTAGAAGACACTAAACCAAAAGCCATTGATTTAATTGCTTCGCATAAAAACCAAAAGCTATTAACTATTCCTTTTGATGAGAAGATAACGAATGCTGTTGCTTTAATGACTAAATACAACATTTCTCAAATACCGGTAAAAAAAGGAAACGAGTTTGTAGGTGCACTTAATGACAGTCATGTTTTTGCACAACTGATAGCCAACGATACGTTGAAACAGGAAACGGTAGACAAGGTAATGCAAAAACCTTTTCCGTTTGTAAGCATGAACGCCAGCATTGAAGATGTGTCTAAAATGATTACCAAAGAAAGTAATGCTGTGCTAATGAAAGACAGGCTTGGCGAGGTGCACATCATTACCAAACACGATATTATAGAGTCTATCAGTAAATAAGCGATGGCTGATAATAAGTTGGTAGATTTTTTACGCTCCTTAAAGGTAACCTACTCTGCTTATAATTTGTTGCACTCTTCTCAGTTAGCACATAACAAAGCTCCTTATAAAAATGCAGGTTTGCGCAAAGCTTTGTTTCAAAGTATTTCTTCCAAAGATTTTAAGGGTTTGCCGGTAGGAGATATTCCCTGGATGGATAAGGATGTTTCTTATGAAGATGTAAAACAAAAACTAAGAGCCGAGCAAAGCGAATACATAAGCACAAATAAAGAACATAATAAAAAGCGAATAAGCACCAACTTTACGGATGATGTAAAAGAGCAAATACTTGCTTGGAAAGAAAACGGGTATTTGGTGTTAAAGAGCTTTATTACTCCGCAGGTTGCCGATTCTATCAATAAAGAAATAGAAGATTTATTAGCCGAAAAGAAAGTTGAATTTACCTTAGGCAATAAGGTAATGTTTGCCAACAAACAATCTAAAATTATACAAAGCATTGCTACACAAAAAAGCATTACAGATATTCTTAGTTTTATTTTAGGAAGAGAAGTTGTTCCTTTTCAAACTATTAATTTTATAACAGGTAGTCAGCAGCACGCGCATAGCGATTCTATACACATGACTACCTACCCGCTTGGTTATTTAATTGCTATTTGGGTTGCACTGGAAGATGTGGATGAAACCAACGGACCATTATGCTATTACCCCGGCAGTCATAAATTGCCTTATATACTTAACCATGATTATGAAAGGGGTGGTAATGCTTTAACGGTTGGTGCAGATAGCAACTATTTAAAGTACGAAGAGAAAATTGGAGAGGTAGTTAGAACCACCAACTTTACTAAAAAGATATTTATCGCAAAAAAAGGAGATGTGCTTATTTGGCATGCTAACCTGATACATGGCGGAGAAAAAATTACTAACCCCAACAGCACTCGCAAAAGTATGGTGGTGCATTATTTTGCCAAAGATGTTATTAAATATCATGAGATAACAGAGCGGCCTGCTTTGCTTTAGGTTGGTTTTGCCTAAATAGCTTTATTTAAAATAAGTGTTTAGTAAGAAAGAATAGGATTGGTGTAAATAAGCAACTGCCTCTTTCGATTTAAAAGCCCCTGTGGTAGAATGTTCATTATGCTCTATCTGTAACGCAGGTTCATATAGCATATTTAAATTCAGTTTCAATGCCTGTTCGGCAATAAATAGTTCTTCACCAAACAATACACAAGGGTAATTTATTGTTCCTCCTTTTTCAAAGAAGAATTTATTAAATATCATAAAAGAACCATGTACGGCATAAGGTTTCATTGATTTGTTAGGGGCAGCATTAGCCTTACCTGATAATTTAGATTTTGCTACATGATAAAGGGTAAATAAGCTATATAAAAAATAAGTAGAAGAAATAAACTTAAAGAACTTCAGTTTACTTTCTTTTATCCTATTAATAATATAAGGATTTTGATCATGTTTATAAAGAATAGAATGTATAGAAGGTCCAAGTATATCAAAATTAGTATCAGATAGTTTATTTTGTAATTCATGAAAGAAATCACTTGCTAATCTTATGTCCGTATTACATATAATTACTGCCTGAGGGTACTCTTTATTCCTGTCTAAATAGTTTGTTAAGCCCAAATTAGCTGCTCCAAAATAACCCAGATTGCTCCCTGATTTAACTAAAGTAATATTTGAATACTTGCGTTCTATTTCATTTAATAAGGAAGTCCTGCTGCCATTATCTGTAATTACTATTTCAATAAAATTGTTTTCAAAAGGTTTTAATTGTTTCTCAATAAAGGAACATACCTCTTCTTCGTTAAAGTAATTTACCAGTAGGAATAATATGTTAGGCCTGTCCAGCAATGATTAGGTATCTGAGGTTCCTGCTAAAATATTTATACGGGTGTCGCCCCTCAGCTTTCTTCTTATGAGAATAAATTTATGGAATAAGACTGTAAGCAGCTTACTTCTTTTAGCAAGTCGGTAAAAGAATAAAACAAAGTTATAAATGTAAATATCTATTTTACTGCTGCGCTTGAAATCCTTAATGGCTATATCAAAATCAATAAGTGGTTGGTTTTTATTTACCTCTTTTATTAATTTTATATATACATTCTGATTTAACTTAAAGTTCATGCGCAACATAGAAAGATATTCTCCTTTGCGGTAGGAGCGGAAGATAATTTTCTTTTTAATCATAGGTATTCCCCCACGAATAAATTCTTCAATAACTAAAAAGGATGGGTTTTGTGCAGCAATATCATTTTTACTGGTAAACATAGCAGCCACTTTTAGTCCTTGCTTTCTCAGATTTGCACTTAAACCAATTTCATAGGTGTAGATTACATTCTTATAATCATTTATAAGTCCATTTTCCATAAAGTAATCATACACTGACTTAATGGCATTTTTATTAATGACTATAAAATAAGACTGTATATGCAAGGCAACACTCCTGGAAGAAACCAATCCGCAATAATCAAAGTCATTACTATTTATCCACTTAAAAACATCATCAAGGGGTTTAAATAAAATACAGGAATCATTTATCAATCCTACTCTATCATAATCTAGAGAAGGATATTCTTTAAATGCTTTATACCACATACCAAAATCAAAGCCTTCGTTAGATACGAACTTCAAAGTGACATTCTTCTTTTTTAAATAAGCAAGCTCTGTTTCTTTGAGTTCCTTTTCATTGGTAAGAAAAACAATTTCTGTAAAATGCTTTTCTAATTCTTCTAAATAAAACTTAACATAATAGGGAATGTAATCCAGTGTAAAATAGCTACTATAAAAACAAATGGATTTCATATAACCTTATCTACTAAACAGGCTTTTAATAAAACGAATGGGTGTAAGTGCTTTTTTTCCTACCTCTAAATCTTTAGAATTACTGAGCACTTTGTATTTGTTTTGCAAATCATAAAACTCATAGACAAAATCAGCATTCTCCAGTATCTTAGTATAAAGTTCTTTATGGTTTTGATATATCTTTTCCCTTAGTCTTTTTTGTTTCTCGGTATCTAAAGTGTGATTTCGGGAATCCTTTTTTATTCTATAGAAAAAATATATCTCAGGGAGCTTAACTACCTCTCCGCCATTCTTAAGCAAGTCTAACCAAAAGTCCCAATCTTCAAAACCTTCAACCATTTGCTCGTTGTAGCCGTTTGTTTGGTCGTAATCTTTTCTTCTGAATAAAGCCGAACAGAAAATGATATTTTCAATCAAGATATTCTTTAACGAAAACTCAGGTAGCATCCAATCTTTATTAGCTGCACCAAATAGCCTGGCATTGCAATAAACTAATTTTATGTTTTCTTTCTTTTCAAGCACTTCAACTGCTTTTTCAATATACAGGGGAGCTATTTTGTCATCAGCATCCACAGGTAATATATATTTCCCTTTACTGTTTTTAATCCCAAAGTTCCTTGCAAAAGAAACTCCTTTCTGCTCTGTATAGATATATTTAAATCGTTTGTCCTTCTGAACAAAACTTTCAGTAACCTGTTTTGTATTATCAGTAGAGCCGTTATCAATTATAATGCATTCCCAATTTTTGTATGTTTGATTTAAGATACTTTCAAGGCATTCACTTAAATAAATACCATGGTTATAGCAAGGTATAATTACAGATACTATGGGGGTATTGGTATTATTCATTTTAATAGACTAAAACCACTTTTTAAGGAATGATTTTATGGAGTTATCTTTTTTCTGTTTCTCTTTTTGTGCTATGCCCTCTAAATAATTTATTTCCTCTTGCGAAAGATAAGAGTGAATAACTCTCTTTCTTTCTTCCTTTTCAATAGCTTTACTTTCAGGTTTTGAACTAAATCCATCCACATTATATTCTGAAACAAGCAAAGGTATATGTTTTGTACTCACTTTATTTGCTATGATGGTTTTAAAAAAGAAATCATAGTCGGCAACCATTTTATAAGCTTCATTATAAAGACCGTATTTATAAAAAAGTTCCCTCTTAATAAATGATACCGGATGCCAAAGGGTATCAACGTACATTTGTAGTGCAGTAATGCTATCAGGCATTTTACCTTCCGTTCTCTTTCCGTTGCCCCAATCAATCATCATGTTGCCATAAATAATATCAGCCGTATTGTTTAGGGCAAATGCTTCTTCAAGCACTTTATGATTACATAGAAAATCCCCACTGTTTAAAAACAAACAATAGGCTCCTTTAGCTTGTTGTATGCCTTTATTCATGGCATTGTAAATACCTGTATCTTTTTCAGAAACCCAATAGGTTATTTTACCGGCATAACTTTCTATTATTTCTTTGCTTCCGTCATTACTTCCTCCGTCAATAACAATGTATTCATAGTCTTTAAATGTTTGGGAGATAACACTCTGTATAGTTTTTTGCAAACCCGCAGCGTTATTGTAATTGATGGTAATGACAGATAATTTAATCATGAATGCCTATCTTTTATTTTGCCAAAGCATTACAAAATCATTCATAAAATAGTTATTCCCAATATCAAAATCGGCAACCTTTTCAATCTTAAAACCCAGTTTAAAGTAGAAGTTTATCGACTTATAATTCTGCCGGTTTACGGTAAGCCTGATTGTTTGAGGAGCATATAATTCTTCCGCTATCTTATTAAACACTAATGTACCTAAACCTGTATTTTGTTTTTCCTGGAGGATATAAAATTTATGCAGCATCAGGTTTTTATTATCGGTTGTGCTTATGGAAACAAATCCGGCTTCCTTTTCATTACTCTCAATCAGGTAAAAGTTCTGCCCCTCCTCGTATTGCTTTTGTATCGCCTGATGGGTATATATCTTATCCAGCATGTAGTTTACCTGAGTTTCACCAACAATAGGTATATAGTGCTTGTTCCAAATACTGCGGGCAAGCTTTTCAATGGTAGTAAAGTCTTTTTCGGTAGCGGGTTTCAGCACGAGCATACAGCTAACAAATATACGGTTTAATATGTATTTTTGTGGAATGAGCGTAGATGCCTCCAATATTAATATACAGAACAGAAGAGCCACATTTGATTACTCCTTTTCGGATAAGTTTGTAGCAGGTATGGTGCTTACCGGAACTGAAATTAAATCTATACGGGAGGCTAAGGTTTCTTTGGCGGATAGTTATTGTTATTTAAAAAACGGAGAAGTTTTTATCAGAAACCTGCATATTACCGAATACGAGAAAGGCTCTTTTTATAATCATGCGCCTATGCGCGAACGTAAACTTTTATTAAACAAAATAGAGATAAATAAAATTGAACGTAAGCTAAAAGACCAGGGTATATCTATTATTCCGCTAAGGATGTTTATTAGTAAAAATGGGTATGCCAAATTAGAGATTGGCATTGCCAAAGGCAAGAAAGCTTATGATAAGCGCGAGGATATTAAGAAGAAAGATATTGAAAGAGAAACCGCCAGGAGGTTTTAATTCTTAAATCAGCAAGGGTTATTTTTACGTAATATTTGTTTCATTGCTCCATCATCATATACAAAGACAGCGCCTTCTTTATTTCCTGTTAAACTTTGACCTTTAGGACTTACTGATCCTGGTGCACCTGCAAGTCCATCTTTTTTGCAGGATATGGCAAGCATTATTACCATGATTGATAATGCAATGGTTTTGATAAATAAGTTTTTCATTAGGCTTAAATATAGTGCAAGATAAAGAGATTTTACCTAAAGTAAAACTGTAGTAAAAACCCCGCACCAAGGTCCGTTTAAGGTGGGGTATTTGCTTTTTGCCCAACGGAAAAATATAACTAACACTTTAGCTGGTGCAACTGTTCCTGTTTCTAAAACAGGTAAATTATTTATGATGCCTGCGGTTGGCAATACAAAACCTGCTTTGCTGCTGTGCCTCTTAGTAAGCCTTGAGTCGTTTATACTAACGGGCAAATTATCGGTATCCGAATAAAAAACTGCATAGGCATATTCCAGCAAATCAAACCCATCTAATTTACGCGGGCGTCCTCCTTGGGCTGCTTCGGTAAAAGCCTCTATGCGCACCATACCGCCCGTTTTTGGTTTCAGTTTGGGGTAAACTCCTTCGGTAGTGGGTTCTGTTTTATTGGCTTTGGTTGTTTCAATAAGTTGATGCTTGGCTCCGGCAGGTAGAGCCAGCTTTGCTGATAGGTGCCAAGTGCTGCAATCTTTGCTGGTTAAAACAGCAGTTGCTTTTATAAGCTCAATCAGTTTATTGGTTTGGGCATACAGAATAGCATTATCAATAATAGCCAGCAAATCGTTCTTAGTATTAGTGGTATATCCGCCTTTTTTATCTTCGTATAAAAGATACAGTGGTATCCAATCGGTAAGAAAACCCTGCCAATCGCTTACCTGCGTGGAAGACCAATTATAACGAACGGAATTTGCCGGCGTACCGAGTATAAGGTATGCACAAGTTTGACGAATGTAAAGGTTGAAACCTTTAATATCACGCGGAATGATGGAACGGTCTGGCATGATGCTGAAATTTTAATTTCCTGCATTAAAATTAAATAATTTAGTTGATAAAAGCAAGGATTATGGGCTTTATTTTCCATATTTCATGCCGATAGTCATGACTTTCACGGTGATAGTCAAAGTTTTCATGATGATAGTCAAAGTTATTGTGATGACAGTCGGAGTTTTCATCATGAAAGTCAAACTTCTCAGGGCAATAGTCATAGTTATCATGGTGACAGTCAGAGTTCTCACAAGGATAGTCAAACATTTCATGGTGATAGTCATAGTTTTCGTGATGATAGTCAACGCTATCGTTATGAAAAATTAACTTGAAGTTGGGCTAAGGAAATCTTTACATTTACAATCATAATAATCAGCATCTAAATTGAAGCAAGAAAAACCTAAAGCTATATTTTGTTGGAGCGGAGGTAAAGACTCGGCTTATTGTTTGCATAAAGTTCTATCAGAACAACAATACGATGTAAAGTACCTGCTTACCACGCTTAATGAAACTTTTAAACGGGTTTCGATGCATGGCGTTAGAGAAGATATGCTGGATGCCCAAGCGAAATCAGTTGGAATTCCACTTTTAAAGGTTTGGACAAGCGAAGGCACGTATGATGAGTACGAAAAGAAAATGGAAGCCATGTTGCTAAAAGCAAAAGCAGAAGGAATTGAGCATGTTATTTTTGGCGATATTTTTTTGGAAGACCTGAGAGTATATCGTGAAAACAATTTGGCAAAGGTTGGTATGCATGCGGTTTTCCCCTTATGGAAGATGGATACATCTTACCTTATTTTGGATTTTTTGCATCAGGGTTTTAAAACTATTACCTGCTGCGTTAATGATGGATACTTAGGTAAAGACTGGATTGGTAAAGAAGTAGATGGTTTATTTATTGAAGAGTTGCCTGCCAATGTTGACCCTTGTGGTGAGAATGGAGAGTATCATACTTTTTGTTACGACGGGCCATTGTTTAAAACCAAAATAAATTTTGAAGGCGGAGAAAAAGTTTATAAAGCCCTGGAAATAAAAACAGAGGATGTTTGCATGCTTCCTGCTAAAATAAGTACCAAAGGTTTTTGGTATTTTGATATAGTTCCGGTTTCTGAATTAAAGACTAAGAATTTAGTACTGTAGATGAGGCGCTATAATTTTTTCTTTGTTTTTTATTGTTCAATGCTTGTTGCTTTTTCCTTTCAGGCGCAAGACAGTGCATATGCCCGTAAGGTTATAAATACGCTTTGTTCCAAATCATTTGCCGGACGCGGCTATATAAATAACGGACTGGATATTGCTGCTAAATATATTGCAGGTGAATTGAAGCGTTTTAAAGCAGAGCCACTTTTTAGTACAGGTTATTATCAGTGGTTTGATTTTAATGTAAATACATTTCCCGGAAAAATGAGCCTGAAGATAAATGGCAAAGCCTTAAAGCCGGGTATTGATTTTATCGTGAGTGACGAAAGCGCGGGTTTAAAAGGTAAGTTTAGCTTAGAGAAAAAAGATAGTGTGACTTATATTGGTACTAATAAAGAAGTAATGCTTGCGCTGATATTAAAGCGTAAATTAACTTTTAGTGTTGCAACCAATGCAGCCGAATATTGCGCTGTTGAATTGCTTAATAAAAATAATTATACGGATATAAAAACAGCAGAAGTAAATATTGAAAACAAGCTGTTGAACAAATACATCTGTAAAAATATTTGTGCCTATATAAACGGAACTACTTTAAATAATGATACCGTTATTATGCTAACCGCTCATTACGACCACCTTGGTATGATGGGAAGTAAAACGTATTTTCCGGGTGCTAATGATAATGCCAGTGGGGTTAGTATATTACTTAATTTGGTAAAGTATTATAGCACCCATCCTCCTAAATACAAAACAGTATTTGTGTTTTTTGCTGGAGAGGAAGCCGGTTTGTTGGGTTCTAAATACTTTACAGAACACCCTGTGTTTGAATTGAGCAAGATAAAGTTCCTTATCAATCTTGATTTATTAGGTACGGGCGATGAAGGTATAACGGTTGTGAATGCAACCGAATTTAAAACCCGATTTGATGCACTTAAACAAATAAATGCTGAAAAGAATTATTTATCCTTAGTAAAACCAAGAGGCAAAGCACAAAACAGCGATCATTATTGGTTTACCGAAAAAGGTGTTCCTTCTTTTTTTATTTATACTATGGGTGGTATTAAAGCCTATCATGATGTGTATGATAAACCACAAACACTTCCTTTAACCAAGTATAAAGAAGTGTTTAGGTTACTGGTAGATTTTATAGCTACAATTTAATTTACAAACACTAAGTAAACCGAAAGCTCTGTTCTTAATCGAACAGAGCTTTCGGTTTTTAAAGGATATTTTGTTTAATGGCCAATCAGTATCTTCCCTGTATTAGATTTGCCCGAAGGGGTGATTGCCTTATACATATAGGCACCGGGTGGCAGATCACTTACATCCATACTCACTTTATATACTGTATTTGAAGGAATAGTAGTTGGCATAACTTTAACGGTTTGCCCTAATGCATTGATAAGAGATATGGTGCAGTTTTCGGTTTGAGTAGAATTAATCATGAAATTTAAATTATTTGAAGCCGGGTTTGGATAAACCTGAAAGCCTTGAAGAGAATTAAAGTTATTGATGCCTGTTCCAAAAGGTAAAGAACCATTGTAGCGCAGGTAAGCAGTATCTGAACTGGTTTGTAAATCAGTAAGATTATCTCCGGCCAATAAAGCGAAAGCAACTTTTACAGAATCACCCGCTGCAACAGCAAAGGGGCCTGAGCTCATTACATTACACACATCATTTCCTGCAGCAGTAGAATCCCCTGCTGTTAAACGAGGGGTAGATAAGGTTATGTATTTATCTGCAGTAGTAAACCCTGCTGAGGAAGAGATATTAACTCCTCCAACCCCTGTACCTACATTATCAATGCCATAAAAATTAGGTGCAGCCGTAGTAGTTAATAATCTTATACCGGCATATAAACCGGCCGCAGGGGTAGCCCAGGAATATCCCATTCCCCTAAAAGAATCGTAGGCTGATTTATTTTCGGTTGCCGTACTTGCATCAATATCCCAATCGGCAAAAATGCCTGCAAACAAATTGTTTAGAGTTGAAGCGCCTGTGTTATGAATAATATATTCTACAATAACAAACTTCAGGCTTCCCGGAGACGTCCAAGCATAAGCATTATGACGAATTGTAAGAGGCAACGCTACGGTTGAATTGGTTTTAAACTCACCATTCACATCAAATTGAGATACTATAGACGGAGTAGCTTTATGAGCCGTAATAAAAGTAGAAAAATTAGTATCTGATGCGCCGGTAGAGCTTGTACCGCGTATGCAATCTGCAATACTGGTGGTAGAAGTTCCAATCATTAAACCTCCTTCGTAAAGCAACTCATCACCATTGTAGGCAAAACCTAAGCCACCTACTTCCCCATCCAGATCCCATCCTATTTTGCCTTTGCTGGTAATAGTTGTATGTACATCGTTTATGGTAATATTTACATAATCAGGATTCAACGGTATGGTTATAAAATAGCTTTGTGTATAAGCTCCATCGGTAATTTTTACCTGAAAGATAACCGTTGAATTTTGCGGGGCAGAAGGATTTACTTTAAATTTAAATGGCGTAACAACATTTGTTTTAGAGGTATTAGAAGCCATAACACCTAATCCAAAAGAAGAATTTAAAGCAGTAACATACGTTCCGCCTGATATGGCAGTAATAGTAGCTGTGGCGGCACTTGTAGTAGCATTCAGGTAATTGATGAAATTACCACTGATAAATACCGTATCGCCTTGGGTAAAGATTAAATCATTATGGTCTGTTATACTATCATTGGTAAACACAACCGATTCGCTTTGTGCAGCTACAGTAGATGTAACGGCATTGTATAAATTTAAACGTCCGCTGCCAATCTTGTTTGCATAAATGGAACCATTTACGGAATAATTATTATCGGTAGTAACTACTATACGCTGGCCTGCCTGCAATCCTGTATAAGAAGGATACTTAGACAACACCAAAGCCACACCACCTGAGGTAATAGGTGTTGCCATAGAAGTACCGCTTAAAGAAGCATAAGAACCGGGAGTTACAGAGCTTGTTGAAGAATAGATTGTATTATAAATTCCATAACCGGGTGCAGATAAATCCACCGAATAGTTGTAATTTGAAAAGCTTGTTACCAAATCATTGGTAGCATTGGTAGCAGCTATTGATAGGGCATAATTATAACCTGCAGGGTAAGATATTTCATCTGCACCATTATTACCGGCTGCCACCACAACAATGGCATTTTTGTTAATGGAAGCATACGTTATAATTGATTGCTCATAACTGCTATAACCAGCACCTCCCCATGAGCAGTTAATTACATTGGCACCATGATCGGCAGCATATTGTATACCTTGGTCTCCGGTAATAATGTACCCTTCTCCCCCGGAGCCGCGTGTATCATTATCGGCAGCGCATTTTACCGGTAAAAACTTACACTTAAAACCTACACCTGCCACACCAATACCATTATTGGTAGAAGCTGCTGCATCTCCCGATACGTGAGAACCATGCTCGTTATTAGAACCCATAATCTGTGGGTCATTATCTCCCACAATATGATTATAGTCTATCCCTGCACAATCCCATCCGGTAAAATTATCTATATACCCGTCAAGGTCATCATCCACACCATTAATGGGGTCGGCATAATTATGTTTGATATTTGCTTTTAAATCAATATGAACTAAATCAGAACCCGAATCTACTATTCCTATAACCACATTGGTATCGCCATGAGTGCCTCCGGCAGTTGTATCCCATGCATTGTAAGCCTTTATACGGTTTAGGTAATTGTATTGGTTAGTACCACTGGCGCTGGCATTTGGGTCGTTAGGCATAAATACGGATGTATGACGGATGTATCGTGGGTCAACATAATCAAACAAGCCTGTTGAAAGAAACAGGTTAATGGCTTTCTCCAGAGGAATTTTATTGGCATAAATAATTTCATAAGTAAGAGATAAATCTGCATAAGCCTGGCCCAACTTGTTATACTTTTCTTTAGGAGGAGTTTGGTTAGGATATATTTTAGCCAGATTAGTAACTCCTAATATGTTTAGTATTGGAGTAAGTTTTTGTTCATTAATATAACTTACAGTACAATTACCTCTGTACTGTTCTTTTACTTTAAAAATAATATGCCCGCCCACATAATTAATACCTTCTTTAAAAGAGGGGTTTAATCTGAAATGTTTTTGTGGATTTGACGGAAGCTTACCATTGTGCGCATGGATACTATATCCGATAAGTAAACTAAGTACTAAACCTGCAGATGCAATTACTCTTTTCATTCTTTTTAATTTAATGTGTTTTACTTTACTATAACCAATCGCTTATTAATTACTCCTTCACTATTACTAATGCTGATGTTATAAACGCCTTCATATAATGCGCTTGCATCTATGGTTGCTTTACCACTTATAGTTTGGCTTAATACTTGTTTACCTGTAACATCATATACCATTACGGTTTGTTTTGTTGTAGTGTTGGGTTCTATAACAAATAACCCGTTGTTGGGGTTGGGGTAAATTGAGATATTAGTATTAACACCTGAGATTTGAGAGATGCCTGTTGTATTATAATTACAGGGTTTTGTAGTATCGGGTTGATATAAACTAAAGGTATTATCCTGATAACAAAGTAATCCTTCAACACTGCTACATCCATCACATATAGACCAAATATCAGAAGTAAAATTGAACAAATAATTAATATCACCTATTCTGTCATAAATCACAGAATGGTTTTCTATTTGAAATAACTGATGTGCAGTTCCTGTATAAGTAACATATAATGTTTTAAGAGATACAGAATTTATTAACGTATTTTTAATAGAATCTACCTTCACGTTTATGGTATCAATACTGCTGCTACCCTGCAAATATATTTGCCAACCTTGTCCAACAGATGAACCAAAGTTGTATAATATTTGGAATTTGTTAAGCGTTTGCGAGTTATAAAAAAATACACTATCACCACTTGTATAAATAAACTGCTCACTGGTACCGTATGCCGGATACCTAAAAGAAACAGTTGTATTTAATACTCTTACCGTTTTACCCATAAATAAGGTATCATGTGTATATTTTATTTCTGTATTTGTATAATAATAAGGTCCAAAAAATCCTCCATTCTGCACCATAAAATGCCAGTCTGCTCCCTGCATAGGAAAAGTAATTTGCCCCTTAGCCTGCTCCACTATACTCGCAACAACAATAAAAAGAATACATAGTTTTTTAATCATGTTTGCCTTTGTACCTTCAAAGATATAACTTTCTTCTAATAAACCTGCATACCTTAACGTTTTCAAATTAGTCCGGTTTTGGCAAAATTTGACCGTTTTTTTGTTAAAATCGATCGTTAGAAAAGTTTTTTTCTATTCAACCTTTCCATTTGGTAAATTAGCATTAGAAACTAATAATTAAACTAAAAAACAAAAATCATGGGGACAACAATCATCATACACCACTTATTAGCGGTGTTAAAAATGCCTACCAAATGGGCAGAGAGAATTCAAAGAGCAACTACCATACAGGGTAAACTAACGGGAAATACCACCTTTCCTACAGGCAGTTGGTCTGTCAATGTGGTAACGCTGGTGCAACTGGGGTTGGATATAGCCGCTTTTATTGCCGCCCACAATGCGGTAATAGCCCGAACAGGTAGTGTGGCTGCCCGGAATGCAGCATATCTGGTGGTGAAAAAAGATTTAGAGGCACTAAAAGCTATGGCGCAGCTAAAAGCCGACTCTGATGTAACTAATGCTGAAACTATTATAACCGGTGCAGGGTATTTTGTAAAAGTTATAAAAGTGAAACAAAAACAGATAAACGATGCTATGAATACTCAAATATCGGGTACTGTTTTATTAACCTCTGATACCCCCGGTCATCATGAATGGGAACAGAGTAAAGATATGGTAACTATTATTCACCTGCCTGCCACCAGCACATCGCACACGCTGGTGCCCGGTTTAACCCCCGGCGATGTTTGGTGGTTTAGAAACAAAAGGGTAAACACCAAAAAGAATATCTATAACTTTAGTCCTTGGATTAGGTTGCAGGTGGGTGCAGGCGGTAAATTAGGCGGCATACCCAATACACTTGGTCATTCTGGCAGTTTACCTACTGCTTAGCAGGTAACATTAAACAGGCAACAAATAACATTACCAGGAATGCAGGAGTGCTTTTTAGCTTCCTGCATTCTGTGTGTTCTTTTAAGCCATGCAAGTGTGCTTATATACAACGCTTGTGTTCTTTTGAACTATGGAAGCTAAGTTATAAAGCATGCAAGCAAACTTGCGAACGATGGAAGCTAAGTTGCCATGAAAGCAAGCTAAGTGCTGAACTATGCAAGCAACCATTAAAACATAGCAAGCTACGTTCTGAACCATGCAAGCTAAGTTTCAAACCATGTAAGCTAAGTTCAAAGAACTCAAGCTATCATCAAAACATAGCAAGCTAAGTTTCAATCATCGCAACCTAAGTTTCAGTCATCGCAAGCTAAGTTCGCAAATTAGAACTCTTTCAGTCGAATTTTGGTTAAATTAGCTGAATATGGAGATAGGATTTACTGTTTTACCAGTCGTTTTACAGCTTTGATGTTTAGGCCTACTACCTCTACAATATAAATTCCCTTGCTGAATGAAGATATATCATAACTCAACTCGTAGTTTTCTTTGCCTGTTAAAACATCTTTAAGTAAAACCTGGCCAAGCATGTTGTAAATAAACAAATTGCTTTTTTCGTTTCTGTTCAATCCGTTTAAATTAATCTGTACTTGTTCGTTTGCCGGGTTTGGGAATAACTGCATAGCCATATTGGTTGCAGCTATCGTGTTAATGCCTGCAGTACCTGCGGTAATGGTAAAGTTGTTATCGTTTATATCAAAAAAAATGTTTCCTACAGCCTCTACTTTTATTCTGCAGGTAGAGATGGTTGCGCTAACGGTAGGAACCGTTATTAACTGACTACCGCTATTATTTACGTTATTCATCAGGGTAGAAAAAGTAATGCCCCCATCGTATGAAATTAAAATATTTACATTGGCACAATTAATAGGTGTTGCGCTTGTTCCATTCACATTCCAGGTAACGGTTTTGCTGCTTGCACTTGCCCAGGTAACACCTGTTGCATTAGGATAGGTTATAGCAAAAGGGCCTGCTGTAGCGTTTATGTTTACTACGGTGTTAACACTGCTATAGCAAACTCCACCCCCGCCCATCTTATTATCGCGGGCAACCATCCTGAAGTTTAATGTTTGGGCGGTTGTTGGCAAAAATTCTCCGATAGTGGTAGTATAGGTACTACTTAATACCACACTTAATTTAGGGAACATACGGGATGGAGAACTAGAAGGTACATTAGACCTAAAATAAGGTTTTTGCCCGTCGTTCCAGTTTCCGCCGGTGTTGTTATTATCAATTTCTTCCCAAGAATAGGTAAGCACATCTCCATCTGCATCAGTAGCCGACCCCGTTAAAATAAAAGGTGTAGATTTTGGAATGGTAAAATTTGCAGGAACGGTTACCACCGGAATATGATTGCCATTGGCAGTAATAACGGGGCAAGCACTACCGCCACCGCCATTCATTATATAAGCGGTTATTTCATCAAAACTAATGGTATGAAAATAAGCTATGCTATGTGTTGAATCATCATTGGGTGCACAAATACCGGCATAAGCCATAATGGTAATACCGCTTCCTGGTTCAACCATAGTGCCGGGGTTTTCATTGCCTGAACAAGAACCTGATACAGCCCTAAAGGTATGATCACCACCAAAATCATGTCCCATTTCGTGTGCTACATAATCAATATCATACCCATCGCCTGTAGGAGTGGGGCTACCTGTAATGCTGCTTGCTTTTTGCCCTGATTGACATACACCACCCACAGTAGATAAGCCACCACCACCGGTGCTAAATGTATGGCCCACATCATAATTGGCATCTCCAATGTTAGCATCAAGTACGGTTTGGCTTTCGTTAATTAACGTATTGGCATTATTATTTCCGGTAAAGGGGTCGGTAGTAGCATTGGTATAAACCACTACCGTTTCAGTAGCAACCAAAACCAATTTGCTGGCAATTTCAGTTTCATACACACCATCTACACGGTTCACCGTAGTTACAATACAGCTTAATGTTTGCCCAACCGTAGGAGAACTAAGTCCGGTTGCCGCTACAGCATACTCTCCAGTACAGGCAACTGCTAAACGGTATGTTTGCAGGCTGTCGCCGATACAAGGACTAATTGAGCTAGTGTTTGTGTTTCTTTTTTTTTTATTATTCTTTGGATTTTCTACTGTGCCTTCGCAATGTTGAATTTTGCTGGGGTCTTTGTCATAATCACTAAAGTTGTACGTTATATAATCAACATAATTTGTACGGCAGTAAGGGTCGATATAAACATCTGTTCCTGGCTTGCGTATCATGGCATGAAAGCCCATCTCGGTCCAGTCTATTTTACCATAAATACCGGGCTCATCAACACCGGTTATATTAAATGTTTTAATATCGGGATAAGCAGCGGCCAGTTCAGGTGCCATAACAGGAGAATATACCACGCGGTATTTTTTCATCGTACCATCAGGCATAGGAAGCTCTATAATGGTTTGTGAGTTTTCAAGCTTCACATCCTTTTCGTTAGGAGCAGCCCATAAAACAGTTTTTAACTCCGTGCTTATATGGTATGTCTTATATTTTTGAGGAACAATAACGCGCTCTCCTTTGGGAGTTATTTTCGCTTCTTCAATAGAATTCCAAAGTTGTTTGCTTGTTTGCGCTTGAGCAAAAGTTGCCAATACAATAGCTGCTGTTAATGTAAGAAGTTTTTTCATGTTGTTTATTATTTTTTCAATGGTACAATCTTTTTTTACTAAAAGCAAACAATTAAGAAGATAAATTAATCGGTCTTAAAATGTGGGATAAGAAGGTAGTTCATTTAAAAACTCAACCTTATTACCTTCCAGTTTCATTACTACATGCTTCATTCCATTGGTAAGCATACAATACGGAGCTTGCAGTGTAATTTGATAACGCGCCAGTTGATTTATTTCTGTTTGCGTTAGTTCTATATCGGCGGCTTTGCATTCTATCAACAACAGTGGTTTCAGGTTTTTATCGCGCACCAATATATCTACACGCTTGGTGGTATTAAACAGGGTAATTTGTTTTTCTACTTCTATCAATCCGGCAGGGAATTGCTTCTCATCTATAATAAAATGAAGAGCATGCTGCCTCACCCACTCTTCGGGTGTTAGCAATACATACTTCTTACGAAGGATGTCGAACACCTGCGTTTGGCTTTTATCTTTTCTTAATCTTAACTTAACCTGAGGGAAATTTAATGGAGGAAACAAATTCGTATCTTTACATGCAAAGTAAATAGTTTAAAATACAAGTCGTATGAAATCGAAAGAAGAAATAGTTAACAACTGGTTACCACGCTATACCGGAGTTCCTTTAGAAGAATTTGGAAAATACATCATCATCGTAAACTTTAGCAGCTACGTGCACATGTTTGCCGAGAATCATGGTGTAAAAGTAAGAGGGCACGATAGGCCCATGATTAGTGCCACTGCCGATAACATCAGTATCATAAACTTTGGTATGGGTTCTGCCAGTGCTGCTACCATGATGGATTTATTATCTGCCATACACCCTAAGGCGGTTTTATTTTTGGGTAAATGTGGTGGTTTAAAAAAGAAGAACCAACTTGGCGATTTGATTTTACCTATTGCTGCCATACGTGGAGAAGGAACATCAAACGATTATTTCCCATCTGAAGTGCCTGCCTTGCCTGCCTTTGCCTTGCAAAAAGCTATATCACATACCATACGTACTAATAACCGTGACTATTGGACAGGTACTGTGTTTACTACCAACCGCCGTGTTTGGGAGCATGATGAAGCCTTTAAAGAACATTTGCGCAAGCTACGCTGCATGGCTATTGATATGGAAACAGCTACTATTTTTATTGTAGGCTTTCATAACGAAATACCAACCGGTGCTTTGCTTTTGGTAAGCGATCAACCTATGACTCCTGAAGGTGTGAAAACAGAAGCAAGTGATAAAATAGTAAGCGATAAGTTTCAGGCAGACCATTTACGCTTTGGAATAGAATCTCTGAAAGAATTGATAAACAAAGGTGCTACCGTTAAGCATTTGATATTTGATTAGGCTTTGCACCAACATAATATGAAAAAAATAATTTTCTCTCTTGTCTTTCTTCTATCTCTGATGCCTGGGTTTTCACAAAACCTAAAGCCAACCGATAAAATGGCCCTATTAAAGGGTGTTGTAACCAACTACAAGATGAAGCCTTTGAGTAAGGAAATAATCATGTTTTCTAATGATAAAACCAAAGCCATTATAAAAGTAAATACGGATGCTAACGGAAAATTTGAAGTTCTTATACCGGTTAATGCTACCTATAGTTTAAAGTACAAGAACTTTACATCTGATGTGGACTATACAAAGATGACTATTCCTGCTAGTAAAGAAGCCACTTATGAAGTGGAAATTAAAATAGATCCACCAAAGGAATTTGTTTTGGATAATGTATATTTTGATACCGGAAAATCATCCTTAAAACCCACCTCATTTAAAGCGTTGAATGATTTGGTAGAAATATTAAAGCTTAAAAACACCATGATTGTAGAAATACAAGGGCATACAGACAATGTAGGCAAGGAAGATGAGAATCTAAAACTGTCTCAGGAAAGGGCGGGTGAAGTAAAAAAATATCTGGTTTCAAAAGGTATTGAAGAATCAAGAATAACAGCCAAAGGTTATGGTGCCACTATGCCCGTTGCAGATAATACTACTGAAGCCGGGAAATCAAAAAATCGCAGAACCAGTTTAAAGGTAATTAAGGAGTAAGAAACAACAGCCTTTAAACTCACACTACCTTACAAGCCAAACCTCTTTAGGAAGTTTCTGTACTGGGTATCAAACTTGGTAATACTAACCCACAAGAATATAAAAAAGGTATGTGTTAGTTCGGGTATGGCAAAGGTGTGTAAATACATAATAGCCAGAATAGGACATATTACCGATAAAATAGAAATGATGATAGATGTGATACCTATCCTGAAATCGGTTTTCATGATAGAATAGCCAAATAAAAATATGCTAAACGTATAGCCAATAAAATAGCAGTAAGCAAAGTAATAATGTACTTTATGGTTCATATTAATACTTGCCGTAAACAATAAGCAAATAACAGAAGCAATAAATAAATACAATAACCAAGATTTTGGCATGTATTTATTGATATTTAAAAATGCCTCGATAAACAGCGTAACACCGATAATAAACAGCGAAGCATTCCAGAAGAAACCTATCTTTTTATAAATACCAAAGTGAGAAAGCGATATAGTAGTTAACTTTAGATCACTTGCATACATAGAGCAAAAAAACAAAGTACCAATAAAGAGGGCAATAGCAATCAGATAGTGTATTTGCTTAAGGCGCGCTACACGAGCCCTAACGTTTATCATGTAATCTGTATTTGCTACATTATCAAACATGTTTAAAGTTAGCAAGAATTTATTAAAATTACAAGTAATAGTAGGTAAATTATCAGCAAACAGAGGCTAATAACTCAAGTTGCATCAAAAATTCCCTTTATTCTTAGGGTTTTACAGGCTTATAAATCAGGTAAGATTTAAAAAATGATAAAAATCAGGAACAACTTTAATCTAAGTGATCCTCGATGGCACCCATTTTTTTCTCGTTATAAACGCCCTTTTCCACATGAACTATCTTACCGTCTTTATCCAGCACAAAAAAGTAGGGTTGACTGGTATCTTCAATACCAAAGTCTTTTTTAATGTCTTTAATTCCATCAGTACAAAAGAACAGATGCGGCCAGAATTCCTTATCAGTATCCTTTTTCATTTTCTCTTTACTGGATTTCTCCAACACCTGATTGATGAGGTTGAACCTTGGCATAAAATAGAAGTTAATGTCAAAACTTACTGCCGCACCAAAAGCATTGGTGGTATCTT
>PLYA01000014.1 GCA_003153315.1 Bacteroidota bacterium
CGCCCTTCCCTATCCATTTTATTAATAAAAACAATAACAGGGGTTTTGCGCATGCGGCATACTTCGAGCAGTTTGCGGGTTTGAGGTTCAACACCTTTAACGCAATCTATCACCATGATAACACTATCGACAGCGGTGAGTGTGCGGTAAGTATCTTCGGCAAAATCTTCGTGACCGGGAGTATCTAATATGTTTACTTCTTTGCCTTTAAATTCGAAAGCCATTACGGAAGTTGACACAGAGATACCACGCTGGCGTTCTATCTCAAGGAAATCGGAAGCAGTACCTTTTTTTATTTTATTAGATTTAACGGCCCCTGCTATTTGTATAGCACCTCCAAATAACAAAAGTTTTTCGGTAAGGGTTGTTTTACCGGCATCGGGGTGGGCAATAATGGCAAAGGTTCGGCGGCGTTTAATTTCTTCGGTAAAGGATAATGACATAGGTTGAAATAAGGGTGCAAAAATAACAGAAAGGCATTGATATATGGAAAAATTGGCAAATAAGATATTTGTTTTAGCTTTGTTTAAACCTTTAAACCAATTATATGAAAAGAATACTTATAATCTTTATTGCTCTTGGGCTTAGTATAAATACCAACGCACAGTGTGTAGGAAAAGGAAGTATACTAATAGACGGATACTATGGCTTTCCTAACTTTTTTGGATTTATTTTTAAAACTGCCTATAATAGAGCCTATCCTAATGGGATAAATGTAAGTAGTTCCAGCTTGGGACCTGTTGGAGGAAAAGCTGAATATATGCTTACTGATAATTTAGGACTGGGATTGGATTTTAACTACTCTAATGCAAGTATTACTTTCTCAAAGATTGACACTACTGCCTTTATAAATGGATCCGTGGTTACCCAAACACATCATTATACTCTAACAACTCCGGCTATGAGAGTTATGTTTGGGGCTAACTGGCATTTTGTTCGGACAAACAAAGTAGATGTATATGCTGCGGTAAAAGTAGGATATTATAACCGTAACCTAAGCATTACAACGGATGACCCAAACAGTAGTATAAGCAGTATATCAATTAATCTTAATGACCCTTTTGCTTTTAGGGTTGAAATGGGTATGAGATATTTCTTTACGGAGAACTTTGGCGCCCATGCCATGATTGGTGTTAGTGGTGGACCTTTAGTGGCAGTAGGAATATCTGGCAAATTTGGAACAGCAAAATAAAACTACTTCATTAGCAGTAAATAGAAAGAGTGGATAATTATCTGCTCTTTTTTGTTTTATAATTGAACGCTTAGGCCTTCTTTCCATTAGAGTGTGCCACCAAGTTAGCAATACGGTATAACAAACGAGCGGCTACGTTAGCATCCCAATCATCGCCATTGGGTCCGGGAGCTACTTCATTTAAATCGAAAGCGATTATTTTTTTTTCGCTTTTTACAATCTTTTCTAAGAGGAATAAAACCTGTTCTACTTCGAAACCACCTGCAACAGGCGTACCGGTATGAGGACAAAGCTTGGGATCTAAACCATCAATATCAAAGCTTAGATATATTTTATCGGGAAGGTTTGAAATTATTTTATCACAAATGGTATTCCAAGAATCTCCGTTGTATTGTTGTTGTTTGATATCTCTATCAAAAAAGGTAACTACTCTTCCGTTTGAATTATTTATGAGATTAAGTTCTTCTTCGCAATAATCGCGGATGCCAACCTGCACTAATTTAGTAAGCTCTTTTATTTTAAGTGCATTAAACATAATGGAGGCATGTGAGAATTCGAAATTTTCGTAAGCATCGCGTAAATCAGCATGTGCATCGATTTGCAGTATTCCAAAGTCGCCAAACTTTTCTGCAAGAGCCTGCATCATACCAAGCGGAGTAGAATGGTCTCCGCCAATAAGACCAACCGTTTTATTTTGGTTTAGGAAATGAAGGCTACGTTGTTTGACCCAGGTATTCATGGTGCGGCATTCAGTATTTATCTCATCAATAATTTCTTTGAAATCGGGATTAGGTTCTACAGAATCTCCTTCGGCCAGAAATTTAATTAACTCTTCTGCTTTTTTACGAAGCGAATAACTTTTAAAGTTTATAGATTCTTCAAAATCATCCAGAAAGATTCCCATTTTCCATGCTTCAGGTACAAACGGGTCGTGCAAATCTACCTGATAAGAAGCTTCTAAAATTGCATGTGGACCTTGTGCTGTACCGCTACCATAGCTAACGGTAACTTCCCAAGGAATAGGTATAATTTGTATCTCGCATTCATCTTGTGTAAATGGCAAGCCATACATGCCGGCATTTTTATTCCCTATATCATTAGGGTTAAACTTTTTTATTTTTTCGGATTTTGTCATGTAAGCAAAACTACAAAGTTTACCGGAATAAAAAAGGCTGCCCTTTCAGACAGCCTTTAGTTAAATAGAGGAAAATCTCTAATAGAAAATGATTTTTTGAATGGATGCTTCTCCTTGGTTATTAGAAACCTTTAAGAAATATACACCGGCATTAAGGTTTGATTTTTCTAAGATATAAACAGCTTGTGCAGTAGTAGCTGATTTTAAAACTCTTCCTGAAATATCAGTAAGCTCGATAAAATGTGTATCGCTATTATTTGTAAAAACTACATTTACATCGCTGGTTGATGGGTTGGGGTATACTTCTTGTAATAAACTAGCTGCACTTATATTTTTAATACCTGTAACAGAACAATTTTGTGTTACGTTAGTAGTACAAGTTGTATAAGAATACAAGGTAGCTGTTCCATAAGGTGTATTGGAAGGTTGCAAAGCAGGACAAGTAATGCCCATACGTTGAAGTAAATAATCGCGAACAAAGTTTACGGTAGTATCCATATAAGCTAACTCTGTGGGAGTTGTACCTGCATAAGGTACATGAGGGGCTCCATACCAAGTATAAAAATTATCCTGTACCCCAACTGCTTGTGCCTGCTGGTATATCATGCGGCTACCATCTGCAATCAATATGTGATTAGGAGGAAGTACTTCGCCTCTACTATAATTTACAGTTCCATCAGCATTGCCATGCATAGAGCAAAGAGGTAAATCTCCTGCCTCTAACCAACCATATCTACCCAATGCGCCGCATAAATCAATTACACCTTTTACCTTTTGAGAGTAGCATTGGTTTCCACTATATCCATCCAATCCGCCCAATGTATCTAAAACTCCTTGACTAATGTAATAGTTCATTTCACAACTTCTATCTAAGTAGGCCGTGTGTAAAGCTACAAAAGAGCCCGCAGAACTTCCTCCGATAAAAATATTATTGGTGTCAATTTTGTAGGTATTAGTTCCGGTTGCCCTATCCTTATAAAAGAAACGAATAGCTGCTTTCATATCCTGAACCGCACGTATTACTGCAGGAATCATCCCTAACGAATCGAAAGAAGATACACCTAAACGATAGTTAATAGAAGCACAGGCATATCCTTTTTTTGCAAAGTGTTGAGATAGGCTGGTAACATCAGCATCTGCACTGGTTCCACTAAGAAAACTACCTCCATGTGCCCATATAATTAAAGGTCGGGCAGTTGATGCGTCTCCTGTTCCTTCATAAAAATCTAAAGTCAGATTTGTTGCTGGAGGACCTGTCCAAGGTATATTAGATCCATAAGATATACCTGTTGTGGCAGTAACTGCCGTAAATGTATCTGTAGCATAGAGGCCGCTACATTGTGCTGATGCAACTGTGCTGATGGCTAAAGTTGCAACCAAGGATAGATAGGTTTTTTTCATGATGATTTATTTTTATTGGTTTATTTTATTTACTTTTTATTTTTAAGGAAATACAATGCCTCTGTATTTGGTAGCATCTACTTGTGGAATACTGGAGCTGTAAGTATTGTTTATTGCTTTTATAAATTCGTTAGCCAAAAGTGCATTGCCAATTGGGTTAAGGTGTATGCCGTCTAAAGAGAAAGCTCCGCCAGTTACAAATTGTGCATTTAGGCTAATACCATCGTAAGAAATACCTGTTTTTGTTTGGCTTAAGAAAGCATTTACATCAACAAAAGCCAAACCTTTTGCTTGTGCAACAGATTGTATAGTTGAGTTGAATGCACTCATGGCAGTTTTTATATTTTGTATTTCGGTGGCAGTCAATACGTATTGATTAGGAATAGGATGCAAGGAACCTAGATTACTACATTTTATAGAGTTTAACGGAACACTTAACAATAGGAGTTCACCTTCTTTCATTAACCGTTTTTTAATATAGGGTACCGATGGGTCATCAATAAGAAAACCATTATTACCTAACTGAAAATTAAAAATCCCCCCTGGTGTACCATTAGGCCAAGCAGCATTAAGTGAGTCTACCTGAGTTTGGCGAGTAAGAGCTAAACCATTCCAAGGTATCGTGGTAAAAAAAGGAAGTGCGGTAATATCAGGTATATTGCCTACTACACCTTTTGCACCATTTGATGTTAGAGTTGAAATAATTGTATTTATACTTGCATTAAAAGAAGTTTGAGAGGTAATAGTAGTTGGTGGTGCGCCACCATTGGCAGCATAGAGCAACACATCATTATTGCCTATAAATAGAGAAAAGAATGTAGGGTTTAAAAGCATAGCATCAGATAACATACTTGATTGATGTTGATCTTTAGCCATGCGGGCAAAAAAAGGATTGTAGTTTCCTACCCCATTTGCTGGATTTCCGTATCCCACAGTTGCCACATCAATTGCTCTGGCACCCGGTACGCCCATATTATTAAATGGTCCTTGAGCAGATATATTTGTTGAAATAGCATTTTCGTCACCAACTGCAGCAACAGGTATAGGACCTAAAGAGTTAACTCCTAAACAATCAGTTGAGTAACCTAACTTAAACGGGGCAGGGTATAAATATTTAACATTAGCACTATCAACAATATTAGCACCAATAGAACCTTGAGGCATTAATGGTTGATTAAAAGTAAGGTTTACACCATTAATTAATTTTAATTGCCCGGCTATAAGGTTTGGGTAAGATACCATCTGGCCATTATAAGATAAAGCGCCATCAGCAAAACCCGAAGTAATGGAGTTGCCAATAGCCACATAACTTGTTAGATTAAGACTACCTTTGCTTGGTGCAGGGGCAGTTAATTTTGGTTTGCACGAAAAACATAAAGTTATTACGAATGCAAAAGCAATTGATTTAAAGATGATATGTTTCATTCTTACTATTTATTAAAATTTATATGTTACTGATAAACCGGGCGCATAAATAAATACTTTGTAGGTACCACTTAAAGGGTGAATTGTTTGTCCGGGTAAAGGCACTATTGATAAAGAATTATCGCCTTTTCGGGTAATGTCCTCAAAGGTAAAAGAGGCATTAGCAACAAAATGTTTCCCAACACTATACCCTAAACCGGCCATCACATTCAAACGATTTCCATCCGGAATATCAGGGGTAACATATCCATTTTTTACTGGAGAAATTAAGTAACTTACTCCAAGCCTGCCATAAAGATTATTTAATATTTTATACTGTCCACCCAAACGGAATGAATATGCATTTTGGTAATTACGTACCAATGTAGTATTGTGTAGTTGGGCAGTTGTATCAGCAAATTTGAATGTAATTGATTTATATGCCTGCCAACCAACAAAACTGGCATCAAAGGCTAAAGCAAGTTTATCGTTAACTTTGTATGCAAACCCTAAGGTGGCTACTTGTGGTAAAGGCAAAGAACTAGTGAAGCTTCCATTTGGAAAATCAGCGGCAAGAGAAGAAGGTACAGTAAAAGTAGCTGCACCTTTTTTTACATCCATATTTACCTGAGAGCGATACGTAAGTCCTATAGATAATTTGCTAAAAGGTTTATAATAAAGACCTCCGTTAAAACCATATCCGGTTGCATTTCCACCAATAGTGGCATGTCCATAATATGAAGTTTGACTTGCCGTTGGAATATCTTGCTGTAAATTTACCTTTCCGCTTGCATAAACAAAGCCACCTCCAATTCCCCATTTGTCATTAATTTTATAGCTGATAGTAGGCTGAATATATACAGCAAATAATTGTATTTGCGTAAGAAAAACTCTTCCACTCCATCCATCTTGCCATTTGATAGTGCTTCCAAAAGGAGTATAAGCACCTAAGCCAAATTTAAAACGACTTAAAGCTTTTTGACTGCTGTCTGCTCCCCAAACTGCATATCCGGCAAATGGAGTGCCAACAGGAGATTGAGTGATAGCAGAAGCATTGGTGTTTGATTCTAAAAATGCTCCGTGTGAAATAACAGGTGTTATCCCAAGATTAATACTATTATCTTTTAGGAAAGACATTCCACCGGGATTGAAGAACACAGCGGCACCATCCTGTATTAAAGCGGCTCCTGCACCACCCATTGCTTGTTGAGCTTGCCCTTGTAAGTTTACCTGAAAGCCTTGTGCTTTATATATTATAGGTGAAATTAATATTAATAGAGAAAGTAGTTTTTTCATTTTATTCATTCGTATTATGTTTTTTTATTTATTTAACATCAGGTACTTTAAACCAAGTATCCGTTCTTCCAAGTAAGGATATACCTATATAACCGCGTACATCAAGTTTTCCATCACGCCAGGTTATTTTGCAACTATAGGTTTTTCCATTTTCGGGGTCATATATGGTTCCATCAACCCATTTATCATCGTGAAAGACAAATCCCTTCAGCATATTCAATCCTAATATAGGGGTAGTTTGTTTGGATGCATCGGGGTTATGTTTATCAACTTTTATTTTCCCATCCGGATAAGTAGGCTCTTTTAACCAAACAATTTTACCATTATACTCAACACCCGTTTTGTATATCTGTACTTTTCCTTTTCCGCTTCCTGTGAGCCATGTACCTAGAATAATATCTTCATTTATCTTTTGTGCAAATGCGTGTATACATAAGATAAAGACTATTGAAATTGCGATTAATTTTCTCATTTTTAATTTAATTGTGTTTTCACGTTTTTCCAAGCCTTTATTTGCCAATTAATAAGCCCGGTGCAAATATGATTTTTTGCAGAATCATAAACATCAACTGTAAATTCTTTAAATAGTGCTTCTTCTTTTTGTAAAGAACGTAGAATATTCTGTTTTTCTTCTGAAGAAATATTAAATTTCACAAACACATCTCTCTTAGCCTGAAAATGATAGGTCATGCCAATACTTTTAAGAATAATACGATACTCTTTAGGCGAAAGATGCGTTAA
The DNA here is from genome assembly GCA_003153315.1 of Bacteroidota bacterium. Taxonomy (GTDB): domain Bacteria; phylum Bacteroidota; class Bacteroidia; order B-17B0; family Aurantibacillaceae; genus PALSA-968. The sequence goes on from PLYA01000014.1 coordinate 7,170, forward strand.
TAAACTTAACCCTGTAACATATTCACAAAGTGTTGCCAGTAAACAAGCATGCACCCCTTTTATATGATTGCGGTTGTTTTTACTATTGGCTGCAAACATGGTAATACCATCGTCTGCTATAGTTTGAATTTTTAATTTATGCGGATTGTTAAATGGTACAGTACGCAACAACATAAAGTTAAGCACCCATAAATAGAATTTGGAGTGCTGTGCCTTTTGTACTAATGCGTTTAATTTATCCATTACGCTTTTTGAAATAACCCTTCTACAAAATCAATATACTTTTGTTGAGCATCTTCTTTGCTCATACCTTTTTTTGCATTCCATGCATTGTATTTAGCTGCTGCAACAAAATCAAACATGGCTGGCTTATCGGCATTAATATCGCCAATGGTAGCTTGTTTGTTTAGCGCATATAGCTCTAGCATTTTTTCGTTAGATGGTTTTTCAGTTAGTTCCATCACACGCTTTTTGGCTGCTTCAAACTTTTCTTCTAATGGTGTCATATTTTTATTTGGTATAACAGTTTCTACTTTCTTTACAGGAACTTCTTCTAAAACAAAATCAGGGCTTTTAGGAATATCTAAAAACTTAGTTGCCCATTCTTCAGGCAGGCCTACTAATTTTCGTTTAATAGTATCTATCCATGCTCCATCTACATTAATCTGGGCTGCTTGTATTCCATCACTTCTATACATTTCTTGCTTAAACGACCAACGAGACCCATCTTTTCTTGCTTTGGTTAAAGCACAGGTTATCCTAATGGTATCATTTGGGCGAACCTCGCGCATGTAAATTAATTCTTCACGAAATAAAATAGGACCTACATGTAGTTTCTCAAGTATATCAGCATTGAAACCTGTTGAATGCAAAATTTCCAATCGTGCCTGCGCTGCGAAATCAGCATAAGCCGAGTGGCGTAGATGCATATTGGCATCTACCATGCTCCAGATAACTTTACCTTCGTAAAAAATGTTTTCCATTTTTGTTTAGAAGCAGTATTTGTTTGCTGCAATTAATTTTTCTGCCACAATTTGTCTTGCAATTTTAGGATTAAATGGATCTTGTTTAGTGAAACGCTTCAAGCCCATTAACATCATACGCAATTCATCTCCTTCACCAAAACTGTTTAAAGCCTCTTTACCATATATTCCAATTTTATCGCAGGCATCATTTATGTAAATACGCATCATGGCAAGTTGCTCTTTGCAAGCTTCTTCCCCACGCATGCCAACTAATTTTTCAGTACGTAATAAAACAGATTCAGCCACATAAGTTTCAATAGCCATATCTGCAATGTTCATAATAACTTCCTGTTCTTTGCTTAGGGTAGTCATTAGTTTTTGAACGGCTGCACCTGCTACCATTAAGATTGCTTTCTTATAATTGGCAATTAACTTTTTCTCGTAAGCAAACAACGTTTCATCCGGTTCACTCATTTCAGGAATACCAACTAACTCAGCAGCTACTTTTTGTGCAGGCCCCATTAAATCAAGTTCACCTTTCATGGCACGTTTTAAAAGCATATCTACAATCAACATACGATTAATTTCGTTAGTGCCTTCAAAAATACGATTGATGCGTGCATCGCGGTAAGCCCTATCCATTGGTGCTTCAGCACTATAACCCATACCGCCATAAACTTGTACACCTTCATCAACCACATAATCTAATACTTCAGAGCCATGTACTTTAAGAATCGCGCACTCAACAGCAAACTGTTCAATGCCTTTTAATTTGGCCTTTGCTTCATCCATACCCCCTTCAATTAAAGCGTGGATAGCATCTTCAATGTTTTGTGCAGCGCGATACGTAGCACTTTCAGAAGCAAATATTCTTACAGCTTGTTCGGCTAGTTTATAACGAATGGCTCCATATTTAGATATAGGGCGACCAAACTGATTACGCTCATTAGCATATTCAACTGATTTTGTAGTTACCTGCTTAGATGCGCCAATAGCAGCACCAGCTAATTTTGCACGACCAATATTTAAAATATTTACAGCAATTTTAAATCCGTTTTCTCTTTCAGATAAAAGATTTTCAACCGGAACTTTGCAATCGTTAAAGAATACTTGACGCGTAGAGCTTCCTTTAATGCCCATTTTATGTTCTTCGGGGTTTAAAGAAATTCCACCAAATGCTTTTTCAACTATAAAAGCAGAAAGATTTTTATCATCATCAATCTTCGCAAATACGGTAAATATATCCGCAAAGCCACCGTTGGTAATCCACATTTTTTGTCCGTTAAGGATATAGTGTTTACCATCAGCAGAAAGCTTAGCAGAAGTTTTTCCACTGTTGGCATCAGAGCCACTACCAGGTTCAGTTAAACAATAGCATGCTTTCCATTCACCTGTTGCTAATTTCGGAATGTATTTAGCTTTTTGTGCTTCGTTACCATAATATAAAATAGGCAAGGTACCAATACCTGTATGTGCAGAAAGTGCTACAGCAACCGAATGCGCACCACCGATAACTTCAGTAGTAAGCATGGATGTAACAAAATCAAAACCTAAACCACCTAAGTTTTCAGGTATAGAAATACCAAGAATACCAAGTTCTCCGGCTTTCTCTAAAATAGAAGGTACAAGACCCGGTTCCTGATTATCGATTTTGTCTAAATGAGGTAATACTTCCTGTGCAACAAAATCTTCGCAGGTTTTTTTCATCATTAGTTGTTCTTCCGTCCATTGCTCCGGAATAAAAATATCCTGTGCGTTTGTTTCTTTAATAATAAACTCACCGCCTTTTGTTTTCATAGTTGTTGATTTTGTTTCCATGTTATAAATGTTTTGTTATTAATTTAAAAGCTCAAATACACCAGCAGCACCATGTCCAGTACCTATACACATAGTTACTACACCATATTTTTTCTTTTGGCGGCGCAATTCATTAAATATTTGCACCGATAATTTTGCGCCGCTGCAACCTAATGGATGTCCTAATGCAATAGCACCACCATTTACGTTTACTTTATCAGGATTGATTTCTAATTTTCTTACAACTGCCAATGATTGAGAAGCAAAGGCTTCGTTCAATTCAAATAAATCAATATCATTCAATTTTAAACCTGCTTTTTCAACTGCTTTAGGAATAGCCGCAATAGGACCAATACCCATAATGCGCGGAGGAACTCCTGCCACCGCATGAGATACCATGCGTGCAATTGGTTTTAGGTTTAATTCTTTTACCATGCGTTCACTCATAACAAGAACAAAAGCTGCACCATCACTTGTTTGTGATGAGTTACCTGCCGTTACACTTCCACCATCAGCAAATACAGGTTTTAGTTTTGCTAAAGCTTCGGCAGAAGTATCAGCACGTGGACCTTCATCGGTATCAATAATCACATCGCGTGTTTTGCGTTTTTGATTTTCATCTAAATACGTTTCAGAAACTTTTACCGGAACAATCTCATCTTTAAACTTACCTGCTTTTATAGCAGCAATAGCTTTCTGATGCGAATGATAACTGAACGTATCCTGATCTTCGCGCGACACATTAAATTCTTTAGCAACTGCTTCGGCTGTTAAGCCCATACCCCAATACCAATCGGCATGTTCTTTTGCGATTTTAGGATTCGGAACAATACGCCAGCCTCCCATGGGAATTAAGCTCATGCTTTCTGTACCACCTGCAATAATACAATCAGCAAGTCCGGAATGAATTTTTGCAGAAGCAATGGCAATGGTTTCTAAGCCTGACGCGCAATAACGATTAACCGTCATACCCGATACTTTATCAGTATCTAAAGCCATTAAGGAAATCAGACGGGCAACGTTTAAGCCCTGCTCTGCCTCAGGCATAGCGTTACCAACCATTACATCGTCGATACGTTCTTTATCCAAATTGGGAACAGAGGCAACCAAATGTTTAATTACATCAGCTGCTAAATCATCAGGACGCGTAAAGCGAAACCCACCTCTGTTGGCTTTGCCTACAGCACTTCTAAAACCTGCTACTATATATGCGTTCATTTTATTTGTGTTGTATTATGTACATTGTATGTTGTACAATGCGCATAACAGGTTATTTATATTTTAATTGATTTTATTAATTTGTTTATCATATTTTGAATATGAACTAATTTGTCTATTTGCTTTTTTAATTCTTCTTCCGAAAGAAATTCTAATTTACTACTAACTATTAATTGCGATTCTAATTCACAAGCCGAACCCAAAGCTATTCCTAAAAATTGTCTAAACTCCTTTTCATTATTTCTTCCCGCACCTTCTGCAATGTTCGATGAAATTGAAATAACGCATCTGTTAATCTGACTAACCAATCCAAATTTTTCTTCTGACGGAAAGAATTTAGTTAGTTTATAAACATCAACCGCTAAGTCAATCGAATCTTGCCATATTTTTAGTTCTTTAAACTTATTCATTTTTAGTTATTGTATCCTGTATGTTGTACGTTGTATTTTATAGAGCAATTATCATGGTACAAGATACAGCGTACATTGTACAATCTTAATTCCTTAAAATTTTCCCGCCGTTAATAATGCTGTGAATACGCTCAAGCGTTTTTCTTTCAGAGCAAAGCTGAACAAAAGTTTCTCTTTCTAAATCCAACAGATATTGTTCAGATACCATTGTTGGTTGAGAAAGATTGCCACCTGCCAAAACATATCCTAATTTTTCTGATATCTTTTGATCATGTTCGCTGATGTAATTCCCGCTTTTCATAGAATCTGCACCAACGTATACTAAACCAAGTGCTGTGTTTCCAAGCACACGAATATCATTTCTTGGAGTCGGTTTGGTATAACCTGCTTCAGCCATTTTTAAACATTCTTCTTTTGCTTCCAGCAATTGACGACTGCGGGATACTACCACTTTATCACGACCGGGAACAAGAATACCTAAATCAAATGCTTCGTAAGCTGATGTAGCCACTTTAGCCTGACCAATGGTTAAGAATTTATCACGGAAAGCGTTTAATTCTACATCTCCTTCATGCAATGCATCACTTAAACGCAATGCAAATTCTTTTGTACCACCACCGCCGGGAATTAAACCAACACCAAATTCAACCAAGCCTATATAGGTTTCAGCATGAGCAACCACTTTATCTACGTGTAAACAAATTTCGCAACCACCACCTAAGGTTAGGTTGTGAGGCGCTGCCACCACAGGAATAGAAGAGTAACGCAAACGCATGGTAGCATTTTGAAACGTTTTTACCGCCATGTTTAATTCATCCCAATTTTGGTCTGCTGCCATCATGTATATCATACCCACGTTAGCACCGGCAGAGAAGTTTGCCCCTTCATTACTAATAACCAAACCGCGATAATCTTTCTCGGCAAGTTCAACGGCTTTGTTTAAGCCCTGCAACACATCACCACCAATGGTGTTCATTTTTGTATGAAACTCGGCATTGATAATTCCATCACCTAAATCGGTAATAGTAACACCACTATTTTTCCAAATGGTTTTGGTTGGACGGATATTTTCTAACGAAATAAATTCTTCTGTGCCCGGAATTACTTTGTAGGTTTTAGATGGAATATCATAATATTTTTTAACCCCATCTTCTATTTTATAGAAAGAGGCATTAGACTTCAGCATCTCTGTAACCCATGCAGCAGGCTTGTTTCCGGCTTGCTCCATTAAGGCTACACCTTCTTTTACACCAATGGCATCCCAATATTCAAACGGACCTAAATCCCAACCGAAGCCTGCTTTTAAGGCATCATCAATACGATATAACTCATCAGCAATTTCAGGAATACGGTTTGAAACGTATTGAAATAAACCTGCAAAAGTAGCGCGGTAAAAATCACCGGCTTTATCTTTTCCGGCAACTAAAACTTTAACACGCTCCTTTAGGTTATCAATAGGTTTGGTTAATTCAAGCGTTGCAAATTTTACTTTTTGAGATGGTTTGTATTCCAGTGTTTTTAAGTCAAGCGCCTGTATCTCTGATTTACCTTCTTTGTTCTTTACTTTTTTATAAAAGCCCTGTCCTGTTTTATCTCCCAGCCATTTGTTCTCTACCATTTTCTTTAAATACTCAGGTAATACAAACAAACTGTTGGCTTCATCGTTAGGGCAATTTTGTTTTAAGCCATTAGCTACCAACACCAAGGTATCTAAACCAACCACATCACCTGTACGGAATGTTGCTGATTTTGGTCTACCTAAAACAGGTCCGGTTAATTTATCAACCTCTTCAACCGTTAAGCCCATTTTCTCTACTATATGAAGCAGCGCCATAATGCCATACACACCTACGCGGTTGGCAATAAAGGCAGGGGTATCTTTACACAACACAGTTGTTTTACCTAAATACTTTTCGCCATAATGCGTTAAGAAATCAACCACTTCTTTATCGGTATGTGGTGTAGGAATAATCTCTAATAATTTCAGGTAACGCGGAGGATTAAAGAAATGCGTACCGCAGAAATGCGCTTTAAAATCATCGCTTCTTCCTTCGGTCATTAAATGAATGGGTATACCCGATGTGTTAGATGTAATAAGCGTGCCCGGTTTGCGGAACTTCTCTACGTTTTCAAAAACCTTCTTTTTAATATCCAGGTTTTCAATTACTACTTCAATTACCCAATCGCAATCAGCAATTTTTTTCATGTCATCATCAAAGTTGCCAATGCTGATACGCGATGCAAACTTCTTTAAATAAATAGGGGAGGGGTTTGATTTCAATGCAAAAGCCAATGCATCATTTGCAATGCGATTACGAACTGCTTTGCTTTCAAGCGTTAGTTTTTTTGCTTTCTCGGCATCGTTGGGTTCTTTAGGCACAATATCCAAAAGCAATACTTCGCAACCAATGTTGGCAAAGTGGCAGGCAATACGGCTTCCCATAACACCCGAACCTAATACGGCAACTTTTTGAATGATACGTTTCATATATTTATTTTATTAGTGCGTTATTTTGTATCCTGTACTTTGTATGTTGTACCCAGGCTGGATACAGAATACAATATACAGCCTACATTAGTTCTTTAATAATTTATTTCGTTCTTCAGCTAATCCGGTTATTTCATCAATGGTTTTGTAAAAATTTTCTACACGTTCCCTGCCCAGTTTTACTTCTACCAAATGATTAAAGTTTCTTACAATATTTTTTGCCAGCTCTTTTTGTTCTTTGCCTTTTTTGGTAAGTGTAATCAGTATTTTTCGCTTATCCGCCTTATCGCTTTTGCGGGTAATGAGTTTTTTGTCTTCTAAAGAAGTTATTATGCGCGACAAGGATGTGCTTTCCATACCCAACTGCGGTGCAATATCAGAAGCAAAAGAACCTTCGTGGCTATCTACATTCAATAAAAAATGTGCCATGGCAATAGTTGCATCGTGCAGCGTGGCTTCGGCATTGTACATACGACTAACTACCTGCCATGCAGTTTTTAATTTTGAGTCCACTGTTTCGGTATGTTTTTTTACCATTGCGAACACAAATGTATAAAAATATTATTATGCACGCATACTAATATGTTAAATATTTATTTTAACAGTTTATGAAGAGATTGTTAAATTATTGGGGCGTTCCGGCGCGCTGGCGCACTGAGCCTGTCGAAGTGCGCTGGCGGGCTTTACGTTGCAAGCTTTTGGAATTACCCCAAAAAGGATTTTCGTTGCAATCCCTAACGTAAATACTAAGCGTGTGCTTGTATGCGTGGCGAATTGTTTTTATAATATGAAGCCGTTTGTGGCATTGCATCAAAAGTTTTTCCTTCTAATACTCTGCCTGTTTGGCTTTTTCTTACGCCACCCCATTGTTTAAAGAAAAAAGCAACTTTAGCTTTTTGACATTGTTCTTTTATATCTATAACCCAAGACTTTTCCATTGGTCTGGATTTCGGACCCGATTCACCTCCAACAATAACCCAATCAATATTTTTTAAATTTAGTTTAGGAAGTGCGCTTAATAATGGCTCCAAAGACAGAAATTTTACTTGTGCCCCTGTATTTCTTAAATAATCAATACGCTCTACTACTCTTGTATCTTCAACCGAAACTCCCATCCAAATATTTGGCGTCCACTTAAGGTGCTTATCATGTTTCGCTAATACATCTCCACGCTTAGTAAGAACCTGATATGTATGCTGTGGTGTTTCATTCATTACCTTAAAAACTTTTTTTATGTAAGCTAAAGGTACATCCTTATGAAATAAATCACTCATTGAGTTTACAAAAACCACCTTTGGTTTTTTCCATGTATAAGGTATTTCTAATGTATCAGGATGTATAGCCAGTTTAAAGTTGTCTTTATATTTTTCTACACCCATTGCGTGTAACCTACGCGACATGGTTTCTGCATAACAAAACTTACATCCGGCAGTTAGTTTATTACAACCCGTTGTTGGGTTCCATGTCATCTCTGTCCATTCTATACTTGATTGTGCCATGTTAAAATAAAGTTGGGTTATAATTAAAATAGATTTTTCTTGGTTCAGATTTATATTCTTGGTAGGTGATATAAAAGGCTTTTTTCCTTCCTGCACTTCCGTCAGCGTTTAAAACATTTAAAATATCTTGCTCTTGCCAATTTCTTAAAACTTCATTAGCATGTCGAGGTAGGAAACCTTCGTGTAATGAAAAATAATATACATCTCCGTTATATTTTCTTCCGCTACATATATAATCTTCCAATTTTTTTGGAAAATCAAGCACCTCTGTACCTGAAAACATTGTGCCTGATTGCTCATACCTAAAAGCCCTTCCTTGTTCTTTGTCAATATCCCATTTTGTTTCTAACATTTTTTCAAAACCATAAATATGTCCGGTAAAGAAAAATAAAGCAAAAAATTGCCCAGGTTCTCTTTCTAACATAAAAGTATCTACAAAATATTCCGGTAAAATGTTTTTCAATCCTTCTTTTATTTTATGTATGTAATCAGGTTGAGATTCAAATTTTGGAATGCCAGTAGGAAATATTTCATCCATAAACTTATATAACGGCTCATGTCCTGCACTAATGTTTTCAGATTCCATGTTTGCAAATCTGTACATATCTCTAATAGGCAAAAACACTAACACTTCTGATTTCCCAACAGCAAGAAATGCTTTTATATCTGCTATACTTATTTCTTTATAACCCTTCGGGTCTAAAAACACAATCGCCTTTTCATTTTTGAATGCAGTTATTTCCGAGCTTATCTCGCTAACTAAATCCAAATAATTTTTATTAAATATTCTAACAGTGCAATTTGTCGGAAGTTGAGTATTGTCTATAGTAGTTTTTAATTTAGCAATAACCTCAGAATTAATATCATTAAAAGTAATATTTATCTTAGGCATGTTATTGTTCGATGCGTAGCATGAACTTATTTTATCAATAGCAATTAGTGGACTGCCTTTATCTCCATTCTCATAAATTCCCTCTCCTGAAAACAAATCATATAAATGAATGTTAGTTGTATGGCGGTCTTGAGAAATTATAGGTAAATACTTTGCTAAGTAACTGCCGTAAAGTTTTACTTTTGCTTGAGAATGATCAAGCATTAATTTATGTGTATCGTTGCTCATTTTCTATTAACAAACTTAATTTGATTTATATTCCCTTTATTATTACCCATTTAAAGTAATCAAAGTAACTGTGTTCAAAACCTATTAGTTCATCTGCCTACAACTTACTTAATTACTAAAATTATAAACAAATGTATGCTAAAAATATTAGCATAACAAAAATCAGAGGAATATTTTTATATCAATAGCTACCGATTTCCCACCAAAAACCACCCTACATTAAGCCCTCAACTACCTACATTAGGTTTTTAGGTAGGCATGTAAGAAACTAAGGTAAGGTGATAAGATATTATACCCCCACATAACAAGCATGAGGTAGGGAGATAAGAACGTAATGTGCATACATAAGCGCACCAAGTAGCATGATAAAACCCCCAACCCCTACATTAGGAGTTTGAAGTAGGGTGATAAGCGTGTGAGGTGCCTATTTTAGAACCTTGTGTACATACCTTGGCGTTTCGGGTAGGTAGTTAAGAACATGATATAGGGAGATTGGAGCGTACTATAGGGTGTTTATGACTGCATAAAGGCAATTCTTTCAGTCATCAAGCAACATTTAGCAGGTATCAGACAATATTACCTGCTTATTGCTACCTGTTACTTGTTAAATGCTACCTGTTATTAGCCGGTAGCGGGTGGTGTGGTAGTGGTACCCGTAGTTGGGGTTGTGGTAGGGGTAGTTGTTGGATGTGGTGATGCCGATGTGCGCGATATATAGTTATATGTGGTACTCCAGGGGCTTTTTAGTTTCCCGTCTTCGGCACGTACCTGCACAGCAGTATCAACGTTTCTTACTAAACCTGTCAATATTAAATCAGTACTGCTCACAGCAGATAGCTGGGTTACCCACACACTGGTAGCCGTAGCAGGCGCAGCGGTGGTGCGTACGCTGTATTTTAAGTTTACTTTAGGCGTGGTTTTTGTGGTGCCGGCTGCTTCTTTCTTTTTCTTTACCAGGTTAATTTTTGCCTCTCCGTCTGCACGTTTCTTATCACTTATGTTTGATATAACGGGCGCAGGTGGTACACCATGTTTGGTGGGTTGCGCATTGTGGTCGAAACCGCTTAAATTAATAATAGCCAAATTATGATTAGCCACCGTGTTGGCATAAGTAAGCAAGGGTTTCAAAAAGGTATCATGCACCAAAACCGATTGCAAATCGCGTGCATTAATATTATCGCTATTGCCCTTTGCCGATGCAATAAGCGTACCCAGCTTGGTTACTGCACCCAAAAAACCCGTGGTGGTAGTGCCTAATGCTATGGGTATTGCTGTAAACGTACCTGTATTTACATACATGCCGTCTGTAATTATGTTATTAGCCAAATTATAAACTTCTACAGGCTCTAAGGCGGTGCAGTGCATTACGGCTAAGTTTGGGTGGGTTGCTGCCATGATATTGTTTTATTCGTTTTTAATTGTTTATTTATTTTTGCCTCATGTATTCGCTACGCTCGGCTGTTTTTAAGGGTTAGGGTTTGTATTTAAAAAATCTTCGTGCTTGCAGTTAAGCGCAAAAATTATTTTATCTAAGTAATCTAAACTCATGCTTATTTTTCCTGTTTCAACTCTCCACACATATTGCCTGTCGGCACCAATCAAATCGCCAAGCTCCTGTTGGGTAAGTTTATTCTTCTCTCTGAAGAATTTTATCTTCCGCCCGATGATTGCTTTTGTAGTATGTGTGAAAGAACTTTGCAAATAAAAATCATTTTAATAAAACGCTTGTAACCATAATATGACTACAAATAAAAAAGCCCACTTTTTTAGGAGTGGGCTTTTGATGAACTGAATTTATTGCTCGTTTTACAGCAATATTAAGTTTATTCATTTTATTTAATCAAGCAATAGTAAATTTTAACGAAGATTTATCTCCAAGCCTTTTGATTTCATTTTTTGCTTCTAAGTCAAGCTTAACCCATTCCATGTGCCATTCAATAGAGCCTTCAAATTTTGTTTTACTCTTTTTAAATTCTTCTGTTATTGCCCGTTTAATTTCCGCATGACTTAATTCACCTTTTGTCTTTAGAAGGTTTAGAAGGGTTTTTCTCATCACATCATATTTTCCTCTAGTCATACTTACAGCCTTTTTTCCGACAGGATGTTCGAGTTGAATTCTTTGTTCCATGCTGATTATTTTTTTTGTCCGAGTGAAAACCAATTTCCGGAATCATCTTTGAATAATGCCTCGATAGCATAAAACTCTTCTTTTGGCTCTTTAGTAAATACAACGCCCTTCTTTTTCAATTCTTCGTATGTTGCATAAATGTCATTGCACTCAAAAACTCCAAAGCCAAATGTTCCTTTCTTGACAAGATTACGCATCTGTTCCGCAGTTTCCTTTGTAAACATCATTCCCTCTGTAATTGGCATTAAAGAAATTTCTAAATCCGGCTGTTCAGGCGGGCAAACTGTTAGCCAACGTACATCTGGTCCTACTGGCGCATCTGTATGAACTTTAAATCCGAGTTTATTAACGTAAAACTCATAAGCGCTGTCTTGATTAAGAACAAATACGCTAACGTGGTTCATTTTTGTAATCATTGTTTTTTAAATTAATGGGTTGGTTCCTGATTCAAATAAATTTTATTTCCATAAAGATCTTGTAACATCACTCCTGTTCCATATGGTTGTACATTGGGCTCTCCTTCAAATTTAACTCCATTTGCTTTCATTTGTTTGTACTCTCTAATACAATCATCGGTTTCGATACTGAATAGGGGAAGATCAGCAGCCTGCTTGCCTATTATGGCTTTTTGTGTTTCATTTCTAGCAAGTTCGAGATTAATACAAAATCCTTTATCATCAGGAAGCCTAACAAGCAGCCATCTGTAATCTCCTAATTTTCTATCTTCAGAAATTTCGAAGCCAAGTTTTTCTTTATAAAACTTTAACGCCTCGTTCTGGTCATGTGTTAATACTTTAAATAGTGGAACTCGTTTCATAATTATTTTTTTTTAAAGTTTGAATGGCAAAAATCAATATTTAACTAATCTTCGGCTTCTCCAAAATTGCTCTTTTTTGTCCAGCCATTTTTATCTGCGAAACAACCTGGAATAAAATTGAGGGGAGTTTTAAAAATTTGTGCTTTACGTTTCTTCTGTTGAAGCAGGTAGTTATGAGGCGTTTGTTTTACAATTCGTTTAAAAAGCCCGGTAAATGAACTGATACTATCAAAGCCAACTGAATAACATACTTCTGCAACGGGAATATCAGCCTTCAATAGTTGCATTGCTTTTTCAATTCGCACAACAGTTAGGTATTGGTGAGGGGTTTTACCATAAACTTTTTTGAACAATCGGATGAAATGAAATTTTGAAAAGGATGCTTCGTCAGCAATATTATCAAGGTCAATGTTATTTGCATAATTAGTATCAATAAAAAGTTTAGCCTGAACAATTCGTCTGTATAAATATACTTTAGGGTATTGTTCAATTGTCATAGATAAATTCAAGTTTTATTTGCTTATACCTTTATAATTAAGTGCAAGTTAGAAAATCCCCTTAATATCGCGTTAGGGATTGCAACGAAAATCCTTTTGTTGTAATCAGCAAAAGATTGAAGTGAAAAGCCCGCCGGCGCATGAGATTGCTTCGTGTCTCGCAATGACGAAATGCGCCGGAACGCCCAAATAGAGATTAGCTAATTGTTTTTTATTTCTTGAGGCAATGGGTGGGATAAGTTTAGATTCTATTCTATCCCACTCCATTTAATCTAAACATAATTCATTTGTTAAAATTGTTATACATTTGAATAACCTAACTCTTATAAGTTAAGTCTTAGAAAAGAAATGGACCAATCTGAAAAGCAAAATATTAGGGAGCTTAAAAGAGAAAACGAGCTGCTTAAAAAGGAAAATCAAAAACTAAAGGACTTCTATAAGTCTTCAACTAAAACTACGGTAAAAGTTCCAAAATCTATTCAGCCTATTTTTAGTAAAGCTGAAAAACTGGTAAAAGATTATTTTAGTTCCTTAAAATTTGATCCGTCCAAAGGATGTATTGAGATTAATAATGAGCGTTATATTCTGGTGCGGGCTTCGGCGCTATCGCATGAGTTTTTAAACAGTATTAAATATTTGTATAAAGACAGGGGCGAGGAAGAATCTCTTAGCATAGGTAAAAATATTTTATTTGATTTATCGCATGTTTTGGGTTTGGATGATGCGCGTAACTTTCAAAAAAAAATGAATTTGAAAGATCCAATTAGTAAGCTATCTGCTGGGCCCATATATTTTGCCTATACAGGCTGGGCTTTTGTGGATATTTTGCCTGAAAGTAAACCATCTTTAGACGAAAGTTTTTTCCTTAAATACCATCACCCTTATTCTTTTGAAGCCGATTCGTGGATTAAAGCAGGAAAAAAATCTAAAACGGCTGTTTGTATTATGAATGCCGGTTATTCAAGCGGGTGGACAGAAGCCAGTTTTAATATGCCGCTAACTGCTGTAGAAATATCCTGCCGTGCAAAAGGAGATGCCACTTGTACTTTTATCATGGCACCTCCGCATAAAATTGACAGTTATCTACCTAAAAGCAAAGGCAAAAAAAACAAATCTGATATTGAAATCCCATATTTTCTTGAACGCAAAAGGGTAGAAGAAAAACTTAATTCATCATTGGCCGAAAAGGAATTTCTGCTAAAAGAAATTCATCACAGGGTAAAGAATAATTTCCAAATCATATCGAGTTTACTTAACCTGCAAGCACAAAGTATTAGCGAGCCGGCCAGCAGGGAAAAATATACCGAAAGCATTCATCGTATTAAAGCAATGGCTATCATACATGAATTGCTTTATAAATCTAAAAATTTATCCATCATAAAAATTAAAGACTACCTGAATGAACTGGTGTCTTATCTTGCCGATACTTACAATATAGACAAGCACATTCATGTTAACTTAAAAATTAATGTGCAAAAACAATTTATTGAAATAGATAAAGCCATTCCCTGTGGAATTATCATTAATGAATTAGTAACGAATTCGTTTAAGTATGCTTTTAAAAATACCAACAAGGGGATTATAAATATTTTTTTTACTGAAAAACAAAATCAATATAGCCTTGTTGTTTCAGATAACGGGGATGGATTCATTAATCCAACTAATGTAAAAAATAATAACACACTTGGATTAGAACTTGTAAACTCATTAGTAGAACAATTAGAAGGTACTTTAAAAACAGAAACAAAAAAAGGAACTACGTTTACTATCAGTTTCTTTTAACGTCTTATACACTATTACCGCAACCCATTATTGTTACTATAAATGGCTGCATAAGCTTCTTTATTGGCATTCATAATTACCTTGCGTTTTAAAGATAGTTTAGGTGTCATTTCGCCACGCTCTATGCTCCACTCTGCCGGCAATAGTTCTATCTTTTTTATCTGTTCGTAATGTGCCAGGTCTTTATTGGCATGTTCAACTTCTTTCATAAGACGGGCGATTACTTGCGGGTTTTTAACCATTTCTATATTGGTGGTATAGGTAATGTTGTGTTTGGCACACCATTCTTTCACAAAATTAAAAGCAGGCACTATAAAGGCAGCAGGGAATTTCTCATTTTCGCCAATAACCATAGCTTGTTCTATAAAGCGACTTTCCTTTAGTTTATTTTCTATTATTTGCGGAGTAATGTATTTACCACCCGATGTTTTAAATATCTCTTTCTTGCGGTCGGTTATTTTTAAAAACTTGCCGTCTTCTATAATGCCAATATCACCTGTATGAAACCAACCTTCTTCATCCATAACTTCTTTGGTTAAATCGGGGTGGTTGTAATAACCCATCATTACGTTGGGTCCTTTTACGCAAATCTCTCCGTCTTCGGCAATCTTAACCTTTACATTGCTGATGATAGGTCCAACGGTTCCAATTTTGGTATCATTTTCGTTATAGGTATTTACTGCTACAACAGGCGAAGTTTCGGTTAAACCGTATCCTTCCAGCACTTTAATTCTTGCTGCATGAAACACTTTTGCCAAACGAGGTTGCAAAGCAGAACCACCTGATGCAATGGCTACTACATTTCCACCCAATGCTTCGCGCCATTTATTAAAAATAAGTTTGTTGGCAATGCTTAATTGGAACTCATACCACCAACCATTAGCCCGATGTTGCTCATAACGCAAGCCTAAGTTTAATGCCCAAAAGAATAACATCTTTTTAATGCCCTTTAAATCAGAGCCTGTGGCAACAATTCTTTCATATACTTTTTCCAGCAAACGCGGAACAGTAACAAATATCTGCGGTTTTATATCTCTTAAATTAGCTGCTATGGTATCCATACTTTCGGCATAATAAACCGACATGCCTTGGCTTAAATACAGATAAGAGAGCATACGTTCAAAAACATGATTAAGCGGTAAGAAGCTAAGCGCGCGCCATTCTTTTTGAAACGGACATAAAACCTGTGTAGCAATCACATTGCTGATAAAATTATGATGAGAAAGCATTACACCCTTAGGGTTTCCGGTTGTGCCGGAAGTGTATATAATAGTAGCTAAATCTGTATTTTTAATGGTAGCTTTTATTTCTTCCAGTTTCTTTTCCTGAGGATTTTTGCTGCCAATAGCCATTAAATCTTCCAGATTTCTTACCCCTTCAATTCTTGAGAAAGAAAATATTTCTTTAACCGAAGAACCTTCGGCACATAGCTTTACTTTATCATACAAAGCATCATTAGAAACAAAGAAGTATTTTATTTGAGCATCTTTAATAACAAACTTTAAATCGTTATCACTCATGGTTGGATACAAAGGTGTGTTGATAGCACCTGTTTGCAAACATGCATGGTCAACAAAGTTCCACTCGGGGCGGTTGGTGGATATCAAACCTATTTTATCTCCTTTCTTGATGTCTAAATCAATAAAGGCATAACTCAAAAAGTTCACGCAATCGATATATTCTAACGTACTGTATTTGCGCCAGCGTTGGTTTTCTTTAGCGGCAAGCATGTCGTCTTTAGCAGGCATTTGCTTTAGGTTGGTTAGCAAATCAAATAATCTTAAGTCTTCTTTCATTCGGTAAATATATTATGCGTGCATAAAAATAATATATATTTGTAACACCAAAGTTAATAAAATGATGTTAGGAAAAAACCTCACCGATTTATTAAAGATAGATTTCCCGATTATTATGGCTCCCATGTTTTTGGTAAGTAACGAAGCTATGCTGAAAGCCGGCATGCAGGCGGGTATTATGGCAACCTTTCCTACGTTAAACTACCGTAAAGAAGGAGAATTAAATATACTCTTAAAAACCTTAGCTGCCTATAAAACACAAAATATAACAGGTAGTTACGGGGTTAATTTAATTGTACAGAAATCAAACCCATTATATGTAAAGCATTTAAAAACTTGTGTAGAAAACAAAGTGCCTTTTTATATTACATCCTTAGGTAGCCCGAAAGAAGTAATTGAAGCAGCACATGCGTATGGCGCTAAAGTGTTTTGCGATGTAACGAATATAGAGCATGCGCAAAAGTGTTACAGTTTAAATTGTGATGGTTTTATTGCAGTAGGACAAGGTGCGGGCGGACATGCAGGGCCAAACCCATTGCAGGTTTTGGTGCCGGCATTAAAGGCTAACTTTCCTGATAAACCAATTGTTGCTGCAGGTGGCATAACAAGCGGAGCAGGATTATTATCGGTACAAATACTGGGTGCAGCGGGTGTATCTATAGGTACACGTTTTATTGCCAGCATAGAAGCAGGGGTTAACCAACCTTATAAGGATGCCATTGTAAACTCGCACATGGATGATATTGTAATGACGACTAAACTGTCGGGCACGCCATGTACCATTATTAATACGCCACAGGCACAAAAGATGGGTTATACCCAAAACTGGTTCGAGCGAGTGATGAGTAATAGTCCGCAAACAAAGAAGTGGTTTAAGATGTTTATTCAGGTAAACGGAATGAAGAAGTTAGAACAATCTGTGCTACCCAATAATTATAAAACGCTTTGGTGTGCAGGGAAATCGGTTGAGTTGATTGACAGCATTATACCTTGTGCAGATATTATTGCCCAAATAAAGACCGAATACAAACAGAAGCTGGAAGAGCTTAAGGCTTAATAGCTATGTTATTGAAAAGGTAATATGTTAAAAGAATATTTCCGCATCTTTACAACATGAAAA
Organism: Bacteroidota bacterium; assembly: GCA_003153315.1. GTDB lineage: Bacteria > Bacteroidota > Bacteroidia > B-17B0 > Aurantibacillaceae > PALSA-968. The sequence goes on from PLYA01000014.1 coordinate 24,807, forward strand.
AGTGGTTGCTGCTCCTATTTATTACCAAAACGATTATTGCTCAAAAAGCATATTTCCAACAACAGGTAGATTATACCATAAATGTTAAATTAAACGATGTAAAGCACTTGTTAAGCGCTAATGAAACAATCGTGTATCAAAACAATTCGCCTGATGATTTAGAGTTTATTTACTTTCATTTATGGCCCAATGCATATAGAGATAATAATACAGCTTTGGTAAGACAGTTTTTACAACAGGGTGATCGTAACCTATATTATGCCAAACAACAAGACAGGGGTTTTATTGATAGCTTGGATTTTAAAGTTGATAATCAATCTTTAAAAATAGAGTATGTTCAAGATAATCCGGATATAGCTAAAGTATATTTGCCTTATGCACTTAAGTCGGGCAAAAACATTACCATTACTACCCCCTTTAGGGTAAAAATTCCGGCTGCCTTTTCTCGTTTCGGGCATGATAAACAAACCTATGCTGTTTCACAATGGTATCCTAAACCGGCAGTATATGATGCGCATGGTTGGAACCCGATGCCCTATTTGGAACAAGGCGAGTTTTATTCTGAATTTGGAAGCTTTGATGTAAGTATAAGTCTCCCTAAAAACTATGTACTGGCTGCTACAGGCGACAGGTATGATAACGAAACCGAAGAAGCTTTTTTAAACCAAAAAGTATTAGAAACAGAAAAGAAAATTAAAACAATAAATTCTGAAGGATTCAAAAAAGATATGTCTTTTCCTGCTTCTGATAAAGAATATAAAACGGTTCGTTTTAAGCAAGAGAAGGTACATGACTTTGCCTGGTTTGCCGATAAACGGTATAATGTGTTGCGAGGCGAAGTGGTTTTACCCCATAGTAAAAAGAGTGTAACTACTTGGGCTTTTTTCACCGATAAAAGTATAGAGCTGTGGAAAGATGCCATTGGCTATATCAGTGATGCTACTTTTTATTATTCTCTTTGGAATGGAGATTATGCCTATAATAATGTTACGGCTGTTCATGCTCCTATTGCTGCTGGAGGAGGTATGGAATATCCCACCATTACTGTTATAGGAGAAGCTTCTGCTGCTTTTGATCTGGACGTAGTAATAACACATGAAGTAGGCCATAATTGGTTTTATGGTATGCTGGGAAGTAACGAGCGTAAAAATGCCTGGATGGATGAGGGCATAAATTCTTTTAATGAATTACGATACGTTCAAACTAAATACCCTAAAGCAACACTGGCTGATATTTTAGGGAGAGATAGTACCTTTGGTTTATTGCATGTAAACAAGTATAAACAACGCTATTCTTATTACTGGCTGTATGCCATGAGTGCAAAACAGGGAGCTGATCAACCCTGTCAGTTACCTGCCGATGAATATACGGGAATGAATTACGGGGCTATAGTTTATAGCAAAACAGCTTTACTTTTTAATTACTTAATGAACTACATGGGCGAAAATGATTTTGATATTGCCATGCAGTTTTATTTTAATCAGTGCAAGTTTAAGCATCCCAATCCAACAGATTTACAAAAGACTTTAGAATATTATAGCGAGAAGAAATTAGACTGGTTTTTTAAAGATTTAATAGGTACTACTAAGAAATTAGATTACAAAGTTTCTAAAGTAAAAAAACAAGAAGATGGCTCTTATGAGATAATGGTTAAAAATGTGGGAGATATAGAAGGCCCCGTTGCCTTGTATGGTTTAAATAATAAAGATTTAATGGGCATGGTTTGGTACGATGGTTTTAAGGATTCTAAAAAACTACTGTTTCCTCCTTCAGAAATTACTTCGTTTAAAATAGATTATAACGAAATAATGCCCGACATCAATAGAAAAAATAATACTATCCGTACAAAGGGCATCTTTAAAAAAACAGAACCTTTGAAAGCAGAATTTATTGCTGCATTGGATAACCCCAATAAAACACAATTGTTTTATACACCAATTATGGGTTATAATATGTACAACGGGTATATGCTTGGGTTGGCTTATTATAACCATGTTTTATTTGAGAAGAAATTTGAAACAGAACTCGCCCCCATGTATGCTTTCGGGAATAAAGATATTAGTGGAATTGCTAATGCAAGACTTAACCTACATCCTAAAAGGATATTCAGTACCATTAATATCGGGTTTAAATCTCAACGCTTTGCCTATAGAAATGATGATGGTATTAATGGAACAGTTAGCAGCTATAACAAGTTTGCTCCCTATATAAACTTAGATTTTAAAAAGAAACATGCTACATCTCTTTTGCAACAACGACTTACTTATCGGTATGTAGAAATAATGAATGGTAATGCTCGGGTGCAAAATGTAAATTATGCTGTGAATGATATGTCGTATCAACTTTCCAATAACCATGCTTTGTATCCTACGCTTATAAAAGTAAACGGACAAACCAATGCTGACATGCAAAAAGTTTCTGTTACCATTACTCAAAAGATATTTGTCAGCAAAACTCATTTCTTCGAAATACGTGCCTTTGTCGGAAAGATGTTTTATCAAAGCCAAGGTCAAAATAGTGTTGATTATCGTTTTAGAACCAGTGGTTGGAACGGTGGTAATGATTATTTATACGATAATTTATACCTTGGAAGAAGTGAACCAACAGGAAGTTTTGGTGCAGCGCAATTTACTGAAACCGAAGGTGCTTTTAAAATTTCTACAGGAGCTTTAGGGCAAAGCAGTAATTGGGTTGCTACACTTAATATCAAGAGCCCTAAAATATTTAAGCTGCCTTTATTGCTCTATGCTGATATTGGCACTTGTGCATCAGATGGGTTACCACCTGCAACTCCAAATCAACAGGCAAACCAAAATATTTTATTTGATGCAGGTATAGATATTGTAATAGTCCGGGATATATTCGAAATATTTGTGCCGCTTGCCATCAGTCAAAATATACAAAACAATAATACGCTGAATGGTATAAACAATAATCTATTCCATCAAATACGCTTTGTGCTAAACCTAAATAAGGTAAACCCTTTTACCTTGATTAAACAAGCCATAAGTTTTTAAAAGCCGTTTCAGGATATAAAACAATTTATTAGTTTTACTCGTTATTTAATTATGGGTGCATGTCATTAAGAAATCTTTGTTTGTCGATATTTTTAGTTTTCTCTTTACTTGCATTTCCTCAATCTGCCAAAAAGATAGCTAAACAAGCCAAGAAAGATTATAAAGCAAAAAACTATCAGGCTGCTATTGATGGTTATACCAAGGCATTGGCTATAAAACCGAGTAGCTATAATTACTTAGTGGGCAGAGGAACTTCATATGAAATGTCTTCAAAATTAAAAGAAGCCATTGCCGATTTTAAACAGGCTGTTTTTTTAAAGCCAAAAACAGAAGTGTTGTATATGCAGATAGCCGATTTATCTATGAGGTTAAATGATTATAGTACATCTGCTACTTATATGGATAATTTGCTTGTTTTTGATAAAAAAAATGTTGAAGCTTTTCAAAAGGCTTCCTTCTCTTATTTAAAATTAAAACAATTTACTACTGCTTTAGACAGAGCTAACAAAGCGGTAGATATACAACGATATAACTATGTAAATCATTATTACAAAGCCTTGGCATTAGACAGTTTAAAAGATTATAGCAATGCAAGTAAAGATTATGTGGCTGCTATTCGTTTGGTACAAAATGAAACTCCCAATGATACAAAGCCACTACCTAAATTTAAACCTTACTACGCAAATTATGCTTTGGTGCTTTATCGTTTAAATGATTTTGACAATGCTATTAAGTATTATGACCAGGCAACCGCCATGGATGCCTCGGATGCAGAAGAACCCAAACAGTATTATGTATATTATTTAGAAAGCCAGCCTTATTTAAAGAAGACAGATTTTACTAATACCATCGGTTATCTTAATAAAGCTATGGCATTGAACCCCAAGTTTGTCGAAGGTTTTTTTGCCCGTGCACAGGTTTATAAACAAACCAGCCAGTTTCAAAGTGCCATTAGCGATTTTACCAAAGTTGTGCAGTTTGATGAAAAGAATGCGACTGCTTTTTATGGAAGAGGACAATCGTATTTAGAATTGGGAAAGTATCCCGAAGCCATTTCTGATTTGCAACAGGCAGCTAAATTGCAATCGGGCAACGACCAGATAAAAAACTTACTGAAAGAAGCATCAGACAAAAACTATCAGGCAAATAAAGAAGATGACGCGCCTTTACTTACCATAAATTACCCCATTTTTGATAACAATGGTTTTGCTAATGTGTACGATAACCAATTAGATGTTTTGGTGGAAGGGCAGGTTAACGATAAGAGTTTGATAAATGAAATAAAGATTAACGAGCAAAAGATAAACTTTAAGTCTTCCGAAAAGAACCCTTATTTCAGTTTTAAAATACCTGCTGCCAATCTTACTAAAATTGATGTGAGCGTAAAAGATATTTACTTTAATACCACTACCAAAACCATTAAAATAGGACGTATTATAGATAATACACGCGTTAAAGTAGATTTTGCCGGGAATGTATTAAGCGATGATGCCAACCGAAAAGCCTATGCTAACAAAGTAATATATCTAACCAATGAAAAGGGTGAAGTATTGTATCAAACCAAAACAGACGCCATGGGACATTTTAAATTTGATAAGCTGCCCTACGATAAAAAATATTTACTAACCCTTGATGTGGAAGATGCTGCCTTTGCAGGTATTGATAAGTTTATGGTTACCGATGCCGGTGGAAAAGTTATTTTGAAATCTAAGCTGATGGAAAAGGGAAAATATAAATTTGAGATTATCCCCTCTGACGAAGCTACCATGAGTTTGATGACGGTTGATGACCAACCGTTAAAAATTGATGTGAAGGGAAGGTTGATTGCCGATAATCAGGAAAGAACGCCTTTGGCATCAGTTAAGTTTTTATTGATGAACGAGCGTGATGAGGTTATCTCTTTTCACGTAACGGATGTGGATGGTAATTTTTCTTTTCCTGGCTTGCTTCCTTCAGGTAAATATAATTTTGCCATAGATGCTATTGACAGCAAACGTATTGCTTTTAATAAAATTTTTGTAACCGACGAGCATGGGAAAATAATTAAGGAGATACTGAAAGATGCCGAAGGCGTTTTTAAATTTAAACTGCTGGCAAGCGAACGAGCCCAACTGGCAACCATTGCCGAAGAGGATTTTGACCCTTGGACTAACTTAAAGTTTACTGAAGCCAAAAAGGAAATAGAAATTATAGAGAACATCTATTACGAATCGGGTTCTTTTAAAATATTGCCGGCGGCCGAAACCGTGCTTACTAAAGCTATTGATGCCATGAAGAAAAATCCTACGCTTTTGTTGGAAGTGCAATCACATACCGATGCTACTGCCGGAGATGAGTATAATATGGAGCTTTCTCAAAAGCGTGCTAATACCGTAGTTGATTATATAGTGAGTAAAGGCATTGATAAAAAACGCTTAACTGCCAAAGGCTTTGGAGAAACACAAATACTAAACCGTTGTGCCAACGGAGTAGATTGCAGTGATGAGGAACATCGCCAAAATCGCCGCACCGTATTTAAGTTAAGTTATCCTTAAATTAAGGATACATAACATAGATTTACAACGTTATACCAACTAATAGTCACATCATGTACCTGTTCTAAACTCCCTTTTCAATTATCAAAAGATTGAAAGAGTAGGTTCTTTATTTTGCTATTGGTATTACCAACCTGAAAAGCAGAAACATATTAGGATGGGGCAAGCTTCCAAGCCCGCTTCACCGCGATGTGAGCAGCGCATAAAACCTCTTTCACCATAGTTTTACTAATAAATAACCATAGTCAAAACCGGTTGTGATGACAATCATTTTTTATTCCCTGCGGGTAGAATACTTTTGTGGCTTAAACTATTTAAATGATGAGAAAATCAATCAAAAGAATATCTTTGTTCAACATAAGTAATTCATTTACCCTTAAATTAAAATATATGCCTATGAAAAAAGCCGCCAAAGTCACCTTGTTTTTGATGTTATGTTTAACCTTTTTTGCAAACGCACAGGAAAACCCGAAACAAAAAACAGGTGCCGGTTCTAAAACCGAAGTAAGCTACAACAGCTTGGAAGAAAAAAATAAAAGTATTAAAGAGCAGGAAGCTCGTTTAAAAATAAATCAAAGCGACCCTACCTATCCGAAAGATGTATTGGAAAAAGAAAAGAAAACATTAGAGGCATCAAAAAAAGCAACTATTACTAACCCTAAAAAATAATCTCATGAAAATAAAATTTACGTTATTCATCTCTGCACTTGTTTTTTTAAGCACCCTAAGCAAAGCGCAATTAGCCGGCTACACTTATGTGCAGTCTATAAACGTAAGCAATACTTCTACGGTGAGCGCTGTAGATTATCAATTGCGTTTAACCCTTAATACGCAAACATTTATAGCAGTATCGCAAATGTTGCCTTCGTGCGCCGACATCCGTTTTGGAAAAACCTGTAGTGGATCTACCTTATATAACTACTGGATAGAAACAGGAATAAATACCTCTACTACCATCGTGTGGGTAAAAATAGACAGCATACCTGCAGGCGGAAACAGAACTTTTTTTATGTTTTATGGTAATCCTGCCGCTACGGCGGTTTCATCTATTCCGCTGGTGTTTATTCCGGGGGGCTCTGCTACCGATAGCGTTACCGGTGGTGCAACGGGTGGTGTAGACAATTCGCAAAGAGGATTCAGATTTTCGCCAAACACCGATATTTTGGTAACCAGTTTCGGAAAAAAAGAACCTACCGGCACTACGCGTTATGTTACCTTATTTGATAACACATCTACCAACATTATTACCCAACAACAGGTATCGGGCCCTGCCGCAACGTATACATACGCTCCGCTGTCAAACCCGATATGGCTTGCAACAGATTCACAATACGTAATTCAATTGTTTCAGGGTGTCAGTGATGGATATTATTTTGGAACATCATCGCAGATAAATCCACTCCTAACGTATTATGATATGAGGTATTGTAACACTTGTACGCAAAATACGTTTCCTACAAGTACTTTGTCCGGTTATCATTACGGATACCCTGATTTATGGTTTTATTACAAGAATAGTATCACTCCCGCACCAACCTATACACTAATGGGTAATGCACGACCAACGGTAACCGCAGTAAGTTCTACTACATTGTTATGTACTGGGCAAACAGCCACATTAACAGCTGGTGGAGCAAGCACTTATACATGGAGTACGACTGCCACGACTGCCAGCATTGTGATATCGCCTACTGTTACAACCAGCTACACGGTAATTGGAACAGCAACAAATGGTTGTGCAAATATTGCTGTTTCAACACAGAGCGTTACAACTTGTGCGGGCGGCATTGCTGAGGTTTCATCAAATCGTTCGGGATTAATTGTATATCCTAACCCCAACAACGGCAGTTTTGTTATAGAGCCAAACAATACTACAAAACAAACTGTGCAGATTTATGATGTAACCGGTAAACTGGTATTAACCCAAACTATAAATGGCAAAACAACTATAGATGCCGGCAGTTTAAACGAAGGTATTTATAATATAAGCCTTTTAAACAATGAAGGTGTTATAAATAAGAAGTTGGTTATTGTTAGATAAACCACTAGAACACCCCCCAATAAAAAACCCCTTTCTTTTGGAAAGGGGTTGCATTTACAAAATACTATAGAGTTTAAATATTTAGTCTCTTTGTTTTGGGGGTAAAGCTTTTTCAGCTTGCATAGGTCTGCCTTTTACATCAGAACCATTCAGTTTGCTGATAGCTTCCGTGGCCGCGTTATCATCAGACATTTCAACAAAGCCAAAGCCTTTTGCACGTCCTGTAATTTTGTCTTTAATGATTTTAACTGAGGTTACTTCGCCAAACTCACTAAATAAATTGCTTAGCTCACTTTCTGTTAAGTTGTAGCTAAGATTTCTAACATAAATGTTCATGTTTTCTAATAATTATAATTTATACTTTTACTTGTAGAAAATTCTACTTTACAAATCTAATAATATTTTCTTACCAAAAAAACTAAGCTGTTAATATTTGCAAAAACTAGGGTTTGCCTGTTTTAAAAGGTACATCGCAGGCTTCTATGTCAAACAACACCAGTATTTCTTTCCATTTTAGCTCTATGGTGCAGTTTACGGGCTGCACATACACTTTCTTGGTGCTGTTATCGGGCATGGTAAAGTCAAAATCGGTATTCATGGTTTTGGGCCCTTCAAAAACAAAAGGTTCTTTAAAGTTATCTGCAAGGTCTATATCCTTTATATGTATTTTTTTACCAAATAGCTTGGTGTATAGCTCAAATATGGCACGGGCAATTTTTATCTGTATTTGGTTGCTAACAGGGTCATAAGTGATTTTTACATCGCCATGCACCTGTGTTCTGTATTTTATAATGCCGGCTTCTACGCGCACATCGCATACAAACTGAGAGCTGTCGGGGCGCACTTGTATGCAAGGGTTTTCTATAGTCCAGGTATAATTTATATCGGTAACATATATGTCATATTTGCTGCTGCCTGTAATGGGGCCTATTGCCGTAATAATTTTATTGATACTTTCTTCGTGTATGGTGATAGAGAAATCGTTTGGTATTTTCTTTTGAGCTACCATAACATTATATAGTAAGAGTAAGAAAAAATACTTCTTCATTTATTTTATTCGTTCTTTATTTATTTCTTTTTTGTACTCATGTATTCGCTTCGCTCGGCTGTTTTCTTTTTGGATTTAAAGAACTCATCCAGCTCTTGCATATCGGCAATATACTTGCCAGTAATTACTTTATCTTTATTCATCACAAATATTTGCGGAGTGCCTGTAATGCTATACACTTCTGTGTAATTGGCTTTTCTGTCGGTATCAATTACATGAGTGCCGGGTAATTTAAATAGTTTTAGTTTTTCTTTCCATTCGTCTTCATCGGGCAATACACAGGCTGTTACCAAGTTTATATCGGGGTGTTTTTTCATCCATACAGCCAGCTTTGGGGTTTCTTCTAAACAATGCTTACAATCGTAACTCCAAAAATAAAGTATGGTGGTTTTTGTTATTTGCTTATGAAAATCAACATTTTTTCCTGCGCTATCGGTTGCTGTAAAGTTTGGACATATAGCACCAATGAATACTTTCTTCATGGCATCACTTCTCCTGATTATTTTTTTCAGTTGCTCATCGGTTAACCACCAGCTGCGGTCTTTTTTATAGTATTCTTCTACCAGATGTACAAATATTTTATCCTGTCCGGTAATGGCAGAACGCTCAAAAGAATTACCCAAAAAATACAAACTCCATTTAAACACTTCTTTAGCGGCAGAAGCTCTGTGCAAAATGGTATCACAACAGGCAATAACAGAATCTGTTTCCGGGAAACCGCACTCATTAATATAATTGGTGTAGTTAACATACAGCACATTACTATAGGCAAGCTTCTCATCGCTAAAATGCACGTTATCTAAAAAATGATTTTTAAGATATGCAGCTTTTGCTTTAGCGTTTAGAGAACTTGGTACTTCTATGGCAATGCTGGCATTTATTAAATCTGCCACAAAAGTGTTTGGGTTTTTGGCAACGGCCTTTTTTTTAAACTGTAGTAATTGCTGTTGGTATGCCACGATCAGTTTTTTAAGAATAGGGATAGAATCCTGGCGCGTATTTTTTTTATGAAGTCTCTTTTGCAATACCTCCATCTGGTATTCATTAGATTTATACTTCTTCAAAAAATCGTAATAAGCTGCATTCTCCTTGCTGTCGGCAAAAGAAATGCTTCCCATAATATCGACAGTATCTACACTTACGCTAAAGGTGTTTTCATCCGTCATTAAAAACTCGAAAGCCTTTTTGCCTGATAAAAAGAACAGATAAACCCCGCCGGTTAGCTTTTCATCGCTTTCAAAAACGGTAATTCCTTCTCCGTTGGTAAGGCTTGTGTCCCGCGGGTAACGATTTTCTCCGTATTGGTAATACATATATACCGGGCGGTTCTTTACATTGCTTTTTAATGTAATTTTGTAGCCGTTTACTGCAAAAACAGGCAGACACAAAAAGCTAATCAGAGAAACTAATATGGCAATATTTAAATTTGTTTTACCGCTCATTTTTATTTTAATCGACTGGTATTTTTTTACCGGTGTGCAAACCATTATCAAGGATTTTCCTCAACCGCGTAAAGTTACAATTCAAACCATATACTGGGTGGTTTCTGCCCTAACTATTTTATGTCTGATTATATCGGGTGTTTTTTCTCAGGCTTCCTTGCCGGGCTTTTTCAGAGGCTACATAGTATCCATTGTTTTTATTATGTTCCTGTCAAAATTTATAGGCTGTATTTTTTTATTGATTGATGATATATTCCGTTTGTTCCGATGGGGCTATCAATATGCCACAACCTTTAATCATCCTGAACAGCGTGAAGGAATATCCCGCCTGAAGTTTTTAACCTATGTTTCTGCAGGTTTCTTCGGTACTTTTTTTCTTTCCTTCTTTTATGGTTTGGTTAAAGGTTCACACGATTACAGAACGCACAAGGTTAAAATTGATTTTAAAAATCTGCCCGATGCTTTTAACGGATTAAAGATTGTTCAGATATCAGACATACACACGGGCAGTTATATTGATACAGAAGCATTATCAAGTGCGTTTGATATTGCGATGGAGCTTAAACCCGATATTATTTTCTTTACCGGAGATTTGGTAAATGACAAGGTAACCGAAACAGAAGGCTTTTTGCCTGTGTACCAAAAACTAAAAGCGCCTATGGGTGTATATTCTGTGTTAGGTAATCATGATTATGGCGATTACTCTGAGTGGGAAAGTGCTGACGCAAAAAAAGAAAACATGGAAGCGCTTAAAAAAGTGCACGAAGAGGCTGGCTGGCGTTTATTAATGAATGAGCATGTTGCTTTAGAAAAAAACGGACAACAAATTGCTTTACTGGGAATTGAAAACTGGGGCGGAAATCTGCACTTTAAAAAGTACGGAAGAATGGATTTGGCACATGCCGGAACAGAGAAGTATGATTTTAAAATATTGCTTTCGCATGACCCCTCTCATTGGGATAAGCAGGTAAAACTGCAATACACCGATGTGGATTTAACCCTGAGCGGACATACGCATGGAGCACAATTTGGCGTAGAAATACCTGGCTTTAAATGGAGCCCTTCTAAATACTTTTACAAACAGTGGGCAGGTTTGTATAATAACAATAACCAGTACTTATACGTAAACCGTGGTTTAGGTTGCGTGGGCAGAGAAAGAATGTCTGCCTACAACGGACGCCTCGGCATTTGGCCCGAGATTACTTTGATGGAATTAACTAAGGGTTAGCCTCCTTTATTTATATATTACAAAAAGTACAAACCCTTCTCTTATCAGGAATGGTGTTTTTCTTTTTTCCGGAAAAAGTGAAAAAACAAATAATACGTTTAATAGCTTCTTATTGGCGCTGATATTAATCAATGCAAAAACTGATACCCGTCATAATTATCTTACAAATCTGTATATACATTTGTCTTGTTGAATTCAAATAGAGTTCGGGTTTAATGAGGCACTGGCGAAAAAGTAGCCCATCATTAAAACAAGCACTGAATGCAGACCCCGTAAGGTCTATCGTTTGAAAATGACATGAAGAAGCCCCGTAAGGCTTCTATTAAGCAGGTCCTCCAAGGTCTATCATGGAAACAAGATGAAGCTGGTCCCGTAAGGCCTCTCTGAAGTGCAAAAACAAAAAACTAAGCCGGCCTAAATAAGGTTGGCTTTTGTTTTTATATAAAATACCAAAACCCGGATGCCTTTTATTTTATAAATTGCTGTAGCCAGCTTCGGGCTTCCTGCTCGGTACTGAACAACTCAAAGGGAACACTGTGTTTATGGAGTTTGGTATAAAACGTGGCTGGTAAGCGCACAGCCAAATTAGTAGTTATTATGGCCGTTGCAATAAAATAATCCGGACTGTGAGTAGCGCTGTATTTTTTCCTTCCTCGGTTATGGTACAATAGGCAGTAGCATCTACTAGCTGAATTCGTTTGTTTTTGCATAAACGCTCATACACAACAAAACATTGCTTAAAAGCCTCCTCATTCATTTCAGCTCCTTCCAGTATTTTAACCTGTAGTATGTCATCACTATCCACCCAAATCTCGGTCGCATCAGTTTTAATGGCACTTGTTTTTACACCCATAAAAACTATGCATTAAAAAATACAGCCCTAAAACTACCAAAATAAACTAATCGTATTCATTATCAATAGTTTCCTAAAGCGGTGGATATTTTTAATACTTTATAACAAACAAAAGCCTTTGGGGTGCATTATCTTTGCGTATAATTTGAATTGAAAGAGATGAGCAGCCCAATTAATTTTGCTGAGAAAATAACCGAAGAGATTGCTGTTAAAATAGAATCGATGGAGCAGGAGATAGCCCAACTAACTGCCTTATTGGTTGAGAACGGAACCCTGTATAACGATGCAGAGGCTGCCCTATATAAGCATACAATAAACTTTACCGATATAGACGCAATCAGTAATAAAAATTAACTGATTGTAGTTAATGGGTTTACCCCTTTTTATCTTTTGTACTTAAAAATTAAAGCCAAAAACAAGCCAAAATATTAAAAACGGAATGTGCCGTTTAAAAAGTTTTGGCCTTTGGCTATTTTCTTTTTCCTGCTTTAGGGCAATAGTTTATTTGTAACTTGCAGCAAAGAAACATGCGCATGAAACAATACCTTATAGATACATTTAAGTATAACCATTGGGCTAACAAAAAATTATTGGAAGCAATCCTGCAACTGCCCGATAAAAAAGAACCTATTAGGTTATATAGCCATCTTATTACTTCGCAAGACAAGTGGTTTAACCGGATTACAAAAGAATTGGATGATGTCGGGTTAAACTGGTTCGGTTTGGTTTTTTCTGAAGAAGAGCTCAGCCATCAGTGGCAAAGAAGTGTTGGTAATTGGATAAATTATTTAGAAAAGAACACGGAAGATGAATTTAAAAAACACATTCAAATTACTAAACCTGATGGAAAGGCTTTGCAGGTAACTATTAATGATGTTATGTTACAATTAAACTACCATTCCATACACCATCGTGCGCAAATAAATACACTTATTCGCCAGCAGGGTATAAAACCACCACTTACCGATTATATTTTTACAGCACTTAAAGAAGTGGTGTAAGGAAGGAGTTAGCCTCCTCTTCTAAAAACAGCAAATACCCAAAAAATTGGGGCAAAACAGCCCAAAACCTTAAAACAAGCCATTTAATCCTCTAAAATGCGCATGATTCTCTGAATTATGCGCATTTTTTTGTCTTTTAGTGATTGGAAACAAACATTCCAAGCATGGAAGGAAACGTTCCAAGCATGGAAAGAAACATTCCAAGCATGGAAAGAAATGTTCCAAGCATGGAAAGAAACTTACCTGCCTATGCGGCTAAAATGGGAAGGTGGGCTTTGAAAAGAATAGAATTGCTTTTGCAGAACAAAACAACCATTTTGCAGACAAACAATAAGCGTTTGCATAACAGAATTTTAATCCCTTTGATAAGGCTATACTTTTGATTCAATATAAACCTTAAATTTAAAAAATCATGAAAAAATCAGTTGTTGTAGCGCTTCATTTGGGATATTGGATATGCTACATTATTTTATTGGCATTTATTTACTCTATATTACGTATGTCGCCTGGTGGTGGACCTAATCCGGCTTTACATTTTACAAAGCTGGGTTTCGCTTTTGCAATTGTTCCAGGTATTTTAGGCTTTTACTTCTTTTATGGTTTTCTATTCGATAAGTATTTAATAAGGAAGAAAATCTTGGCTTTATGCGTTTTAGGCATTGGAGCATCTTATGTCTGTGCTTCTGTAGGTGGAATAGTAACATTGATTTTATTTGGACGAAATTTCCTGTTTGATGATGGGCTTGTTTCATCTATACCAATGACATTTATAATATCTGTAATCTCTATTGTTAATGGCGTACTTGGATTAGGAATGAAGGGTTTTATATCTTGGTATGGAGACATAAAACTAAAAGAAGACCTTAACAAAAAGAACTATGAGATGGAATTAGCATTGGTTAAAAATCAAATCAATCCACATTTCTTATTCAACACCATTAATAATATTGATGTTATGATTTCTAAAGATGCAACACAGGCTTCTATCTATTTAAATAAGCTATCAGATATAATGCGTTTTATGTTATACGAAACTAAAACAGAGATGATTCCGCTTATAAAAGAACTTAGCTATATCGAAAAATACATTGACCTTCAAAAAATAAGAACTTCAAACGCAAATTATGTATTTTATGTGGTTAAAGGAGATTCAGCAAATTTAATGATAGCCCCAATGTTGTTTATTCCGTTTATAGAGAATGCTTTTAAGCATACCGAGAACAAGAAGCTGGATAATGCTATAAATATTAAGATTTTTATTACAAAGGAGAAGATTATCTTTGATTGTGAAAATAAGTTTAGCGAAGATTTGCAAAAAAAATCAGACCAAAGTGGTTTAGGAAACGAATTAATTGAAAAGCGTTTGATGCTCCTTTATCCTAACAAACACTCATTGGAAGTATCAGCTTTAAAGAAAACCTATAAAGTAAAACTGACTATATTCCAATAATGCCTATCAATTGTATTATAGTAGAAGATGAACCTTTAGCATTGGAGCGAACAAAAAGCTACGTGCTAAAGTTTCCTTTTCTAAACCTCCTTTCCACGTTTGATAACGGAATGGATGCTTTGGTTTATTTAAAATCAAATAAAGTAGATTTAATATTCTTAGATATTAATATGGGTGAAATGTCGGGCATACAATTATTAGAAGCCGGAAAAGTTACAAGTCAAGTAATAATAATTACTGCTTATCAAGAATATGCTTTAAAGGGGTATGAATTGAATGTAACAGATTATTTAATGAAGCCCTATACGTTTGAACGCTTTATTCAAGCTGTTAAGCGTGTTCAAGATAATCTTTCAAAAGAAGATATAATTTCAGATAAGAATTTTATTTTCGTTAAAACAGAATATCGTTTAGAGAAAATTCTTTTAAATGAAATACTTTATATAGAAGGGATGAGAGATTATCGAAGAATACACTTAGCGCAGAAACGAATAATGACACTTCAAACCTTTAAAGAGTTTGAGCAACAAATACCATCGAATGTTATATGTAGGGTACATAAATCTTATATGGTTTCTTTAGGTAAAATAGATTCTGTTGAAAGAGATAGAATTAAAATTAAAGACACCCTAATTCCAATTTCCGAAACGTATAAGAAACAATTTTTTGACCTTATAAATAAAAGATTGAAATGAAAAGCCCATCGTTGTAATCAACGGAACGCCAAAAAAATAAATCAACTCTTCCCTAAATCATACACCATTTCTTTTACGGTTTGTGCCCATTGCAGGTGTGTTTTGCTCTTATCAAACAGGGTGGGCATAATGGGTTTGCCAAACTTTAGGTGTATATTTTTATTGCTTTGCGAAAACATTTCATCGGGCAAAAAAAGCATTTCTATGTTGGCTTTAATACCCAGTTTTTTTCGCCAGTAGGCAAAATTGTAAAAGAACTTAGAGTTCTTTCCATCCACAAACAAAGGAATAACAGGCTGGTTGTGCTGTATGGCTTTGGTAACAAAACTCTTTTTCCACTCCAGGTCTTTAATCTCTCCGTGTTGTTTACGGCTCACCAACCCTGCCGGAAATATAAACGACACACCGGGTGAACCGTAAAAAGAATCTACCAGTTTTAGCTTATCGGTAGTAGTGCCGCCCACCAGGTTTACGCCCATCAGCACCCCGTCAAAATTAACCAGGTTGGTTAGTATATCATTTACAATGGCACGCACATCTTTTCGCTTTTGCGATACAGCATGCAGCACCGCTAGGCCATCAATGCCCCCAAGGGGGTGGTTAGCTACTAAAATAACACCGCCTGTGCCTGGTATATTTTCAAGCCCCTCCCAGGTTACTTTGGCGCCCACATAATTCAGGCAACCATCATTAAAAGCATATCCGTAATTGTGGCGGTTTATCCAAACGCATTCATTAATGCGGTCTTCATGTATTTTTCGTTTCAGCCAGTTGATAATAAACTTGGGTAACCAGCGGTAAGCTGCCGGATTTTTCTCTTTCAGTATTTTTTCAATATCAATGGTCTTTTTAAACTCTTCCATCTTTCTACCTGTTCATATCCTGTTAATTCTGCTCGCCCTTTTTTGCTTAAAATATTTTTTCAACTGTTTTAAAATACCTGAATTAACAATGCTTTTACGCCACTAAGTAAAGATTTTTTACACAAACAAAAACCTGTCGATTCCAAAAACTTTTCAACAAATGTGGTAAAAAGTGGTTGTAGGTGGTAAATCGTGGTAAAAATCGTCTATTTTTGCAAAGTTCAATAAAGAATATGGCAATCAATAGTTTAATAGGAGAGTTTGAATGTAAAGTGGATGCCAAAGGCCGCTTTATGTTTCCTGTTAACCTGAAAAAGCAGATGGCCGAAGCTTTTGATAAAGGCTTTGTGATAAACAGAAATCTGCACCAAAAATGTTTGGCACTTTATCCCTTGGAAGAATGGGATAAGTTGAACAAAAAACTAAGCAAGCTAAACCGCTTAAAAAAAGACGTTGATATTTTCATCAGACGAGTTACCGGCGGAGCAACCAATTGTGAAGCGGATAATACGGGGCGAATCAATCTACCAAAACCATTAGCAGAATACGCAGATATAAAAAGCGATATAAAAGTTTTAGGCAGCAACAACATTATTGAGATATGGGATAAAAAGATGTACGAAAACTTCTTGTCTCAGGATATTGATATCGCGAAGCTGGCTGATGATGTGTTTGAGGGGATAGATTTTACGGATGATAAGAGCTAATGAATTATCATCAACCCGTTCTTTTAAAAGAATGTTTAGATGGCTTGCAGATTAAACCCGATGGGGTTTATGTAGATGTAACCTTTGGCGGAGGCGGACATTCGAAAGCAATCTTAGAACGATTAGGTGCAAACGGAAAGTTGTTTGCTTTTGATCAGGACAAAGATGCCGAGAAGAATATACCCGCTGATGCGCGCCTGACTTTCATTCCTCAAAACTTTATGTATATGAAGAACTTTTTGAGGATGTATGAGGCTACCAAAGTAGATGGCATACTGGCAGACTTAGGTGTATCATCTCATCAGTTTGATGAAGCGGAAAGGGGTTTCTCCATACGCTTTGAAGCTGACTTGGATATGCGCATGAATCAGCAAAGCAAAAAGACAGCTGCCACGGTTTTGAATGAGTATGATGAAAATCAGCTCAAACATATATTCAGAGCCTATGGCGAAGTAGAGAATGCTTATAAACTGGTGAAGCTGATTACCGATGCCCGCATTACACAACCCATTAGCACTACAGAGCAGTTAAAAACCATTATTGCACCCTGCACCCCAAAGTTTAAAGACCACCAATATCTGGCAAAAGTATTTCAGGCACTGCGCATAGAAGTGAATAATGAAATAGATGTGTTGAAAGAGTTGCTTACACAAAGTTTAGATGTGTTGAATGTGGGAGGAAGATTGGTGGTGATGAGTTACCACTCTTTAGAAGACAGACTGGTAAAGAACTTTATGAAGACAGGAAACTTTGAAGGGGATGTGATAAAAGATTTTTACGGAAACATAGCAAGACCATTTGAACTGATAACAAAAAAACCACTAACGCCCAGCGAAGAAGAGATAGAGAGAAACAGCAGGAGTCGAAGTGCCAAACTAAGAGTAGCAGAAAAAGTATAACTAATAAAAGAAAAGATAAAACAATAGGTGGCAAATAAATTTAAGGAGATTAAACAAGAAGAACCTGTAATTGAAGAAGTAATAGAAACTCCTTCGGCCACTCCTCCCCCCAGAAAAAAGAAAAGCGGCATTGTAAAATCCCTTAATACTGTATTCAGCGGTACCTTTTTAAGCAACGAACGTGTATTAACACACATCCCTTTTATTTTATTCTTATCTGTTATTGCCATTCTATATATAGCCAATGGTTATTGGGCAGATGATAAAGTAAGACAGGTAAACAAACTAAGCTCACAAATAAAAGAGTTCCGCAGTGAATACATCATCACCAAATCTGATTTGATGTTTGTGAGCAAACAAAGTGAAGTAGCAAAATCTGCAGAGAAATTAGGATTGAAAGAGCCCATTGTACCGCCTATGAAAATTGTAGTGGATACAACAAAAGAAAATAAACAGGAAGCAACTAACACCAACAAAGAGTAAAACAAATTGGAAAACAGGAAAGACATATTATGGCGTACCTATTTGGTGTACATTTTTATGTGCGTATTCGCCCTATCTATTGTTTACCGCATTGTGCAGGTGCAGGTTATTGAAGGTGATATGTGGCGCGAGAAAGCTAAACAGCTTACCACAGCTTATGTAAATATTGATGCATCGCGCGGAAACATATTTGATGAGAACGGCAATCTGTTAGCAACCTCTTTACCTTATTATGAAGTAGGTATTGATGTAAATGCTCCGGCATTAAGCAAAGACACCTTTAATAAATATATAGGTCCGCTGGCAGAAAACTTAGCAACGCTGTTTCCTGATAAAACAAAAAAAGAATTTAAGAAGAGTTTGCGCAATGCTAGAGAAACCAACGACCGCTATATAGTGTTGCACCGCAATGTTTCTTATAAAGATTTACAAAAGATGAAAACCTTCCCCATGCTTAAAAAGGGCAAGCGTGGGGGGTTAGTGTATATACAAACCAACAGAAGAGAACTTCCTTTCCAAATCTTAGCGGCGCGTACTATTGGTTATACCCGCGATAATTATAAAGTAGGTATTGAAGGTGCTTACGATTCTATTTTATGCGGTACAAGCGGTAAACGCTTAATGCAAAAAGTAGCTGCCGATGTTTGGAGGCCTATTAATGATGATAACGAAATAGAGCCTAAGAACGGTAACGATATCTACACCACCATTGATGTAAACATACAAGACGTTGCAGAAACTGCTTTGAAAAAAGCGTTGATAAAAAACAATGCATCGCATGGTTGCGTGGTGTTGATGGAAGTAAAAACAGGTGAGATACGTGCCATTGCAAACCTTACACGTACAGACTCTGGAGAATATAGTGAGCGTTTAAATTATGCAATGGGTTACCCAACAGAACCCGGTTCAACCTTTAAACTGGCTTCTTTATTAGTTGCGCTTGATGATGGCTATGTTGATTTGGATGATGTGTTTGAAGTAGGTAATGGAGAGTGCATGTATTACAATAAAAAGGTAAAAGATTCTCACCCGCCTAAAAAACCTGAACTAACTGTACAGGAAATTTTTGAAACATCTTCTAATGTGGGTACTACTAAGGTAATTACCAAGTACTACACCAAAGACCCACAGAAGTTTGTAGATAAACTATTGACGTTTAATCTGGGTAAACAGCTTGGCTTGGGCATTCCTGGTGAAGGTATTCCACTTATTAAAAATGTAAAAGACAAGCATTGGTCAGGTCTTACACTGCCTCAAATGGCTTATGGCTATGAAGTATTGGTTACGCCTTTGCAAACACTTACTCTTTATAATGCCATTGCCAACAATGGGGTGATGGTTAAACCGCGCTTTATTAAAGAGATAATTAATAACGGAGTAGTGGTAAAAAAATTCTCTCCCGAAGTAATAAACGACGCCATTGTAAAACAAAGCACGGTACAAAAAGCAAAACGTATGCTGGAAGGTGTAGTTGAAAGAGGCTCGGGTAAAGGTTTAAACATTACAGCTTTTAAAGTAGCAGGTAAAACAGGTACAGCACAAATATCTTTCGGTGGTAAAAAAGGTTATGGTACAGAAGGTAATCATATTTATCAGGCATCTTTTGTAGGGTACTTCCCTGCCGAGAAACCATTGTACACCTGCATCGTAGTTATCAATTCTCCATCTAACGGAACTTACTATGGTGCCTTGGTTGCAGGCCCTGTGTTTAAAGAAGTAGCTGAAAAGGTTTATTCAAACTCATTGGATTTCCAAACTGAAATTAATAAAGGTAAAATGCCTTTGCTAAGCAAAGCCCCTGAAATGATTAAGGGAAAGAAACAGGATTTGGATTATGTATTGGCTGATTTGAATATTCCTTTTAAAAACACCACAACCGAATCTAACTGGATTGCAAACAGCAAAACCGATTCAACCGAAATTACTTTACAAGGAGTTGATTTAGAAACGCAATTAAAAAAAGGGATGGTGCCTAACCTACAAGGATTATCTGCTAAAGACGCCTTATTTCTTTTAGAAAACAACGGATTAAATGTGAAGCTGCAAGGCTTTGGCGAAGTAAAGAAACAATCGCTGGAAGCAGGAACAAAATTTTTTAAAGGATCTCAAATTGTATTAACACTAGGCTAAGTGCGTTTATTAACTGACATACTATATAAAGCAGGGCTGGAAGAAATTATTGGCACCACCAATATTGCGGTGTCTTCCATCACTTTCGATTCTCGTAAAGTAAAGAAGGACACTTTATTTATTGCCGTTAGAGGTACTGCCGTTGACGGGCATAATTTCATTACACAAGCCATTGAAGCAGGTGCTAACGCTATTATCTGTGAAGAACTTCCTGTAGATAAAGTAGAGAATATTAGTTATGTAAAAGTTAAGGATACCAGTTATGCTTTGGGAATAATTGCAGCTAATTTTTATGATAATCCTTCTCAAAAATTAAAGTTAGTTGGCGTAACAGGCACCAATGGTAAAACAACTACGGTTACTCTTTTATATAATCTGTTTAAATCATTAGGCTATACAGTTGGTTTATTATCAACTGTAAAAAACAGAATTCACAACGAGGAACTTCCTGCTACGCATACAACACCTGATGCCATTTCTTTAAATGAGCTTTTAACCAAAATGCTTGAAAAGGGTTGCCAGTATGTGTTTATGGAAGTAAGCTCACATGCTGTAGTACAAAACCGCGTAACCGGAATAACCTTTGCTGGTGGTGTGTTTACCAACATTACACACGACCATTTAGACTACCACAAAACATTTGATGAGTATATAAAAGCCAAAAAAACGTTCTTCGATAACTTACCTGAAGAAGCTTTTGCTTTAACCAACAAAGATGATGCAAACGGATTGGTGATGTTGCAAAACACCAAAGCGCATCGTGTAACCTATGCTATTAAATCTCCAGCCGATCACAAGTGCCGCATTATAGAAAATCATTTAGGCGGCTTGTTATTGAATATTGATAATAAGGAAGTGTGGGTAAAGCTAATCGGCACATTCAATGCATACAATGTGTTGGCTGTTTATACCGTTGCTATTTTATTAAAACAGGACTCTACCAATATTCTTACTGCACTAAGTACATTAAATTCTGTTGAGGGAAGATTTCAATACCTAAAATCAGAATCAGGAATTATCGGCATAGTCGATTATGCCCACACGCCCGATGCATTAAAAAACGTATTGGAAACTATTAAAGGAATCCGCACAGGTAATGAGCAGGTGATAACCCTTGCCGGTTGCGGTGGTGACAGAGATGCTGCTAAGCGTCCCATCATGGCAAAGATTGCCTGTGAGTATAGCAACAAAGTAATTCTCACTTCAGATAACCCGCGCAGCGAAGACCCTGAAGAAATTTTAAATCAAATGCAAAAAGGCATTAACCCCGTTGATGCTAAAAAAACATTACGTATTACAGACAGAAAAGAAGCGATAAGAACCGCTTGCTCATTGGCAAAGCAGGGAGACATCATATTAGTTGCAGGTAAGGGGCATGAGAAATATCAGGAGATAAAAGGTGTAAAACACCCTTTTGATGATTTCGAAATTTTAAAAGAAACCTTAAAAACACTCAACGTATAATGTTTTATTATCTGTTCACATGGCTTCACAAAGCCTTTAATTTTCCGGGTGCAGGGGTGTTTCAATACATTTCATTCCGTGCTGCCATGGCGGTTATGTTTTCACTTATTATTTCCATGATGTTCGGCAGACGCATCATTGAATTTATACGCAGTAAACAAATCGGTGAAACTATTCGTGATTTAGGTTTGGAAGGAGAGAAACAAAAAGTAGGGACCCCAACCATGGGCGGTTTAATTATTCTTTCAGCTATCATCATCCCAACTCTCTTGTTTGCCAAGTTAGATAACGTTTACATTATCTTAATGCTGATATCAACCGTATGGCTTGGTTTAATAGGGTTTCTGGATGATTATATAAAAGTATTTAAAAAGAATAAAGAAGGCTTACAAGGGAAATTCAAAGTCATAGGTCAGATTGGAATTGGGTTAATTGTAGGTATTACACTTTATTTTAATTCAAGTGTTACGGTTAAAGAGCGTGTGTATTCAAGTGGTTCAAAATCCACTTCTATTGATGTGGCTTTAAATCAGGGAACAGAATACAAAGCACCCAAATATGCTAAAGAAGAAACCAAGTGTTTAAAAACAACCATTCCGTTTCTAAAAAATAATGAATTTGATTACAATAGTTTAATCAGCTGGGTTTGTGAAGATTGTTACAAATGGGGTTGGATAATTTTTATTCCGTTTGTTATTCTGATTGTAACTGCGGTTTCTAACGGAGCTAATCTAACTGATGGTATGGATGGCTTGGCTACGGGTACTTCTGCAATTATTGGAACCACGCTTGGTATTCTTGCTTACGTATCGGGTAATGCTGTGTTTGCAGATTACCTCAATATTATGTACATACCCAACTCGGGCGAGCTGGTAATTTTTATTGCTGCATTTGTGGGTGCTTGTATCGGTTTCCTTTGGTACAACTCTTATCCTGCTCAGGTATTTATGGGAGATACCGGAAGCTTAGCACTTGGGGGTATCATAGCGGTATTTGCTGTAGCTATCCGTAAAGAACTTTTAATTCCTATCCTCTGCGGAATCTTTTTAGTAGAAAATCTTTCTGTTGTCATGCAAGTGCTTGTTTTTAAAATCAGAAAAAAGACAAAAGGACTTGAATACGCAAAAGCACACCGCTTATTAAGAATGGCACCCTTGCATCATCATTTTCATAAAGGCGGTTTACACGAATCAAAAATTGTTTCCCGCTTTTGGATTATCGGCATCATGCTGGCTGTGTTAACTATTGTAACCCTGAAATTAAGATAAAGAGAAGTGAACAAACGTATTGCCATATTAGGTAGTGGAGAAAGCGGCGTTGGTGCTGCTATCCTTGCTCAGGCTAAAGGCTTCGACGTGTTTGTATCTGACAAAGGCGAAATAAAAGAGCAGTACAAAACTGTTCTTACCGAAAAGAACATCGCATTTGAAGAAGGTGTTCACACCGAAGAAAAAATACTAAATGCCAGTGAAATAATTAAAAGCCCCGGTATACCTGATAAGGTTGAGTTAATCAAAAAGGCAAAAGCAAAAGGAATAAAAATTATTTCTGAGATTGAGTTTGCAGGAAGATATACCAATGCAAAGAAAATATGTATCACCGGAAGCAATGGTAAAACTACTACCACTATGCTTACCTATCATATTCTTTCTAATGCAGGGTATAATGTAGGCTTGGCAGGAAACGTAGGTAAGAGTTTAGCATGGCAAGTGGCTACCACAAACTTTGATTATTACGTGATTGAGTTAAGCAGTTTTCAGTTGGATGGCATGTACGATTTTAAAGCAGACATCGCCATTCTTCTCAACATTACTCCCGATCATCTAGACAGATACGAATATAAGTTTGAAAATTATGCCCTTTCAAAATTCCGTGTAGCACAAAATCAAACGGCTGATGGTGCTTTTATTTATTGCGCTGATGATGAAACCATCATGCAGTACCTAGAAAAAGTAAACCCCAAAGCGAAGCACTACCCTTTCTCTATTAAAAAAAAAGTCGAGCAGGAAGGTGCTTATCTCAGTGAAAATGAAATCATAATTAATATAAACCAAAACCCCATAACCATGACCATAGAACAATTAGCCCTACAAGGAAAACACAATGTTTACAATTCAATGGCATCTGCTATCGCAGCCCGCCTGGTTGATGTACGTAAAGAAAACGTACGCGAAAGCTTAAGCGATTTCGTTAATGTAGAACACCGCCTGGAAGTTGTTGCAACCATCAACGGCGTTGAATTTATTAACGATTCAAAAGCTACAAACATTAACTCTGTTTGGTATGCATTGGAAAGCATGACTAAACCTGTAGTGCTTATCATGGGTGGTGTAGATAAAGGAAACGACTATACCCAACTTTACGATTTGGTAAAAGATAAAGTAAAAGCTATCATTTGCCTAGGCGTTGATAATGCTAAACTGATTGAGAATTTCTCTTCAGCCGTTGAAACCATTGTAGAAGCACAATCTATGCACGAAGCTGTTTCTTATTCTTATAAATTAGGTAAGAAGGGTGATGTAGTTTTATTATCTCCTGCCTGCGCAAGTTTTGATTTGTTTCAAAATTACGAAGACCGCGGTTCTCAGTTCAAAGCATCTGTACGTTCACTTTAAAATAATAAATTGAAACTTACCAATTATATAAAAGGCGACCGTGTTATCTGGATGGTAGTATTTCTACTCACCATCGTATCTGTACTTGTAGTGTACAGTTCAAGTAATACGCTTGCCCAAAAATCAAAAGGCGGCAACACCGAATATTTCCTCATCAAGCACGGACTGATTTGTTTGATGGGGTTTGTAATTATGTACGTAGTACATAAATTCAATTACAAAATATTCTCGCGTTTATCGCAGGTAGGTTTAATTGCATCCATTCCGCTTTTGTTGTTCACGCTGCTTAAAGGTGTCAGTGCCGGTGAAGCAAATCGTTGGTTAGAAATTCCGGGGATTGGTTTAACTTTTCAAACCTCCGATTTTGCCAAACTTGCACTCATTGTTTATGTAGCCAGAATACTTACCATCAAACAGGATAAACTAAGCGATTATAAAGTAATACTCAAATCAATCATTCTTCCTGTGGGCTTAATTTGCGCATTGATTTTTCCTGCAAACTTTTCTACGGCTGCTTTATTATTTTTTACCTGTCTGCTAATTATGTTTGTCGGGCGTGTTCCTTTAAAAATTATCGGAGCCATTATCGGAGTGTGTTTATTAGTAGGCATCATTTTCGGAACGGTTATTTATGTAAAGCCTGATATTATGCGCAGGGGTTCTACCTGGAAAGCCCGTATTGAGAATTTTATGAGCGGCGATTCGCAAAGCAATTACCAGTCAGAACAGGCAAAGATTGCCGTTGCACGTGGCGGCCCGGTGGGTGTTGGTCCGGGCAACAGTACCCAACGTAATTTTTTACCGCAGGCAGCATCCGATTTTATTTATGCCATCATTATCGAAGAGTATGGCTCGCTCATGGGACTCTTACTATTATTTCTATACCTTATTTTATTTTTCAGGTCCATACGCATATTACGAAAAGCCGAAAAAACCTTTGGTGGCTTACTTGCCGTTGGGTTAAGTTTTAGCCTCGTGTTTCAGGCTATGATTAATATGGCCGTTGCCGTTAATTTATTTCCGGTTACGGGGCAACCGCTACCCTTGGTTAGTATGGGCGGAACATCCATTTGGTTTACCAGTATTTCAATAGGTATTATTTTAAGCGTTAGCCGCGAAGTGGTTGATAACGACCATAAAAAGGAAGAAATACCCGGCGATATTGCCATAGCATAATATGTAACGTCATGCTAAACTTGATTGGCTTCGCCGACTTTCAATTCAGCATCTGTTTTTTTACTCGTACTAATCAGGCAAATTTTCTAAATCATTTAAGTCTTTAGGCCTTCCGCTTGCCTTTTTGTTTTCTTTTAAATGATTCAGGTGAATTATTTTCATAGGTATGTTCTCTATCTCGCTATCTATGGCTTTTGCATATACCTCATCAAAAGACAAACCCGAAATCTCTTTTAGTATTTCAATAGAAACAGGCGGGCGACCAAAAGAGAAAACATTCATTTCTTTATTAAATAAGAAATTAGTTTCAGTCATATCAAAAACAGGCATGCCAAATGTATCAAAGGCTTTGGCAATTCTTTGGTAGTTATCGGCGCTTACTTCCACAAAAACATCTAAGTCACCTGTGGTACGTGGAAAACCATAATATATAACCGAGTACCCGCCAACCAGAACATATTTGACTTTGCATTTGTTTATGGCTAAAATAAAATCCTGAAAATCTTCATTAAAAACATTCCCCATTATCTGTAAGAATGTATGGTTCTATCCATTTTTGGAGGGGATTCAATTTTATAATTATAGGCAACACTTTGCAGGTAGGCAAATACTTTTACTTTTTCTTCAAAACTCATCCCTGCATAATTATCAATCTCCCGCTGCTTGGTATGTTGGTTGTATGTTCTGTGGAAATTTCTGTCTAACTTAAACACAAGCAAAGATACAATTTTCCGTTAAAAATTAATTTGTTGTCCGCCCTGTGATATTTTTTGAGCGTTCCTGCGGCAAACCGCAGGCTGGTTTATGGTTTTTATTTTGCTTTAACAATGCCTGCATCAATCAATACCTGAAATGATTCTTCCATGGTTTCTTTTAAAGGCCTGAAGGTCATTCCCAACTCTTTTTTAATTTTAGAGTTATCGGCATTAAAAGGCACATCCACGTTATTCCTGATATACCTTTTGGTAAGCAGTTTATTTATCATAGGGCCAACAAGCATCAATAACCACTTTGGTAATGCTTTTTTAGGCAAGGGGTATTTATCTCCATATTTAGGTAATAATAGTTTACCCAGCTCTAACATATCCGTATTGTAAGCCGAAGTAATGTACCTCCCCTTAGCTTCGGGTGTAAAGCCCGCTTTAAAATGTGCTTCTGCCACATCCCGAACATCTACCACGCCAATGCCCAACCTGGGAGCGCCCATTTTCATTTGCCCGTCGCCAAACATTTTTAAAATATTAGCGCTTTCACTTGTGGTATTCATCGGGTTTAATTCAGGTCCCAGCACTAAACTCATATTTATGGTTACCAAATCCCAACGGGTTTGTTTCTTCTCTATTTCCCAGGCCTTTTTTTCGGCCATTGTTTTAGATAAATTGTAAGGTTGATAATCTATGGATGCGGTAGTATTCCAAACCTCTTCTGTTATTTTACCACCCGGTGCATTTACGGTATCAATAGCATCGGTATAAATGGCGGCACAGCTGCTGGTAACCACCACGCGTTTTACCGATTCTACTTCGTTGGCAGATAGCAGCACATTTTCGGTACCATGCACTGCGGGGTCTATCAATTCTTTTTGAGGGTCTTTTACAACCGTAATAAAAGGAGAAGCCGTATGATAAACCAATTCACAGCCCTGCATGGCTTCTTTATAAGAACCGGGCACAAGCAAATCTCCTTTAAAGAATTTAAGTTGCCCTTTAGCATTTGCAGCAGCCGTTTTTAGGTGACTGATTTTCTTTTCATCACTTGGGTTCCTAACGGCAGCATGCACGGTTAAGCCTTCATCTAAAAGCTTTTTTACCAGCCAACTGGCCACATAGCCGTTAGCGCCGGTTACCAATACAGGTTTTGTTTTATCAATATTTTTCATTGCTTAGTTTTTTATTTGCCATGCAAAGATAGGCTTAGTAACTACTTGCGTTGTTATACAAATCACAGATTTTTGTTAGTACTTTGGGCGTTCCGGCGGGTTACCGCCGGCGGACTTTACGCGCTGCACGGCAGTTCGCGATTAACGTTTGACGGCTAAAAAACGTGGCGTTTAATGAAACCACTTTTGTTAACCGATAAAGCAAATTTAATGAAATAATGTTTTGTTTCGCACGTCGCTTGCCATGTTTTATTAGCCGTTGTTAGGGGTAGTTAATGCCAGCTATGCTTTACGCCTGTCTACCCAATTCTCCTTACTAAAGACGTATGTAGTGTCGTTTGTTTTTGATATGTCCATTCCGCCAAATGAAATTTTCATCAACCCGTTCCTTTCAGCGAAACAGGTGTTTATTTTATTTGCAATTAAAAAGTCAAGGATTTTGCTTTTTAATT
The DNA here is from genome assembly GCA_003153315.1 of Bacteroidota bacterium. Classification (GTDB taxonomy): domain Bacteria; phylum Bacteroidota; class Bacteroidia; order B-17B0; family Aurantibacillaceae; genus PALSA-968. The sequence continues at coordinate 52,784 of PLYA01000014.1, forward strand.
CTATGTCCTTTTTTAATGTCACATGCATCACCTTGTCATTTTCAATTCTTAATTCCTCAGGAGGGAAAAAGCGATTACCAAACCCAACCGTTCTAATAGCTTCAATTGGATAATTAAATTTACGCTCTTTACCGCCAAGGTTTTTTAGATGTTCGAAACTTGGAATAATCATTCTTTCTTTTGACTCGACAATAATTCTCCATTCATTTTCATGCTCCCAACCTTTATATTTCAAGTTAGATTGCAATAATACAGCGAGAGGTATGCCGCACTCCTTGATTGATATTGGGTCTATTTTTTCTTGATAGTTTAATGGGAAAGGTCCGTGATATTTAAAAGGAAATTTGCTTATGTCGTACTCAATAAAAAAACCTTGGTGATTTGTGTAATACGACCACATCAATAAGCTTTCTGGGTTTGATGTCATTGAGAAAATTCCGAAATTTGCGTATATCATTTCACGAAAATTTCTTTTAACGAACGTGCTTATTTCTTTAAAGTTATTTTTAAGCATATCTTCCATTTTCTCTTTGGAGATTAGCGTGTCCGCGTATTCTGTTATAAAAAAACGAATAGCGTCTTCGTGGTCGAATTCTATTAAGTCTTCGTGGCAATCGAAAATGTCATTAAATTGAAATGGATGCGTTGCATAGATATATTGTCCTAGTAAAGAGTCTACGGAATTCGGACTGAGAGCAAATAGCTTATGGAAAAAAGGAGTTTTATTGAATTTTTCAGCGGGGATTACTTCAAACTTTATTTCACTGTCGGCTATGTGTGCGATATAAGTCCAGTCGTGTTTTTTTATTTCGTGTGTCATGTCCAATGCATTAATTACCCCTAACTACCAGTTATGTTTAGTTTTTGTCGTTTGTAATTATTTACAAATACTTAAACCGAGCTAAGCCAAAACAAACCTACAAAAACATATTTACCCATTTTATACAAAAAGTGCAAAAATCTTACATCAAAGTCAAGCCTTAACCTTCTTTTCGTTAAACAACCCCAACTACCAACCGCAAAACCCCTAAGCCAGCTCCTTTTTTGTATAAAAAGGGGTAAAAAGGCAAAGTAACAGTCAAGAAATCACATCTTACAGTCAAGAAATGCAAAGTGGCTGCTCTGAAATGCCATCTGACTGCTCTGAAATCACATCTGACTGCTCTGAAATGCCATCTGACTGCTCTGAAATCACATCTGACAGCTCCGAAATGCCAAGTGACAACTCTGAAATGCCGTTTTACATCTCTGAAATGCCATCTTACATCTCTGAAATGTCATCTTACATCTCTGAAATGTCATCTGACATCTCTGAAATGCCATCTGACATCTCTGAAATGTCATTTTACATCTCTGAAATGCCATCTCACAGTAAAGAAATGCCATCTCACAGTAAAGAAATGTCATCTCACAGTAAAGAAATGCCATCTCACAGTAAAGAAATGCCATCTCACAGTAAAGAAATGTCATCTCACAGTAAAGAAATGCAATCTCACAGTAAAGAAATGCAGTCTAACAGTAGAGAAATGCAATCTCACAATCAGGAAACGCGATCTAACAGTTGAGAAATGCAATCTTACATGTATAAAAGGTAGCCCCAAAACAATATACACACCACATAGTGCATAATCATTCCCCGCTAACCCCATTAACTGTCTATATGCCACCTATTTTTGCTGCGCAGCATGGCAAACCTAAAAGTTATACTAAGTGGTGGGGGTACCGGGGGGCACATCTTTCCGGCGGTTGCCATAGCTAACCAGATAAAGAAGCAAGTACCCGATGCCGATATTTTGTTTGTAGGTGCCCAAGGCAGAATGGAAATGGAAAAAGTGCCTGCTGCGGGTTACAAAATCATAGGCCTTTGGATTAGCGGTTTGCAGCGTAAACTAACGCTGGCTAATTTATCGTTTCCGTTTAAAGTTATTTCGAGTGTATTAAAAGCAAGGCAACTACTGAACGATTTTAAACCTGATGTAGTTATTGGCACAGGGGGTTATGCAAGCGGGCCCATGCTTAGGGCAGCTTCTTCAAAAGGGATTCCTACGTTAATACAGGAGCAAAACTCCTACCCGGGCATTACCAATAAAATTCTTTCAAAAAAAGTAAATAGCATTTGTGTGGCGTATGAGGGCATGGATAAATTCTTTCCGAAGGAAAAGATTATTCTTACCGGTAACCCCGTAAGGCAGGATTTACAACAGGTAGCAGACAAACGGGAAGAAGGGTTGAAGTTTTTTAATCTGGATGCAACTAAAAAAACAATCTTGGTGGTGGGCGGAAGTCTTGGTGCTAAAGGTATTAACGAGGCTATGGGTAAAGGCCTGCAACAATTGGCAGACAATAACATTCAGTTAGTTTGGCAAACAGGTAAAATTTATATAGAGACTGCCAAGCAACAAACAGCTCCTTTTGCCGATAAAAATATTAAAGCAGTTGATTTTATCACTCGTATGGATTTGGCTTATGCTATTGCCGATTGTGTGGTTTCGCGTGCAGGTGCAGGGGCTATTTCAGAATTATGTATCATTCAGAAGCCTTGCATTTTAGTACCTCTACCCACTGCGGCAGAAGACCATCAGACAAAAAATGCTATGTCGTTGGTAAATAAAGAGGCAGCCATTTTAGTAAAAGATAATGAGGCATCGGGTAAGTTAGTTAGTGAAGCCGTTAAGTTAGTTAGCGATGATGTAAAGCAACAAGCCTTAAAACAAAACATTGCAAAACTGGCGCTGCCAAATGCAGCAGAGATTATTACAAACGAGGTTTTAAAACTGGTTAATTACAAATAACGGTGAAACTCTTAGACCATAAACTTATTTATTTCCTGGGCATTGGTGGCATTGGCATGAGTGCCTTGGCCCGTTATTTTAATCATTACGGTATTCAAGTAGCCGGCTATGATAAAACACCCACTGCCCTTACCAGCGAATTACAAGATGAAGGAATAGACATTCATTTCGATGAGAATGTGGAGTACCTGAATTACTTACTGGCTGAATTTAAAAAGGAAGAAATACTGATTGTTTATACCCCAGCCGTACCAAAAGAACATGCCGAATTTGTATTTGTACAAAAGGAAAACTACAGCTTAAAAAAACGAGCCGAAGTTTTAGGCGAGATAACCAAACAGTTTAAAACCATTGCCGTGGCAGGTACGCATGGCAAAACAACCACATCATCTTTAGTTGCTCACATATTAAAGACGGCAGGTTTTGATTGCTATGCTTTTTTGGGAGGTATCACCAAAAACTATAATACCAATTTACTTTTAGGCAGTAAAGAGCCCACCGAAAATACCTTTGTGGTGGTAGAGGCAGATGAATACGACCGTTCTTTTTTAACCCTGCACCCCTATATGGGCATTATTACCAGTGTGGATGCCGACCATCTGGATATTTATGGCGATATAAGCTATATGCATGAGTCGTATACCCTGTTTGCGCATCAGGTAAACCCAAAGGGACACCTTATTGTTAAGAAAAATGTTGATAACACCTTAACGCTTACCGTAAAGAGGCATACATACGCAGTAAATTTAGAAGCAGATTTTAGTGCTCAAAATGTAGAGATACGTGATGGTGATTTTTATTTTGATGTAAAGAGTTCTTTGTCGTATGTAAGTGGTGCTGTGTTGGGCATTCCCGGTTTGCATAATGTGGAAAATGCAACGGCAGCAGTAGCTGTGGCGCAATTGCTAAACATTGATAACGGGGTAATTAAACAAGCCTTGCAAAGCTTTGGTGGTGTAAAACGCAGGTTCGATTATCGTGTAAAAACAAAAGACGTTGTTTACATTGATGATTATGCGCATCACCCCGAGGAGTTGAAAGCAGCTATTGGTGCAGCAAAAGCCTTGTATCCCCAAAAAAAGATTACAGGCATTTTTCAACCGCATTTGTTTACTCGCACACGTGATTTTGCAGATGGTTTTGCCGAGAGCCTGGATATGCTGGATGAGTGTTTGTTGTTAGATATTTATCCGGCCCGTGAAAAACCGATTGAAGGAATTACTTCGGCTATGTTGCTGAGTAAAATGAAATCGACCAACAAAAAAGTGTTGCAGAAAAACGAAGTGCTTACATACTTAAAAGACCACCATACGCAAGTATTATTGACATTAGGAGCAGGAGATATAGATACGTTAGTAGAGCCTATTGAGGCTTTGTTAAAAAATAAATGAAGAAAATAAATTTTAAACTGATTTTAAACATTGCTCTTTGGGTTCTTGGAATCGCAGGACTAGTAAGCTCTTTGGCTTTCGTGAACGCAAGTGAAAAGAATATCAAAGGTAAATCAGTTACAGTTACTATCGAGCAGGATGATGACAACAGCTTTATAGATGAAGATGATATTTTAAAATTTCTGAAAGACAGAAATGATACACTTATCAATCAGTCTATGAAAGATATTAATGTGTACAAATTAGAAAAGGCTTTAAATACACATCCTTCCATTGCCAGTTCAGAAGTTGCCGTTACAGTAAGCGGTGATGTAAGCATCAACGTAAAACAACGCAAACCGATTGTAAGAATCATTAACACAAGAGGCGAGAGTTTTTATATAGATAACAAAGCAACCATTATGCCTTTGG
>PLYA01000095.1 GCA_003153315.1 Bacteroidota bacterium
CCATGTGGTCTTCCTGAATATTAGTCACCACCGCCACATCACACTTGCTAAAGCCTAAGCCTGCACGCAAAATACCACCACGCGCGGTTTCTAAAACAGCAAACTCAACGGTTGGGTCTTTTAAAATAAACTCGGCGCTAACCGGTCCGGTGGTATCTCCTTTGGTAAGCATGGAATTTTGCACATAGATACCATCAGAAGTTGTAAAACCAACACGGTAGCGGTTATTCTTAACGATGTGCGCAATTAAACGGGTGGTAGTTGTTTTACCATTCGTGCCTGTAATAGCAATAATAGGTATGCGGCAGTTCTTTCCTGGAGGGTATAACATATCCAATACAGGTGCAGCTACATTGCGTGGCAACCCTTTAGCAGGAGCCAAGTGCATACGGAAACCGGGAGCAGCGTTTACTTCCAGAATCACACCACCTATAACTTCCAGAGGTTCGCTAAGATTAATTGCCATGATATCTATACCACATATATCCAAACCTATTACACGTGAGATGCGTTCGCAAATAAATATGTTATGCGGATGTACCATATCGGTAACATCGGTAGAAGTGCCACCTGTACTTAGATTGGCAGTGCCTTTTAAATAACAAACTTCATCTTTCTTTAAAACGGTTTCCAGTGTGTAATTACGTTTACTAAGTTGGTCAAGCGTTTCACGATCAATGCTTATTTCAGTTAATACATTCTCATGTCCATAACCTCTTCGGGGGTCTTGATTTTCTTTTTCAATTAATTGCTGTATAGTAGATTTACCATCGCCTTTTACATGAGCAGGTTCTCGTAAAGCAGCTGCAATAAAACGATGATTGATAACTAAAACACGAAAATCATATCCTGTTATAAACTTCTCTACGATGATTCTGCGAGAGTATTTCTTAGCATGTTCGTACGCAGCAATGGCTTCATCATAGGTTTTTACATTGATGGATGCGCCTTTGCCATGATTACCGTCTAAGGGTTTGAACACTAAAGGAAAGCCAACTTTATCAATCACTTCTTTCACTTCACTTTCGTGAGAGATGCACATGCCTTTGGCAACAGGTATAGCAGCATCCTGCAACATGCGTTTGGTTTCATCTTTATTACTGGCTAAATCAACCGCAATAGAACTGGTTCTGTCCGTCATAGTTGCTCTAAAACGAACCTGATTTTTACCGTAACCTAACTGCACTAATGATTGATTATCTAAACGTATATAGGGTATATCTCGTGCAACAGCTTCATCAATGATAGAGCCTGTGCTTGGCCCAAAGCGTTCTTTCTCACGCAACTGGCGCATGGCTTTAATATCCGCATCCAAATCATATTCACTTGCGTTAACTAAAGCTTCTGCAATCCTAACAGAAGCTTTTGCTGCATATATACCAACGCTTTCTTCCTTGTAAGAAAACACTACATTATATATACCGGGATTTCCTGTGCCACGTGTACGACCAAAGCCACACTCCATACCTGCTAAGGTTTGTATCTCTAAAGCAAGATGCTCTATTACATGCCCCATCCAAGTACCTTCTTTGACGCGTTCAAAAAAACCACCTTCATAATCTTTAGAACAACGATGTGATTTCATGGTTGGGAACATTTCCTCTAATCTTTCAAGAAAGCCATCTATTTTATCGGTAGGACATTGTTCTAACTCTTCTAAATCTAACTTCATTACAATTACTTTCTTACGGTAATTAGACCAGTAGTTAGGTCCACGCATGGCTTTAATTTCAATAATCTTCATAAGTTGTAATTTTTTACAAGATAAGTTTTGTTGACAATATAAACAATAGCTTGTTTGCAATAAGCCGATAATAGGTTAAGTTATTGTTAATTTTTTGGAGGCATTAGTTTATTTTTGCCTTGTCTAATCTTATATATGATGAGTGTTCCAAAAGGTAAATTAATAATAATAGGCGGTAGTGTTGATAAAGGAAGTTTTTCTGAAGACCAAAGCGATTTACCTAAGAAGCTTAAGTTTTTTGAACAAGGAATCTTAAACCGAATTATTAAAGAGTCTGCTAAAAATACTTCTTCTAAAATTGAAATTATTACTACTGCATCTAATATTCCTGATGAAGTAGGGCAGGAGTATGTAAATGTTTTTCATCAATTAAACGTATTAGATGTAAATGTATTACATATTAAAACCAGAGATATAGCTAACTCTCCTGCCAATATTGAACGTTTAAAAAACGCTGATATAGTAATGTTTACCGGTGGCGACCAATTGCGTTTGTCTTCCATTATAGGTGGTACATCTTTTCATCATTTGTTATTGGATAAATACGAGAACGAAGATTTTGTTATTTCAGGTACATCGGCAGGTGCGGCGGCAAGCTCTAATAATATGATATATCAGGGTAGTAGTAATGAAGCGTTATTAAAAGGAGAGGTTAAAATTACAGGTGGTTTGGGTTTTATAAACAATGTAATTATTGATACGCACTTTGTGCAACGTGGCAGAATAGGTAGATTAATGTATGCTTGTGCCAGTAACCCTATTAACTTAGGTATTGGCTTAGGTGAAGATACCGGTTTATTAATTACTGAAGGAAGAAAGATGGAAGCTATAGGTTCTGGTTTGGTAATATTAGTAGATGGAACCCAAATGCGCGATACCAATATTACCGATGTAGATATGGGTGCGCCGGTTTCTATAGAAAACCTGATTGTGCACGTAATGGCTTTTGGCGATTATTACGATTTGAAAGCTAAGAAACTAACCATACAGCATAGTATGATTATGTAGTTTTTAATTATTATTCATTAATTTTTTCAAAGCAATCTCAATAGACTTTTCAGAAGTAATTAAAGCAGTTTGTATTCTTTTTGCATAGTGTATACTATCCATAACTTCTTTGTTCTTTTCGTGCAGTTCCTCATAAGCTTTATCTACCAAAATTTTTTGTTCTTCTATAACCTGTTTTTGTTTTTGGGTTATGCGGAAACGATTATACATAAACACAGCAAAAACACCAACTAATATCAATAAACCAGCAACAGCATAAATAACAATTTGCTGTTTCTTTTTTTCTTCTGTATTTATGGCATCCAGCTTATCCTGCTCGGCTTTGGCTGCAATTTCTTTTTTANNTTTTTTATCAAACTCATATTGCATGCTTGCCTGCAAACTCTTCTTTTGGGTTTCTTCATTATACAGACTATCGCGGTATAGTATATAAAGTTTATGGTGCTCAAAAGCTGCTTTATAATTCCCCATAGTACTATCTAAAGATGCCATTTCTCCATAGGTATTTTTAACAATATCCTTTGAGCCAATTTTTATGCCTAAAGTCAATGCTTTACTTAAATAGATTTGTGCCTCTTTTGTTTTATTCAATATAAGATATAGTTGGCCTATATTTCCATAAGTAGCCGTAAGGCCTTGTCTGTCTCCGATTTCTTCAAATATTTTTTCAGATGCCAAGTAATTAGTTAAGGCTTCAGGTAAATTATTTTNNCCTTAATTTCTTCTCTTATTTTTAATCCTGCAAAATAATTAGTCAGGGCTTCGGGATAGTTTCTCTGATTGTAATAAATATTTCCTATGTTGTTGTATGAGTAAGCAATACCTTGCTTGTTTTTTATTTCTTCATTTATCTTTAAGGAAGTTAATTGATTTTTTAACGCTTCGGAATAATTACCCTGATACATATAGGTATTCCCTATGTTATTATAACAATTTGCAATACCTATTTTATCTTCCGTTTCTTCTTTTATTTTTAAGGAAGCAAAATA
>PLYA01000052.1 GCA_003153315.1 Bacteroidota bacterium
TCATACACACGTTGTATCATGCTTTTGCCCAATATATCTACCAAAGGCTTGCCCGGAAAACGGCTTGAAGCATATCGTGCAGGAATAACACCTAATATCATACTTGTAAATTAAGAACTCCAAAATTAAGCATTCAAACCGAAACTGTTCTAATAACTATGTGCCATTATCTATTAAAACTTACCTTTGCACGATGTTTAAAAAACACGTAGATACATCTCTTTTTAAGCTGATAGCCCAATGCGCCGACGATTTAGGTGTAGAAGCCTATGTTATAGGTGGTTTTGTGCGTGATATTTTTTTAAACAGAACCAATAAAGACATTGATGTGGTTGCCATTGGCAGAGGCATTGATTTGGCAGAAGCGGTGAAAAACAAACTGGGGAATGAAGCACATCTGTCGGTTTTTAAAAACTTTGGTACCGCACAAATAAAACACAATGATATTGAGATAGAATTTGTTGGTGCAAGGAAAGAATCGTACCGCAAAGAATCGCGCAAACCTATTGTAGAAGATGGCACTTTAAAAGATGACCAAGACCGTCGCGATTTTACCATGAACGCCCTTGCCATAGGTTTAAATTCTGGCAATTTTGGACAATTGTTAGACCCCTTTGGTGGTGTTAAAGATTTGGAAAATAAATTAATTCGCACACCCTTAGACCCTGATATTACATATAGCGATGACCCATTGCGCATGATGCGTGCTATTCGTTTTGCATCCCAACTTGGATTTGTTATTGAGAAAAACTCATTTGAGGCGATTAAGAAAAACAAAGAGCGCATTAAAATTGTTTCTAAAGAACGCATTACGGATGAGCTGAATAAAATCATTCTTTCACCCGTGCCATCGGTTGGCTTTAAACTTTTGTTTGATAGCGAATTACTGCATTTGATATTTCCTTTAATGGCTAATTTATATGGAGTTGAAACCATAAAAGGCAAATCGCATAAAGATAATTTTTATCATACCCTTGAGGTTTTAGATAATGTTTGTAAAAACACCGATAATTTGTGGCTTAGGTGGAGCGCCATTTTACACGACATCGCCAAACCTGCCACCAAACGTTTTGAAGAAAAAAAGGGTTGGACATTTCATGGACATGAAGATAGAGGCGCACGCATGGTGCCTAAAATTTTTACTGAATTAAAATTGCCTTTAAACGAAAAAATGAAATACGTACAGAAACTGGTTTTACTGCATTTGCGCCCTATAGTATTGGCTAAATCAGAAATTACAGATTCAGCTATCAGGAGATTATTGTTTGAGGCGGGCGATGACATTGATGATTTAATGATGCTTTGCGATGCCGATATAACAACCAAAAGCTTTGCTAAAAAACAGCGTTATCTGCAAAACTTTGAGTTGGTGCGTTCAAAGCTAAAAGAGCTTGAAGAAAAAGACCGTATACGTAACTGGCAACCACCCATTACAGGCGAGCTTATTATGCAAACATTTAACATTCGGGCAGGGAGAGAAGTTGGTATCATTAAAAATGCCATTCGCGAAGCCATATTAGATGGCATTATTAAAAACAATTACCAGGAAGCCTTTGATTATATGGTGCAGCAGGCCAAAACTTTTAATTTAACCCCTTTGCAGAAGTAAAAACCTGCCGTTTATTTAAAAAACACTACCATTTAAAAAGAAAGTGCCGCCATTTAAAAAACTGGCCACTTAAGGGCTTTATTACAGGGTATCTTTACAAAAAACCACTAATTATCTTTAATTGTGAATAATAAACCGGTTAAATTTAGGTTAAACAATCCTAAACAAGGGGACTGTATTTTTAAATTAAAAGTATTTTAGTAAGTTTGGCAACCAAAATTAAAATTAAAAACAAATAAAAATCAAATAATATGAGCAACAAAAAAACATCAGGCGGCTTTCCGTTCATCGTTTCAGCACTAGCTATTGCTATTTGTATGGGCATTGGGGCATTTATTTACATGACCATTCTTGGTAACGCAAACAACTTTGACGCAGAAGGGCATCCAAAACCAGGTAACTTTTTAGGCATTATGTATAAAGGTGGTTTTATTGTACCCATATTATTAGGTGTGTTTTTAACTGTACTTACTTTTGCTATTGAGCGTTTCATTACTATTCAAAAAGCAAGCGGTAAAGGTGCTACGGATAAATTTGTATCTAAAATTAAATCGTTAATTGCTGCTCATGATTTAGACGCCGCTATTGCAGAGTGTAACAAACAACAAGGTTCTTTAGCTAACGTGGTTCACGAAGGTTTAGAAAAATATAAATTTGTACAAAATGATAGCAATATGGATAAAGAAGCAAAAGTTTCTGCTATCCAAAAAGCTATCGAAGAAGCTACTTCATTAGAATTGCCAATGCTTTCTAAAAACATGGTAGTTATTTCAACTTGCGCATCTATCGGTACATTAACCGGTCTAATCGGTACGGTTGTAGGGATGATTCGTGCGTTCGGTGCATTAGCAGCAGCTGGTACTCCTGATACATCAGCATTATCAACAGGTATCTCTGAAGCACTTGTAAATACATTAGTAGGTATCTTATCTTCGGCATTAGCTATTATTTTCTATAACGTGTTCTCTAACCGTGTAGATCAGTTAACTTATGCTATGGACGAAGCAGGTTTCTCTATTATCCAAGAGTTCCAATCTTCAGGAAAATAATTTCCTGTTTTTTATGGAATTAAAGAAATTAGTGCATCATAATTAAAAGAATTTAAGCATGTCAAAAGTTAAAGCATCAAAAGGAGGAGCCCCCTCGTTAGACATGACGCCCATGGTAGATTTGGCGTTTCTATTGGTTACGTTCTTTATGCTTACCGCCTCTTTTCGTATGGCAGAGCCAGTGGTGGTAGATCCACCTGCTTCGCACTCAGATAAAACATTGCCCGATAACACTATTTTAGTTAGTATCGATGATATTGGCAGACCATTTTTTGGGGTGAGCAATGCTGAGGCTAAAGTGGCTACGCTATTGAAAATGAGCGACAAGTATAAAGTAAAGTTTAACGAAGCACAGGTTAAAAAATTTGGCGGTATGTCGAGTTTTGGCGTTGATATTAAAGATTTACCAAGATACATTGATGCTACAGAAGCTGAACGTTTAAAATTTCAACCACAAAGAGGTGTTCCAAATGATTCGCTTAAAGACCCACAACTTAGCGACTGGGTTAGATATGCGGCACAGGAAACCAACGGTATCTATATCCGCGAACGTGATAAAGCGAAAGATGCGGGTAAAGACTTTGTGGGTGAAAAAGTACGTTACGCTATAAAAGCAGATGCAAAATCAAAGTATATGTATGTAAAAGCTGTGCTAAAAACTTTTACAGATATGAAAATTTATCGTTTTAACTTAATTACCTCGTTAGAGGGCGGAGCAACTAAACCCGCTGAACCAGGTAAAAAATAAAATTAAAAAATGGCTGAAATTGCAGACGATGGCGGTGGCCACAAAAAAGGCGGGAAGAAACGCGCCAAAAAACAATCCACCAAAATAGATATGACACCCATGGTAGATTTGGGGTTTCTGCTATTAACGTTTTTCGTGTTAACATCAACGTTTAGCAAGCCCAAATCAATGGAAATAAGCTTTCCGGCGCCCCCGGACAATCCAAAAGAGCAACCTGAGGTAAAGAATGGTTTAAATATTATTTTAACCAAAGACCACAAAATTTTTTATTACAAAGGACAGTTTAACGCTGCAGATAATAAAGAAGGAAAACCTGCTACACAATTAACTGAAACAACATTTTCATCAGAAGGATTGCATAAACTTTTATTGGATATGAATAGTTATGCGCATGATGAAATTGCGAAGTTAGAAACTAAGGTGAAAAACAAACAGATGGCTGACAGCACGTTTAAGCGTTTAGCAATGGAAGCTAAAGGAGATAAACGCGCACTTACCGCACTAATTAAAACAGATGATAAAGCAACTTACAAAGATGTAATTGATGTGGTTGATGAGCTTAACGTTTGTATGGTGGGTAAGTATGTAATTACTGATATGTCGGCACCTGAGTATGCATTGTTAACCGAAAAAATTAAATAGGATATGAGTAACATTAGCAATAATTGGAACAATGTTGCATCCGATAACCGGAACGACATTGTATTTGTAGGACGTAACCAAGCTTATGGGGCTTATCAAATTCGAAAAGAATATACCAAGGTAATTAGCATTATTGTGGGCGGAATGGTTTTGTTTTCTCTTACAATTTTTGGAATAAAATTAATTTTAGACCATAAATCAACTGATAACACTTTAGACAATGTAAAATTGGATGTAACTCAAATTGATTTAACCCCTCCCCCAGAAAAAAACGAACCACCACCGCCACCACCACCGCCACCACCACCGGTTGTAGAAACTATTAAATTCGTTCCGCCGGTTATTAAAGATGATGCGGTTGAGGATGAACCACCACCGCCACAGGAAAAAATAGCTGAAACAAACGTAGGTACTACCACACAGGAAGGAAATGGAGATGAGGTAGCTGTACCAACTGAAGGAACAGGCAATGGTCCTGTGGAAGAAAAGGCCCCTGAGATTTTTACCGTGGTAGAACAAATGCCTGAGTTTCCAGGTGGAGCAGGAGAAATGATGAAGTATATTCAGAAGAATATTCATTACCCTGAGATTGAAAAAGAAGCGGGTATTACAGGTAGATGCTTTGTAAAGTTTGTAGTTGAACAGGATGGTTCTATTAGTAACGTTGAAATTTTGAAAGGCGTTGCCGGTGGTGCCGGTTGCGATAAAGAAGCTGTGCGTGTTATTAAAAGCATGCCAAAATGGAATATAGGTAAACAAAATGGTCGTCCGGTAAGGGTGTACTTTAACGTACCTATCTCTTTCAAATTGCAATAAATATGCAACGCGTATTTTTATGGACCGGTGTATTAATGGCCGCACTCTTTTTAGGGTGCGGTTTTGTTTTTCTCTGCTCCGATTTTCTTATTGAACGATTACCCAAACCCAACCGTATCTGGTTCGGAATTATTTTTATTGTTTACGGAGGCTTCAGGGCTGCACGACAATACAATCAATTCAAAAAACTAAAGAGGGAAGATAATGAGTAAGTTTATTTCTCGTTATTTGCTAATTTTTACTTGCTACCTGTTATTTTTTTCTTGTAACACAAGTACCAAAACAAGCGATATCCCTAACACACCCACTTCAGGGGAATTAAAAGTGTTTTGCGAAGATGGCATGTTCCTTCATATCAGAAACCAGGCTTATACATTTGAGAAGATTTATTACAATTCAAAAATAGAAGTACACTATGTAAACGAAAAGCAAGCCATAGAAGGTTTGTATAACGATAGTTGTAAGGCTATAGTAATCTCAAGAGTTTTATCGGCCGATGAAATAAAAAAGTTTAACGCTAAAAACATTTATCCCACACAGGTATGTATTGCAAAAAGCGCATTGGCTTTTGTAGTTCCCGTTAATAGCCCCGATTCAGTTATTTCGAGTGATGCCATAAAAAAAATAATCAGCGGCGCTGATACTTCATATAAAGTGGTGTTTGATAATGATAACTCAGGTGCTACCCATTTTTTAAAAGACAGTCTATTAGGCGGAAAGCCCTTTGGCAAAAATTGTTTTTCCTTAAAAAATACAACCGAATTAATTAATCACGTCCGTACAACTAAAAACACCATCGGGGTGCTTGATTATGCATGGCTTAGCGATAGTGATGATTCTACCAGCAAAGCTTTTTTACGTGTTGTAAAGATTCTTGCGGTATCTGCGCAGGGCAGTAAAACGGCTTACATGCCCGACCAAAGTAATATCAAAACAGGCGATTATCCTTTTTGCAGATGGGTTTATGCCACACGCCGCAGTGCCGATTTTACACTGGGTACAGGCTTCTCCTTATTTGTAGCAGGGCAAAAAGGACAAATCATGTTCACCAAGCAGGGGCTTATTCCTTTTGTGCAGCCCAACCGCGAGGTTGAGGTAAATACCAACCCTTTGCAGGGAAACTAAGCAGCAAACATCCTGTTTGTTTTTCTGTAAATTAGCACATTCAATATCATTACTATGGATACATTCGATTTGGTTGTTATTGGCGGAGGCCCCGCAGGCTATGCCGGAGCCATGCGTGCGCTCGATTTTAAAAAGAAAGTTTTATTGGTTGAGAAAAAACGCCTGGGCGGCGCTGGTTTGTACGATGGCGTACTTACTTCCAAAACCCTGTGGGAACACTCGATGCGTGTTTCTGCCATTCACGAAACCATTCCAAGTTATGAAGTGCCTTTTGAAGATATTGTACAAAATGTACGTGAAGCAGTTTTCGAACGCAAAACGCAAATGACTCTTCACTTAGGCTTGTTGGAGGCTGCTTTGGGCTCTAAACTTTTTCATTACGAAAAAGGCTTCGCTAAAATCTTAGATAAAAACCATGTAGAGATAACCAAAGAAAATGGCTCTACGCATGTTATACAAACCGAAAATATTTTAATTGCCAGCGGAAGTCACCCAAGATATTTACCTAACATTCCCATAGATGAAAAAATTATTGTAACCAGCGATGGCGTAAAAAATATTCTCGATTTCCCTAAGAGTATGGTTATACTGGGTGCGGGGGTTATTGGTTGCGAATTTGCTACTATCTTTTCCAACTTCGGAAAAACCAAAGTGTATATTATAGATAAAGCCAATCGCATTCTGCCTTTTGAAGATGAGGATATTTCAGAAACGGTTACGGAGAATTTAGAACGCAACGGCGTGGTAGTGCACCACAATTCGCAACTGGAGCGCATGGAAATTAAGAATGGCAAAGTGGAGTACGAACTTTTGTATAAAGATGGCAAGCGCGAAGTTATTACCGTTGATAAAGCCCTTGTGGCCGTAGGACGTGTGCCTAATATTGAGGGCATTGGCTTGGAGAATGCGGGCGTAAAACTTACCGAGCGCGGATTTATTTACCATGATGATACACAAACCAACCTGTCAAACATATTTGTGGCGGGTGATGTTACCGGAGGAATTGCCTTGGTGAGCGTTGGCGAGCGCGAAGCACGCCATGCCGTAGTACGCATGTTTGGTCCTGCCATAAAACCCATCAGCTACAAAAACATATCTACCATTATGTTTCTGAACCCCGAGGTGGGAGCCGTTGGTATGAGCGAACAGGAGGTACGCGAAAAAAATATTCCGGTTAAAATAGTTAAGCTCGATTACAGCACCAATGCACGCGCCATCGCCATGCGCAAAACAAAAGGCTTCTTTAAAATAATTGTTACTAATGATAATGGCATGCGCATATTAGGTATGCGTGCCGTTGGAGAACATGCCAGCAGCGCCATTCAGGCCGTTGCCTACTTAGTGCATACCAATCAGGGCATACGCGAGTTGGCCGATATGATTCATCCGCACCCAAGTATTATAGAAGGTATACAGGAGTGTTTACGCATGTTGCTCGGAAAATCTATCTACAAGCCGGCGGTGTTTAAAGACAAGCTGCATTGCTACACTTGCGAGAATGGGGTGTGCACGCCCATCAGTTCTTTAATTACTTCTGAGTGAGTTTTAAATACGTAATTTTGTTCTCGCAAAACTAAGCGCATGGATTTTTTATACATCAAAGCCCTTCACATCATTTTTGTAGTCTGCTGGTTTGCAGGTTTGTTCTATATAGTACGTTTGTTCATCTACCAAACCGAAGCCAACCAAAAAACCGATGCCGAGAAAAACGTGTTGGTTCCTCAGTTTCAAATGATGCAAAAACGCTTGTGGTATGGCATTACCTGGCCGGCGGCCATACTTACCATGGTGTTTGGTTTCTGGATGTACTTCCTCAATTTCGATTACTACCTGCACCAACCCTGGATGATGCTGAAACTCTTTTTTGTGGGCGTATTGTTCATCTACCAGTTGCGTTGTCAGGTTATCTTCAATAAAATGAAAATAAATTCCTACACGGGCAAATCCTTCGGCTTGCGTTTGTTTAACGAGGTAGCCACCATTTTACTATTTGCCATTGTTTTTCTGGTAACCGTAAAAAGCACCGGAAGCCTTGTTTGGGGCGGTTTGGGTTTAGTCATATTAACAGCCATCATCATGACCGCCGCTTTTATCTACAAAAAGAAGCGCGAGAAAAACAAAGAAGAGAATCCTCAATAACAACCCTCTTTTTATTCAACATAGTATTCATTTTAAAAAATGGTGTGTTGCATTTCTTCAACACCTTATTGTTTTAGTTCAATGATAAATGAATTCCATTCATTGTAATGTGTAATCAATTCAGCGGTATTCCGAATAAATTCGGTGGTGTCCCGAAATGAAACAATGGTCTCCCTAAACAATTCAACGGCATTCCGAACAAATTCGATGATGTCTTGAAACGAAACAACGGTCTCCTGAAGCGAAACAATGATAATCCCAAACAATTCAATGATGTTCCGCGTGCGTTCAACGCAGTCTTGAAACGAAACAATGATGTTCCCTTGGTGAAACAATGACGTCCTGAAGCGAAACAACGGCCTCCAGAAACGAAACAATGATGTTCCTTAAGTGAAACAATGATAATCCAAACAAATTCGATGGTGTTCCGAAACAATTCAACGGCCTCCTAAAACGAATTTAGGTTCCATTATGCCGTAAAAACGCACCTTTTTGGGGTATTTATGTTAAAAACCGTTAATTCTTTAAAATAAATGTAACCTTTTTCTTTTTCCTCCGTATAAATGGTATGAAAGGTCTTGAAAGCATTTTAGCAACCATAAATAAATATAATTAAACGAATAAAAAACATGATTTAAAATTTTTACTCCACAGTTTGCATACAAAAACTAAAAACGCTGATTGTAAGGAAACATTCAGTATGCAGGCTGCCTTACATGGAGCAACAAATAAATAAGTCATGGAAAAAGGTCAAGTCAACTCTCAAAAAATGTATCAACAAATCATCACCTTGTTTGGTACATTCAACAGTGCATGGAGCAGCAATCCTGCCATCAGTGCTGTAATCTCAACCCTAAGCAGCCTCTTTGGTTTACTAAACCTGGCAGGCACCACCCAAAAAAATGCCACCAAAGGCATAACCCAAACCCGCAAACAGGCGCGCAACGCCCTCATACAAATGGCGCTGGCGCACTCGGCAGCAGGTATTTCATATGCAGCCAGCATAGATGATACCACGCTGAAAGGCAACAGCAAACTAACCGAAAGCGCTTTAAACAGGGCTAACGATATTGATTTGGTAGATGTTTGCCATAGCCTGTATAATTTACTCAATCCGTTGGCGGCTAACCTTAACTACCACGGAGCTAACTCCGCAACCCTGCTGGCTTTTAAAAACGCGGCAGATAATTACCAACCCACCTCTCAACTACCCATCAATGCAAGGTCTGCTAAAAAATCGGCTACACTAAATGTAAAGTCTCAAATTACTGCTATAGAAACTTTACTAAAAGACAGGTTAGATACCCTTATGGTTCAGTTTAAAAACACTAATACCGATTTTTACGAGCAATACATGGGCTTGCGCCATACCTCGCATACAAGTGGTCATTTAAAAACCGTGAGTATTTTCTTACACATAAAAACAGGTGCCAGTGTTGCCCTGCAAAATGCCGAAATAAAACTAACGGCTACCAAAGGTGCCAAGCGCAATAAGTATAGCAAAGCAGATGGCAGTATGCACTTTACAAGATTGAAACCTGATACCTATACCATTACCGTTTCATTGCCCGGCTATGTTACCCAAACACAAACCATAACTGCCAACACACCACAAAAGTTAACCGTAAATTTTGTGATGGTAGCAGGCACAGGCGGAGGAACCACACCAACAGGAGGAACTACAACAGGCACTACACCTCCTGCAACGGCTTAGCTAAACCTCATTGCAAGCGAAGCGCGGCAATCTCATAGCAAAATCCTTCTCTGAATAAGGGAGGGATTTTTTTTGCTTATTATTTTAAAGTACATTTGAATATCTTAAATATTAAAAGTATGAAAAAACTATTTACTCTTATTGTAATTGCCCTTTGTTTAAAAACAAACGCGCAAACAACCATTTCGGGTGGAAGTATATACGGTACATGGACACAAGCTAACTCTCCCTATTTAATACAAAGTGCAATCATGATTCCAGCTGATTCTACTTTAATTATATCTCCAGGGGTAACAGTTCAATTTCAAGGAAATTATAAACTATGGGCTTTAGGGAGACTGATTGCTATTGGTACAATAAGTGACACTATAGTTTTTACTTGTAATAATCCTTCCATTGGCTGGACAGGTATAAGCTATGATAACACAACAACTTCACCTGATACTTCGTTCTTTGAATATTGCAGGTTTGAGTACGGTAACGCATCTGTTTCACCAAACACTTCGGGCGGAGCTATTTCATTCAGTAATAATTCAAAAGGTATCGTGACCCATTCAAGATTTAGGAATTGCTATGCTTCTATTGGTTCAGGGGCAATTCAATATGGTAACACGAGATGCATTTCTTATTGCTTATTTGAAAATAATTCATCACAAACTTGTGGAGCGATTGGGGGCGGTTTTGCTGGTAATTCTTGTGAAATCTCTTACAACACATTTATTGGAAATTACTGTACAGGCGATTATGGAGGAGCCATTGGCTCATGGGGACATGATATTATTAAGAACAACGTATTTTATAATAACACGTCATACGGATCCAATTATGCAGGAGGAGCAATTTATTGCGGTAGCTCAAGTTCGCTGAACATATATAATAATAAATTTTATAACAACTCTTCTATCAACAATGGTGCCGGTGCTATATATTGTCTTGGTACTCCAATTATATCAAACAATGTGTTTTCCAATAATTCAGGTCCAATGGGCGGAGCAATAATTTGTGATGGCGCTCTCCCAAATATAACTAACAACACGTTCATGAATAACTTCTCAAATTACGGAGGCGCTATTTATTGCTTAAATACAGGGTATCCTATTTTATCTAATACAATATTATGGGGTGATTCTGCTTCAGTCAGTGGAAAAGAAATTTATTTAGCAGACCAAAGTAACGGTCCAACTATTTCATACTGCGACATGCAAGGAGGTCAATCATCTATTGGGTTGGCAAATAATATTTTTTATTTAGGAATCTACACAAATAATATTGCTTCCAATCCACTTGTTGTAAACCC
The DNA here is from genome assembly GCA_003153315.1 of Bacteroidota bacterium. Lineage (GTDB taxonomy): Bacteria > Bacteroidota > Bacteroidia > B-17B0 > Aurantibacillaceae > PALSA-968. Next base: position 11,140 of record PLYA01000052.1, read on the forward strand.
GTCTGCGGGAATTGGTTTAAGTTACAATGGTCTATCAACAAATTTGTCGCTTACTGGTAATTCACCTTGTATTAATACAGGAAATCCAACGGGCACTTATCCTACAACTGATATAGCGGGTAATCCGCGCATATATGGTTCAAGTATTGATATAGGTGCTTATGAATTGCAGAGTCCTGCAGGCATCTCTCAATACTCAAATCTCAATACTAATATCTCAGTTTACCCCAACCCCAACAACGGTAGTTTTGTAATAGAGCCACAAAATACAATACATTGTACCGTGTACGATGTGAATGGTAAAGCAGTATTAAGCCAAATCATAAACGGCAAAATCAATATAGATGCCAATAACTTAAGCGAGGGTGTTTATAACATAAGCCTGCAAAGCAATGAGGGCGTGGTAAATAAACGCTTGGTTATTGTAAGGTAATTTTTTACTTCGTCATGCTGAACTTGTTTCAGCATCTCATATTCCGAAACAAGTTCGGAATGACAATGGATTGCCGCGCTTCGCTTGCAATAACGATACGCTAAACCTAGGCCGTTCCTGTTTTTCTTACTCCCGCAGTTTTGGTTACACCTTTGCTCACAGTCACTCGGGTGTTATCGGGTTTGTGTTTGGCAGGTACTTTGGTATGCTTCTCTTCAGGTAAATGTGTTTTGGGTTTGCCATCATCATCTGCCTTTTCTTCATTTACTTTCAGGTTTCCGGTTTGCTGCAAAATATTATACCAGTTAAACAGCTTGCGTATGTTAGATGCATAAACACGCTCTTTATCATAATCGGGCACCACACTTTCAAAGTAAGCGGTAATCTCTTTTTCATCCGCCTTATGGTCTATGCAGGCCCCGCCATTCTCTTTATCATAAATGGCTTTCATAATTTCCGATACAGGTTTGTTGTCGCCTGTAGTAAACATGCTGATATCTTCTAAAGTAGAAATTTGCTGATGCGAGTATACAGGCGTACGTTTTTTATCAGTTAATGATTCTACAATCACTCCGCTTTTTAATTGCCCCACTACTTTATATAAACCGGGCATTCCGCTAATTGATATAATTCCTTCTAAATTCATAAGCTACTTTTCTTGTTATTTATTTTATTTAAAATAAGGTGTTGATTTCGGCGTGGTTGTAACCCCGGTAGCCCTTCCGTAGGCAGGGTTCCAGTTATAACGCAACACAATTTCTAATCCACCCTGCAGGCTGCTGAATGGGGTAAGAGCTGAGGTATTAAAATCGTAGCTCGCTCCAATAGCGTATTTATCGTATTCAAATAATATTTGAGGAATGAATGCGTCTTTTGAACGGTAATAAGCACCGGCCGAAAATGCCATCGGTTTAATATTACTCGAACGTTTAGAAGCTTCGGATATAATATATCTGAACATAATACCTGCATTAACCTCTATGGATGGGCCCTGAAACATAAGTATGTAACTGGGGATAATATTAGCATTTACATGCGGCATGGCAATAGTAAAACTGGCATGTTGCGTATATCGTATATACTGAGCTTCCCCCTCGCCATAAAAACCAACCAGCGGAGTGTTTAAATGATACATAGAAAATCCTATATCAAACCTATGCCCGTCATTAGAACTTATGTAACGCTCGCTTTTACTGAAGTGGTAGTTAATTCCCGCTCCAAAATCGGCATACGTTATTTGATTGGCAGGCACTGCTTCTCCCGGAATGGAAGAATCGTACTGGTATCCGTTATATTGATTTTCCCACTGAAAGTTTCCGGTAGATATACGGCGTTGGTCTATAGCAAAAGTTCCTGCAAAAGATAATTTACTGTTCTTGCCCGTACTAACCACTACACCCAAAATGCCCCCTAAGTGCAAATCAGTCATATTACCGCTTCCTGCCACATCCTGATAGGCAATCAAGCCTGTAGTTAAATAAGCCTTCCGTGTTTTGCGGTGCTTAATAGCAAACTCGGCTGTTGCCCCATATGTTTTATAAGGAGCAGATATACTATGCCACTGACTGCGATAATTAAGTACAGCCCGTACATCATAAGAGACAGCACAGAGGGCAGGATTTATATAAACCGACATTTCATTATATTGAGAATAATGTGGGTCTTGCGCAAACAAATAATTAGTTTGCATAAATGGAAGACCTATGATAACAAAAAGTAAAATTCTCTTCATATTTCTTATCTCAATAATGTAACGTTACCCTTTTTCTTAGCTTCTTTGCCATTGCTCAAAAAGCCATCTACCGTATACATAAATACATCACTATTCATAAGTTTGCCTTTATAAGTACCATCCCATCCAACCGCTTCATCCGTACTTTCAAAAACCTTCTCACCCCATCTGTCAAATATTTTAAACGATATATTCGTCATTGGGCAATTAGTTTTTACGTGAAGCACATCGTTTAGTCCGTCTCCATTAGGAGAAAACGCATTTGCCACAAAAATATCTCTGCAAATTATATCCACAATTACAGTAATCGTATCACTATCTATACACCCGCTCGCATCGGTTAAAGTAAGTGTGTATTGTGTAGTAACACTGGGTGTTACCACCACACAGGCACAATTGGGGCAAGTCATAGAAGAAGAATCTGGCTGAGCCCAGTTATAAAAAGTGGTGGTAGCCGTATAACTTCCGGTAGAACATAACGTAGCAGTATTTCCCTGATTGATAGTTACAACCTGATGCCCGTTAGCATCTGCTATAGGCCCATTATAAACCCTAACACTATCTGTCAGGGAAGAATCTTGGCCTATTCCGTTTTTGATAATTTCAGTTACCGGAAAGTAGCCATATACACCATGTGCCGTATCATTTTCGTTTAATAAGCTGTTTACATAATAACAAACTTTAATTGGTGGAAGCTTTACAGAATCTGTTGTAGTAAACAAAAGAGTATCTCCATTAAGAGTAGAATTTCCCGGAGGAGGATAAATATGTCCATGAGGCGCTTCTGCTCCTGCAAATACAAAAGTGTAGGTCAGGGGTTTTGTACTGGTATATTGTGTAGAATCTTTATAAGTAATACAATGCCCTACACAAACCGTATGCGTACTAAGGCTTAAAACAGGTATTGGAGTAGTACATTGGTTTACCTGAATGTCAGCCTTGGCTATATTATGTTTAACACAAATGCCATGCACCGTTACGGTATATATGGTAGATTGAGTAGGGGCAACCAAAATAGTGTCTCCGGTAACACTTGTAGACACTATATTTGCAGGGCCTCCTGATGAAGCACCCCAACTATAATGATAGCTGTTATTTACAGCAGGATTATTTTGCGGCCCAGCCGTTAAAACAACATTTTGACCACTGCAAATTATACCATATTCTTTAATTATAGAAGCATTTTGAGTGTCTCCAAGTAAAACCAATATCGAATCTTTCGGCCCTTTACACCCAAATACATTTGTTGGGGTTACATAATATGTTTTTGGAACTGTTGGGTTTACTACCGCTTCATTTGCGTTACTGCTTAATCCGGTTAAAGGAGTGGCGCTTCCTTTCGGCACCCAAGTAAGAGTAATACCTGTGGCAGGAATAGTAACCGCTTTCAGTGTATCACCCATACCATTACAATCGTTTATCGTATCGGTTGTTTGCACATGTGGTAAAGGCAAAACCCAAATACTAAATGTATGTGGCTGATAAGGCGGGCAACCGGGCAAATTTATTTGTACCTGATAAAAAACGTTTGTATCGTTGGGCGAGTTCGAATAATTAAAATAAATAGGTGTAGCCTGTGCAAACGGGCCTGAATTAGTTCCGAGTCCCGCAGTTGGGTTGGCAGTCCATGTATAAGTAGTTGTAAGAGGCATACTATCTACAGATAAAATAGTATGGTTTCCCGAACATATAGAATCAGGATTAGCATGATAATACGGTGTCGGTATAGGTATAACCGTTACTGTTTCAACTACCGGGGCAGATATACAACCGTCTACAGCAGTACCGGTAACCGTATAGTTAAAAGCTTTTGGCGGAACTAAGGTTGAAGGATTTACATTCACACTATCTCCGTTTACATTTAAATAGGTTGGCGGAGCAGTTGTAGGTGCATTTGTCCAGGTATAAGTTAGTGCGCCATGTGGATATAAATTTATTCCGGTACCTCCGTTACAAATAAAAGGGTCTAAAGGAGTTACGTTAATGGTTGGTGTTTGTACTACGGTAACAACTAAGGTTGTATCATTAACGCCATTATTCTGGCTGTTACATTTTAAAGTAAGTGTATAAGTACCCGCAACAGGAAACGTGATAGCCTCCCCATTTTGCCATGCGGGACTTGGATTAAATTGAGCATTGTATAATGGGACACTGCACAGACTAGACCACTGATAAAACGTAATAGGCCCCGGGTTAGCAACCCCCGTAAAATTATAAGGGGTTCCGGTACAATATACCGTATTAGTTGAAGGCGGAACAATTGTAACCGTAAGCGTGGTAGGAAGCGGGGCTGTATTAAGGGCCAAAAGAGTTATATTATCAATAGCCACCGATGGCATACTTCCAATACCGTCATCATTATTTACCCATTTAAAACCAATCTTCACAGCTCCGTTATTATTAGCGGTTGCAGGAAGCGCATAGGTTTGAGTGGCCCAGATACCCTCAGTATCTATAGGATTGCTAACATTACAAGTTAACGTAGGTACTGGTTTTCCGAGCTGAGTCCATGTAGGGCCATCAGAATACCAAACAGTCAAATAATCATGAGCCGTATCCCCCCGTAAAATATAATCGAATTGTAAAGAAACTGTTGTTTTACCAACGCAACTAATAATGGGGGTTTCTGCCCTAATACTTGTAGTAACCTGTCCATTTCCAATACCCGGGTCATATGTGGCACCGCAATCACCTAAAGGACATAAAGCTGAATGCGGAGAACCAGCTTGACTGCCAATATGTAAAGTCCGGTTAGTAATAGGCAAACTATCTAAACAACCATTACCACAATCCCCAACATTTCTACCACCCTCTGTTTCGCTAACATACCAGATATTAGCATAAGTCCCATTTGCAGTTACCGAAAACGTATTTGGAGTCCAAGTCCCTAATCCATCAGAATAATTACCTAACAAAAAACCCTGATCACTGCTGCAACCTGCACCTGTACCAAAATTCTCATACCAAAAAGGAGTCTGAGACTTCATACAAATTGCACACAAAACACAAATCAGCAAGTAGATATTTTTCATACCCGTTTTTTTTGGATTACGAATATAGGTATTTTTCATCAACAAATACTAAAAAACAAATTACAAGATTATTTTATTTCAACAGATGTATGTCAATCTTCTGCTTGCAAACTTAAAATTTCTTTTGCTAAAAGTATCGGAAACGGCAATTTTTTCAATTCTTTTAAAGAAGTTAGTTTATATTTGTTATTAGTAAATCCCCCTGTTTGTATATAAGTAAATCTCGCAAAAATAGTTTGATGAGATAATTGATGTTTTTTGTATAATGTTTGTTTTTTTATCTCAAAACTGTTGGAAAGTGATTTTAATATCTCTTTTTTAAATTGCCCCATCACTTTAATATTATCAGCTTTTTCATTGTATTCCAACATAGGAAATTGATATAAGTTTTTCCAAATATCATTTTCAGTACGTTTTTGTGTATAGGTGTTTTTTTTGTGTGTAATAATAAAGTACTCAAAGTATCTTATAGTAATTTTCTTCGTTGAAATTTTTATTGGGTAGTTTGATGCTTTTTGTGAATTACCACTTTGGCATGTAGCATTAAAAATGCAGTTTTCACAATCAGGGTTATATGGAGAACAATATAGTGCGCCAAATTCCATAATAGCCTGATTATGCATGCCTGGATTTTTTTTATCAAGCAGTTCTTGAGCTAACACCGCAAACTGTTTTTTCCCTTCCGCACTGTTAATAGGCGTATCAATAGCAAAAAACCTTGCTAAAACCCTATAAACATTGCCATCTACAACCGCATGAGGCTTATTAAAGCAAAAAGATGAAATGGCTGCTGCGGTATAATCTCCTATACCCTTTAGCTTTTTAAGTGCATTAAAGTCCTTTGGAAAAACACCGCCATGGTTTTTTACAATATCCTTTGCTGCATGGTGTAAATTACGTGCCCGCGAGTAATAACCTAAACCTTGCCAAAGTTTTAAAACTGTTTGCTCAGGTGCTTTTGCTAAATCAAATACTGTAGGAAATTTTTTAATAAAATTTATATAATAAGGTAAGCCTTGTGCAACTCTGGTCTGCTGTAAAATAATTTCTGATAACCATATCTTATAGGGGTCGACGGTATTACGCCAAGGCAAGTCTCGCTGATTTTGTTTAAACCATTTTATAAGTTTTTGGCTGATCATTTATATTATTGGTGCAAAACTACTAAATAGGTTTGTAAATTTATTAAACTGAAAAACAAACAGTTAAACACTAAATTAGAAAATAATCATATTTAAGGGTTACTTTTTTATTTTTCAGGAATAGATGCAAGATAACCGTTCAAAAAGTTCATGAAAAAAAGAATAAGTGTTGTATTATTTATAAGTATAATGGCAACTTTTTTTGCTGCTTGCGGTCCGTCTGAAACTGAAAAAAAAGCAGAAGAAGAGAAAGTAAAACACGAAGCTGATTCTATCAAAGCAAGTATCAAGGAAGATATTGCGTCAGAAATGGATAGCTTAAAAAAGGATAATAAAACTTCCGATTCCTTAGTAAAAGAAAAAAAGTAGAACAAAACAAATAAAAACCAATCAAAAAAACACAAAACATGAAAAAATCAATCTCAATTTTAGCCGTAGCTGCTTTAGCTACATCAATGTTCGTAGCTTGTGGTCCTAGCAAAGCTGAAATCGAAGCAAAGGAAAAAGCAAAACAAGATTCTTTAACAGAAGTTACAAAACAAGATTCTATTGCAAAAGCTGCTGAAGCTGCAAAAGCTGCTGAAATGGCAAAAGCTGATTCTTTAGCACAAGTTGCTAAAGCAGACTCTCTTAAAAAAGTAGAAGAAGAAGCTGCTACAAAAAGTAAAAAAGGTGGCAAAAAATAGTTTGTTTGTGTAGTTAGTTGATGAGAAAAGCCCCGTTGTGTAAAAACTTCGGGGTTTTTTGTGAAATAATTTCTCAATACCAAAGAAAAAGCTAACTTTGCACCCCTTAATAATTAAAAGATAATGCTAATAGTACAATTAAAAGAAGGCGATACTTTAGAAAAAGCGCTTAAAAAGTTTAAGAAAAAGTTTGAAAAAACCGGAGTAATAAAGGAATTACGCGACCGTCAAAAGTTTACAAAGAAATCAGTACGTCGCCGTCAAGGCATGATAAAAGCTGTTTATAAAAACAGACTTCAGCAGGGTTTATTAGAAGATTAGGAAGCAATCTTCTTTAAATTTATTTTAAAGACTTATTTGTAATTGTCGGAAAAAGATTATACCTTCGACTTACAAATAAGTCTTATCTATTTATGGGGGGGTGGTATATAAAAAATTTTATTGATTATATACGTTTCGAAAAAAGATACGCGGAGAATACCTGTATAGCTTATCAAAATGATCTTTCCGAGTTCCAGCAATTTATAGAAAATAAATTCGAAGTTTTTTCTCCTGATAAAGTTGAACAGAGCTTTATAAGAACTTGGGTTCACTCGTTTGTTTCCAATAAAGCAGTATCCACCACCATTCATCGAAAGATATCATCTGTTAAAAGTTATTATAAGTATCTTTTAAGAAATAATATTGTATCAAATAATCCGTTGCTTACTATCTTACTTCCTAAAAAATTAAAAAGACTTCCTGTATTTATTGATGAAAATAAAATGAGTATTGGACAGACACAAATAAATAATGAATTGTCTACTTATCAATTGCTGCTCCAAAAATTAATTATGGAGTTATTTTACCAAACAGGTATTAGGCGTAACGAATTAGTAAATCTATTTTTTAAAAATATTGATTTACATAAACAACAAATTAAAGTAATGGGTAAGCGCAGTAAAGAGCGGGTTATTCCCTTTGGAAATGATTTAAAAGAACTCATTTCAGATTATATTGCCGAAAAGGAAAAAAATAATTTACCTGATGAATATCTTTTATATAAAGAAGATGGAAAAAGAATTTATGACAAATGGGTTTATCTTTTAGTTAATAGGGAATTAAACGCTGTTACTACTTTAAAGAAAAAAAGCCCACATATATTACGTCATAGTTTTGCCACCCATTTATTAAATAACGGTGCAGAGATTACTTCCGTAAAAGATTTGTTGGGGCATACTAGTTTAGCTGCTACCCAAGTATATACCCATAACACCATTGAGAAATTAAAAACAACATATAAAAAAGCCCATCCTAGGGCATAAGTAATAATCAATAAAAAAAAGGAGGTTTATTATGACACCAAAAATTCAATCCGTGCATTTTAATGCAGACAAAAAGTTAATCGATTTTATTAATGAGAAAGTCACCAAACTTACTCAGTTTCATGACGGAATTATTGGAACTGATGTAATTCTTAAGCTTGAAAAATCATCTGATCAGGCGAATAAAACAGCTGAAATAAAATTACAGCTTAGTGGAAACCCATTGTTTGCAAAAAAACAATGTGCTACTTTTGAAGAAGCTATAGATGCTGCTGTTGATGCCTTGCGCACTCAGGTAAAAAAACACAAAGAAAAGGCTTTGGCTAAATAATCATAAAAAAAGGGTTCTAAATTAAAACCCCCATCAATATTATTGATTGGGGGTTTTTTAATGACTTAAATTATGTTATTGAATAACAACTTTTTTAGAGATACGTTGCCCATCAATATTAATATTTACCAAATAGATACCTGCTTGGTAAGTATTATTAGCGCCTATTGATAAAGTAGTTTCTCCAACTTGATATGATTTTGATGCAATAGTTTCAACTGTGCGACCTAACATATCGGTAACTATTATAGAAACATTGTGTTGTTCTGATAAATTCAAATCTATATTTACCTTACCTGATGATGGATTAGGATATATATTTAAACCAACAGACGCTTCAATACTTTCAATTCCTGCACTCGAAGCAT
>PLYA01000004.1 GCA_003153315.1 Bacteroidota bacterium
TGGTGCAGTAGCTCAACCAATTGGTGCAGTAGCTCAACCAATTGATGTAGTAGCTCAACCAATTGGTGTAATAGCTCAACCAATTGGTACAGTAGCTCAACTTCTTCTTAACGGTGGGATAAAAAGAGTTGTTAATCACACTAATTCTATCTTTTTTATTTGCCAAACAAAAAAACTACATTTGTTGCTTAAGCAAATGCACAAACTAAAACAGATATCAAGTATCATTTTCAGGTATCAGGTAAAGTATTACTTGGTTCTTGTCTCTTGTCTCTTGTCTCTTGCTGCTTGTAAGCGCAACCCTACTACCTGGGCAGACGATTTGGTTGCCCCCCTGGCTACGGGCAGTTTAACGCTGGGCAATTTGTTTCCGGATACGGTAATTAAAACAAACCCTGCCGATAGCAGCCTGATGATTGCCTTTACTACCAATTTAATTAATTACCAGATTGATAGCCTGCTTAAAATACCTGATACAACCATTGTTTCAAAAGATACTATTAATTTTACATATCCAATAACTACTTCAGGTGAATTTAACCTTTTTACTAGTCCTCCTGCAAATAATAGCTATAGTTTTCCTAATGGTATTCAATTGACAAAAGCCATCGTAAAAAGGGGGAAAGTAAAGATTCAACTATACAATAGTTATCGACAACCTCTTTTATATGAATACCAGTTAGCATCAGCCACAAAAGGTGGTGTTATGCTTGATACTATCTTTAAAATACCTGGAGGGAGTTTTACTAATCCAGGTACAACTATTTGTTATATGAATTTAGCTGGGTATACTATTGATTTTACAGGATTAACTCATAATACAACTAATACTATAGCACAGGGTGGTACGCTCAGTACAGCTCCTAATGCTCAAGCTGATACTATGTTTTCTAATGAAGGATTAAGAGCGTACTTTACTTTTCAAGGCATAATACCCCAATACGCTTTGGGTTATTTTGGCAGCCAAACTATTACCGTAGGGCCCGATACTACTTCGTTTAATGTGTTTAATTCTATTAAAAAAGGCATCTTAAATTTAAACTCTGCCAGTGTAAACCTTACAGTAAGCAACCAGTTTGGTGTTGCCATGAAGGCTGATATAAGCAATATATCTTCTATCAATACCAATAACCCCAGTGTGGTTACCTTAACCCATACCGCGGTGCCGCTTAATAACCTGCAGATAAATCAAGCATATGATAATAACGGGCCTACCAACCCGGTGGTTAGTGTATCGCCCGCTGTTAAAAGTATTACACTAAATAACAGCAACAGCAATGTAGCCGCTTTTATTGGCAATTTGCCCGGAAGGTTGTCTTATAAACTAACGGCGCAAATTAATCCACCAATAGGTGGTGGTGGCGGAAACATAAGTCTTAATAACGATTTTGGTTATTATGGTACCACTTTTAGTGCTAACCTTACTATGAATGTGCCTTTGTATTTTTCGGCAAGCAACCTTATGCTGGCAGATACGGTTAGTATGGATTTATCAGGAGTTAACCAGTTACAAAATATAAACAAAGGCAACCTTATTTTAACGGCAACCAACTCCTATCCCTTCAGTATTAATTTGGTGGCAACTTTGTTAGATGCCAATAAACAATCTTTAGGCAGTTTGCTAAGCAGCCCAAGTTTAATTCAGGTTCCGGCTTTAGATGCCGCTACAGGTAAAGTAATTGCTCCGCTAAAAAGTAAATTATATATTCCTTTAACCCCTCAAAAAATAAGCGCTTTGCAAAAGGCAAAGTATGTAACCTACACCGCTACGTTCAATACGGCAAATCAACCCAATACGCAGGTAAAATTCTATAGCAATTACACACTTGATTTATTGCTTACTGCCGATGTAAATTATACTGTTGGAAAATGAGTTGGAAAAGTGTACTTTTATTGGTGCTATGTATTAGTGGGGGTATGTTAAAAGCTCAGTTTAATAACGATTTTTTGTATTACATAAAATATGGTAATAGTGTGAACCTGCATGCCGAATATGAGTTGAGTTCTTCTGCCGTTCAGAATGATTTGATAGATAAATTTATTTATGGAGGTAATATAGATAGCGCTACCAAAGCCCATTCTCAAAAAAGATTGCACGCGCAAAACCGCATCGGGGGCGGCTATAATGCCGGAGCTACTGTGTTTTGGGGATCGGACAAGAGTAAATACCATTTTATAGCAGGCTTAAAACAGGTAGAAATGGCTAACGCTTCTTTTAGCAGCAATGTGTTTAATCTGGCTATGTATGGCAATAAAATGTATGAAGGCGCAACAGCCGATATTAGCAAGACTAATATAAATAACTATACCTATCAGGAAATGAAACTGGGGCTTATATGGGATAATATAGATTCTACAGCTAAGTTTGGCGTTTCGCTGGCATACTTAAAAGGGCAAACTTTCGACCAGTTAAAAAGCGGAGCAGCTTCTATATATACCGCCCCCGATGCTTCGCAGTTAAACTTTACTATGAATGGCTCCCTGGCAATGAACGATACATCCAAAGGAAAAAACAACATAGGTGCTTTTAACGGAAACGGAATGGCTGCAGAATTCTTTGCTTATATACCCTATACCTCAAAGCTTGGAAACAGCAGTTTTTTTGCCTCGGTAAATAACCTGGGTTTTATACGTTGGAATAAAAATACGGTAAGCTATAGAACAGATACCAGCTATATTTATAAAGGGGTTGCGGTAAATAATGTATTTCAGTTCAATAATTCATCTGTACAAAACCTGTCTAAAGACTCTTTGGTAAAAAAACTTACCAAAAACGGAAGAGGGCCTGTATCAAGCAATTTACCTATGTCTGTGTTTCTTTTACATACCATTAAGTTTAGCCCGTTATTTGCACTTAATACGGGTTTCAGGTATTTGTTTGATGCCAATTACAAACCCTATTTTTATGCCGAAGGGCAATTTGCTGTTTATAAAAACTTTACGGCAACAGCCCATATTGGTTATGGGGGGTATGGCAAATTAAGTGAGGGTTTGAATATGGAATACAAAATAAAAACATTTTATATCCGTATAGGCAGCAATGCCATACAGGGTTATGTAGCGCCCAAGCACTCATTAGGACAAGGTTTATTTTTTAGTTTAACTAAGAAAATATAAGATGAAGAAATTGCTTTGCATACTTGTTTTATTTGTAGTTAACCTGCAGGCGCAAACTTTTAAAACGCCTGCTGATACCGAGTTTTTATATACTTATGGAGGAACTAATATAGATGAAGCCCGCGATATTAAAGAAACACCCGATAAAGGGTATATATTGGTTGGAACCACGGGTAGTTTTGGGCAGGGAGCAGCTTCTGTTTATATGATAAAAACAGATAGCATGGGTAATCATAAATGGAGTTTAACCCAAGGCGGGCCATATAACGACCATGCCTATGCAGTAGAACTAACGTATGATAGCGGTTTTTTTGTGGCTGGCTATAGTAATTCATTTTATACCAGCGCTAATCATGATTATTCTGCCTATTATTTTAAAACAGGTGGAAACGGACATTTACTTTGGCAAAAGTTTATTGATAATGGTGCTAATAGTTTTATATATGGTGTTTGCCCTGTACCTGTTGATAGTGGTTTTATATTATGCGGGCAAACCTATGCAACGGCAGATTTTACTTCGGATGCCTATCTGATACGGGTAAATAAAAATGGCGATACGATTTGGACAAGGCATTATGGCGATTCCCTTGATGAAGTTTTTAATAGTGTTTGTGTTATTAATAACAGAATTTATGCGGTGGGTAGTAACGGTTCGCATGCCGGTGCAGATACTATTGCTGATGGGTGGATAGTAAAGTTAGATATGCATGGAAATACTCTACAAAGCGTTTATGTTTCATACGGAGCACATCAACAAGAAACTTTAAATAATATTACCCCATATAATGATAGCCTATTTACAATTTGTGGAAATGAAACTCAT
>PLYA01000072.1 GCA_003153315.1 Bacteroidota bacterium
TCATCGTAGTTTAGCATACTATCATGCTTGTTTAATATACAATCATCATAGTTTAGCATACCATCATGATTGTTTAATAAACTATCATCGTAGTTTAACATACTATCATGCTCATTACATCAATAAGCACATCCGTTAAACCAACAAACAGAACTTTAACCTTATAAATCCCAATTTATTCACCAACGACTAAACCCAATATTTTGTAGGTTTGGAATGTAATTAATATGGAAATAGTTATTATCTCTATAGTAGCCTTAGTGGCATCTTTACTAACCTTCTTTTCGGGTTTTGGGCTGGGTACTATTCTTACTCCCGCACTTGTTGTGTTTTTTCCGGTAGAGGTTGCCATTGCTCTTACAGGTATTGTACATCTGCTAAACAACCTTTTTAAAATTGTACTGGTTGGCAAGCAAATCAATTGGCGGGTTGGTATTAAGTTTGGTATTGCATCCGTAATAGGTGCATTTATAGGAGCTAAGCTGCTGCTGTATTTTTCAAGCGATGTGGTTTTGTATAGTTATACCATGCATGGCAAGCTGTTTTCTGTTACGCTTATTAAACTTATCATCGCTGTTTTAATGATTGTGTTTGCCTTGTTCGAAACCCTGCCTGCGCTTAAAAATATTCAGTTTAAAGAAAACAGTTTGTATGTGGGTGGTGTAGTAAGCGGTTTCTTTGGTGGCTTTTCGGGCAACCAGGGTGCACTTAGAAGTATGTTTTTACTGCGCTGTGGTTTAAGCAAAGAAAACTTTATTGCCACCGGTATTCTTATTGCCTGCGCGGTTGATTTTACGCGCCTCTCGGTTTACTTCTCGCGTATGGCAAACATCAATATTCAGGCTAATTTAACCCTGCTCATCTCTGCCATTGTATCTGCCTTTGCAGGAGCTTATATAGGAAGTAAATTGCTTAAAAAAATTACCCTGAATTTTGTTCAATATACCGTAACCATTATGATCATCCTCCTTGCCATTGGCTTAGGAACAGGATTGCTTTAAGCAAAGAGTATAAATAAGATTTTGTAGGTTTGTATTTAAGTCCTAAGTGAATATATGAAAAACAAAATTCTAATACTTTGTTTGTTTAGTTTTAATTTGATTTATAGTCAGAAAGCAAAAAGAACTTTAAATGATGGGTATAATCCTAAAGTAGAAATACTTAATCAATCCGGATTTCAACATGAATACATTATTAGGTCATTTGATTATCTTGAAGATATTCATGATACTGCTAGATTAAAGTATATAGCCACATTAAAAATAACGGATAAAACATTTCATTATTCAGGTATTGTTATACGATGGTTGGCTGTTTTTCAATCTACTGCAAAGAAATTAGGAGCTGATGCCTTTTGTTTGAAGGAATATTTTGAAAAAGATTCGATAGGTACGCTTATCATTAACGTTTATTTTGCTGGAGAGAATTATCTCAAAGTAAATAAACAGAAACCTGTTAAGAACACTATTTGCTTGTTTGGTGAACTGTCTGAAGCGAAAGATTCTTCTTATTTTTATTTGAATGGTTCTAAGACTGTGTTTGACAGAAAAAAGAACTATTTAATCAACGCCTCTATAAATAAAGAGTATACTATGGCAGTTAGTGAAGATAAAAAAACAATTACGCCTGTAAAATTCAAGAAGGATGAAAACGCAAAGTATTTTATAGTACCCGAATCTAAGAAAGCGAATACTACAGCAAAAGGCAAAAGAAATCCATCGAATTATACTCCTTCAAATAAAGGTGTTTTACTAGTACCTGTTCCTTTTGGCGCTGCAGGAGCAATTATTGCCTCAATAGCTTTAATAGGATATAAGACAACAAAAAACGTAGGAAATAATACTTTAATTGAACTTAAATATATGCACGGCAGATTTATGAGTGATGTCTATAAATAAATTTAAATCAATAGCCCTCTCTTAGTTTCTTTTTTACAAACTCCTAATTATTAAAACAAGTCTGTTAGCAACCTTTGTATAAAGGCAATGGCGCAGTGCTTTATAAATATACTTTTATGCGGCATGAAGAGTAGGTTGTTTCTCATTTATAGTTTGGTATTTATTATTTCTCGTTCGCTTTGCTTTTCGCAAGGTGTTCCTCCTCCTTTTGTAAACGAAAGTAAGTGGGTAGATTCTGTATATACCAGTCTTAATGCCGATGAAAGATTAGCACAACTCTTTATGGTAGCAGCCTGGAGCAATAAAGACATGAAGCATGTGCGACAAATAGATTCTTTGGTTTCTAAGTACAACATTGGTGGTTTAATATTTATGCAGGGTGGTCCTGTGCGACAAACCAAGTTGGCAAACTATTATCAAAGTAAAGCCAAAACACCTTTGCTAATGGCTATAGACGGGGAGTTTGGTTTGGCTATGCGTTTGGATAGCACTACGCAATATCCTCGTGAGATGACCTTAGCTGCCATGCAAAACGATTCGATGATTTATTATATGGGTCGCCAAATTGCCCGAGAATGCAAGGCGGTGGGCATACACGTAAACTTTGCACCCGTGGCAGATATCAACAACAATCCCAATAACCCTGTTATCTCTATGCGCTCTTTCGGAGAAGATAAAACAGCTGTGGCAAAGAAATCGTATCTGTACATGAAAGGTTTGCAGGATGAGCATGTGTTGGCTTGTGCCAAGCATTTTCCCGGACATGGAGATACCGACAAAGACTCGCACAAAACATTGCCTGTGGTACCTTACAGCTTAGAGAGGTTAGATACGTTGGAGTTATTTCCTTTCAAGTACTTATTTGAACGTGGCTTGGGAAGCATTATGGTGGCTCATTTATTCATTCCTCAATTAGATACTACCAAGAATTTACCGAGCACCTTATCTAAGAACATCGTACAAAAACTATTGAAAGAAAGAATGAACTTTAAAGGTTTGGTTTTTACCGATGCACTGAACATGAAGGGTGCAGCCGATTATAACAAACCCGGTATGTTGGATGCCAAAGCTTTGGTGGCAGGTAATGATATGCTGTTGTTTAGCGAAGATGTTCCTAAGGCTATAGAAGAAATTAAAAAAGCCATTGCCAATAATGATATTACACAGGATGAGATTGATGCACGTTGCAAGAAAATACTGAAAGTAAAGTACTGGTGTGGTTTAAATAACGGTGCAAGATTCTCGCCAACCCGTTTATTAGCTGATGAAATAAATACCAATGCATCGGTTATACTAAACACCAAGTTGTATGAAAGTGCCATTACATTGTTAAGTAACAAGAATAATATTATTCCTCTTTTAAAACCGGATACCCTTAAGATTGCTGAAATATCAGTAGGTGCAACCGACAGGAATATGTTCTCACAGAACCTGGCTCAATACTTCAAATCAGACTTTTACGGTGTGTCTCATAATGATAAAAAGTCTGTATTTGATACACTGCTTAAAATAGCAAGCTCTTACAACACCATCATCATCCAGGTAAATAAAACGAATCAAAAACCAGATGATAAATTTGGTGCAAGCCCGCAAAGCATAGCTTTTATTGATTCTTTGGTAAAACTAAAACCATCTATTGTAGTGTTTTTCTCTAACCCTTATTTGTTTAATAAGTTCAGGAATCTTCCTCATGCTAACGCTGTAATAGAAGGATATGAGTACAATAACTATGCACAAAAGGCCGCATCAGATGTGGTTGCGGGCGCATTGGGTGTGAGTGGCAAACTACCCGTTACAACCTATCCCTTTAGAAGAAATACAGGTATAGTCATTCCTACCGCTATAAGAATGCAGCAGGTTGCTCCCATTGTATTAGGGATTCAAAAAAAAAAGCTCGCACAAATCGACAGTATCGCGCTAAAGGGAATAAGTGATAAGTGTTACCCGGGTTGTCAGATTGTAGCGGCTAAAGACGGAAAGATATTCTACTGCAAATCATTCGGTAAGTTTACGTATGAAGGAGCCGATACCGTAACCAACCAAACTATTTATGATATTGCTTCAGTAACCAAAGTGGCAGCTTCTGCATTAGCTCTGATGGATTTGACAGGAAAGAAAAAGATAGATGTCAACCAGAAGTTAGAACACTATTTACCTGAACTAAAAGGCACTAACAAAGAGCATATTATCATCAAAGAAATGCTTACACACCAAGCCGGACTACCTGCTTGGATTCCCTTTTATCAATCTACTTTAAAGAAAGATAACAGTTTTAAAGACGGTTATTACAGTAAGGTTAAAACGCCTTTGTTTGCAAATCAGGTAGCAGATAGTTTGTTTATCCGTGCAGATTATACCGATAGTATTTATAAGATGATTGCAAACTCTAAGCTTGGTAAAAAGGGGGAGT
Organism: Bacteroidota bacterium; assembly: GCA_003153315.1. Taxonomy (GTDB): domain Bacteria; phylum Bacteroidota; class Bacteroidia; order B-17B0; family Aurantibacillaceae; genus PALSA-968. The sequence continues at coordinate 4,309 of PLYA01000072.1, forward strand.
ACTTGTATAGTGATATTGGTTATTATTATACGAAGAAGATTGTAGAGCAAATAACTAAAACTCCCCTTAACGAATATGTGCAAAGCAATTTTTACACAAAGATGGGCTTGCGTAGTTTGGTTTATAAACCCCTTACGTATTATGACAGGAAAAACATAGCACCTACGGAGAATGATACAAAATTCCGTAAGCAAATAGTGCAAGGTTATGTACACGACCCGGGAGCGGCTTTACTGGGTGGTGTTGGAGGTCATGCGGGTTTATTTGCCAATGCAACTGATTTAGCCGCATTAATGCAAATGTATTTAGATAAAGGAAAGTATGCAGGTAAGCAATGGTTAGATTCTAATACCGTAAAAGAGTTTACTCAAAAGTGTTTGTATTGCCCTAAAAATCGCAGAGGTCTTTGCTTTGATAAACAAGAAACAGATCCTAAAAAGGATAGCCCTGTGGCAAAGAACTGCTCTCCTTTAAGTTTTGGTCATGCTGGTTTTACAGGCACTTTGGTTTGGGCAGACCCTGCTAATGGCTTGGTGTATGTGTTCCTTTCTAATCGTGTATATCCTAATGCGGATGAGAATAAATTAGCTAAAAGTGGCATTCGCACTCAGATTCAAAAACTACTGTACGAGGCTATTGATGAAGCCAAAACCATTGCAGACTTATTGAAGTAAATTTGTACTCTGCACCTTGTATGTTGTATAATAGTCTGGATACAAAACACAGCTTACAACATACAAGTATTTATTTTACAAAAAAGTTTTTTTATAAAGTAACATATCCCAAATTTGCAGCAAGCTATGCCTAAGATTATTGTTGCCATTGATGGATATTCTTCCTGCGGAAAAAGTACGTTGGCAAGGGCTTTGGCATCTCAAATGGGTTATGCCTATATAGATTCAGGTGCCATGTACCGCTGCGTTACTTTATACGCACTTCAGCAGGGAATGATAAAAGACAAAGTGTTTCTGGATGAAGAAATCATTTCTATTCTGCCCGATGTGCATATCAGTTTTCAATTTAATGCGCATTCCAAAACATCAGATACCTACTTAAACGACGTAAATGTAGAGCGACAAATACGCAGCCTTGAAGTAGCGGAGATTGTAAGTAAAGTAAGTATTGTAAAAGAAGTACGCACACACCTGGTTGCCCTGCAACGTAAAATGGGCAAAGGCAAAGGCATTGTAATGGATGGAAGAGATATCGGTACAAACGTATTTCCGCATGCCGAGCTTAAAATATTTATGACGGCAGATATGGATGTGCGCATAGATCGCCGTTTAGACGAGCTTACCAGCAAAGGCATGCACGTGGATAGAGAAGATGTAAAGAGAAACTTATTGCAGCGCGACCACGATGATACTCATCGTAAAGAAAACCCGCTAATTAAAGCAGTTGATGCAGTTTTACTTGATAATTCTGAACTTACCCGAGAAGAACAACTTGAATTTGTGGTTAAACTAATTCATGATTTAACCCTTACCAAAGATGCTTTTTAATATGCTGTCATTTTGAGTGTTATCCTAAGTGGAGTAGAAGGGTGATAAATGAGTAGCATATAGCCCTCGACTCTACTCGGACTGATAAAGTATTTACCTCGCAATAACCATTCTTTTATTTGCTACTTATAGGTAAATGATAGTGCTTTAAAAACGTACTATCATTCTTTAATAACCAATATTCAAAATTACCTTACATTTATCCGTCTTTTAATTTTTGAAAGATATATACTCATGCACAATATCTCTATCCAAAAAACAACATTGGTTGATTTACCAAAATTGCAAAGTATTGGCAGGCAAACTTTTTTTGAAACCTTTGCTGATAGCAATACAAAAGAAAATATGCAGCAATATTTAGATCAGACTTTTAATAAGGAAAAACTAACTAAAGAATTATCTAACTTACATTCTGAACTTTATCTGGCATATATAAATGAACGGGTAGTAGGTTATTTAAAAGTGAACTACCTGCAGGCACAAACCGAATTAAAGGATGAGCATGCTTTTGAAATAGAACGCATTTATGTATTAAAAGAGTTTTTGGGTAAACAAGTTGGACAATTACTTTACAACAAAGCCCTGCAATTGGCTAAAGACAGGAGAGCAACCTACCTGTGGTTAGGTGTTTGGGAAAATAATGCAAGAGCCATTAATTTTTATAAGAAAAATGGTTTGACAGAATTTGATAAACACATTTTTATGTTGGGAGATGATAAACAAACTGATATTTTAATGAAACTGGAGTTACTGAGCTAAAGTAGTATCAAACTCAATAGTATAATAGCAATTGTTTTTGGTAGGGTACGTGGCTTTAAACTCAAGCTGGTCTATCAGGTCTTTTATAAGAGGCAAGCCCAGGTTAGAATCTTTGGTTTCTTTTGCAAAATCAAAGCCCGCACCATTATCACCAATTTGTAAAGCCAGCGTGTTTTTATTTAGTTGTTTTAAACTGATACTTACCATATAGTTCTTTGTAAGTGTTGAAGCATATTTAATAGAATTAAGCAATATCTCAGAAATAATTAAACCGACATGTATGGCTTTTTTGGTAGATAGTAAGTGGTCTATGTCTTCAATTTCAACCCTAAAGTTATTGCTTATCTGCGGGTAAGTATGTTTGTATTCAGCAATTAATTCCAGTAAATACTCAGATAGGTTAATCTCGGTATATTGGTTGTTCTTATCAAGCATATCATGAATCTTCAGCATCGAAAAGATACGTTGCTCATACTCATCCAAAAGCAGCTTGGTGTCTTTTGATTTACTGCGCTCTTTACTCATGCGCATCAAACTGATTAAGATCGCTAAATTATTTTTTACGCGATGATTAATTTCGTTAATCAACAAATCTTTTTCAGCTAAAGTTTTTTCTAACTTTACTTGTGCGGCACGCCTATGTCTGCTTTCTAAATTAGAAGCTAAAACGCAGGAAACACTCAGGCAAAAACTTTTTTCGTGTTCAGTATATTTCTTTTTACAACCGGTTTTTTCATAGCATATCACGCCGATTAATTGCCCGGATATGCGTATAGGAATATCTAATAGCGAATAAATATCATTGGGCTTAGAATACAGTTCATTAAATTCTTTGGTAAAGGGATGCGTATAAATATCTTCAGCAAGAATAACTTTATTCTCATGCAGGGCTTTAAAGTAAGTAGGGAAATCTTTTTGTCGAAGAATACTGTCTTTTGTAAACTTATTTGTTCGGCTATCATATTCACCAATAGAAATGAGAACGGTTTGTTCTTTATTAAATAACCAAACATTTACCCGTTCTATTTGCACGGCAAGTAAAATTTGCTTTGCCAAATCGGTCATAATTTGATCAATATCTTCCCGCTCAAGAAAATGTATCTTCGAGATATTATCTAGTTCGTTAAAAAGGTTTATTTCTTCGTCTAACATCTGAAAAATGTTTATCAAATGTATTTATTTTTAGACAAAAAACTAACATTTGTATCAGCTATCTTTGTGTTTTTTAACATTTTAATCAAAAGTGAAAAGAGTAAATTATATCATATTCATTATATGCAGCTTGCTTTTACTGATACACATTAGCTGCACGCTTATTTTTAATTTTGATAAGAGTACCGATAATACTTTGCTGCAAAGAGTTGTTCGCCGGTATATGTTGCCTGTGTTTAGTCAGAATAATAAAGTGTTTGCACCCGACCCGCCTTTGTATAAACAACAGTTACTGGTTCGTTATCATAGCATTCAAAGAGGTTGGACGGAATGGATAAACCTGGGAAAGAACCTATTGGATATAACATATATAAATCGTTTCAGTATTGCAAGTGTACAAAACAAAGTGCATGAGTATGTATTAGGACAAGTGTATGAAGCGCATACTATATCTACGAGTTATTTTAAAGCGGATACTGCTGCAGCAAATGATTACTTAATTAAAGACAAGCGTTGCATTATGGCGCGCCTTTATTTCTCAGATATGGAAGACAGGGAAAACCATCATCCATTATTTGATAAACTGCAATACAAAGTACGGTTTGTGTATCCCGAAAAATTTAGTGCAAAACCATTATCTGAAATTAAATCAGATACTACAACGTTTAACTTTCCTGAAATGAAATTTACGCCTTCCATCAAATGGGCAAAAAAATAAGCGAGTACATACATACCGTTACTACAGTGATGCCTTATGGCCCTCACATTGCGTTTTTTCGCAAAGTATTGATGGGCTTTTTACTTTTTAATACCTTATTCCTGTTGTCGTATTCAAAAATACTATATGGTGTACACAGTTATTTTATTCCTTTTAATGCAAGCAATAATGTTGTTCTTCGCGTATTGAGTCTGTTAGAGAAACCTCAGTTCGCTGCGCATTGGCAATGGTTTGTGGGTGGACAAATATTCTCTATTTTGGTTTGTCTGTTTTTACCATATAAAAGAGTATCAACAATTTTGGTTTATTTCTTTACTATCAGTTTGTATCATAAAACCATTCCAATACAAAACGCGGGTTTTAATTTGTTGGTAATGGTATTATTCATGCTCATTTTTATGGATGAAAAAGCAGACCAAACTAAACAACTTAATTTAAGAACCATTAATATTACCATAAGCAATTTTGCCGTGTTGGCTGCAAGGTTTCAGGTAATTATTATGTATGTGGTAGCCTCTTGGTTTAAATTATATGGAGAGAGTTGGAGAGATGGTACAGCTTTTTATTATGTTTTATTTACGGATACCTTTAGTCACCCTTGGTTTAGAGATTTATTTATAAGCAACTCTTTCATTATTCATATAATAAGCTGGTTTGCATTAGGTTTTCAGTTACTTTTCCCTGTGCTTGTTTGGTTTAAAAGAACAAAGTCTGTTATGCTAATGCTGGGCGTATTCTTTCATGTAATGATAATGATAGTAATGGGTATTATAGACTTCGGTATCATTATGATTATAATGTATTTGCTGTTCTATATCCCTAAAAGATTTAAGAAGACTAGTATCCTAGTTTCTTAAACTGTTGCACGTAATTGTTAAACGCGGCAGTATCTCCTTTGCTTTTAGAGTAATTGGCTAATCGCAAATACACATCTTTAAAATCGGGCTGGTCGGGTTGTAGGGTTAGTACCTTCTTCCAAAGTTCGGCAGCTTCTTCTATTCTATTTGTTTTAGAATACACGTTAGCCAAATGATAAATAGAATACGCATCACCTGACTTAGAGCCTAGAAGGAATTCATGCTCCGCTTCTTTATACTGATTCCTGCCTAAATAAATTACTCCGAGGTTATCATGTAATACACTATAATAACTTACTTTGTTACTTGGATGAATGATGTTGTATACAGAGTCCCGCTTCATAGCTATTTTATACATCTCAATAGCCTGGTCTTTTTTGTTGGCAATTTCATAATCTCCTGCCAGATTAACGCAAGGCACCACACTATATTGAGACGTTTGCATGGCACTTAAATTAAAATTAAACTGATTCTTAAATAACTCTAACCGGTTATTGGTAATAAAGAGCAGAACCAATATATAAGCTGAAGGAACAATCCACAACTTCTTATTATCTTTTGATAGCTTCTTCATCCAATCGGTTTCAGCAGCCAGAATAATAAAGCCAATGATAGGTACATACAAGCGATGCTCTAATCCTTCTACTAACCTTGCGGAAAAAGATGGGGCAAGGAAAATAACAAACCATGCTATGCCAAATAAAACATAACTCCATCTTTTGTTCTTCGAAAAGAATATCATTGCAGCAATAAGAACAAGGGCAATAACTACTTGCAGATAATTTACATCTTCTATCATACACATTACAGATAGATTGAAAGGAAGAACAGCTTTGCCAATATATTGCAATATAAAGGGCGCATTATTTAGAAGATTAGATAAAGCGGTGTGCATACTGTTATCAGTTATAGAACCTGCCAAAGCCATCTTCCGCAAAAAGAACCATGGAAGGATAAATGCCGCATAACCTAAACCAAACTTATACCACAATGTTTTAAAATCTTCTTTTGAAATGAACTTGAAATAGAAAAGAAAAAGGATAGGAAGCACAATACCATTCTCTTTGGTGAATAAAGCAAAGCCAAAGAACACGCTATGCCATACTAAGTCTTTGATGTTTTTGCTTTCTAGATATTTGAGGAGATAAATAAAACTGCTCAATACAAAGATGGCAAGTAACATATCATTTCTTCCCGGTATCCAAGCAACAGCTTGGTCAACCACCGGATGGACAGCAAATAAAAGCGTAAATAAGAAAGAAGCAATAGAGTTTACTTTTAGTTTGTTTAGTAATGTGAATAATAGCAGACAGGCTGTTAAATGATAAAGCAGGTTTGCAAAATGAAACCACCTAGGTTTAGTGTTTCCGGCAATGTTAGCATCCAGCATAAAGGAAAGTGTAAGCATCGGACGATAATAATCCTTCTCTTTATCAAAGTTCTTATTCACATACATCACATGATGTTTAAAGGCTTCGGGTATGTTATTTAGATTTTTAATGAACTTGTAATTAGTTTGAATCAATGTAGTATCATCTAGTCCTATATATTCATAACTAATGGTACGTGCATACATCAAAAAGACAAATACGCTGATTACAATAAGTTGTAGTCGTTTGTTTGAGAAGAAATCTTTTGATGGCATATAATCTCTTTAGTAATCCAATTCCATATCCAACCTGTTCTTTAGCGTAAGTAGTGCTGGGTTTTTAGTTAACATGGTTTCAAATTTCTCGGCAGGTGAGTAAGCTCTTTTGGTAGGATCCAATTTCTTTTCTTGCGTACGCATGGTAATTTTTTGATTCTTCAATCCTGTACGTACATGGTCTAAGAAGCCCTGTTTAAAAGGTTCAAAGCTGTCTATCTGTGCTTTGTTCTCAATATCAATAATAATTTCAGTTTCGTTTTGCAGAGATACAACTTCCGTGCGAAGCATATTGGCAACCTGCTTCTTGCCTTGTTCTTGCATTTTCTTGGTGTATTCGGTAACGGTTAGTTGCAGTTGTTGCAGAGTGAAAGGTTGGTTATTAGCTAGAGTAATCTTCTCTTCAGTAATGGTTTTAGTTGTTTCAACAATTTGTTGGGCTTGTTTTAAACGGAAGCCATCGTTAAAATTTAAATCTTTAAAAGCACCAACAGGCTTATTAGTTGTTTTTGCCTGAGGAGTTTGTACTTCCTCAACCTTTGCTTTTTCGTTTTTAGTTTCTTGTTTGGGTGATGGGGTAGGAGAGGAGTTTGTGCCTGCCTGCTGACTTATGCCGGATTCGGTATCATCTTTTTTTTTTCTGCATCTACCGATGCAGCATTTAAGTATGAGATTTGCAGCAATGCTATCTCTACCTGCAATCGCTGGTTTTTGGCGGTTTTGTAACTTATATCACAACGATTGATAATGCCTAATGCTTTTAATAAGAATTGTGTACTGCAAGCTTGTGCTTGTTGCAGGTACTTCTGCTTTACGTTTTCGCTTACCTCTAAAAGCTGAATGGTAACAGCATCCTTGCAAACAAGCAGATTGCGAAGATGTTCTCCTAATCCGGCAATAAAATGATGCCCATCAAAACCATTGTTTAAAATCTCATTGAAGGTTAACAGTACCGTTGAGGTATCCTGTGTATTAAGTGCATCGGTAATTTTAAAGTAGTAATCGTAATCAAGTACATTCAGGTTTTCAATAACCGATTTGTAAGTAAGGTTGTTCCCACCAAAGCTTACCATTTGGTCGAACATACTACAGGCATCACGTAAGCCACCATCAGCCTTTTGGGCGATTACTCTAAGAGCATCTTCTTCGGCAGTAATGCCTTCCGTTTTTGCAATATAGGCAAGGTGATTAGAAATATCTTCAATACGTATGCGGTTAAAATCAAAAATCTGACAACGGGATAAGATGGTAGGTATAATCTTATGCTTCTCTGTTGTAGCTAAAATAAAAATGGCATGTTTAGGAGGTTCTTCCAGTGTTTTAAGAAAGGCATTAAACGCCGCAGAAGATAACATATGAACCTCGTCTATAATGTATACTTTGTATTGTCCTAACTGCGGAGCAAACCTAACCTGATCGATAAGGTTACGAATATCTTCTACCGAATTGTTGGATGCAGCATCTAACTCAAATACATTTAAGGATTGTCCGCTGTTGAAGGAAGTACAACTATCGCATTTATCACAAGCTTCGGTATCTGCTGTTAAGTTAAAGCAGTTAATGGTCTTAGCCAGAATACGTGCACAGGTTGTTTTGCCCACGCCACGCGGACCACAAAACAAAAAGGCTTGCGCCAAATGATT
>PLYA01000062.1 GCA_003153315.1 Bacteroidota bacterium
AATGTCGGTTATAGCAAATGGTTTGTTGCGTACTACCATCGTAAAAAGAAATCTGGCAAACCCTGCCGACATACTTTTTGCTTTGGATGAAGAACTGCAATCTGCTTTATTAACAGAAGGTGCTGCAGACGGAATGGATATTGCCCTTGCCGAGATAGATTTAGATACAAAAAAACTAAAGTTCTCAGGTGCATTTCGTCCGCTGGTATTAATCCGCGATGGAAAACTTATAGAGCACAAAGCCAGCAAATACCCCATAGGTTTGTATGCCGGTATAGAAAAGAAGTTTGATTTGCATGAGGTTGATTTGCAACCCGGCGATGCTTTGTATTTGTTTTCCGATGGCTATTCTGACCAGTTTGGCGGAGAGAATAATAAGAAGTTTAACCGCAAACACTTTTATGAATTGTTGTTAAGCATACAGGATATGAACCTAACCGAGCAGGCTTCTTTTTTAGAGTATGCCCACAACAACTGGAAACAGGATGAACCGCAGACGGATGATGTGTTGGTTATAGGGTTGAAGATTTAATGTTCTATATCTTTAATTCTCGTCTGTTTTTTAATAATAAAGGGATATGGAGTTAATAATAGACCAGAAAGAGGTGAAATTCTTTAATGATATTAAATGTATGCCATTTGATAAATTAAGAACCGAATTTTATGAGGATATAAGTAAATTAACGGTCGTGGTTTTAGATATAGAAAAAGTATTGTGCAATATAGAGAATAAGGCTATGTCAAATAATTTGCGAAGCTTTGTGATTGATGAACACATGTCAGAATTAATCAAATTCATTAAAAAAAGGAATCTATTAATTCCACCACTAATTAATTTTATTGGTAGTGATGCCATTATAAAAGATGGTAAACATAGAATTGCATTGTGCATCCACTTAAAAATTAAAGGCATTCCTTNNCCAAGATATTGTCTCATTAATTCCTATTACTCTAACAAAAAAGAAAGCCAATTTGGCATAAATAGTTGCTATTTCTCAAGATGAAGACATTAATTAGGAATAAATAGCTATTAATTGGAAAGAAGAAGACATTAATTCAAAAGAAATAGTAATTAATTGAGAAGAAGAAGACATTAATTGAGAAGAGATAGTTATTAATTAGGAAGAGATAGCTATTAATTGAGAAGAAATAGTAATTAATTTGGAAGAGATAGACATTCCTTCAAAAATTGAGTCTATTTCACCCTTTTTAAGCTAAACTAACTGCGCAAACAGTTCGGTTAATTCTTCTTGGGTTAAATCTCTCCACTCGCCTAATTTTAGTTTACCCAGTTTAATATTCATTACCCGCACGCGTTGCAGTTTTATTACCTGATAATCGGCAGCATTGCACATGCGGCGTATTTGGCGGTTGAGGCCTTGTGTGAGGGTAATTCTAAAAATACGTTTGGCATTAGGTTCTAAACTTACTACGCAGGGTTTTGTTTTTTCGCCTTGTATGGTTACCCCTTCGGCAATCTCTCTTAAAAACTGTTTGCGCACGGGCAGGTTTAGGGTAACAATGTATTCCTTCTCATGCCCAAATTCGGCATGAGCAATTTTATTCATTATCTCGCTGTGGTTGGTTAATAAAATCAAGCCTTCAGAGTCTTTATCCAACCTGCCAATGGGATATATTTTTTGCTCGTGCCCGATGGCATCAATAATATTATTAGCTATTTGCTCGGTAGTGCACTCAATGCCTTTGGGTTTGTTGTAGGCAATATAAGTGGGTATAAACTCCTTTGGTATCAGCTTTTTTCCGTCAATTAAAACAACATCTCCTTCTTTTATTTCAGTACCCGGTTTGGCTATATTGCCATTAACCAACACGCGTTTTTCATCCAATAAATCGTTTGCTTTTCGTCGGGATGTATAACCTGCCTCGCTAATGTATTTATCTGCTCTCATGCGGCAAAGCTACGTTTATTTAAAGGAAATGCAGGAGCTTTGGATATCCTTTTAACAAGGCATTTTACCAAACGTATTTTTGCTATTTTTGTCTGTTGTAAATTCTTACCTATGGGAAAAACCGCCGAGAAAACCGATAAGAAATTAAAGTTTACCAAAGAGAATTACCTTACCTGGTATGAAAGTATGTTGCTGATGCGTCGTTTTGAAGAGCGCACAGGGCAGCTATATACCATGCAAAAAATAAAAGGTTTTTGTCATTTGTATAACGGACAGGAAGCCATTGTTGCCGGTACGGTGAGTGCTACCCGTAAAGATGATAAACACATTACTGCTTACCGCGACCATGTGCATCCTATTGCTTTGGGGCTTCATCCTAAATACGTGATGGCAGAGTTGTACGCTAAGATTACGGGTTGCTCTAAGGGCAAGGGAGGCTCTATGCACATATTCAGCAAAGAACATAATTTTGTTGGCGGACATGGTATTGTGGGTGGTCAGATTCCTTTAGGGGCAGGTATTGCTTTTGCAGAAAAATATTTAGGAACAGATAATCTTTGCGTTTGCGCAATGGGCGATGGGGCTGTCCGTCAGGGTGCATTGCACGAAGCCTTTAACATGGCTATGAATTGGAAACTACCTGTAATATTTATTATTGAGAACAACCATTATGCCATGGGTACTTCTGTAGAGCGTACCAGCAACGTAACCGATTTGTGGAAACTTGGTTTAGCCTATGATATGCCTGCAAAGCCTGTAGATGGTATGACTGTAGAAGCCGTACACGAAGCTATGGAAGAAGCGGCAGCAAGAGCACGCAGAGGTGACGGACCAACTTTGTTAGAAATGAAAACATATCGCTATCGTGGACATAGTATGAGCGACCCTCAGACCTATCGTACCAAAGATGAGGTGGAAGAATACAAACATCAGGACCCAATAGATAAAGTAATTGAAACTCTGAAAAAGAACAAATGGATTGATGATAAGGGTATAGAAGCCATGGAAGCAAAAATTAAAACCATTGTAGAAGAATCTATTGCTTTTGCCGAAGAATCTCCTTACCCTGCGGCAGAAGAGTTATACCATGATGTGTACGTTCAAAAAGATTATCCTTTCATAAAAGAATAAAGAAATTAGAATATGGCAGAAATCATTAAAATGCCCAAACTAAGTGATACCATGACCGAAGGTGTGGTAGCTAAATGGCATAAAAAGGTAGGCGATAAAGTTAAGAACGGTGAAATTATTGCTGATATCGAAACAGATAAAGCTACTATGGAGTTTGAATCTTTTTACGATGGTACTTTACTATACATAGGTGCTGAAGCGGGTAAACCTGTTGCCATTGATGCGTTGATTGCTGTTATTGGTAAAGAGGGGGAAGATATTTCTAAATTAACAGCAGGTGGGGCACAACCTGCGGCAGCTGCTGATACTAAAAAAGCAGAGCCTATGGCTGCTGCAACAAACGGAGCAACTAAAGAAGTAGCTAAACCTGCTGTAGCAGAAACAAAAAAAGTTGAAATTCCGTCTACGGTAAATATTGTTAGAATGCCTAAACTAAGTGATACTATGACCCAGGGTGTGGTAGCTAAGTGGCATAAAAAAGTTGGAGATAAAGTTAAGAATGGCGAATTACTTGCTGATATCGAAACCGATAAAGCTACCATGGAGTTTGAATCTTTCTTTGACGGGGTATTGTTGTATCAAGGCACTGAAGCAGGAAAAGCAGTTGAGATTAATTCTTTATTGGCTATAATTGGTAAAGGAGGAGAAGATATAACAGCTATTGTTGCTCAGGAAAAAGCCCAAGGTGCTAATGCAGCACCTCAGGCACAACCTGCCAAACAAGAAGTTGTTGCAACAACAGCTACACAAGTTCCTGTTCAACAAAAGGCAACTGCACCAGTTATACAACATGCGGCTACTAACGGAAGAATTATTGCATCTCCTTTAGCAAAAAGAATTGCTAAAGAAAAAGGTATTGATATTGCTGTAGTTCATGGCAGCGGAGATGGCGGACGTATCATTAAAAAAGATATTGAGTTTTATACGCCTTCTACAGGAAGAAGCGCCGCTTCTACTTTTGTAGGAACAGAAAGCTATACAGAAGTACCCGTTTCGCAAATGAGGAAGACTATTGCTCGTCGTTTGGTTGAAAGCAAAAACAGCGCTCCTCATTTCTATCTTACCGTTGAAGTGGATATGGAAAATGCCATCAGTGCTCGCGAGGCTATCAATAAAGCTGCCGAAAAGAATGGTGAAGGAAAAATCTCCTACAATGATATTGTTATAAAGGCTTGTGCAACTGCCTTGCGAAAACACCCCAAAGTAAATTCAAGTTGGCTAGGCGATACCATACGCTATAATAATCATATACATATTGGGATGGCAGTAGCTGTTGAAGATGGTTTATTAGTTCCTGTAATACGCTTTGCGGATGGAAAAAATTTATCTCAAATATCAGCCGAAGCAAAAGAGTTTGGTAAAAAAGCAAAAGACAAAAAGCTTCAACCTGCCGATTGGGAAGGGAATACTTTTACGGTTTCTAACCTTGGTATGTTTGGTATTGATGAGTTTACATCTATCATCAATACTCCTGAAGCTTGTATTTTAGCTGTTGGTGGAATCAGACAAGTACCTGTTGTAAAAAACAACCATGTAGTTCCCGGCAATACCATGAAGATTACTTTAAGCTGCGATCACCGCGTGGTAGATGGTGCTACAGGAGCTGCTTTTATGCAAACATTAAAAGCATTCTTAGAGAATCCTATTACAATGTTTGTGTAGATTACTAAATTCCTTTAGATAATAATTTCGGTTTATTACATTTCTTTACGCATCCTTGCAACAGGTATTTCAAGGTGCTCACGGTATTTAGCTATGGTACGGCGTGCTATATTGTAACCCTTTTCCTTTAGTATTTTGTAAAGAGCACCATCGGTAAGGGGTTTGCGCTTATTTTCTGCGGCAACAAAATCCAATAGTATCTTTTTTATTTGACGTGTAGAAACTTCTTCTCCACTATCAGTACTTAATGATTCTGCAAAGAAAAACTTTAAAGGAAAGGTGCCGAAGGGTGTAGATACATATTTGCTGTTTACCACCCGTGATACGGTTGAAATATCTAAACCTACTTTGGCAGCAATATGTTTTAATACCATGGGTTTTAATTTGGTTTCATCGCCCGTAAGAAAATACTCAGGCTGATACTTCATAATAGCATTCATGGTTATGAGTATAGTCTTTTTGCGTTCTAGTAGAGCATCTATAAACCATTGAGCATTTTCTATTTTGTTTCTTATAAAACCCGATGCTGCTTTTGAGTTTTTATCCGTTTGTTGGTTGTAGCGGGTAAGCATGTCTAAATACTCGTTGCTTACTTTTAAATCGGGCATGTTACGTTGTGTAAGGCTCAACTCCAGCTCGCCGTCATTATTTGTAATAACAAAATCAGGAATTACTTCCTGTGCATTTTGTAACGATTGTCCCGAAGTATTTCCAGGTTTAGGATTAAGCTTGGTTATTTCGGCTAATACATCCTTTAATTCCTCTTCACTGATGTTAAGCAGCGGGCCAAGCTTGTCGTAGTGTTTTCTGGAAAACTCTTCCATATAATCCCGTATCAAATCAGTAGCAAAATGTACTTCGCGTGTTTGGTCGGGTATACGCTCCAATTGCAACAACAAACATTCCTGTAGACTTCTGGCTGCAATGCCGGGAGGGTCTAAAGATTGCAGCACTTTAATCATCTCTTCCACTTCAGCAGCAGTAGTATTTATGTTTTGGGTAAAAGCCAAATCATCTACCAACGAGTTTGTATCTCTTCGTATATAGCCATCATCATCTATACAGCCTATTAAATATAAGGCAATCACATACTTGGTTTCGTTCAACTCAAGCATGCCAATTTGCTCTTCTAGGATATCATGAAAATCAGTAAGCTCCTTTATAGGTATTTCCTTAAAATCGTTATCCTTCCCGTTATTATTTATCTGGTACTTAAAGTCAGAAAACTCATCTTCATCTACATAATCTTCATAGCTGATATCATCATTTTGTATAGTAATTTCATCGGTATCACGTTCTTCTTTATCGATATTTTCAGTTTCCCCATCGACTTCATCAACAGAAGAGTCTTCACTTGTAAAATCTTCTTCAGTATCCGAGTTGTCGTCTTCTTCCAAAGCCGGGTTCAATTCAAGCTCTTCTTTTATGCGTTGTTCCAAAGCCATTACAGGCAACTGTATCAGTTTCATTAACTGAATTTGCTGAGGAGAAAGCTTTTGTGCGAGTCTTAAATTTTGTGTTTGTCTAAGTGCCATAATACTGCCCTAAATTACAAATAAGTTTTTACGTTAAATGTCATATAAAATTGAAATGGTTTAGTAATTTCAGCCACCTATAATGCATTCATGACCCGAGCCTTTTAGGCGAACACCATTTGACAATGATTAAAAAACTATAGCTGCAAATGAAAGTTTTAAAATTTGGCGGAACTAGCGTTGGCTCGGCAGAACGAATGAAGTCGGTCGCCACACTAATCAAAAAAAATACAGAGCCTGTTATAGTTGTTTTAAGCGCCATGAGCGGTACAACAAACAGTTTGGTAGAACTAGCAAATAACTTGTATTCAAAGAATCATAAAAAGGCAAATGAACTTATTTCAGCTTTAGAAAGTAAATACCAACAGGAAATAAAAAAACTGTACACAACCAACAGCATTTTAAGCAAAGCAACTAATTTACTAAAATATCATTTTGATTACCTGCGTGCTTTCACTCAGGATTTATTTACGATAAACGAAGAAAAAGCCATATTAGCCCAAGGCGAATTATTATCTACCGCTATGTTCCAGTTCTATTTAGAAGAACAAAAGGAATCATCCTTACTGTTACCTGCCTTAAATTTTATGCGTTTGGATGAGAATGAGGAGCCTGATTTAAACTATATTGAAACACATCTAAAACAAGAATTAGATAGAAATAAAGGGTTTACCTTTTATATTACCCAAGGCTTTATTTGCAGGAACATATTTGGTGAGATTGATAATTTAAAACGTGGAGGCAGTGATTATACAGCATCTTTAATAGGAGCAGCCATACATGCAAAAGAAATTCAAATATGGACGGATATTGATGGGATGCATAACAACGACCCTCGCGTAGTTGACAAAACTCATCCCATAGAACAACTTTCTTTTGATGAAGCTGCTGAGCTTGCTTATTTCGGCGCGAAGATTTTACACCCTACCTGTATCTTACCGGCACAAAAACGTAATGTACCCGTAAAGTTACTTAACACCATGCAACCGGATGCTAAAGGAACGGTAATTACTAAAGATTCTGCGGGTAGTGGTATTAAAGCAGTAGCTGCAAAAGATGGCATTACTTCCGTAAGTATAAAATCTGACAGGATGTTGTTGGCTTATGGTTTTTTACGCTCAGTATTTGAGGTTTTTGAACGGCACAAAACACCCATTGATATGATTACCACATCTGAGGTGGCTGTTTCTCTGACTATTGATACCGATAAACACTTAAAAGAAATTGTTGAAGAGCTTGGTGAATTTGGTCAGGTAAGTATTGATAAAGATCAAACCATTATTTGTATTGTGGGCAATGTAAGCTTTGATAAAAGTGGTTATGCAAAAAAAGTTTTTAATGCCCTTAGTGAAATTCCTGTGCGTATGATTTCTTATGGAGGTAGTGAAAACAACGTTTCTGTATTGGTTAAAAGCGAGTATAAAAAACAGGCATTACAGGCACTTAACAAAGGGTTATTTAATTACTAACCTATGTCGACATTACATAAATACCATACTTTTTTTTCCAATCATAAAACGCCTTTTTACTTTTATGATACTGGTTTATTAAAACGCACACTTGATGAAATAAAAAGAGCTTCTTCTCCGTATAATTACCATGTACATTATGCGTTAAAAGCAAACACTAATGATACACTCCTACAACTAATTAAGGAAGCTGGTTTAGGTGCCGATTGCGTAAGTGGTAACGAAGTAAAAAAAGCCATTGAACTTAATTTTGGTGCTGATAAAATTGTATTTGCCGGAGTAGGTAAAAGCGATGATGAAATAAATTATGCATTGCAGCAAAATATCTTTTGTTTTAATTGCGAGTCTATTCCCGAAATAGAAGTCATTAATGAATTGGCCAAACAGCAAAATAAAGTAGCGAAAATTGCCCTGCGAATTAATCCTAATGTAGATGCACAAACACATAAATATATTACAACAGGACTGGAAGAAAATAAATTTGGTATAAACCTGCACGAATTAACCGAAGTATTAGAAATTTTAAAACAATGCAAGCATTTAAAATTAATTGGTTTACACTTCCATATCGGTTCTCAGATAACGGATTTAAATACCTTTAAAAATTTATGCACCCGTGTAAACGAGATACAGCATTGGTTTCAGCAAAGAGGTTATCAGTTAGAACATATTAATGTAGGAGGTGGTTTTGGAATTAATTACAGTAAACCCGATGAAGAATCTGTTTGCAATTTTGAGGCTTTCTTTTCTTTGTTTAAAAAGTTTCTTCAGGTTCAACCACATCAGCAAATTCATTTTGAATTAGGCAGAGCTGTTATAGCCCAATGCGGAAGCCTTATAAGCAGAGTGCTTTATATTAAAAAAGGAACCAATACCAACTTCGCCATTTTAGATGCAGGCATGACGGAGTTAATTCGCCCAGCCCTTTATCAGGCTTATCATAAAATAGAAAATGTAAGTGTTATTCAACATTCAGCGGCTAACATTCAACATTTCAAATATGATGTAGTTGGTCCTATTTGTGAAAGCAGCGATTGCTTTGGCAAAGCCGTTGAATTGCCTGAAACCAAACGCGGAGATATTATTGCCATTCGCAGCGCCGGTGCTTATGGAGAGGTAATGAGCTCTCAATATAACTTACGCGATAAAGTAAAATCGTATTTTGATACTGAATTAAATTAATTATTCTATAACTATCTTTAGAATTCTTGTTATTTATTTTTTTAAAGTAAGTAATATACTAAGTGCTTTATTATTTACTTTTTTTAAATGTAGATAAGGTATTTGCTCTCCTCCAAAAGAACGGAAAAATCGTTCTACATTTGACAACATACTTCCACAAAAATTAAATTGTTTGGTTAAGTTTGCTGAAATTTTTATGGCACTCCACAGCAATAAACTATAAGCACCACTACTTTTATAGGTTTCGTCAGCTCCACCCATTAAATAGTATGCGCTTTGATTATCCCACACAATATATACAGTGGCATGTATATTCCCTTCATTATCTTTTGCAAAAAGTATTTTCCGGCAATTGTTATTTTTACAAGCTTCATCAATTTGTTTTACATAAGAAAGTGAATAAGGGACTTTCTTGTTTTGTCGTTTAAAAGTAAGTGAATTGATTTTATAAAATAGTTCAATATCCTCGCTTTCAATAATTGTAGTTTCTTTTTCTGCTTTGCGTATTTGACTACGTATGCTTGAGTTAAATTCTTCAAATACTTTATCAAGATTACTTAGATCATTTATACGGTAGGTGTATCTGGTTTTTTGTGTAAAGCCTTTCCAATGAAAAGCCATTTGGTTTTTATAAATTGGAAGAAAATACAAATCAAATAAATCAAAAGGGGGTAACTGCTTATGAAGTTCTTCAATTACCTGCTGCTCATGGCTTAACAAACTAGCATATTTTTGTCCGGGAAAATAAGTAATAATAGGCCCCATACCCAAGGTAAGCATGGGCATAGCAATTAATTTAAGATTATATTTTCTCTTTATAGGGTAAGCCCATGCGCCTACAATGTTCCCATTATTTTCATAAACAATGGAGTCCCAATTATCTTTTCCACAAACGGCATCCATCCACCAATCTTGCTGAAATAGAATTAAATCTTTAGTAATCTTACAATAGTGGCGATATTTTTCTTTATCATTCAAAATTTAATTCTATTCAGCCTTTAAAAATATAAAATAAACAGGTATAACTATAAAACAAAAAGCCCCACATTTCTGTAGGGCTTTTATAAAAGATATTTTTACTAATTATTGAATAATAACTTTCTCAATATGTCTGTATTGACCATTGGTTATGGTAAGCATATAAATACCTTTTTGTAAAGCAGAAAGGTCTAAGTTAGTATTAACGTCTTTTATAGATGTCTTTATTACTTCCTGACCTATTAAATCTGTAACATAAACAACAGTGCCTGCATCAACATTAGAAATACTAACGGTTATTAAACCATTACTTGGATTGGGGTAAACAGAAATATTAGTATTGCTTGATATTTGCTCAATACCTGCAACACAACTAGTAACTACTGTTAACGTAATTGTAGAATTACCAATACATGTATTAGTACTTGTTCCTGCTATAGAATAAGATATAACCCCAACAGGAGGGGTTGCAGTTACAGTATTTCCAGTTGCTGAGCTCAACGTTCCTGCAGGGCTCCAAGTATATGTATTGGCGCCATTTGCTGTTAAAGTAGCTGTGCCTCCTGGACATAAAGTATGGGAACTAGCTGTAATTAGCATAGATGGCGAAGGTATTACATTAACTGTAACTTGAGATTTACCAACACAAGTATTAACTGTGCCGGTTCCTGCTATAGTATAAGATGTTGTTGTACCAGGTGTTACTGTTATAGTACTTGTATTTCCTCCTACAGGGCTCCAAGTATAGCTATTGGCGCCACTTGCTGTTAAAGTAGCAGTGGTACCTGAGCATATAGAAGCGGTACCAGTACTACTGGTAGCCATTAGGTTTGGTGTAGGTTTTACTGTTACAGTAGCGGTAGCCGTTGCATTACATCCTAGTTCAGTTCCTGTTATGGTATAAGTAGTAGTAACTGTTGGACTGGCTATAACTGTAGTTCCTGTATTCATATTCAGACTTGCTGCCGGAGACCAAGTATAAGTGGTAGCACCAACTGCAGTAAGTGATGTGGAATATTGAGCGCAAATGATTTTAGAGGCAGCTGTTACTGTTGGGCTTATTACTGTTATGTTGAAAGTTTCATAATTTGCGCAACCCGCAGTAGTAGTCCCAGCTACACTGTAAGAAGTAGTAACAGAAGGCGTTACTGTAATGCTTGCAGTTGTTGCCGAAGTGCTCCATGTGTAAGTATTTAAACCACTTGCTGTAAGTACTGCAGAGCTATCATGACAAACATTAAAAGGAGAACTTGAAGAAGTAGTGCTAATAGTTATAGGGCATCCGGGGTTATGACCTAAGCGGAATTTATTCATACCATCTGTACCATAAGGTAAAGTAACATTTGAAAGATTACCTGCCCAACCATTTAAGGAATCAAGCATTTGAACACTTTCCATATAAAAAGGGAGAACCGTGTATGTGCCTGCAGCAGCACCGGCATGGCTTTCCAATATTGTCCAACTTGCACCATCATTATAAGTAACTGAGGTTATAATTCCATTACCGACAACTCCAGTACCTTGATCAGAAGCTGAATCAAGACCAACCGACATATATCCTTTTGTTTTTGGAATAGCGCAAATACTATTTATTCCTACATTAGTACCCAAATTTAAACGAGTCCATGTATTTCCGCCATCCGATGTTTTCATTAATTGGAAAATATAACTTGCAGCCGATGTTGAACCCCATACCATACCATTTAAAGAATCTCTGAAAGCAAGCCCTTGAGCTCCACCAAGTAAACCTGTTGGGGTACTTACCGTCCATGTTTTGCCACTATCAGCCGAAGCATAAACTCTTCCAACAACCGAACCGGTACCACCTGTACCAAACCATACATGCCCCTTCCAAGTGGTGAAAGAGTTGGTTAACCCATATTCGTTTGTTAATGGAACAGGAACATTTGCATCTACAACACGTGTCCAGTTAGTTCCTCCATTATGGGTGCGCCAAATTTCAAACCTGTTACCATTACCGGTAGTTGTACTTCCGTTCGGATCTCCTAATGTTATACCATTATTTGCATCCCAAAAATAAACCCAATCCGGAAAGTTATTTATTCCTAAAAACATTCCGGTAGTATTGGTAGTACCGGTAGCGGCAATGTTAGTCCAGGTAGCACCACCATTAGTTGTTTTTAATAGTTTGCCATTCATGGAAGCACTTGCTGTTTTTACATAAACAGGAATAAAGGCCGTGTTTGCGTCTACCGCACAAATACTTGAAGGAGCATACGTGTTCGTATCAGGCAAAAAAGTACCCGAATGAAAATTTGCCCCATCTATAGTTCTTGTAAAGTGATTTGGTGCCGGGTTAGCACCACCTGGAAATCCTATTCCCCAAACTGTATTTGTATCAACTGCACTTATGTAGCGAACATAAGTAGAAGTGTCTATATTAGAATTATAGGGTTGCCAAATCGTTGATTGGCAAAAAGCACTTAAACCTAAAACACTAAGTGCAAGCATAAATAATTGTTTTTTCATTTTGAAATTTTATTTAAAATTTTGCCAAAGATAAAATATTCTAAATTAATAGCAAGCAAATTATTTCTTTTTAAAAGAAGAGATAAAATTCTTCGTGAAATCGCTAAGTACTAATGTACCACTCATTTCAGCTCGTTCTAATAAGAGTTTATCCCAATGCTCAGTACCTTCCCACATTACTTTTTTTAACATTTTCATAGCTTCCGGACTACTAGCGGCTAATTTTTGAGCTAAGCTTAAAATGGCTGTATCCATCTCTCGATGTGTTTTAAAAACATGAGCATATAAGCCTTTTTGTTGAGCGAAAAGGGAATTATGCCATTCGCCTGCATTAATAGTTAACTGGCAAAAGGCAGATGCCCCCATTTTTCGTTCAACAGCAGGCCCCACCACAAAAGGACCAATACCTACTGCCAATTCACTTAGTTTTATAGCTGCGCTATCATGGGCAAAGGTATAATCTGAAGCAGAAGCAATCCCTACACCACCCCCAACTGCTTTGCCCTGTATACGGACAATTACAAATTTAGGTGCCTTACGCATGGCATTTATTACTCCGGCAAAACCTGAAAAGAAATGCTTCCCTGTTTCAATATCTTTAATAGCTATTAATTCATCAAAAGATGCGCCTGCACAAAAAGTTTTATCCCCATCACTTTTTAATATAATGACTTTTGCTTCGGGATTATTTCCCATAGTTTCTATTTCACGTGCAAGTGCTCTTAGTATTATCCCTGGTAATGAATTACTCTGTGGATGAAAAAATGTAACCGTAGCTATACCATTTTCAATATTACTTTTTACATATCCGTTTTCCATATTATTTTTTGATTTGGGTATAAAAGTAAAAATTCGTTTCTAAAAAGTACCTTTGCACTTGTTTAATGCGAGTTAATTTTTTTTTTACTTTATTTTATTGCCTGTTTTTATTAGTTAATGCTAATAATGGAGATAGTACAGATACCAAGCGTATAAAGCTTATTGCGCTTCCGGTTATATACTACCAGCCTGAAACAAAATGGGGAGCTGGTGCAGCAGGTCTTTTGCGCTTTAAACAAAAAAATGAGCCAGATAGCATGCGCCATTCAAACATTATGTTTGTACTTTCTGGTACTCAGCTTGGTCAGATTTTATGCGGAGCACCTTTTCAGATGTGGTTTAATAAAGAAAAATATAATGTTTATGGAGAGGCAGCTTTTCAAAGTATTAACTACCTGTTTTTTGGAGTGGGTAATCATGTGCCTTCTTATTTTAAGGAAAGATATTACGCGAATAATCCCCGTTTTAAAATAAATGCTTTAAGAAGAATATACCCTCATTTATATGCGGGGCTTAAATACATGTTTGATTATACCAATATTACACAGCTGGTTGATACAGGTATGCTTATCAAAGGTACTATTTCTGGGAGTAAAGGTGGAGCGGTGTCGGGTGCAGGCGGCACTATAAAATATGATAATAGAGATAATCAGTTCTATGCTACAAAAGGGTATTATGTAGAACTTTTTGCTTTAACAAACAATAATCTAATAGGCAGCGATTACAGGTTTGATAAATATTCTTTAGATATTTCAACTTATGTGGCTTTACCATATAAACAGGTTATAGCATTTAACGCTTATGGGGTTATTAGTACGGGCAATGTGCCTTTTTATCAAATGGCTGTATTGGGAGGAGAAAGTAAAATGCGTGGATTATATCAAGGGCGCTTTCGTGATAAAGATTGCTGGATGGTACAAGCAGAGTATAGAGCGCATTTATTTTGGAGGGTGGGTGCTGTTGCATTTGCCGGCATTGGTGATATTGCCCCTCAATTAAATCAATTTAACTATAAATATACTCATCTAGCTATTGGTGGTGGTGTTAGAGCTTTGGTGGATAAAAAACAACATCTTAATCTTAGGTTTGATGCAGGTTATAGTAATAACCGTATGAATTACTACTTAACACTTGGAGAAGCTTTTTAAATATTATGAGTATTCCTTATTTAAAAAAAAATGACAAGATAGCTATTGTGGCTACCGCCCGAAAAATATCAGAAAAAGAGCTTTTAGCTGCTGTTGAAACTATTAAAGACTGGGGCTTGCAACCAGTGTTAGGAAATAATATTTATGCTGCCGAAAATCAGTTTGCAGGAAGTGATGCGCAGCGTACAAAGGACTTGCAATGGGCAATTGATAACGAAAGTATTAAAGCAATAATAATTGCCAGAGGCGGTTATGGTACAATTAGAATTATAGATGCGATAGATTTTACAAAACTTAAAACAAATCCCAAATGGATAATTGGTTATAGCGATGTAACTGTTTTGCATTCTCACATCCATCAGCAGATAGATATACCTACTTTGCATGCAACAATGCCAATTAATTTCTCCAAGGATAAAGATGCTGTTGAATCAATAAGAAAGTGCTTATTTGGAGAAACTATTTCTTATCAATTTGAACCTCATCCGTTAAATAAAATTGGAGAAGTAAAAGGGGTGTTAATAGGCGGTAATCTTTCTTTATTATATGCACTATCAGGTACTACAAGTGATATTGATACTAAAGGTAAAATTCTATTTATAGAAGATTTAGATGAATATCTATATCATATAGACAGGATGATGCTTAATTTAAAGCGAAGCGGGAAACTGGCTCATCTTAACGGGCTTATTGTTGGTGGTTTTACTGATATGAAAGATAATGCTATTCCTTTTGGAAAAACTGCCGAAGAAATTATTTTAGATGCTGTAAAAGAATATGACTTCCCTGTATGTTTTAATTTTCCGGCCGGGCATATAGACCGAAATCTTGCTCTGTATTTTGGAAAAGAAATACACTTAAAGATTAATGCTGTTACTTGTTCATTAATCTATTAAAAAACAAAAGCCGCACTATATTTATATAGGACGGCTTTTGAGAGAAAAAACTAATTAAATTAGTTTTTTGGTTTAGCTTCTTCTTTTTTCTCTTTTTTCTCTTCTTTCTTTTCTTTTTTCTCTCCTTTTTTCTCTTCTTTCTTCTCACCTTCTTTTTTCTTTTCACCTTGAGCATTTGCTGTAGTGGTAACACCTACTACTAACATGAAAGCTGCTACTGTTGCAATTACTTTTTTCATTTTACTGGTTGTTTTTATGCCCGGCACAGACAGGCGTTTTTTTAGTTAAGCTGTTTCTGTGCATAACAGCAAGGCGCAAACATACAAATTACACATCATATTTAAAAAAAAATTATGAACCAGGATGTTAATTATTCTTATTAAGAATAATTCTTATTTACTTAAATACAAATTACGTTCGCTATAAACGTTTTGGAAGTATTCATCAAACAGATCATCAATAAAATAAATAGCTTCTCCAGTTGATTTCATTTCAGGACCAAGTTCTTTTTGTATTTCAGGGAATTTCTCATAACTGAATACAGGTATTTTAATGGCGTATCCTTTTTTACGAGGATTAAATGTAAAGTCTTTTACTTTCTTCTCTCTTAGCATAACCTTAGTGGCATAATTTACGTAAGGCTCATCATAAGCTTTGGCTATAAAGGGTACGGTGCGCGAAGCACGGGGGTTTGCTTCTATAATATAGACTACTTCATTCTTTACTGCAAATTGTATGTTAATCAACCCAACTGTTTTTAGTGCAAGAGCAATTTTTTTTGTGTGGGCTTCTATTTGTTTGATTACGTTTTCACTTAAATCAAATGGGGGAAGGACAGCATAAGAATCGCCTGAGTGTATACCCGCAGGCTCTATGTGTTCCATAATACCGATGATGTACACATCTTCTCCATCGCAAATAGCATCAGCCTCAGCTTCGATGGCGTGCTCCAGAAAGTGATCTAAAAGAACTTTATTTTCAGGTAAATCATTTAAGAGTTTTACAACATGTTGCTCCAACTCCTGTTCATTAATTACAATCTTCATGCTTTGTCCGCCCAGTACGTAACTCGGGCGAACCAATAAAGGAAAACCTAATTCTTTGGAGAGGGCAATACCTTCTTCAGCATCTTCTATTACTCCGAATTTCGGATAAGGAATACCGTTATCTTTTAAGAGATTGGAGAAACTACCTCTATCTTCTGCTAAGTCTAACGATTTAAAATCGGTACCGATTATTTTAATGCCGTAGCGATCTAACTTCTCTGCCAGCTTTAAGGCTGTTTGTCCGCCAAGCTGAACGATAACACCTTCGGGTTTTTCATGAAGAATGATATCATAAATATGTTCCCAAAAAACAGGCTCGAAGTATAACTTATCTGCTGTACTAAAATCAGTTGAAACCGTTTCAGGGTTGCAATTAATCATAATGGTTTCGTAACCACATTCTTTTGCTGCCAATACGCCATGCACACAAGAGTAATCGAACTCAATACCCTGACCGATACGATTAGGACCGCTTCCGAGAATAATGACTTTCTTTTTATCTGAACGAATGCTTTCGTTTTCATCCTCGAAGGTAGAGTAGTAGTATGGTGTTTTTGCCTCGAACTCGGCAGCGCAGGTATCTACTAATTTATATACACGCTTTATACCAAGCTCGTTTCTTTTTTTATACACTTCGCTTTCTAAGCAACGTAATAAATGCGCTACTTGTCTGTCGGCATAACCTTTTTGTTTAGCTTCGTATAACAGGTCTTTAGGGATGTTGGATAGATTGAATCGGGAAATTTCGTTTTCTAAAGCGATGAGTTCTTCTATCTGTTGCAAGAACCACATATCTATTTTAGTAAGTTTCTGTATGGTTTTGATAGAGATGCCAAGTTTCATGGCATCATAAATCATAAATAATCTATTCCAGCTTGGACGCTCTAATGCACGCAGTAATTCTGCCTGATCGGTAATTTCTTTGCCATCAGCACCCAAACCATTACGCTTAATTTCTAAACTCTGACAGGCTTTTTGTAATGCTTCCTGAAAGCTGCGACCTATTGCCATAACCTCACCTACGGACTTCATTTGAAAGCCCAACTCACGGTTGCAACCTTTGAATTTATCGAAGTTCCAACGCGGAATTTTAACGATAACGTAATCTAAGGTAGGTTCAAAATAGGCTGAGGTTGATTTGGTAATTTGATTTTGTAATTCATCAAGTGTATAACCAATGGCCAGTTTGCTTGCTATACGGGCAATGGGGTAACCGGTGGCTTTACTTGCCAGTGCAGATGAGCGTGATACACGGGGGTTAATCTCTATGGCGATGATATCTTCTTTATCATCGTTGCTTACAGCAAATTGCACGTTGCATCCACCCGAAAAGTTACCTATGCTGCGCATCATTAAGATGGCCATGCTGCGCATCTTTTGGTAGGTGCTGTCACTCAACGTTTGTGCAGGGGCAACGGTTATGCTATCACCGGTATGAACGCCCATCGGGTCGAAATTCTCTATAGAGCAAATAATGGCTACGTTATCATTTTTATCACGTAGTAATTCCAATTCGTATTCTTTCCAACCTAGTACGGCTTTGTCAATTAAAACTTCGTGTATAGGCGATGTTTGCAAACCTCGGTTTAGTAAATTATCAAAATCGGCTTTATCGTAAACTACGCTTCCGCCGCTGCCTCCAAGAGTAAAGGAAGGACGAATAACCAAAGGGAAACCAAACTCCTGTGCTACGGATTTTCCTTCTAAAAACGATTTGGCAATTTTAGATGGAGCCATTGCCACTCCAATTTCATTCATGCGAATGCGGAATAGGTCACGGTCTTCGGTAACCTTAATGGCTTGCGTATCTACACCAATCATACGCACATTGTACTTTTTCCAAACGCCCATGTCTTCGCATTTCATGGCGAGGTTTAAGGCTGTTTGTCCGCCCATAGTGGGTAAAACGGCATCTATTTTGCGTTCTTCCAGTATTTTAATGATAGATTTTACCTCCAGCGGCAACAAATAAATATTATCTGCCGTAACCTTATCCGTCATGATAGTGGCGGGGTTGCTGTTTATAAGCGTTACCTCAATGCCTTCTTCGCGCAGGCTTTTGGCTGACTGGGAGCCGGAGTAATCGAACTCGCAGGCTTGGCCAATTACAATGGGTCCTGAACCGATAATGAGGACGGATTTTATAGAATTATCTTTAGGCATAGTAAAAAGTTGGGCGAAGTTAACTGTTTGAAAAGTTTAAAGAGGGGATGTAGATAAAATGTTAGTTATTATGTGGCCCTTCGTAATAAAGCCTAAGTAAAAGAGTGTTCTATTTAGCCATAGCAGATAGAATTTGTGCTGCTTTTTTATTATCGGGATGTTTCTTTAATAATATTTTAAGTGTGTTTTTAGTTTCAAGTTTATTTCCCTTAAAGTTATAAAGCCCTGCAAGGTTCAATAACGTGTTTTCATTATCAGGGTCTAACTCAAGAGCTTGCATATATAATTGTTCTGCTCTGTTTGAATTGCCTTCGGTTAAATACAGAAAGCCGAGGTTGGTAATGGCCGATACATATTTAGGGTTCTCTTTCAGTGTTTCAGTAAAGTATTGGTGCGCCAACGTATTGTTTCCATTTGTGGCATAACAGGTGGCTAGTTTATCAGTAAAATCAGGAACAAAAGGAGCCAGTTTATTTGCCTGTTCAAAAAACGTAAGTGCTTCGGCTACTTTGTTTAGGTAGTTATAACTTTCTGCAATGCGGTAGCAGGTCCAGGCATGTTGGTTATCATAAGACTTTTTGTTTAAAATAGTTTTAATCAAATCAGCAGCTCCAATCTGATTTACAAAAGAGATAACCTTTGTGTAATCATTCCTTAAGAAATAAAGTTGCACTAAGGCGTTGAAGTTTTTTATAATAAGGTCTTTATTCTTTATAGAAAGATACTTAACCGCAGAATCTAAGTAATAACCCTTTTGTTCAAACTTCTCGTATTGGTAAACATAAGCTTTAGCCTTAGTGAGTGAATCAGGTGCTTTCTCATTAATGGCATACAAGCCTAAGAAGGTTTTAATCTTATCTTTTTCTTTTTTAGTGATTGGTTTACGAATGTAGTGATCGTGAACGGTAACATGCGGAATATCTATAGAGCCCGACTTAGGCATGTGGCAACCAACACAATTTAGCAACTCAGCAGGTGCATGACCATGCTTTGCATTTTTAGCTGCAACTACATTTTTATCGGTGCATGCTAGGTTTGATTTCCCTCCCTCCTGATGGCAGTTCTTACATGCATTATTAAAAACCTCATTACCCGTTACCTTAACACTTACATGGGGGTTATGACAGGTAATGCAAGTAAGCGCATCTTTGTAAGGTTTTAGTTTATTCTTTACTTCATAAGGTTTAAACGATTTAATAAAACATTGACTCATCTTTAATCTATCCGCATGGCTCGCCATTATAAACTCATCATCGGCGTTGGCATACTTGGGTAAGAATACCGATATGTAATCACTCAGCTTCATGCCGGGTTTAAAATCATAAAAGGATTTCCCTTCTTTAAGTACCGCATTGCCCTGCAAATGGCAACGCTGACAAACATCAAACTGCAAATCAATAGCAAGCTTGGATGGGTTTACAATACTATAATCAATATAATTAGTCGTATCAATTTTAGTGCCCATGCTGCGCTGCTGCATATGCACACTACCCGGACCATGACAGCGCTCGCAATTAATACCTTCATCCACATGATTATATTTATTCTCAGAACCCATCACAAAATCGGGCAAGGCGTTATGGCAACTCATACACTCCAAACCAATTTTGCGCGTAAAGCGGGTGTTAACGCCATTCTCAAAGCCGGGAGGCAGGTGCCATTCTTTTTTCTGCGTATAAAAAGTCATAGGCATTTGGTTAAAATGTCCGCTTATGTTTTGCATATGCGAGTTGGTATGATGCCCAGAGCCTATAATGTAATCGCACCTTTCAACGCGTTTATAAATGGTATCCTTGCCCTGCAAACGAAACTCGAGGAAGTAAAGCGAATCGTTCTTGCCCCAAAAAGACTTATAATAAAAATCAGAGAAGGCATCGTAAATAACCGAATGCTTATAATCTCCTGCCGATTTTTGTTTGGTAGCACCCGCAAAAGATTTGCCCATGCCCGTTTCTATAAACGTATTGTAAATGCTTTGGTGGCAAAGCCTGCAGGTGTTAATGCCTACATACCGGGCAGTATCGGCATGGTTAAGATACACCAGCGTATCCTTCTTTTCGGTGGGTGAGGTAGTTGTTTTTACCTCATCCGTACACGATGAAAAAACAGTTGCTGCTAAAACTATCAGAAAAATAAGACGCATGAAGCGCGAAGATAAGAAATACCTCTTACACGTTTTGGGTGGCACATTGCCCGGCCATGCGGGTGGTTTGCCAACAGCTTAATAGCTATCAGGTAACAGCTATAAACCAAAGCCCTGTAAGAGTAATCTGGCAGGGCTTTTTTATGATTTAGAATTGCTTACACCTAATTCAGCTTCATAAGAGTATAAACCTGCTTGATGAGAGCATTACCCCCTTTCATTAAAGCATCGACTCTTCCGATATAAGCTTAAAATCATTTTATGTAAGCATTGACTCGTCCGATGTGAGCATAAACTCATTTTATATGAGCATCGACTCATCCGATGTAAGCATAAACTCATTTTATATGAACATCGACTCATCCGATGTAAGCATAAACTCATTTCATATAAACATCGACTCATCCGATATAAGCATAAAATCATTTTATGTAAGCATTGACTCGTCCGATATAAGGATGATTGCAAATTATGCTCTGTTTAAGTCAAAAATAGCCTGCCTGCTTTTAAAAATGTAAAGTAAAGAGAGATAATGCTAAAGAATTTGATAGCAAGCTGCTGTGCAGCGCGTATATCCCGCTGGCGGTAAACCGCCGCCGGAACGCCTAAGCAAATAATTAATTAAAGGCGGTGTATTTCTTTACATCTTTATCGGTAATGGTTTTATCGCAAAGTATAATTAAACGCTCCATTACGTTGCGGAACTCGCGTATGTTGCCCGTCCAAGGTAGTTGTTGCAGGGCCTTAATTCCTTCGTCTGATAAATCTTTTAGGGCATTGCCCTGTTCGGTGCAAATCATGTTAAGAAAGTGGTTTGCCAGCAAAGGAATGTCTTCTTTACGCTCAGCAAGCGACGGTACATGAATGGGAATAACATTAAGGCGGTGAAACAAATCTTCGCGGAAGTTGCCTTTCTCTATTTCCTGATGCAGGTTTTTGTTGGTAGCAGCAATTACACGCACATTAACGGGTATGGCTTTATCTCCTCCTACACGGGTAATTTTATTTTCCTGTAAGGCGCGCAATACTTTAGCCTGCGCAGAAAGGCTCATATCGCCAATCTCGTCTAAAAACAGGGTGCCTCCTTCGGCTAATTCGAATTTGCCTTTGCGTGTGGCAACCGCTGAGGTAAAAGAGCCCTTTTCATGTCCGAACAACTCACTTTCAATCAACTCAGAAGGAATTGCGGCACAGTTAACCTCTATAAATGCAAACTTGGCACGGTTACTTTTATCGTGTAACTGTCTTGCCACAAGCTCTTTGCCGGAGCCGTTTGCACCGGTAATTAAAACACGAGCATCGGTAGGGGCTACTTTATCTATTAAAGCTTTTACCTCTTCAATACCTTTTGAGTTGCCAATAATATCTCCGCTTTTAGAAACCTTTTTACGCAGGGTTTTTGTTTCGGTAACCAACTGATTTTTATCTAAGGCATTGCGCAGGGTAACCAACAAGCGGTTTAAATCAACAGGTTTGGTGAGGAAATCGTAAGCCCCTTTTTTTACTGCTTCCACA
>PLYA01000036.1 GCA_003153315.1 Bacteroidota bacterium
TCCTAACGTGGTAGGTCTTCTTCCAAGCGATATTGGTCTTGGTAGTAATGTGGTTGCCACACGGAAAGCCTTAATTGAGCTGCGTTATGGGATTGGAGAGGAAAACCCACAGCCGTAATCGGCGAGGATTTGGAACGTAAAGCCCGACGGCGCGAAAGATTTCTCCTTTCACTCAAAATGATAAATGCGCCGGAACGCCCAAACCTATCCCCTACCCCTTCCTTGCAATAACCTTTAGTACAGCATCAACAATGTTGGTTGCTTCCAAGCCGTATTTTTGCATCAGTTCATCGGGGGTGCCGCTTTCGCCAAAGCTATCGTTTACCGCTACAAACTCTTGCGGGGCAGGTATGTTACGGGAAAGTAGTTGCGCAATGCTATCGCCCAAGCCACCATTCATCTGGTGTTCTTCGGCGCTAACCACACATTTTGTTTTAGCCACTGATTTAAGAATAGCCGCGTTATCCAATGGCTTAATGGTGTGTATGTTTATCAGCTCGGCACTGATGCCTTTTTGCTCCAGTATCTCAATAGCTTCAATGGCTTTCCAAACCAAATGCCCTGTAGCAAAAACAGAAACGTCTTTACCCTCTTGCAAAACAATGGCTTTACCTACTTCAAACTTATAATCAGCCGGACTAAAGTTAGGTACAGCCGGTCTGCCGAAACGCAGGTAAACAGGTCCTTTATAATCGGCAATGGCAAGGGTAGCCGCTTTTGTCTGGTTATAATCACAAGGGTTAATAACCGTCATGCCCGGCAACATTTTCATCAAACCAATGTCTTCTAATATCTGGTGGGTAGCTCCATCCTCGCCAAGGGTAAGTCCTGCATGCGATGCACATATCTTTACGTTCTTGCCGCTATAGGCAATAGACTGGCGAATTTGGTCATATACACGCCCTGTACTAAAGTTGGCAAAGGTGCCCGTAAACGGAATTTTACCGCCAATGGTTAAGCCCGCCGCAATGCCCATCATGTTTGCTTCAGCAATACCCACCTGAAAGAACCTATCTGGGAAATCTTTTAAGAAAGCATCCATTTTTAAAGAGCCCGTTAAATCGGCACAAAGTGCAACTACATTGGGGTTGGTTTTGCCAAGTTCGTGCAAGCCTGCGCCAAAGCCCGAGCGGGTATCTTTTGTTTCGGTGTAAGGAAATTTTTTATTCATAATCTATATTCACTTAAGTTTTTACTGCCACAAATTATACTCATCAAAATTATCCGTCATTGCGAGGGAGGTACGACGAAGCAATCTGTTGATTAGGAGATTGCCGCGCTTCGCTCGCAATGACGAAAAACTAAATAGGCAGCTAATATATACTAAGTTGGGTTAATTTATTGGATGTTATCGTAAACTTTTTCTCTACTGTTTTTTCTGATTCGGGTTGCGCCTTCAAACGAAACTCAACTCTATAATTACCGGGTTGAAGATAAAAAACTTCTGTCTCCTGCGTCTCATTTAAATTACAAACCCATTCTAATTTCTTTCCATTTTCCAAATAAATGCTGCCAATACCAAGCCCGCCTTTGTTTACGCCAAAACTGCCGGCCGAAGGTATTTTAAGCGTATTGGTAGAGCTTTGCTTTATCTCTACATTTTGCAATTTAATTCTGGGCAGGGTTAGTATCTCCAAATCGTATTTACCGCAAATGTATTTATCAGTTAAGCCAACTTCCTGAACATTAAGCGTATTCATTTCTCCGCTTTTTCTCACTATAAAAGATAAAGATTTATAGGCATTAGCTCCCTCCGTTTGAATGGTTAAATATCCTTGCGGGGCATCTATTGGAATGATGTTGTGCTTACCCTTTTGCAACACAATGTTTTCTTTAACTTGCGGAGGGATGGTATGTACTACCATCTTGTATGTTACTTCTGGGTCTAGCACCAATGTATCAGGATTGCCACGATGGTTGAGTGTGTGCAGGTAATTATACATAATCTCTCCCGTCTTCTGGTTATAGAAAGTCATGGTAACATCCGTCTCACTTGGTTTTTTGTAGATATCATTCAGATTAACCTGAGCCGTAGTTTGTGTGATAGCCTCAATAAAAACAAGCTTCATTACGTTCTTAAAATTCGCTTCATTGCTTACATCGTAAAACTTACCCATGCAACCAAATATATCTGCAAACTTTACATCCAAGCCCACGCCAATAATAAACGGGCGAAGGAAAATTCCTTTCTTTTGCAAGGCTATGGATACAGCGCAGGGATCGCCATCACACTCTTCAATTCCATCAGTTATTAAAACAACTATATTGCGGCAATTTTCGCAAGGTGGAAAATCGTTAGCACTTTCTCCCAAAGAATATGCGATAGGTGTTGTACCTGTAGGTTGCAGTTTATTAATACGGTCTTTTATTTTTTTACAATTGGTAAGAGCCACATCAAAGGGCACTTCCAGTTTACTATCCTGACAGTTACGGTTAGGCCTGAATGGTGTTTGATGTCCGTAGCAACGTAAAGCCAACTGAAGTTTAGGGGTGTTTTTTAAGGAATCTAAAAACTCACCCATCAGCTTTTTAGAAACATCTATTTTGTTTCCGTTGCCCCACCTGCCAAACATGCTGAAAGAATCATCGAAGATGAAGAGTATGCGGGTGGTTGTATTAGCATCTATGTTTTTTTTGGTAGAGAAGTCCTTGTTGCCTTTTTCATATACTTGCGAAAAGCAGGTAGCAGGCAGCAGGTAGCAAGTAGCAAGTAGCATAAATATGAAACAGGTAATGTTACCTGAAAATGATACCTGATACTTGGATGGTTTTTTCATTTTCTAACTGGCAAATCTACTAATTGACTAATTAAATAATTAAATTACTTTTGCTTTAAAATAAAAAATCATGACCTGAGCTTTTGGCGAACAGCATGATACCATAAAAACTATTAAATAAAGAATTATGAAAAAAGTATTGTATGTAATTGTAGCGCTTGCAGTAATTTACTTGGTGCTATGTTTAGCCGGGCCTTCTGTAATAAAAGTGCAAAGGTCGGCAAGTATGAATGCATCGGCAGATGCCATTAAATCGCAAATAACTGATTATAATATGTTCTCAAAATGGTCGCCATGGGCAGAGAAGGATACTGCCATGAAAATTACTATTGAAGGTGTACCTGGAAACATAGGACACAAATATGCCTGGGAAGGTAACAAGGCTGTTGGTAAAGGAACTATGGAGCTTACCAAGATTAGTGCGGATACTGTTGCCGAAAAACTTGATTTCTCCGGAAAAGGTATGAGTGATGTGTTTTTTATTTTTAAATCGGAAGGGACAGCAACTAATGTTACCTGGGCCATGGATATGAATATTGGTTTTATGGGCAGAGGTATGATGCTGTTTTTTAAAGGAAAGATGGATAAAATGTTGGGCGGAGATTTTGAAAAAGGTTTAACCAAACTTAAACAAGTAGTAGAAGCTGTACCTGTTGTTAAAACATACCGCGGCTATGAAATAAAAGAAGTAGCCTGGCCAGAAAGAAACTACTATGGTAAAAAAGCAACTCTTGGATTTGATAAACTAAGCGCATTCTTTGCCGATAATTTTCCTAAAATATTTAATGATATTATAACAAAGAAACTACAACATACCGGTCCGCCAAGTGGTATTTTTTATACCTATGATGAACAAAAGAAACAAACCGATTGTGCCGCTGTTATTTCTGTACCTGAGGGACAAGAACTAAAGGGTTGGGAAAAATTTAATATACCTGCTACTGATATGGCTTTGCACATTGCCTATTATGGTGGTTATGCGAACATGGCAAATGCGCACGGAGCAATGACTGATTACATGCAAGAAAAGGGTTTAACACATAACGTAGTAATTGAAGAATATATTTCAGACCCCATGTCAGAGAAGGACTCTACTAAATGGCTGACCAATATTTACTATATACTTAATAGCAATGGAGGCATACAGATTAAAGTTCAGTAATCTTGGGTATCCCTTCATGTACCCTTTTGTTAAAGAAAAAGAACGCTTAGAGTGTTCCACATTTACACGTTTAATTTATTGATTGATTCTTTGTTCAACTTAAAGCATCACGTAATTCAATACAATTAAAAACCTGAGCTTATTTTAAGGAGTAATAACTCATAATAAGGTCATTTATTTTTTCAAAAGCATCTTTTGGCAATTTGTATGTATCTTGCATATCCTTATTAAACCATAGCATAACCGGTTTTTTGCTTAGGGATATATATTGAAATAACTTTAGGTTATTCTTTTCAAAAAACTCCTTATGTTCTTTTTCAATAATCTCTAATTCTTGCACTAAATATTTCATTTGGATATATATAAAATAATCGGCGTTAGCATTATGGGGTTGTAAGATTTACCTATACTTTCGCCTCCAGCTATGCAATAAACTTTCTTTGTTGTGTTTTTTGTTTGACTTTATCCGAAGCAAACTTATTTAAAAAATTATCAAAAAGCAAATCAAATTATCTTTATGACAATACAAATAATGGCTACTTGCACATAATAATATGCAGGTAGGTAAAAAAATAAAGATGTTACGAGCTCTAAAGGGGCTTACACAAGATGAGCTGGCAATTAAAATAAATAAAACTCGTGCCTTAGTGTCGCATATAGAACAAACCGGCAAGGTAAACAGCCATACTCTAGCTGCTATATTAAAAATATTAGGAATTAGTTCTGACGAGTTTGAAAAATTTGATGCCCAACAAAGCCTGAAACCATACAAAAACAGTGAAAATGCTCAAACAGACGTTTTGAAAGAAAAAATTGAGCATTATAAAAAAGAAAACAAAGCCTTAAAAGAACTTATACTCTCTCAAAAAAAACTGATTACCATTTTAGAAGGTAAGAAGTAAACAAGACTTCTTTCATAATTAAATAACCCATGCCACTTCTGCCAATTTATCTAAGAACCATAGCGTGGTCTACTGAGTTTATGGAAGCATCTATATGACACCCCTCATTGCAACAATTTAACTTTTCCCCATTTCCTGCTCCAAGTATTGCTTTAACTTATCCTGTGTTAAGCTAGAACGTATTGTTCCGTTTACGGATAAAGAAACGCCCCCTGTTTGTTCAGAAACAATTAGTGCCACTGCATCCGTACTTTCAGTAATTCCTACTGCAGCGCGGTGCCTCATACCATAGTGTGCAGGGAACTGTTCTTTTTCCGTTACTGGTAATACACAACGCGCAGCTATAATTCGTTTACCACTTATAATTACCGCACCATCATGCAAAGGTGAGTTTTTAAAGAAAATGTTTTCCAGCATACGCTCACTCATACCGCTATCAATTGCTTCTCCCGAATTAATATAAACTGCCAAATCTGAGTTTCTTGTAAGCACTATCAACGCACCTGTTTTACTTTCGCTCATTTTAAAACAGGCTTTTATTAAAGGGGTAAAATCCACTTTGGCATACTGTTCCACAAATCCACTCTTTGCAGGATAAAAAACGCGACTCAAAAATTTGCTTCTGCCTAAAAATTCGTTGCTGCCAATAAATAATAAGAACCTGCGCAACTCTTGCTGAAACACCACAATAATGGCAATTACGCCTACATCAATAAACTTGCCAAGTATGGTGCCAAACAATTTCATGTCTAGTGTGCGTACTATAATCCATACAACATAAATGAATATAATGCCGAAAAATACACTTACTGCAGGTGTTCCTTTTACTAAATTATAAAGCTGGTAAAGTAAGATGGCTACCAGAAGAATGTCAACAGCGTCAATCCACCTAAATGTGATAAATAATATGGCGGGATGCAGAAACAAGGTTAACAGTTGGTTTCATTAATAATATATAACGGGCGTTTGCGTATGTCTGTCTGTAGTTTACTAATGTATTCACCTATAATACCAAGACAGATTAACTGCACACCACCAATAAAAGATATTGCAATCATTAAAGATGCCCACCCTTTTGGCAAATCATTATTAAAAATAAAATAAGATAAAAGAGCATATAGAATTAATAGCATAGAAATACCCGATACCACAAAACCCATAATGGTAGCTAAACGCAGCGGCACATTAGAGAATCCGGTAATACCATCAAAAGCTAACTGAAATAATTTTTTGTAGGTATAACCGGGTTCACCTGCTGCACGCATATCCCTGTCGTACTCTACAAAGGTTTGTTTGAAACCGAGCCAGGCAATTTGCCCGCGTAAGAATTTATGTTGCTCGGGCATGTTTTTTAAAACCTCAGCCACCTTACGTGTCATTACCCTGAAATCACCTGTATCTAATGGAACATCTACGTTTGAGATGCGAGCCAGTAATCTGTAGAAAGTTTTGTAAGCAGTTTTCTTAATAAAGCTTTTATCTTTTCTTGAACGGCGCTTTGCATACACCACCTCATTGCCTTGTTTAATCAACCCAATCATTTCTTCAATCAACTCGGGTGGGTCTTGTAAATCAGCATCTATAATAGCAATGATGTTGCCTTTGCATAAATCAATTCCGGCTGTAACGGCTATCTGGTGTCCAAAATTCCTGCTGAAATCAATATATCTTACTCTCTCATCAGCCTGTGCTAAGGCTTTTATTAAATGTATAGAATTATCTCTGCTGCCATCATTCACAAACACCAATTCATAGCTCATGCCAATCTTCTCCACAACCGGACGTAAGCGGGTAACTAAGTTTGGGATGTTTAATTCCTCATTGTATATAGGTATGATAACTGATAACTCTACCATACTTATGGAATGTATTTTAATGTCGAAGTTATTAAATCAGGGTTTTTGCATTGGATAATAAGAGTATCCGGAATATCATTTAGTACAGTTAAATAGTACATCTGTGCGCTTTCAGTTTTCAATGTTAAACTTTTGCCTGAACGAGTATATTTTCCTGTTACTTCCACACTATCCATACGAATGATAAAGCTGTTATCCGCGTTTAGTTGCAACATATCGTTTTTTGTTTTGGCACTTGGTTTCTTTACCACCCCAAACTCTTCTATAGAGTTTATCTTCCATATTTTACCAATATAAGCAGGTGCAGGAGCTGTTTGTTTTGGCTGCGATTTTGCCTGCGTTTGCGCCTGCATAGCCACACAAAATAATGATATAAATACAATAAGGTATTTAGGCATGATTTTCTTTTTTTACTAAGATATGTAATTCGTTTAGTTGCTCATCACTGATTGCACTCGGACTATCAATCATCACATCCCTGCCCGCATTATTTTTTGGGAAAGCAATAAAATCTCTGATACCATCGCTACCACCAAACAAAGAACACAGTCTGTCAAAACCAAAGGCCAGTCCGCCATGTGGAGGTGCACCATATTCAAAGGCATTCATCAAAAAGCCAAATTGGTTTTGTGCTTCTTCTTTGCTAAAGCCCAATATCTCAAACATCTTTGCCTGCAAATCTTTGTTATGAATACGAATAGAACCGCCGCCAATTTCAACTCCGTTAATAACCATATCATAAGCATTGGCTCGCACTGTACCCGGATTACTGTTTAGTAAATCAATATCTTCCGGTTTGGGAGAAGTAAACGGATGATGCTTGGCATGCCATCTTCCTGCTAAGGAAGCTAACACGTTAGGGTCACCATCATTCCATTCCAATAAAGGAAAATCAATTACCCACAAACAAGAGAATTTATTTTTATCGCGCAAGCCTAAACGTGTTCCCATTTCCAAGCGAAGCTCTGATAAAGCCTTACGAGCCTTATCGGCTGTACCTGCCAGTATCAATATCAAATCGCCGGGCTGGGAGTTGAATGTTGCACTCCACTTTTTTAATTCTTCTTCGTTGTAAAATTTATCAACAGAAGATTTAATCGTTCCATCTGCATTATGGCGTGCATAAATCAACCCTGTAGCGCCAATTTGCGGGCGCTTAACAAATTCTGTCAACTCATCCAACTGCTTGCGGGTATATTCAGCAGCACCTTTGGCACAAATACCTACCACCAATTCAGCATCATCAAATACTTTAAATGCTTTTCCTTTCACAACCTCATTCAACTCAACAAACTTCATTTCAAAACGGGTATCAGGTTTATCGTTGCCGTAATACTTCATCGCGTCAGCATATGTCATCCTCGATAGCTCAGGAATATCAATCCCCTTAACGGTTTTAAAAAGATGCTTAACCAAACCTTCGAACGTATTCAAAATATCTTCCTGTTCTACAAAGCTCATCTCGCAATCTATCTGTGTAAACTCTGGCTGACGGTCGGCACGCAAATCTTCATCTCTGAAGCATTTTACAATTTGGTAGTAACGGTCGAAACCACTTACCATAAGCAATTGCTTAAAGGTTTGCGGAGATTGCGGCAAGGCATAAAACTCCCCCTCATGCATGCGGCTTGGAACCACAAAATCTCTTGCTCCTTCGGGAGTAGATTTAATCAGCACAGGCGTTTCTACTTCCAAAAAGTGCTGTTTATCTAAATAGTTGCGTGTTTCAATAGCCAAGCGATGACGCAACTCTAAATTCTTTCTTACTATGCTGCGGCGCAAATCAAGGTAGCGGTATTTCATGCGTAACTCATCACCACCATCTGTTTCATCTTCTATGGTAAAGGGTGGGGTGATGGATTCATTCAGTATTTTTATTTCGGTAATATCAATTTCAATATCTCCTGTCGCAATGTTCTTGTTTTTACTTTCTCTTTCTATAACAACACCATATGCCTGCAATACACCTTCTCTGCTATAAAGCGATGTGTTCACAATATCTGAATGAAAAACTAATTGTGTAATGCCATAGCGGTCTCTTAAATCAATAAAAGTAAGTTGCTCTCCCATGAGCCTGATTTTTTGTATCCAACCACACAACTTTACTTCTTTTCCAACATCCGTAATTCTTAACTCCCCGCAGGTATGTGTTCTGTATTTAGTTTTCAAGTTTCTTCTTTTTAAAATTTATGTTGCAGCGCCACTTTTATCTGTTCCGTATGATGCTTGCCATGCCATGCATATAAACCAAGCAGCCAAAGCAGGTTAAATTTCTTATTATATTCAGGATGGAAATACTCGCGCTGATAATCTTTCTCCTTCAAAGTACCCAACAAATCAACCGCACGGGCATGAACTCCTTGTAATATATATAAGGAAGGCGTTAAATTATTATTATTGGCATCAGGAAACTTTGCCCACACATTTTCATCGTATGGCTTTACAGTTGGTGTTTCTTCCGCTAATGTTAAACGCAAACGAATATGAAAATTCAAGTGACTATCAGCCACATGATGCACAATTTGTTTAATATTCCAGCCATCGGGGCGGTATTTATGCAAAAGTTGCTCAGGCGAAAGTCCTTTTACGGTCTCTGCCAGATATGCAGGCAGAATTTCCAATGCGTGAATGTGCTTTTTAACCTCCTTTTCATCAAAAGAAGCCATAGCCACAAACTTGCCCGAGGGGTATTTTAACTTTTCTATATCAATATCTGCTAACATGGGATTGATTTTAGAATGCAAATGTAACAAAACAGGTGTATTTGTGTTTGCTGCCATTAAAAAGAGGTTATTTTATATTGGGGCGTTCCGGCAGATTACTGCCGTCGGGCTTTACCCTTCAATCTTTGCCGATTACGCCAAAGGATTTTCG
Source organism: Bacteroidota bacterium (assembly GCA_003153315.1). Taxonomy (GTDB): domain Bacteria; phylum Bacteroidota; class Bacteroidia; order B-17B0; family Aurantibacillaceae; genus PALSA-968. The sequence goes on from PLYA01000036.1 coordinate 9,572, forward strand.
CTCCAATCCCATAACGCAAACACCCACTTTTAACTTTTACCTTACTTGTTTATCGACGAAACCCCTATAATAATCGTCGGTTTGCGTTCCGTCTCTTCGGTATTGCGTTCCGATTCTTCGGGTTTGCTTTCCGCTCAATGGGTATTGCATTCCGTTTCTTCTGTATCACGTTCCGCTTCTTGGGTATTGCTTTCCGTTCAATCGGGTTTGCATTCCGTTCAATGGGTATTGTGTTCCGCTCAACGGGTATTATATTCCGTCGATTAGGTGTTGCTTTCCGCCCATTCGGTATTACGTTCCGTTCAAAAGGTGTTGCTTTCCACCTATTGGGTATTACATTCCGTCAATACAGCTATTCCAAATATTTAACCTTAATTAAGCAATAACATTTACCAAAATGTTTTTACTTTCGTTGCATGGAAACAGAAACAAAACCGAAGATGGAATACAGAATTGAACATGATACCATGGGCGAGGTAAAAGTACCTGCCGATAAATACTGGGGCGCGCAAACCGAACGCAGTCGCAATAACTTTAAAATAGGGCCTGAAGCAAGTATGCCTAAAGAGATTATTTATGCTTTTGGATATTTAAAGAAAGCCGCCGCCCTTGCCAATTGCGAATTGGGTGTGTTAGCTAAAGATAAATGCGATTTAATAGGCAAAGTTTGTGATGAGATTTTAGCACATAAGCTTGATGACCAATTTCCATTGGTTATCTGGCAAACAGGCTCGGGCACACAAAGCAACATGAATGCTAATGAGGTAATTGCATACCGTGCACACGTATTAAGCGGTGGCAAATTATCGGATGAGAAAAAAATTCTTCACCCCAATGATGATGTAAACAAATCTCAATCAAGCAACGATACCTACCCTACTGCCATGCACATTGCGGCATACAAACAGGTGGCAGAAATTACCATTCCCGGAATGGAAAAACTGCGCGACACATTAAAAACAAAAACAGAAGAGTTTAAAAGCATTGTAAAAACAGGTCGCACCCATTTTATGGATGCTACTCCCCTAACCCTCGGTCAGGAATTTAGCGGCTACGCACAACAAATAACCAACAGCATACGCGCCATTAAAAATGCATTGGAAATGGTTCGCGAATTAGCTTTGGGTGGTACTGCGGTTGGTACGGGCTTAAATACACCTAAAGGGTATGATGTTTTGGTGGCTAAGAAAATTGCTGAATTAACCGGATTCCCTTTTATAACTGCCCCCAATAAATTTGAAGCCCTTGCTGCACATGATGCCATGGTAGAATTATCGGGTGCTTTAAAACGCGCTGCCGTTGCTTTATTTAAAGTTGCAAATGATATTCGTATATTAAGTTCAGGTCCACGCTCGGGTATAGGCGAAATTATTATTCCTGATAACGAACCCGGTTCTTCTATCATGCCCGGCAAAGTAAATCCAACTCAACCCGAAGCGCTTACTATGGTTTGTGCACAGGTTATAGGGAATGATGTGGCAGTTTCTGTGGGTGGAATGAATGGGCATTTTGAACTGAATGTATTTAAACCACTTATTGCTTCTAATGTATTGCAAAGTGCGCGTTTATTAGGCGATGCCTGTGTTTCGTTTAATGAGCATTGTGCTGCGGGTATTTTACCAAACTTACCTATCATTAAACAACACATGGAAAACTCGCTGATGTTGGTTACGGCACTTAACACGCATATAGGTTATGAAAAGGCCGCTAAAATTGCCAAGACTGCGCATAAAGAAAATAAAACACTGCGCGAAGCAGCTTTACAGTTGGGCTATGTAACCAACGAGCAATTCGACCAGTGGGTAAAACCCGAAGATATGGTGGGTAGCCTGAAATAATAGCTAATGAAGCCATCTTTAAACATTTATCTTTTTCTGTTTTTATTTTTTTCTGCGTCTGTTTTTTCACAGGATACTACTAATACCGATGATGGTACTCAAGATGTTACTAAAAATCTCAAAGGCTTTCATTTAGGTTTGCAGGCAGGTACACTCTTTGCTAATAAGTATACTACCAACCTATATGATGGTTTTGGTTTTGACCCTAATGGAAATAAAAACAACTTTGTAAATAGTTTTCTGAACCAAACACTTCAATATTATGGCGGTGCATATGGCGGTACCGATCGTATCGCTCAGACATTAGGAGTAATGCCCGGAACATGGTCTTTTGGTCCGCAGGATATGCCCGTTAATCTTAAGTATAATATTGCCATTCAGGTAGGATTAAATACCCGCTATTGTTTTGATAATAAAAATGCTATTATTTATAATCTTAACGCTACTAAACTAACCGTTAATGGAGATTTTACTATTGAAACGCAAGTACCTGTCAATTCAAATGGCTTTCAGGGGGCAGCCAATGTAAATACATTTTCTATTATTGGCGGTGAGGAAAGATTAATAAACCAATTAGGTTTTCAACGCATATTAGGTGATAATCCTTTACTTAATGTTTTTGTGGAAGGTGGGGCAGATATGATACTAGCTAAATATTTAAAAAATCAAATCATCATAAACAATCTTACAATAGATGTATCCAACGGTTATTATAATCAACCCGCTTACGGTCATTTTAGAGGTCATGGTCTTGAAGGACTTGGTTTTGGTGCTTTTGCAGGCATAGGACTTAACCTTACTTTAAGCAGCAAATACATTATTCAATTAGTATATAATCCTTCTTATGATAAAATTAATATTGGATACAGCCCAAAACTTACCTTCCAACAAAGCATTAGCTTTAGGGCATATTATAATTTCTAATTATGCAAAACAATATTAAAGTAAATTTGCGCAACAATTAACTAGAGATTGGGCGTGTGTAAAAAACAAAACATAAAGAATATTGTTTTAGCAGGCTTTTCGTTGCTGCTGTTTGCATGCCATCCTCCTAAGGATGGGTATTCAACTTTTCCGAAAAATATACCAAGCAGTTCTTTTATGACAACCATAGCGGGCAATGGAATAGCTGGTTTTAGCGGGGATGGAGGGGCTGCCAATCAGGCAGCATTATCTTCTCCGACAGGCGTAGCTATAGATTTAGCAGGTAATGTTTATATAGCAGATAGAGTTAATAACCGTATCCGTAAAGTTGCAGCAGGTAGTGGTATTATTAGCACTATAGCAGGTAACGGAACGCTTGGTTATAGCGGAGACGGAACAGCTGCAAATTTAGCAGAATTAAATAATCCATCAGGTATAGCGGTAGACGCATCGGGTAATATTTATATTGCAGATGCGGGTAATCATTGCATTCGTAAGGTAATGGCAAGCAGTGGTATTATAAATACTATAGCCGGTACCGGAATAACTGGGTTTATAGATAACGTACCTGCAACTATCGCACAACTAAGCAACCCCACAGGTATAGCCTTAGATCTATCAGGTAATATATACATAGCAGATTTAAATAATAGCCGTATCCGTAAAATTGCAGTAGGTAGTCAAATTATTACTACCATTGCCGGTGGGGGCATTTGCCCAAGCGGTAGTTTTTGTGGAGACGGAGGGCTTGCCACCGCAGCAGCTTTAAACAAACCTATGGGGATAACAATAGATGCTTCAGGAAATATTTATATTGCAGATACCGGCAATAATCGTATTCGTGTGATAAGTGCTGAAACAGGTGTTATAAATACTATAGTAGGTACCGGGTTAGTTGGTTTTAGTGGAGATGGTGGGCAAGCTACTGCTGCATATATACATAACCCATATGGCGTGGCTGTAGATAATTATGGAAACGTTTATGTATCAGATAATCTTAATAACCGAATACGTGAAGTAACAGCAGGTATAGAAATAATAAATACTATAGCGGGCAACGGATTAGGTAGTTATGCAGGCGATGGGTGGATTCCTGCTGCTGCAGAATTACATAATCCATATGGCATTGCAATAGATGCTAACGGAAATCTTTACGTGGCTGATTGTAATAACCAACGTATCCGCAGGTTTAATTAAAAGACATTCTTTGTATTAATAATTGCCAAATTGGTAATTATTCCATTTCCAGTTTAAATGTTAAAATTAAAAAGATAACATTAATTTAACATTCCATTTAAAAAAAAATATTATTTTCGTACAGCAAAAAAGTGAACATCCTAAAAGAAATTCATTCAAGAATCATCTTCAACCACTTTCAAAAGGAATTAGTAATCTATACATAATTGTTTTGAAAATGGAAAGATGTTACACAATCAAAAACAGAAAAATATTTTCTGTTTTTGCATTAAGAGTTTTCATACTAATTCTTAGTATTAGTTTTTCAACATCAGTAATAGCACAGCCCTGTATTACTGTTTTTCCGCATGTAGATGATTTTGAGGCTGCTCCAACATGGACTGCTTATACAGCACCAACCAGCACTTGGACATCCAGCGATTGGGCTTGGGGACATCCTAATCATGCCTATGTAATACAAAGCGCGGGAAGCGGAAACAAATGTTGGTGTGTTGGTACATTAACAGGTGCTTTTTATAATTTTTGGCAACAATCGTATGTACAAAGCCCTTGTTATAATTTTACTAACATACAATATCCACATGTTAAATTTAAGTTATTTTATGATAGCGAGTATCATTTTGATGGTGGTAATTTGCAATCTTCGATTAATGGAGGCGCAACTTGGCAAGATGTTGGGGCTTTAAATGACCCAGCGGATTGCAATACAGCTAACTGGTATAATTATTCCGGTATTAATTATCTTAATAACCCCGCCGGTTTTGTTCCTTCAAAAGTTGGTTGGTGCGGAAATGTGGAAGCAGGTGGAGTAGGTTGGGATACTACTATGCATGGCGGTGTTTTAACCACTTATAGTGCCACTAACTGTCAGGGGGGGCATGGACCGGGACATTGGCTTACTGCTGAACATTGCTTAACCGGTTTGGCTGGCCAGCCAAATGTATTGCTGCGTTTTACTTTTGCGGCAGGGTTTTCTTGCAACGATTTTGATGGTTTTGCTTTTGATTCTGTTGCAGTTGGCAATGGTATTATAAATACTACAACTATTACCCCGACATGTGGCGGCGGGCATACAATGAATTTTAATTCGGGGGTAAAAGCATGCCCAACCACAACTTGGGCTTGGAATTTTGGAGATGCTGCATCTGGCGGAACTAATACTTCTACTGCCCAAAACCCATCACATACTTTTAGTGGACCTGGAATTTATACAGTAAGCGTAATTGCATCCGGCGGAGCTTGTAACCCTCCTGATACTGCTTATCAGGTAGTACATGTTTTGAGTGTTTCAATTACTTCCTTTACCAATGCAAGTTGTGCTATGCCAGGTGCTGCTACTGCTTTAGCAGCAGATGCAACAACGCCAACTTACTCTTGGTCTAATGGGGCTAATACAGCAACCGCAACAGGTTTAACAAACGGAACTTATACTGTAACAGTCTCTGACCCTGGTAACCCAAGTGCTTGTCCAACAATGACAACAGTAACTATTACACAACCTAACCCTATAGTAATTACCTTATCAAGTACTCCTGCTAGTTGTAACTCAAACAACGGAACGGCTTCTACCGTATCTGTTTCAGGTGGTACTCCGCCATATACAACATTTGCATGGTCACCAAGCGGAGGTAATGCTGCAACAGCTTCTAATTTAGCCGCAGGATTATATTCTTTAACCGTTACAGATGCTAATAACTGTACGGGTACTCAAACCGTTCAGGTAATTAATAGCTCAGGGCCGCAAGTTACTGTTTCATCAACCAGTGTAACTTGTTTTGGTGCAAGTACCGGTACCGGTTCTACTAGTGTTACAGGAGGTACACCCCCTATTACTTATTCTTGGTCAACAGGGGCTATTACGCCATCTGTTGTAGGTTTAGCTAACGGGACTTACACAGTTATAGTTACTGATGCGAGTCCATGTGCAGTTACAAACATAATTACGATTGCCCAACCAACTCAAATTACCACAGTAACATCAAGTACGGCTGCTACTTGCGGACAATTAAACGGAATGGCAAGTGTAACCGTTAGCGGAGGAACACCCGGATATACTTATAACTGGAGTCCAACAGGAGGTAACACAGCTAATGCCACAGGGTTAGGATTAGGTACTTACACTATTAGCGGTATGGATGCAAATGCCTGTACCTATTCAACACAGGTTACGGTAATACAACAATCAGCTGTAAACATATCTGTATCAAGCACACCTGCCAGTTGTGGAAACAATAATGGAACGGCCACTGCAATTGCTACAGGAGGGTTTCCCGGAGTTGCAGGTTATACGTATACATGGAGCCCCGTGGGTGGAAATACCAATATGGCTTCTAATCTAGCTCCAAGCGGAGTTACTTATTCTATTACTGTTGGAGATTCATTAGGTTGTACAACAACCCAAACTGTAAACGTGATTAATCATCCTTCGCCTGTTTTAAGTATTACCTCAACAAGTATTACCTGTAACGGATTAACCAATGGTACTGCGTCGGTTAGTATAAATGCAGGAACGGGTACTTTTCCTTTTACTTATACTTGGTCGCCTGTGGGTGGAAATAATGCCGGGGCAACTAATCTTGGAATTGGAATTTATACGGTTAATGTTACTGATTCTTATTCTTGTACAGCTACGGCAAGTGTTATCATAAATCAACCACCGGCATTAACAGTAACTGCCGCTGGCACATCGGCAACTTGTGGAAATGCCAATGGCAGCATAATGTGTACAGTAACCGGAGGCACACCTAACTATACTTATGCGTGGATTCCTGCCGGAGGAACAAATGTTAGTGCAACTAATTTATTCGGAAACATTACCTATTCGGTTACCGTAACAGATGCTAATAGCTGTGTAAAAACTGCAAACGTTCTAGTAAACGGAACACCTGCATTAACCTTATCTGTTCCAACAACTACTAACGTTACCTGTAATGGTGGAAGTGATGGAGCTATCTCTGTAACCCCGGGTGGAGGTACAAGCGCCATAACCTATACATGGGTTACAAGCGGAGGAAATAATGCAACGGCAGACAGCTTATCGGCAAACGTGGGCGGCACCACTTATACCGTATTAGCTACAGATGCTGTAGGTTGTCAGGCCAATGCTATAGCAACCATAAACGAACCCTCACCCGTTCTGGTCACTCCAACCAGTGTTTCTATTTGTCTGGGGCAAACAGGAGTTGCAGGAGCCAGTTTTTCGGGCGGGAATGGAGCACCTTATACATGGACTTCTACTGACGGAATTACCACTACCCCTATAATGACTAACCCTCCTACAAACAACACTACATATACTCCAACCACCCCCACAAATTATACGATAGCGGCACAAGATTCTAAAGGCTGTACTGCTTCTGCAGTTGCAAGCATATTTGTATTTCCTGCTTTACAACTTGTCGTTTCAACCAATGATACGGTTTGTCCGGGTAAACCCGCTCAACTAAATGTAATTTCGGAAAGTGGAGGTTTAGGTCTTGGACATTATATGGTAACATGGTTACCTTCTGGACAATTCGGTGATACCTTGAATGTAAATCCAAACAGCACCACTACTTATACCGCCATATTGTCTGATGGTTGCACAATTACTACTGCCACAACAACCGGAACGGTTTATACTTATCCTGTTCCTGTTATAAGTTATTCAGCAACGCCCATAGCAGGTTGTGCCCCTTTAACAGCAAACTTTTCTCCGGTAGGGGGGGGAGGGGGAGGTTTTATAAACAATTCCTGGTCGTGGAACTTTGGTGACGGTGGCACAAGTTCAGCAGGTAATGGTGCTTCATGGACCTACAATACGCCAGGTCTATATTATCCTACGTTGCAAGTACAAACCATAAATCATTGTACGGATGTATCAGGCTTTGTAGATACTATTAGGGTATATCCTCAGCCACATGCCAACTTTAGCGCTTCGAGTTATACTACCGATATTTATGATAACACCATACATTTTACCGATTTATCAAGCTGTACCCCTGCCGCTTCTTGTCAAATTATTTCTACAGTTTGGGATTTTATCGGTCAAAACGCATACAGCGATGTGCAAAACCCTACCTATACTTTTTATCCCGAAGGAACGTATTCAGTTATGCTTACTGTTGTAAATCAATATGGATGTAAAGATTCTATTATAGAGCAAATTGTAATTACTCCTTATTTTACGTTTTATGCCCCAAATTGTGTAACGCCTAATGGAGACGGTTTAAACGAAGTATTTTTGCCTGAAGGAACCGGTTGGGATTTAAGCCAGTATAATTTATGGATATTTGACCGTTGGGGACTTATGTTTCATCATACCACTAACCCTTATGGGGGGTGGAACGGCACTAAAAACGATCATATAGTGCAGGAAGATACCTATGTATGGAAAGTTAGTTTGTTTGATCTGTTTGGTAATCCACACGAATTCCATGGGATTGTATCTGTTGTTAGGTAGGTTCAGTTTCTCTATTACAATTTGCTTTTGTCTCTTTATTATCATGAGGGTTTTTTCCCGAAGCTATCTCCTTTTAGCATCTAAATTGCTTTGCTTGATAGTCAGGTGGCATTATTCGAGAGTTGGATTGTTTGATATTCAGATTGGTTTGCAGAACAGTCGGATGCCATTGTTTAAGTATAAAACAGCATTGCTTATTAGACAAACTTCATTTTAGAGTAATAAAATGCCCTTGTTTAATCCTGTTTTTATTAAAATACAGACGGAAAAGGTCCCTTCGATTAAAAAAAATTGTTAAAGAATGAAAATAAATGTAACTTTTTTTTTATTTTTACGTATAAATACCTGTTTTGAGATATTAAAAAAATAAAAAAGATGATTTCACTATACGATAAAAGCATACAAATAAACCCCAATAATAACCCGGATAGTGCTGTAGAGTATATGGTTGTTGATGTTTGTGAACAAATGCACATTGGCGAAGAAAAATTCGGCAATATTTTACTTGCTGTTACCGAAGCGGTTGATAATGCCATAGTACACGGTAATAAAAATAACCCACATAAAAAGGTAGAACTGGGCTACCTTTCTTCTAAAAAAGACATAACCTTTGCCATAACCGATGAAGGAGAAGGTTTTGATGTTAAAAAGGTTACTGACCCCANNCTGACCCCACCAAACCAGAAAACCCTGAGAACATGGGTAGAGGAATATTTATTATGAAAGCCTTATCAGATAAACTGGAGTTTTTAAGCGAAGAAAAGACGGTTTTACTTTCGTTTAATCTGAATTAGTAGCCTGCTAATGGCAATTAGTTTTCATGCTTCTGTAAAGGTTAAAACTCCTCTTAAAAAGAAACTGAGCATTTGGTTATCGGTAGTTGCTTTTTCAGAAAGGAAAAAGATTAAAAACCTAGCGTACAATTTTTGCTCCGATGAGGAATTGTTGCAAATTAATCAGCAGTTCTTAAAACACAATACTTATACTGATATCATAACGTTTGATTATAGCCAGAAAGATTTTATTTCAGGAGAAATATACATAAGCATTGAGCGTATTGCTGAGAATGCGCTAAAAGAAAAAGTGTTGTTTGAAGAAGAACTAATGCGGGTCATGGCACATGGTTTATTACATCTTTGCGGATATAAAGATAAATCAACCCCACATAAAAAAGAAATGCGCATAGCTGAAAATAAAGCTATTAAGGCTTTTATAACTATTAAGGATTAACTAATAGTTTAAAGCCTTTACCATGTATGTTTACTATTTCAACCTTAGCATCATGCTTAAAGTATTTGCGAAGTTTAGTTATATAAACATCCATACTGCGACTATTAAAGTAATTATCATCATGCCAAATAGTTTTTAACGCAAACGATCGATCTAAAACATCATTTTGATTAATAGCTAACAGACGCAGTAATTGTGCTTCTTTGGTAGTCAGTTTCACATTTTCCTGCCCACCTTTAAGCAATTGAGTTTCGGTATTAAACGTGTATTTACCAATTATAAAATCAGTTTGTGTGTTTTCCAAAACCATAGCTTTCATACTACGACGTAAGATAGCCTGAATACGCGCCAATAACTCTTCCATACTAAAGGGCTTGGTGATATAATCATCTCCGCCTGCATTAAAGCCTTCAATAGTATCTTCTTTCATCGATTTAGCCGTTAAAAAGATAATAGGTACTTGTTTGTTACTTACCCTTATCTCTTTTGCAAGCGTAAATCCATCTTTTAGTGGCATCATCACATCAAGTAAACATAAATCATAACTGTGTTTACAAAACAAGTCAAAGCCTTCTTTACCATTAACAGCAAGTGTTACTGCATATCCTTTTGCCTTGAGGTATTCTTCTAAAAGAAGTCCTAAATTAGGATCGTCTTCAGCTAAAAGAATTTTTATTTTTTCGGTGCTCATGGATTTATTTTTTTATTAGATTGGTTTATATTTTCTGCTTTAAAAGGAAGATATATTTTAAACGTACTTCCTTTGTTTAGTTCACTTTCAACGGATATTTGTCCACCATGTTTTATTACAATGGCCTTTACATAACTCAGTCCAAGACCAAAACCTTTTATATTATGCACATTTCCAGTTGATACCCGATAAAACTGGTCGAATATCTTTTTTGCATTTTCCTTACTGATTCCAATACCATCATCTTTTACTGAAAGTAAAATTCCGTGAGAGATATTTTCGGTACTGACAGTTATATTTGGTAATTCTTTAGAGTATTTTAATGCATTATCAAGCAAGTTAAAAATAATATTTGTAATATGAACTTTATCTGCCAATATAATTGATTTTTTAGCTGATAAATCTGCATTTAGTTTTCCGTTTTTTTGGTCAACCTGCAAGTGTATTTTTTCTATAGCAGATTGTATAACTTCATGTAAATCAAATTCCGTTCTCTGTAGTTTAAAATCGCCTTTATCTAAAACAGCTGTTTGTAAAATACTTTCCACTAAAACACCTAATCGTTTGTTTTCATCACGTATCATTTTAGTAAAACGTTCCAGTTTTTCAGGAGTTTTACTTACGGTAGTATCTGAAAGCATTTCTCCTGCAAGAGCAATAGTAGATATGGGAGTTTTAAATTCATGAGTCATATTGCTAATAAAATCATTCTTTATGTCTGTATATTTCTTTTGTTTGCGAATGGTATTTATGGTATAAAAGAAAGCAATTACTAAAGAAAGAATTATTATAGCCGAAATAGAAAGGGTTAACCACATTGTTCGCAAGAGGTAATTTTGCTCATCAGGAAACTGAACAGTAAGGTATAAAGGAGTAACAAAAACGTTATTCGGAGATAGGTTTATTCTAAAAATATGCTTGTCGGGATCTAAGTTCACAAAACCATGTCGGCGATAACGGTTTGGTGGTGTTGGAGATTTATTAGCAGCTGTTATATTATCTTCTTTTTGTGCAGCATATATTCTCATAGTGTATTCTGCATAAACACCCTTTTGATGTAATTCAGTACGCAGTAAAGAATCTATGGTAAGCGTGTCTATACTTGGTTTATAATCTTTGTAAATGTTAATACTGATAAGCTCATCAAATAAATCATTAAATATTTCGGCGCGTTTTGCAACTAATTCCGATTTTAGCTTTTCATAATCAGAAGCCGTATCGGCAAATTCAACCGGAAAATCAATCATGTTATTTACAGAATCACCATCATATTGCCGTTCTTTAATGGAACTGGTAATAACCCCATTAGAATCAATAGAAAACTCTTCTAATATTTTTATCTTTATTTTATCCTTTTCAGTTGCCTGACCAGATTGTATTCGTTGGGCTATACCATGTTTGTATAATTTTATTTTCTTTTTAATTCTAGCTGCATTATTAATCTTTTCAAGCTTGTCTACCACATTATCCATAGCTTCGTGCACATCCCGTCTGAACTCATCTTTTTTTAACTGAACGGCATTTTTAATCCAAAATAATTGCACACCCACCAAGGCTACAAGTGCCATGGAAACAATAATGGTTATAATGGTTAAATTCTGGCGTACCATGTTAATTTACAAAGGTATTTAATGGCTTATTCTATCAAAGTGTTTAACTTTTTTTAACCTCTAAAAATAGGCTTATTTTGAACTATTCAGTGGTTTTCAACTTGTTTGTATATAAGATTTGTGTACAAACCGTATTTATGTAAATTTGCGCCTCATTTTAAAACAGCATCAAAATGAAAATATTAGTAGCTATAAGTAACGTACCCGACACCACCACTAAAATTGCATTTAGTGATAACGACACCAAGTTTAATACAGCCGGTGTACAGTTCATTATCAATCCGTATGATGAATGGTATGCCTTAGTACGTGCTCTTGAATTAAAAGAAACAGGTAAAGCAACTGCGGTAACTTTATTTCATGTTGGATTGTTGGATAGTGAAGCAACTATCCGTAAAGGGCTGGCACTTGGAGCTGATGATGCCGTTCGTGTTAATGCCGAAAGCCCAGATTCTTTTTTTGTGGCGGAACAAATTGCCAAATTTGCTAAAGAGAAGGCTTATGATTTGATTTTAGTTGGAAAAGAAACCATCAATTATAATGGCTCTTCGGTTGGTGGTATGATTGGTGGGTTGTTAGATATCCCTTTTGTATCCTTAGCTACTAAATTAGATTTGAATGGGAATACGGCTACTGTTGAACATGATATTGATGGTGGCGTACAAGTAGTTGAATGTGCTACGCCTTTGGTTATATCTTGCTCTAAAGGCATGGCAGAACAACGCATACCTAACATGCGTGGCATTATGGCTGCCCGTACCAAACCTATTACGGTTGTTGAAGCTACAACAGATGCACCCTTAACAAGCATTAAATCGTTTGCATTAAGTGCCGGAAGAACTACCTGCAAATACATTGATGCAAACAACGTAGAAGAATTGGTGAGCTTGTTGCATAATGAAGCGAAAGTTATTTAATATCAGAATATTATAAAACAGTAAGATATGTCAGTATTAGTTTATATAGAAATAGCCAAAGGGAAGGTAAAAAAAGCTTCATTAGAAGCAACCAATTACGCCGCACAAATTGCCACCCAATTAGGCACGTCGGCTACAACCATTGCTTTTAATGCAGATGCAACTCAAACAGAAGAAATTGGCAAAGCAGGTGCTAAAAAAGTATTGGTAGTTAAAGGTGACCAATATAAAACCAACGATGCGGTTTATTTAAGCGCAGCTATTGAGCAGGCAGCTAAAGCAGAGGGGGCTAAAGTAATCATCACTTCTTTTGATGTTACCGGAAAATCTCTTGCACCAAGGTTATCAGCTAAATTAAAAGCTGGTTTGGTAGCAGGTGCGGTTGATTATCCTGTTGTGAATGGAAACGCTTTGGAAGTAAAGAAAAATGTTTTCTCAGGTAAAGCAACTGCCGTATATAGCATCAATTCCGATATAAAAATTATCTCTTTATTGCCCAACAGCTTCCCTGTTAAATTAACCGATAATAAAGCTGAAGTAGTTGATTTTGCAGTTGATTTAAACGGCATCACTTCTAAAATTGTAATAAAAGAAACTAAATCAACGGATACTGCCGGAATGCTTCCTTTACCGGAAGCAGAATTAGTTGTATCTGCCGGACGTGGTTTAAAAGGTCCTGAAAACTGGGGCATTATAGAAGATTTAGCCAAAGTTATTGGTGCTACAACCGCTTGTTCTCGTCCGGTTGCTGATATGCACTGGCGCCCACATCACGAGCATGTTGGTCAAACAGGTATTGCCATTCGCCCTAATTTATATATTGCCATAGGTATCTCAGGTGCTATACAACATTTGGCAGGGGTAAATGGAAGTAAAACCATTGTGGTTATTAATACCGATAAAGAAGCCCCTTTCTTTAAATCTGCCGATTACGGCATTATTGGAGATGCTTTTGAGGTGGTTCCAAAGCTTACCGCAGCCATTAAAAAATTAAAGGCTAACAATTAACCCATTCGTAAAAAAGTTGTAAATTAGTTGGCTCTGTTTTAATGAAGAAAGTTAAGTTAGATATTGTTGGATTAAGTTATAGTCAAACTCAAACAGGTGCTTACGCTCTTGTTTTGGGCGAAGTAAACGGAAAACGCAGATTACCCATTATTATAGGGGCCTTCGAGGCGCAAGCAATAGCCATTGAGTTAGAAAAAATGACTCCCAGCCGCCCACTTACCCACGATTTATTTAAAACCTTTGCCGAGACTTTTGCTATTAATGTTACCGAAGTCATTATATACAATTTAGTAGAAGGTATTTTTTATGCCAAGCTTATTTGCAACGATGCTACCCAACAAGATTATGAAATAGATGCCCGTACCAGTGATGCTATTGCATTGGCTGTTCGGTTTAATTGTCCTATTTATACTTATGAGTTCATTTTATCAAGCGCAGGAATTATTTTAGAAGACGAAAGCTTGCCTGAAGCTAAAGAAGGTGAGATACCTGAGGAAGTGAAGCAAAAAATTTCAGGTAGAGATGATAATGAATACCACAGCAAATCTACCGAAGAGCTTAAAACATTGTTGCAGACCGCTCTTGAAGACGAACAGTATGAGCTGGCCTCTAAAATACGTGATGAACTGAATAATCGTAAGCAATCATAAGTAATTGCCTACAGGGTTAATAAACTGTAAATAAGTTACTTTATCTTTTTATGTTACTTTCTCCATATAATTTCAAATCCTGATGAGGAAGATTTTTGTAACAGGTATCGGCACAGATGTGGGCAAAACTATAGTTTCTGCTGTATTAACTCAGGCACTGAAAGCAGATTACTGGAAACCTATACAAACAGGCACTGAACTAGACAACGATACCGAACGCGTAAAAAAACTGGTTAGCAATAGCATCTCGGTTTTTCATAAAGAAGCCTATAGTTTAAAAGCACCTTATGCACCTTATGCTTCTGCTGTTCTTGAAGGGATAGAAATTGATTTTGAAAACATACATCTTCCCGATACAAACAATACACTTATTATAGAAGGTGCAGGGGGCTTACTGGCACCCATAACCGAAACGCGTTTTATTATTGACCTGATAACTAAGTTTAATGCAGAAACCATTTTAGTGGTTCAAAATTATATCGGCAGTATTAATCATACCCTGCTTTCCGTTGAAGCGTTGAAAAGCAGAAACATTAATGTGCTTGGTATAATTGTAAGCGGCGTTGAAAACAAAATGTCCGAGAAAATTATCCTGCAGCACAGCGGACTAAAACTTTTAGGACGCATATATAAAGAAGGGCATTTTACACCCGAAGTGGTAAATAAATACGAAGCTCAGTTTTCTACCATATAAATGAGCATTAGTCCCTGGCAGGAAAAAGATTTGGATTTTGTCTGGCATCCCTTTACGCATCTTAAATATGCCGAAACGTCCATAAATATTATCCGCTCTGAAGGCTCTTATTATTTTGATGAGCTGGGAAACAAATACATTGATGGCATTTCTTCCTGGTGGGTAAATCTGCACGGACATTCGCATCCCTATATTGCAGAAAAGGTTTACCAACAATTAAAAACAAACGCCCACAGTATTTTTAGCGGCTTTACGCATCCGCAAGCTATAGAACTTTCCGAAAGATTATTACATCATCTGCCAAACACTTTAGCTAAAGTATTTTTTAGCGACAATGGTTCAACGGCTGTTGAGGTGGCACTTAAAATGACTTTGCAATTTTGGCACAATCAGGGAAACGCCAAAACAAAAATCATTGCTTTTGAAAATGCCTATCATGGTGATACTTTTGGAAGCATGAGTATAGGTGCTCGCAACGCCTTTAATAATGCTTTCTCTCCGCTTTTGTTTGATGTGCTGAGGCTACCTGTTCCTGATAAGAAGAATATACATGCCGTTAAACAAACACTACATACTTATATTAAAGAAGGGAATATTTCCGCCTTTATTTTCGAGCCTCTTATTCTGGGTGCAGGGGGTTCTATGCAAATGTATGATGCCAATTTGTTGGATGAATTAATTTCAATCTGCAAACAGCATAGTATCATCACCATTGCAGATGAGGTGATGACGGGTTTTGGAAGAACAGGAAAGTTTTTTGCAACAGATTACCTCAACAATAAACCCGATATTATTTGTTTGAGCAAAGGCATAACGGGTGGAGTAATGCCCCTTGGCGTTACCGCCTGCGCACAATTCATTTATGATGCTTACATCAGCGATGATAAACATAAAACCTTTTTCCACGGGCATAGTTATACCGCCAACACCACTGCCTGTGCAGCTGCATTAGCCAGTATGGATTTGATGGAGAAAGAAGAAACCCGGAATAACATCCAACAGATTGCTGCTTCTCATGCTTCTTTTAAAGAGAAGATTAAAACACACCCCAATATTTTATCTGTAAGAAATTTAGGAACCATCATTGCTATAGAAATTAAAACGCCTGAAGAAAGCGGGTACCTTAACAACCTGGCAGAAAAAATATCAGCCTACTTTATTCAAAAAGGTATTCTGCTGCGCCCTCTGGGTAATGTGTTGTATATTCTTCCGCCTTATTGCATCTCTCAAACTGATTTGACTTATATTTATACCTGCATAGAAACTTTTTTAAGCACTGAAGTTTAACCGATGAACTTAAACAATAAAAAGGATGTTGTCTTTGTTATATTGGCAGGCTTCTTTATAACCAACGCCATCGTATCGGAACTGATAGGTGGTAAGCTGGTTATGTTTTTTGGCACCTTTACGCAAAGCATTGGTATTGTATTGTGGCCCGTAGTGTTTATTCTTACCGATATTGTAAATGAATATTACGGGCAAAGCGGTGTAAAAAAACTATCATACATCACCTTATTTTTAATTGCTTTTACGTTTCTGTATTTATTCATCTGTATGCAAATACCGGCAGTTAGTTTCTCTCCTGTGACCGACGAAAATTTTAAAAAAGTATTCGGGCAATCTATGTACATCATTTTAGGAAGTATGTGTGCCTTTATTGTATCTCAGTTAGTTGACAGCGGAATTTTTTGGATGCTGCGCCAACGTACCGGAAAGAAAATGATATGGTTGCGCTCTACAGGTAGCACTGTAGTTAGTCAATTGGTAGATACCTTTATAGTACAGTTCATTGCCTTTGTAATACCGGGTTGGTGGACCATGAAAGAGTTTTTGCACAACGCCTCTTATGGCTATGCATTTAAATTGCTGGTTGCCATTTCGGTTATACCCATGATTTATTTAGTGCACTATTTAATAGACAGATATTTGGGCGATGAAATATCGCATGATATGATAAAGCATACTGCCGAAGTAAACCTGCACCATAAGATAGAGGAATAAGCCTGTTGTTTGGACGCTCCCCCGCCTTTGGAGGGGTCGGACTGTATGCGCTGCGGCAACCAGCTATCATTCCTAACGCATAAAAATATTTTAAATATACAATAACTAATAATACCCCGGCAGACAGTTGAGTGTTTCAAAATGCCCCTAGGTTTGCTTGCAAAACGTTATTGTGAAGTAACTTTATTGTTTAGGTAAACAAATCTTTACAAACTGGTATTTCTCATACTCAGCCGCGTTGGTTTGTGCATCTCCTTTATAGGCAGGCCCGGCAACTACTGCTTTGTTGCTTCCAACGGTTATATCAGCATCTGTAAGTCCTTTTTGTTTCAGGCTGTTGGTTATTTTAAGCAAGCCCTGGTTAAGTCGTAATTGCGCAATCTCCTGGTTGTTTTTATACTTGCGTGTAGGCACGGTAGATGCACTGCCCATAGCATTAAACACAATCTTGCCTCCGGCCGATTTAAAGGCAATAACTCTATCTATAAACGCTTTGTATTCGGGTGCGGTTTCATCAAGCTCGTTCATGTTATATTTAAAGTAGAAGGTAAAGCAATCCCCACTAAACTCGCTGTTATCAGGCACTTCAGACGGCCCTTGCAAGTAAACAGTTTTTTCTATCGGCTTAGATTTTTTAACTCCATGAGTAGATAGTACTGCTCTGTTAAGAACTCCGTCTTTCTCACTCACAATAACATAATTAACTTCTGGTACAAGGTTTAAACCCGTAACTTTTCCTGTAATATCAGATACTCCTTCGAACACAGTACCATCAGTTCCGGTAACTTTAACCTTAGCACCTGCAACTGTTTTATGTTCTTTTTTATTGTTAAGCACGGTAATAGTTAAAGGCAAATTAATATCGTCTTCGGGGTTTCTCTCGGTATAAACTACTTTGTCGTAAATCTTTGAACCCTTTATACCAATGGTATTAAACACAATAGTTTTACCCGATTTGCCATTTGCCGATGCGGTAATTTGATAGCTCTTTTCAGGCTGAAGATCCACACCATTCTTATGCCCGTCTTCATCCGATTTGGTATTATAATCTGCTAAACCTTTGCTTACAATTTTAATATCGGCATTAGCTACATGTTTTTTCTCGCGGCTGTTATTAAGTACCAAAATATTTAAAGCAGATTTGCTTATAGTAGTATCGCTCTTAATCATCATGCCCGGGCACGTTTTAAGCGGCTTCAGGTTAATGGCTTTCTGAATTTCTTCATAAGCTATATCAGCAGGCACAAATACTTCTTCGTTAGATAGTTCTTGCCCATTCTGTTGATAAGAAAAATTATATTTACTTCCCGGAGGGATGATGATGCTGAATGTACCTGTGCGGCGATTAGGACGATATGTTCCCACAATTTCTCCGGTGCCAACTGACGTAACAAGAACCGATAAATCATCAGGTAAGCTATCACATGGCCCGGGGACAAATCTTCCTCGGAATAAAGCCAATGGGTTTTCTTTTATTAGATCAACACTACCTACATAAATATCTTTATCTCCAAAGCTCTTGTCATGCAAATCGCCGTTGTTCACATATTCATGTGCTGATGAAAGATAGAAACGTTTGTTATCAGGTGTGGCGACATAAAACGCATCATCATCCGTCGTATTAATAGGAGAACCCATATTAAAAGGGTCGGAAAACTTTCCGTTTTCATCAATAATAGAAAACATAATATCAAAGCCTCCCATAGATTTATCTCCTTTAGAAGCAAAATAAAAAGTTACTCCATCTGCCCCTAAAAACGGACCATCTTCATCATACGGCGTATTGATAGGTGGGCCCACATTTTGGGCCAAACTCCATTGTCCGTTTGGTAATTTTACGCAACGATAAACATCCCTTCCTCCAAGTCCGCCTGGCCTGTCGCTAACAAAATAAAGCGTCTGCCCGTCTCTTGAAAGACAAGCATGTGTTTCCCAATATTCCGTATTGATGTTTGAGCCATATTTTTGTGGAATGGTCCAATCCTTCCCATCAAAAGAAGAGAAAAATAAATCTCCGTTTCCAACATCACCACGATAAATAATAAGCGTCTGCCCATCGGGTGTAAGACTCACCGTTGCCTCATGTCCTCCCGTATTAATGAACGGACTTATTGATACCGGTCTGCTCCAAATGCCATTAGCGTCTTTATAAGAAACCACAATATCTTCATAATACATGCCATCCGGTGCCTTATCTCCTCCCATGGTAGTGGGCCTGCGGGTAGTGTAATAAAGTACCTGCTCATCAGCAGTTATTACCGGAGAGTATTCAGGGTATTCGCTATTTATACTATCTCCTAAGTTTTTTATAGTTACGTTAAGAGGTGCAGCTAAAATTTGCTTAGCATTCTGAACCTGCTTTTTAAAATGTTGTATAGTAGTATGTTCATCTTTATCCTTTGGGCTTATAAAAGATTCATAAGTAGCATACATTTTTGAAGCCTCATCTAATTTTCCATCAAAATGATACGACTCACCCAAATAAAAATAAGCCTGAATAGGTGCTTTCTTAAAGCCGGGGTCATCTGCGTTATAGCGTTTAGCAACATTTACCACAGCTTTTTCTAAATATTTCTCTGCCAAGTGTTTTTGGGTAGCATTGTTTAAATAGCAGAACCCTATTTTAAAATTAATATTGGCGTTAGTAGAATCATATTTATAGGCATATAAATAGTATTTTAATGCGATACTGTATTCTAAGTCTCCTTCATTAAGATTTCCTTCTGTAAAGTTCTTTTTGTAAGAGCCTTTATCAATGGGTGCAAATGTTTGAGCAAGTAATGAAAGGTTGATGGTAAGGAATAAAAAAGAAGCAACTATTTTCTTCATTTTGTTTTTTAATTTTTAGAATGCAAATGTAATAAATTCAGATTTTAAGCGACAAATACTTTAAAAAGGTCGATTAATATCGAAGTTTTCCATATAATCGGCAACCCTGCGAAGGAAACTACCCCCCAAAGAACCATCTACTACACGATGGTCATAAGATAAAGAAAGGAACATCATATGCCTGATGGCAATCATATCGCCTTGAGGAGTTTCGATAACAGCAGGTTTCTTTTTAATAGTGCCTGTAGCTAAAATAGCAACCTGCGGTTGATTGATGATGGGTGTACCCATTACGTTTCCAAAACCACCCACATTAGTTAAAGTAAACGTACCGCCTTGTATATCATCAGGAGATAGTTTGTTGGCACGTGCACGGTTAGCCAAATCATTTACATTTTTGGTTAAACCAACTAAGTTCTTCTCATCTGCATTTTTAATAACCGGTACAATAAGGTTACCACTTGGCAAAGCCGCAGCCATGCCTATATTAATGTTTTTACGTTTGATGATGTTTGTTCCATCTACCGAAACGTTTACCATAGGGTAATCTTTAATGGCTTTTGCAACAGCTTCTACAAACAGAGGGGTGAACGTCATTTTTTCTCCTTCACGTTTTTCAAAAGCAGACTTAATTTTATCTCTCCATAGCACCATGTTAGTTACATCAGCTTCTACAAACGAAGTAACGTGCGGAGATACATGCTTACTCATTACCATATGGTCGGCAATAAGCTTCCGCATCCTGTCCATTTCAATAATTTCATCACCTGCCATTAGTGATACAGCAGGTTTATTGATGACTACTGCACTTTGCCCGTTGCCATTGCCGCTTGGTTTAGCAGCAGGTTTCTCAATACGTTCTTCCACAACAGTTACCTGTTGAGAGCCGCGATTAGGTATGTAGGATAATATATCTGTTTTGGTAACTCGCCCGTCTTTTCCACTACCGGCAATCTTTTCTAGCTCTTGTACTGTGATGCCTTCTTCTTTAGCAATACTCTTTACCAAAGGAGAGAAAAATTTATTTGACTGAGAAAAATCCTGATGTTGCACATGCGCTGCCTCTTTTACCGGAGCAGCAACTTGTGTATTATTAGCTGCAACTTGTGCAGCAGGTGCCTGTGTTTGTGGTGCACTTACCGCAGCATTAGCATCCGAAGAAATAAGCGCAATAACCGTACCCACCTGCACCACATCGCCTTCTTTAAAAAGTTTTTTAACCAAAACACCTTCAAACGAAGAGGGAATTTCACTGTCTACTTTATCGGTAGCTATCTCTAAAACTGTTTCATCAATTTTAATTTTATCACCTTCGTTTTTTACCCATTTAATAATGGTTGCCTCGGCAACACTTTCACCCATTTTAGGCATTACTAACTCATGCTGTGCCATGTTATTTGCTTTTTTGTAAGACGGACAAATATACAGTATTTAGGAATAATACAAGCTGTTAAATGCCGTCTATTGTACCTTGTATTTTGTATCCAGTCTGGGTATAGCATACAGGAGACAACATACAACTCTGATAACTAAAGCTGACTTTTCAACTCCTGCAAAAACGATTTCAGGTTGTTTAGGTTCTTAATAACCTCTGCATTTTTGGTTAATTCAGGCTTGGTCTCTTTCGATTCTCGCTTGGGTTTTTCCAACAGTTTATCTTTAGCACCTTGCAGGGTAAAGCCTTTTTCTTTTACCAAATGATATACCAACCTAATGTTTTCAATATCCTTTTTGGTGTAGGTGCGGTTGCCTTTGGCTGTTTTGCGGGGTTTTAAAAACTCAAACTCTTTCTCCCAAAAACGAATGAGGGAAGCATTTACCTTAAATTGATCGGCTACTTCGGTAATGGAGTAAAATAACTTCTCGGGTGCTTCGTCCATGAAACTCAAAAATAAAACATAGTTCGATTAGCTTACTAACCAAATGATAACAAATTACTAACCGCCTTGCTGTAGATTAAGCAAATTAGGATAGATAAGCGGCAAAACTATCTCGTTTAGCATCGCCCCCTTCTTGTTCGGCATGATGCCCGTCTCGTTCGGCACGATGCCGATCTCGTTCAGCACGATACTTTTCTTGTTCGGCACGATGCCCACCTTGTTGAGAACGATGCCGATCTCGTTCAGCACGATGCCGAACGTGATGAGTATGATGCCCAACGACGACGGCACGATAAAAATAGTGTCGGGATTGAGTCTTTTATCAAATAAAGTGGAAATTACACTCGTTAGAACGATGCTTTTAACTATCTGCATCGTGCTTTTAACTAAAAAACTCATTTTATTAGAGAGTGCTGTTATGCCTTTAGCTAATAAACCTATTTTTTTTAACACCGGCATCATGCCTTTAAGTAATAAACTCATGTCTGTAAGTAACGGCGTTATGCCTGTAAACGTCGGCATCATTCTTTTAAATAAAGGCATCGTGCCTGTAAGTAAAGTGTTGACTTTATTAGAAAGGGTACATTATTTGTTTTACTACTTTCTTTTTCCTTGACGAAAAAGAAACAAAAAGTCAAGACCAAACGATCTGCCGCGCACTAGCTAAACTGCTCCGCGTTTGGTCGCGGCAGCGCGCTGTATTGAAGGGGATTGATTACATTTGCTTTTAGCTTTAGCAAATGACAAAAGAACAAGTACAAACAATTGGAAATTTTTTATCTACTTATTATACAGACTTGAATTATATACAAATGTTTCAAGACTTTAAATCG
Source organism: Bacteroidota bacterium (assembly GCA_003153315.1). Taxonomy (GTDB): domain Bacteria; phylum Bacteroidota; class Bacteroidia; order B-17B0; family Aurantibacillaceae; genus PALSA-968. Next base: position 32,315 of record PLYA01000036.1, read on the forward strand.
AATAAAATTTCCACAGACAATTATATTAAAAAAGACACTGGAACATTTTATTCTTTTTTAATTGAGTTTCGAGTCGTGAGAAACTTTTCGCAAGGCTCAGTTGATAAATTACTCGAAGAAACATTAAGATGGGTTAAAAGCAATAATGCAGATAATGTTGACTTATTTGCAGAAAAGTTGGCGATAACAAACTTTACTCATGGTAAAGTAATGACATCTTTAGCCTCAAAAATACTCTTCTTAAATAATCCATGGAAAATTATTCCAATGGATACCCTTGCACGTAAAACATTGCAACAAAAAGAAAACAAATATGCAGTTTATGAGAAGAACCTTAAAGCATACCGACAAATAAATAGATTAATAATCAATAGCTGTGTACAATATTCTAAGCCTCTAACATCAATTATTGACAGAGAGTATAGAAGTAAACTTAAGAACTTAAACATAATCTGTGAAAATAGAATTGTAGATAAGTTGTTGTGGACTTCAGGAAAGTAAAATGTCTTGAATAAAGGAAGTATATTATTTGCGTTATGGGATTGTAGTGGAAAGCCTTTTGCGTAATCGCAAAAGCTTGAAACGGAAAGCCCGACGGCAGTAATCTGCCGGAACGCCCAAAAAATTGTAAGTAAGCACTTAACCTAACCAATACTGGTTTACCAACTTAATTGCCTCTGTAGCTTCCTTCACATCATGTACCCGCAAAATGTTTGCGCCGTTTAGCAAAGCTAGGGTATTAATAATGGTAGTGCCGTTAAGGGCTTGCTGCGGGGTGTTGTGCAGGGTTTTATATATCATTCCTTTTCGGGATGCACCCGCCAAAATGGGCAAACCCATTTCTGCAAAACGGTTGAGGTTGGCTAAGAGGGTATAGTTATGTTGGGTTGTTTTGCCAAAACCAAAACCAACATCAATAATAAGTTGGGCTATGCCTTTTTGTTTGGCTTGGTTTACCTGTGTAGTTAGGAAATTAAACACATCGGTAACCACATCAGCATACTGTGGGTTTTGCTGCATGGTTTGTGGTGTGCCTTGTATGTGCATGAGTATATAAGGTAGGTTTAGTTTGGCAACGGCATCAAACATATTCTCATCAAACATGCCACCCGATATATCATTAATAATATCTGCCCCCTCGCCTGCTGCAGCTTGTGCAACCCGACTTCTATAGGTATCTACCGAAATAAAAACATGAGGGAAGTTCTTTCTTAGTAATTTAAGTGCAGGTAACAAACGTTGCAGTTCTTCTGCTTCGCTAACTTCAACCGCATTTGGCTTGGTAGAAACAGCACCTACATCTATAATAGCTGCGCCTTCTTTAATATGTTTCTCGGCTTTAGTGAGGAGTTCCTTTTCAGAAACAAGATTACCTCCATCATAAAAAGAATCGGGGGTAAGGTTTAAGATACCCATTACCACAGGGGTTTTAAGGGAAATGGTTTTTCCGTTGGCGGTTAAATTAAATCCTGATGCAAAATTTGTACCTTGTGCCCTCATTTAGTTAGTATGAAAAATACCTCTCAGCAATACGATATCGTTATAAAACAATGCAAAGATATTTTTTTAAAGAAGATGCACGATTATGGTACGGCATGGCGCGTGCTGCGCACGTCTTCTATTACCGACCAGATTTTTATTAAGGCACAACGCATCCGCAGTATTGAACAAAAGGGCACGCAAAAGGTACAGGAAGATATTGCTGATGAGTATATCGGGATTATTAATTACTGTGTGATATCGCTTATACAAAACCAACTGAGCAATGATACCCGTATGGAATTGCCTGCCAACGAAGTTTCTGTTTTGTTTGATAAATACATGCACGAAACCAAAAGCCTAATGGAAAACAAGAACCACGATTATGGCGAGGCTTGGCGCGATATGCGTGTATCATCCATTACGGATTTAATTTTAATGAAGATTCTGCGGGTGAAACAAATAGAAGATATGGGGGGTAAAACCCTAATATCTGAAGGGGTTGATGCCAACTACATGGATATGATAAACTATGCTGTGTTTGCTTCTATTAAAATAAAGGAACTAAGCGGGGAGTTTTAGACGCATTATTCCCACTCTTATCAACTATGACCAAACACTATGTGGTTTAATAACCTTGTGCGGAACGGTTAAGAAGTTTTTAAACCAATGGGCTGATTCTTTTAAAACCCGTTGTTGATTCTCAAAATCAACATATACCAATCCAAAGCGAGGAGAATAGCCTTCTGCCCACTCAAAATTATCGGTAAAGCTCCAGCTAAAATAACCCTCTACTTTTACGCCTTCTTGCTTGGCTTTTAATACCTGCTGTAAATACCCTTTATAAAAATTTATTCTCTTTATATCATTCACTTTCCCCTTTACCAACTCATCATGAAAAGCAGCGCCATTTTCAGTAATGTATATTTTCTTTATGCCCGGGTATTCGTTATACAGTTTTAAAACGTGATAAATTCCTTCAGGGTAAATCTCCCAGTTCATGGCAGTAAGCGGCACGTTTCTCTTTTCCGCTTTCACAATGGATGCTTTAAAGAAAGGCGTAAAGATTGAATGCTTAACAACCTCACGGGTATAATTTTGTACGCCTATAAAATCAAAATCAAAGGCAAGTAGTTTTTCATCTTCTGCCTTCATGTATTTCTCTATCCTATTAATCAGCGGAATTTTTTTGAAAGGATATCCCAAACCCAGCGTAGGTTCTATAAATAACCGATTTAATAAAACATCTACTCTGCACGCAGCTTCCACATCTTTTTCACTATTGGTATAAGGATGCACATGCGAAGAGGAAAAAGTTGTGCCAATGTTTGCAGTTGAATGTAAGTTTCTAATAACCCTACCCCCTTCTGCCTGGCAAAGCGTAACATGATGTACAGCAGCCAAGAAATTAGACAAGCCTTTTCTTCCCGGTGCGTGTATCCCTAAAAAATAACCCGCACCTGTAAAAACCAAAGGTTCGTTTAATACCATCCAGTTTTTAACACGGTCACCAAAGTGCTTGATGCAAACAGCCACATATTCGGTAAACCACCCTACAACATCGCGGTTAGTCCATCCGCCTTTTTTTTCTAATTCAAGCGGAAGGTCCCAGTGATATAAAGTTATCCAAGGAGTAATTCCTAATTCAAGACAATGATTAATCAATCGATTATAAAAATCAACACCTTTTAGGTTTACTATCCCATGTCCGTTAGGTAAAATGCGCGCCCATGCAATAGAGAAACGAAAATTCTTTATGCCAAGGCTTTGCATAAGTTTTAAATCATCCGAATAATGATGATAGAAATGACAGGCTACATTGCCATTATGGTTTTGGGCTATCTTTTTCTTTTTGTTCGAGAACTCATCCCAAATAGATAAGCCTTTTAAATCGGCATCATGCGCTCCTTCTGTTTGGTAGGCAGAGGAAGACACTCCCCAAATAAAATCTTTGCCAAAATCTTTGCTGTGAAGGTTCAAGAGGAGTTCGAATTAATCTGAAAAAGTATGACTGTGTTTATTATGAACCTGATCGTCCACTATCTGTTCTAAAATATCAGCGGTAATATCCGGGTAGTTTACTTCAACAACTTTTCCATTAGTAAGCCAGTTATCAATATGGTACGCATGTTTCTTTTTAAGGCTTTTCATAACAGGCACGCCCATTGTTTTTAATACGGTTGCGTTACAAATCTGTTCATATTGTGCTTTCATTGGGATCACAAGCAGTTTCTTTTTTAAATGCAGCGCTTCAGATGTAGCACCAAAGCCTGCTGCACAAAGCGTACCACTACAAGAAGCAAGGCTCTTTAAAAACGCAACCTGATTAATAGGTTGTATATACACGTTCTTATGCTTTGATGCCGTTTTGTTATGTTTAGAAAACACTTCCCATTTCACATCTTTAAAACGACTAAGGTTTTTGATTAATCTTTCATCATCATAAGCGGGTAGGTAAACGGTATAATGCCCCTTATCCGTAACGTCTAATTGGCGTATCTCTTTTCTGATAACGGGTGTGAATATGTTTTGTGCAAAGCTTTTAAACTGAAAACCGTATTGAGCGGTAGAAGGCGCATAGTGTTTTAGCACAAACATACCAACGCGGTCTTTTTCTTTGGGTTGAGGTACACGTGGAGACAAAGTAGCGCATTGATTACTTAGCGCAATGCAGGGCATTTTTTTCATGTGAGTAGCCCAAGCCGAAACAGGTTCAAAATCATTGATGACAAGGTCGTAATTATCTATAGGTAGTTGCCTTATCTCCTTCATTAAACGAAAGGTATTGCTTTTTAAATACGTTTTCATGTAATCAATACCACCCTTTTTGCCAAACACAAAGCTTAAGCCTTTAAACTTATACTTCACGTCAAATGGTAGTTCAATATCTGCCTGAATGCCGCTAACCAAAATATCTGTCTTACCCAGTTTTTTAAGATGGGGGATTATTTCTATAGCTCTACTCAAGTGGCCATTGCCGGTAGCTTGCACGGCATATAATATCCTCATTCTACGGCCGGATTAATCTTAAACTCACTTAACAAATTATCAAATAATTCTTCGGGAGTTAAGTATGCGTTGTTGTCTTCTTTCAGCGCAATGCTTTGTGCAATTGGGTCTTCCTGATATTTATAAAGAGACCAGGCTTTATCATTGTATTCAAGCGCAGTTAAATTCTCTACCCAATCGCCCGAATTAAGATACATAATCTCCCCTTTGGCAGTTTTCATTTCTCTAATTTCGGGCTGATGTATATGTCCGCAAACAGCATAATGATACCCATTTGAGATGCCGATATCAGCCACTGTATCTTCAAAGTTATTGATAAACTTAACGGCGCTTTTTACGTTGTTTTTTATTTTTTTAGATAAGGATATCTTACCGTAACCCATTTTTTCTGAAAAAAAGTTCACAACCCTGTTAAGCACAATCAGCGCATCATAGCTATGTCCGCCCAGTTTGGTAAGCCATTTAGAGTATTGCATGGTTACGTCAAACACATCGCCATGAAATATCCAGGCTTTTTTTCCATCTAAGTTTAAGAGTACTTTGTTTACTATTTTTAGTCCGCCAAGTTTAAAGCCCACAAACTTTCTTAGTAACTCGTCGTGATTGCCGGTAACATAATATATTTTTGTGCCTTTGCCGAGCAACTTAGTAATTTGTTTTACTATCTGCATGTGCGATTTTGGCCAATAACGTTTACTAAACTGCCATATATCAATTATATCGCCGTTTAGTACCAGTATTTCGGGCTTAATAGATTTCAGATATTGCAACAGCTCTTTGGCATGACTACCATAGGTACCCAAATGCACATCAGACAAAACCACCAACTCAACCTTTCTTCTTTTAGCCATGGAATTGCTTTTTAAAAGGTAAGAAACTAAAGATAAACAGGCGAAGCACAAGGCATTCGCAGAAGTATAAAATACTTGGTCTGGATTTTTTCTTTGTTTGTGCCATGGTTATATTTTTATATAGCAAAGAAAGTTTTTAGAGTTTACTCTAATGTTAAGCCTACGTTAAGAAAATAAATTCTATAAACAGATATATGTTGATGACCGTTATAAAACAATACCCGTAAAAGTAAAGAAAACCAAGGTTGCCAATGTTAAGGTAACGTTAAGCTTTTGTTATTAAAACATTAAGGAAACCCTAATTAATTAACAAAACATTCAATTAGTTTTTGTTTACTATAAATTTTAATACATTTAGTCCTTTAATTTTAAACTGTTTTTTATGAAAAAGCAAATTCTTATAGGGGCAATTGCCATCGCATCATTACCTGTTTTCGGACAAGAAATTAAAGTAAAAGAGGGGAATGCCAGTTTTAGTAATGGTAATCATAATTCATTATCGGTAACACTATATGTAACCGACATCAACATGGTTGAGAAAGAATGGAAGAGTCAGTTAAAAAGTTTTGGGTATGATAAAGCCAGCGAAAATAAAGATGAATACTTTTTTGATAATGTGCTTTTTAAAAAAATGAGTGCAAATACCGTTGATGTATATTCTAAAGTTGATGAAGCAAAAGGAGATAAGGCAGTTGTGCTAACGGCAGCTTACGATTTAGGGGGGGCTTATTTAAGTTCATCAGATCATAAAGACCAGTTTAACTACTTGAAAACCATGATGCACGATTTTGCCGTGAAAACATCTCAGGATGTGCTTGATGACCAGATTAAAGATGCCGGAAAAGCATTATCAAGCCTGCAAAGCAAACAAAACTCTTTAGAAAAAGATAATAGGGGCTTAGCTGATGATATTACCAACTATAATCAAAAAATTAAAAAGGCAAACGACCAGATAGAGCAAAACAAAAAGGATATTGAAGTTAAAAAAGGGGAAGTTACTGCTCAGCAAAAAGTACTTGATGGTATAAAAGCCAAAAAAGAATCTATCAAGTAAACTCCAGCTTTTACTTATATTTGCCGCCTTATTCAAGAAATGAAGCACATTCGTAATTTTTGCATTATTGCCCATATCGATCATGGGAAATCCACACTTGCCGACAGGTTATTGGAATATACCAACACCATTTCTAAACGCGATATGCAAGCTCAGGTGCTTGATGACATGGACTTAGAGAAAGAAAGAGGTATTACTATTAAGAGTCATGCCATACAAATGGATTATGAATTAAACGGACAGAAATACGTTTTTAACTTAATTGATACCCCCGGTCACGTTGATTTTAGTTACGAAGTTTCTCGCTCTATTGCTGCCTGCGAAGGCGCTTTGCTTATTGTAGATGCCGCACAGGGTATACAGGCTCAAACCATTTCTAATTTGTATCTTGCTTTAGAACATGATTTAACCATTATTCCTATCCTTAATAAAATAGATTTACCAAGTGCCGAACCTGAAATGGTTAAAGACCAGATTGTGGATTTATTGGGTTGCAAACATGAGGAGATTATGGCTGCATCCGGTAAAACCGGTATGGGTGTGCACGAAATTTTAGAGCAAATTGTTCATCGCATTCCTCCACCTAAAGGAGATGAGAATGCTCCTTTACAGGCTCTTATATTTGATTCTGTTTTTAACTCTTTCCGTGGTATTATAGCTTATTATCGTATTTATAATGGTTGTTTAAGAAAAGGAGATAAAGTAAAATTTGTAAACACAGGTAACGAATATAATGCAGATGAAATTGGTGTATTGCGTTTAAAGCAAGAGCCTAGAGATATTGTAAAAACAGGCGATGTAGGTTATATCATATCCGGTATAAAAGAAGCGCGGGAAGTAAAAGTGGGCGATACCATTACTACAGTTGCGAATCCTTGCCCAGAAGGTATTCAGGGCTTTGAAGATGTAAAGCCTATGGTATTTGCCGGCATTTATCCGGTTGATACCGAAGATTATGAAGAGCTGCGTTACAGCATGGAAAAGCTTCAGTTAAATGATGCTTCTCTTACCTGGGAACCTGAAAGCTCTGCTGCACTTGGCTTTGGTTTTCGTTGCGGGTTTTTGGGCATGCTGCACATGGAGATTGTACAAGAGCGTTTAGAGCGGGAGTTTAACATGACGGTTATTACTACTGTGCCTAACGTATCCTATATAGCCTATCTAACTAATGGAGATGTGGTTACCGTTAATAACCCAAGTGATTTGCCCGACCCCGGACGTATTGATTATATTGAAGAGCCTTATATTAAAGCGGCTATTATTACCAAATCTGAGTTTATCGGACCAGTAATGAGTTTGTGTATTGAAAAACGCGGACAAATAGTTGGGCAAAACTACTTGACGGCAGACAGGGTGGAATTACTTTTTGAATTACCGCTTGGCGAGATAGTATTTGATTTTTATGACCGTTTAAAATCTATCTCAAAGGGCTATGCTTCTTTTGATTATCACCGGACAGGTATGCGCACATCTGATTTGGTGAAGCTTGATATTTTATTGAATAGTGAACAAGTTGATGCTTTATCGGCCCTTATTCACAGAAGCAATGCGCATGAGTTTGGTAAAAAAATCTGCGAAAAACTAAAAGAACTTATCCCCCGTCAGCAATTTGAAATACCTATACAAGCTGCTATTGGTGCTAAGATTATTGCCAGAGAAACCATACGAGCTATCCGCAAAGATGTTACTGCCAAGTGTTATGGTGGAGATATATCGCGTAAACGTAAATTACTTGAAAAACAAAAAGAAGGTAAAAAACGTATGCGCCAAGTGGGTAGTGTAGAAATTCCGCAAAGTGCCTTTATGGCTGTGCTTAAGTTAAATGATTAGGTTTCCCTTTATATAAAACCAACCTCTTATTTAACTCTTTACGGGCAAAATCATCTTCATTCTTGCCTTTACAATAGCATTGGCAAGTATTACGCAGAGAATAATAAAGGTGCCTATATAAAAAGAAGTGGTCATGTGTTCGGTTGATGGCCATATTAAAATGGCAAAAAATATTCCGTAAACGGTTTCTAAATTTACAGTTAGTGTTACCGTAAACGGACTCAGTTTTTTAAGTAAGTTGGTACTTGCCACAAACGGAAAAGCTGTGCCTACTACAGAAAATATAGCCAAGAAAAAGAAATCGGCAGAAGAGATAATAAAGAACTCTTTACTAAATTCTCCTGTAAAGAAAAGATAAGCAGTAAGGCATATCAATCCCCCACTTAATTCATAAAAGGTAATTTGTTCGGAACTGGTATTGCGCACCAACACGCCATTCCAAACCGTAAATAAAGAAGAGGTTAGGGCCGCCAGCATCCCGAAAATAAAACCTAAATAGTAATGTATCTCCACCGTAAATATTAAAGAGATAGCGCCTATAATAAGCAATCCGAAAAGGATTTCATACCACACTATTCTTCGTTTATAAAATATGGGTTCTATAATAGAGGTAAATAAAGTTCCGGTAGAGAATGCCACCAGCGTAACCGATACATTAGAAACTTTAATGGCATTATAAAAACAAAACCAATGAAATGCCAATACCGCACCAATGGAAAAGAGGATAAGGAATTTCTTTCTGCTTACTTTTAAGTCTGACTTTTGTGAAGTAAAGAAAATCAGCAATGTTATAACTGTCATTAGCATACGAAACCAGACCAATTGAAAAGCCTGTACAGATATGGCTTTCCCAAGTATAGGACTCCAACCCCAAATAAAAACAATAAAGTGTAAAAGCAGTTGAGGTTTACTAATGTTCTTAAACATGATGGCGAAATTAATGTAATTTTGAAGTGCATTGCAATCAGTGAAAATAAAATATAAACGATGAACTAATCATCATGCTTCAGGATTTGATTTACCTTGATTATAACGCCACTACACCGGTTGATGAAAGGGTGGTAAAAGAAATGTTGCCTTACTTTACAACTCATTTCGGGAATGCGGCAAGCAAAACACATCCCTTAGGTTGGCAGGCAGAGGCTGCGGTTGATAAAGCCAGAAAACAAATAGCATCGTTCATTAATAGTGAAGAAAGCGAAATTGTTTTTACATCTGGTTCTACCGAAAGTTGCAACCTAGCTATTAAAGGTACGTTTGAAAAGTATCAAACAAAAGGTAATCATATTATTACTATCGCTACCGAACATAAAGCGGTTATAGATACCTGTGCCTCGATTGAAAAACGAGGGGCTGTTGTTACTTATCTTCCTGTATCCCCAGAAGGGTTGATTGATTTAGATGAATTAAAAAACCACATAACAGATAAAACTATTTTAGTTTGTGTAATGCTTGCTAATAACGAAACGGGAGTTATACAACCCATGCAGCAAATCGCAGAAATAGTACACGCACATAAATCTCTTTTGTTTTGCGATGCCACACAGGCTGCCGGAAAAATGATGATTGATGTAAACGAGCTTGGTGTTGATTTACTTTGCCTTTCTGCACACAAGTTCTACGGCCCAAAAGGCATTGGTGCTTTGTATGTAAGAAGAAAAAAACCGCGTGTGGTTTTGCAGGCACAAATAGATGGCGGAGACCACGAACATGGTTTGCGCTCGGGTACACTTAACGTGCCTGCTATTGTTGGCTTTGGTAAAGCCTGCGAAATTGCTCAACGTGAACTATGGGATAACAACACAAAATTATCTGCTTTGCGCGCTAAAATAGAACATCAGTTGTTGGATATAGAAGGGGTTCGCATTAATGGAAGTACCCGCTACCGCTTATATAATACTACCAATATTTGTTTCAGTGGCGTTAAAGCCGAATTACTTATATCTAAAATAAACCATAAACTTTGTGTGGCGGCTGGTTCTGCCTGTACATCGGCTTTAGCTCAACCATCGCATGTTTTGAAGGCAATGGGTTTAAGTGAAGCTGACTGTTATTCTTCTATACGTTTTAGCTTAGGAAAGTATAATACAGAGCAGGAAATTGAAACAACCATCTCCTTAATTAAGGAGATGATTGAAAAACATTTTACTGTTTAATTTATTCCGCTTTTTTCTTTCTAACAGGTGGGGCTTCCGCAGCTTCTACTTTGTTTCTAAACACTAACTTTTTATCGAACATATCCAATACAATTTCTTTATCTTTTTGAATTTTATCTACCAAGAGTTGTTTAGATAATTCGTTAAGCACTTGTCTTTGAATAACCCGTTTCACTGGACGTGCACCAAACTGAGGATCGAAACCAAGTTGGGCAATCCAATCAATAGCTTCTTCACTGGCAGTCATTTTAATACCCTGTGCAGCCATGCTTTTTATTACATTTTGCAATTGTATACGCACAATATCGTTCATGTATTTGCGAGACAAAGGCTCGAACATGATAATCTCATCTATACGGTTTAAGAATTCAGGGCGGATAGTTTTCTTCAGCAACTCGAATAACTCGGTTTTTGTTTTAGCAATCACATCATCTCGGTTGGCATCGGTTATCTTTTCAAAATTCTCCTGTATTAAATGAGAACCAATGTTGGAGGTCATAATAATGATGGTGTTTTTAAAATTTACCATACGTCCTTTATTATCGGTTAAACGTCCGTCATCCAATACTTGTAACAAAATATTAAAGGTATCGGGGTGCGCTTTTTCAATCTCATCTAAAAGCACCACACTATAAGGTTTTCTGCGAACGGCTTCAGTTAGTTGTCCGCCTTCTTCATAACCCACATATCCCGGAGGAGCACCAATTAAACGGCTAACAGCATGACGTTCCTGATATTCGCTCATATCAATTCGTGTCATAGCATTTTCGTTATTAAATAAAATTTCTGCCAAAGCTTTAGCTAACTCTGTTTTACCAACGCCAGTTGTTCCTAAAAAAATGAAAGAACCTATTGGACGCTTAGCATCCTGTAAACCTGCACGACTACGGCGCACGGCGTCCGCAATGCTCTCTATAGCTTCATCCTGACCGATAACACGTTTGTGTAATTCGGTTTCTAAATGCAATAGTTTTTCTTTATCGCTTTGCAACATTTTAGTAACCGGTACGCCTGTCCATGCACTTATAACACCAGCAATATCTTCGCTATCTACCTCTTCTTTTACCAACTGACTACCGCTTGCTTTTTCAGAGGCTAACTTCTTTTCAAACTCTAATAACTTAGCTTCGGCATCTTTTATTTTACCATAACGTATCTCCGCTACCTTTCCGTAATCACCATTTTTCTCGGCAGTATTAGCCTCTTGCTTATATTGCTCAATATCTAATTTTAATTTCTGAACTGTTTCAATCAGTTCTTTTTCACCTTGCCAACGAGCAGTTAACGCGTTACGCTCATCATTCAAATCGGCTAATTCACGGTTAAGCTCTTCTACTTTTTTGCTTTCACCTTCACGCTTCATGGCTTCGCGCTCAATTTCCAATTGCATAATCTTTCTATCGGCTGCATCCAACTCAATAGGTTTAGAATTTATCTGCATACGCAACTTAGAAGCGGCTTCATCAATTAAATCAATGGCTTTATCGGGTAAGAACCTGTCGGAAATATAACGCTGAGATAACTCTACCGCAGCAATAATAGCTTCATCTTTAATACGCACCTTATGATGCGCTTCGTATTTTTCTTTAATACCGCGTAGAATGGAAATGGCATCTTCTGCCGAAGGCTCATCTACCAATACCTTCTGGAAGCGACGTTCAAGGGCTTTATCTTTCTCAATATATTTTTGATATTCATTTAAAGTCGTTGCGCCAATAGCTCTAAGCTCTCCGCGAGCTAAGGCAGGTTTTAAAATATTAGCTGCATCCATTGCACCCTCGCCACTAGCACCCGCACCAATAAGGGTATGTATCTCATCAATAAATAAAATAATATCTCCGTTGGCAGAAATAACTTCTTTCACCACCGCTTTTAAACGCTCTTCAAACTCACCTTTAAATTTGGCGCCTGCAATAAGCGAGCCCATATCTAAAGAATAAATTTGTTTGCTTTTTAAATTCTCGGGTACATCGCCATCATTAATACGATGCGCCAAACCTTCAGCAATAGCTGTTTTACCTACACCGGGCTCACCAACCAAAATAGGATTGTTCTTCGTTCTGCGCGAAAGTATTTGCAACACTCTGCGTATTTCTTCATCTCTGCCAATAACCGGGTCGAGTTTGCCTTTACGTGCCTGCTCGTTTAAGTTGATAGCAAATTTGTTTAAGGAGTTATAGGTTTCTTCCTGACTCTGACTGGTAACTCGTTCTCCTTTACGAAGCTCAACAATTACCGCTTTCAAATCTTTCTCGGTAATACCCAAGTCTTTCATCATTTTAGAAACACTATCGCCACTGGCTAAAATACCCAACAGCAAATGCTCAATAGAAACAAACTCATCTTTAAATTCTTTTAAATAGCCTGTGGCTTTAGCAATGGTTTGGTTGGCGTTGTTTGACAGGTAAGGTTGCCCGCCGCTTACTTTGGGATACGAGTTTACAATGCTATCTAATGTTTTGGAAAACACCTGCTCATTAATACCCAGTTTTTTTAGGATAAAAGGCGTAACACTTTCATCTACCTGTAGGATAGATTTTAAAATATGTCCGTTCTCAATGGCTTGTTGCCCGTTTATGGTAGCCAATGTTACAGCTTCCTGAACGGCTTCCTGAGATTTTATGGTAAAGTTATTAAAGTTCATACATATTGTTTTTAGTTAAGTGCCAAGCTTGGCAAATTAAATTCCAAAGCCAAAATACAGAAATATTGGCGCACCAAGAACTGATTTAAACGTCTATTTGACCTGATTTTTATCAGTTGCAAGACTTTATTGCAGATTGGATGAAATTAGGAAATTGCTTTATTGCAACTGCAAAATAGCTCCCCCATTACCTGCTGCATAAACGGTTTGAGAAGTATACCCAAGACTATGCAAGTCCTTAGTCGTGCCATTAGTTTGCGCCACCCATGTGGCTCCGGCATCATTTGTAGTTAAAATAATCCCATTACCACCTACCGCATAACCATTTGTACTATTGGTAAAATAAACACTACGTAAAAAGTTGGTTGTACCACTGCTTTGAGCAGTCCACGTATTACCATCATTTGTAGTTAAAATGGTACCATTATCGCCTACTGCCCAACCTGTAGTAGAATTAATAAAATAAACGCCATATAAGTTATTAGTCGTAACCGTTTTGGAAGTCCATACACCACCACCATTGCTTGTGGTTAAAATAGTGCCGCCCGAACCTACTGCCCAGCCATGGGTCGCATCGGTAAAGTAAACATCATTTAATTGGTTTGTTGTACCACTGTTTTGAGGGGTCCAACTAGAACCGTTAGTAGTTGTAGTTAAAATCATTCCGCCTGCACCTACCGCAAAACCATTAGGCGCATTGGTAAACCAAACTCCCGTTAAAGTTGTACCTGAAACGCCGCTGGTTTGTTGCACCCAATTATCGCCGCTATCACTTGTTGTTAAAATAGCACCGTTATAGCCTACAGCACAACCATTGGTAACACTTGTAAAAAAAACATCGTTTAATTGACTACTTACAGGATTAGATTTCTTTACCCAATTAATACCACCATTTACTGTCCGCAAAATACTTCCGTTACCAACTGCCCAGCCATTGTTGACATCTGTAAAATAAATACCAAATAAATTACTACTTGTGCCACTTGCTTCACGTATGCTAAAACCTAATGTAGTAAATCGTATGGTTGCACCATAAGATGTACCTGATTCATTAGTAGCATAGGCACAGGCATAATAAACAGTACTGTCGTTAAGTCCGGTAAGATTACTAGTAAAACTGTTTGTGCCTGAACCATCAACCGTTACACTATTAAACAAAGTTGGCGGATTACTATTACTGCTATAGCAAACGCCATAAGCCTTTATGGTTCCGTTGCCCGCATTGGTAACACTACCCCCACTAACTGCCGAGTTGCGTGAGATAGAAACTACAGCATAAGTAAATACGGATGGTAAACTAACTGGTGGTTTGCATGCACTTACCAGCATTAGCAAAACCATGATAACCTGGGCAACGACTTGTATTTTAGATTGGAATTGTTTCAACGTATAAAGAGGCTGCGAATTTAATGATTTATACCCAACCTGAAATAAAAAAACCTTTCAGGGTTTCTGAAAGGCTTGTATTTGTTAGTGTGGCGCCAAGCGGAGAAACTGCTAACAAATTTAACGAACATTTAGAGCTTATTCTCGACTTTATGGGAGTTTTAGAGCACGAACCGGAATTATGGGAACGCATAAAATCTACCGAAAACATCGAGGCTAAATAATCAAAATTTAAAGAACCTTTTCCGCTTGAAACCACAAAATTATTTTTCGCAGTAAAGGAACAAATATTTGATTATAAAACAATATCGGAGGGGGGCAATTTTTGCCCCTTTCTTTTTTGCCTTTTCCCGCCTTCTTTCCTGATTCCAATAAATACTGCGGTCAAGGGCATAAGCCTCGGCATTCTGCCTTGGTTCGGCACGTTTGGGCATTGTTGGGCTTTGAATTTACTCCGGGTTTATTCGGGGATTATCCGGGGGGAATCGGGGTAGATTCCAGGATGAGCAGGGAAAGGCCGAATTTTCCGCTACTTACCTACCATTCTATTGTTTGAGAATTATAATTTATTTTTTCAGTAAGTATACTTTTCGATTCCGTAAAATTATGCTTACCCTCCTCTGTAGGAGTGATTTCAAATTCTGTCCACATAGCATGTGTTAACTTTAAATTAGGCAGGTAAGATTCTTTGACAGCCATGTTAGTTCCTTGCCCGCCAAAGGGAACACTTGGATAAGTAATTCCATCCGCGAGATCTTTTGCTTGAAGCAGAGCTAAATTCGAATAAGCAGTCGTAATAACATACGTTTTTAGATCATTTTTTGCTGGCTTACGAAATTTCTCAAACATGTACTCAAAGAAAATGGCTGAAAACTCTTTCTCCTCATCACTTCTATCCTTTAGATGAAGATCATATCCATCACCATGAAATTTGTCAAATTCAGACACCCTTTTGCTTTTATCCGGAGAGGTAACCATAATAAGGTTTAAATCATTCAACACCTGCCACCTACCGATAGTGATCCATAATTTATCACCAAATTTTTTTGTAGCAGCCCAATATTCCAGAAGTTCCATAAATGATGTAGGCCGATTTTCAGAACAATAAAATATTGATTGATAAGGTCGATTACACCTCGCAAATTCACGTACATAATTTCTAGGAGTAATGCTTATGTCCGGTATAGTTTTAAATAAATCAGGTGTTTCGTGAGTACGGGTTCTGAAAATGAATTTTCCTGCCGGTATATGGCTTATAAAAACAGGAAGATGGCCTATTGAATTAAATATCATAAATGCTCTTTCATAAACAAGCTCATCATTTATATTTAAACCCTCCAAGTCAACAAATGCTTTTTTTAGTTTTTCTTTATCCATAAGACAAAATTAGAGTAATTATCAGTTCATATTGTCATCAATTCTAACAAGCTTAAGCAGAATAGATATAGGGATTATTCGGGGATAATCCGGGGGGAATCGGGGGGGATTCCGGGATGAGCACGGAAAGGCTGAATTTTATCGGGGATTACCGTGAAATACTCCGGGGGGATTACGGGGGCACTCCGGGGGAATTTAACCAAGTTGATAAACTTGAATATTCGCTCGAATTTTGCGCCTTAAATCAAAAAAAACATATGAAACAAAATGAAACTATGCCAACAAAAATTCAGCTGAAGGCATATTCCCTAGGGGAAATGGCTGGATTGTACGATGTAAGTGAAAGAACATTCAAAACTTGGTTAAATCCTTTTCAGAAGGATATCGGAAAGAAGAACGGAAGGTATTTCACACCCAAACAAATCAAACTAATTTTTGAAAAACTCGGCTTGCCTGATACAATTTTCTTGAATTAATTTGATTTAAAGCATTTGGCAACAGTTTAAACTATTGCCAAATGCTTCTTTTTGAAGATCTGTTAAAAATTCAGAGGATCTGTGTCTGAAAATTCAATAACAAATGGGACTCCAAAATTGTCGAACATTTCTTTTACCTGCCTTACATTATAATACCGACCAACTCTCTCGCCAATTTTATCATTAATGGATTGTATCCAATTTCTCATAGTAGGTTCGCTAATTGAATATAATGTACTTAACTCGTTTACCATGTAAGGTCTAACTTCTATTCCTTTTATTTCGTTCATGTTTTATTGTTTTTATAATTTGAACGGCAAAATTCAAAATTGTTTTGCTATACGTTTCGGGTTGCGTACAAAAAGTGAAGAACAAAGTTATTTATTGCAACTTTCTGTAAGTTTCTGCTTGAAAAAGCATCTTTATTAAATCAAAAAAATAAAGAAGAAACAAGCAGAAACCTGCTAAATCATACATAATTCTGCGCTAAGTAGCTCAAACTGGAAATGAGATTATTCGCTCACTATACTTTTGTCCAAGCAAATCATTTAAAAATGGAAAAGCAACAAGAAACAAAAATCAGGATACACCCTGAAGCTGTAAAAAATTTATCAGATCAGTCTTGGGACTTTATGTGTAAGATGTATTGGAAGGATCAAGTATTGAGCGAAGAGGAGAGAGATTTTATTAAATGTTGTATAAGCGAATACTACCGTTCTATTCCATCGGAAGTGTTTTCCG
This sequence comes from Bacteroidota bacterium, assembly GCA_003153315.1. Lineage (GTDB taxonomy): Bacteria > Bacteroidota > Bacteroidia > B-17B0 > Aurantibacillaceae > PALSA-968. Next base: position 49,318 of record PLYA01000036.1, read on the forward strand.
AAAGGGCAAACGTATATCTTAGAAATTTTCGTTGGCAAATTCTTAGGGCAAAAGAAAACGCCGTTGCTAAAAGTGATTTAAAAATGTTTGCTCCTTTAGTATATACAGTGTGGAGAAAATACTTTTCCATTGAAGTTACTTCCCAGCATGCTTAAGGATTAAAGGCTCTCGGTAGTGGATGATGTGAAACAGATTGGTGCGTAGAATGTGAGAAGGAGAGCATAGGGTTGAAAACGATGTAGTTTTCAGCCCTTTTTTTGCATGAAAATACTCCGGGATTATTCCGGGGAGATATGGGGGCGATCTTGGGAGCATTAAATTTCTTTCTGTTTCTTGCGGAATTTTTCGGGGATTTTCGGGGGATTATTCCGGGAAGACTTGAGGGGTACTTGGGGGGTACTTGGGGGGTGATTAAAACAAACTACATACTAGGACAAAGTGTCCTAGCTATTATCCTAGTATTGTTTGTTCAGGAATTATATTTTATCACGGTTTTGTGGTGAGATTTATGCCTAAAGATTCAAAACTTCTTCTACTCCTCTTCAAATTGATTTAAATAAATTAAAAAGAAGCGTTTTAAAATCATAAGTAGCAAAAGCGCAAACTCGACAATCAGGGTAAAGGAAATAATGGTAGTGGTGGCTAGATACCCCACCCTTAAATAATTGAAACAAGAATATTGTTTTAGAAAATTAATAATTAATGCGGGATGGAATTGCGTGCTTAATAAAAATAGAATGGAAATGATTGAAAGTGCAATTGAAAAGGAGATATTTATAAATAGCTCTTTAATCAAAATGTATTTATAATCTTCTTGATATTTTGATCCCAATTCTTGCTTGCGCTCCTTTTCTTTTTTACCGAGATCAAAAATTAGTGTGAGCAAGCTAAATAATAAACCTACAAAAATGGACAATGAAGTTATTAGGATGTTTATATAATCTTCAGTTATTCTAATGCCAATAAGGAATAAGGAAACCGCAATTATTACTGGCAGAAACAAAAAAACTATTCGATCACTCCAAGGCATCACTTTTTTACCGGAAACCTTAAATTTCCCGTAATCGTAAAGAGTTTCAAAATGCTTTACGAATATTCGATAAATATTTATTCTGTCGATTAATTTCATTTAACGCTTGTAATAATATCGTTCTCTAAAATATCAATAGCTTCTTTTTCTACTTTCACAAAATCAGGGTGATTAGTTGTTTTATTTACGCCTGCCTTATCCGTTATATCATAAGATGCAGCAAAATCGGTCGGGTTTGATAAATTTAGAGATCTTTTTCTGCCGCTAATTGAAACGTCAGCATACGCTTCGTCATAATCAAAGCCATCCACTTTCAATAATTCAATAAATGGAGTGCTATCCGCATCTAACGCTTTTATTTTCTTTTTTAGCCCCATAAATCCTTTCTTCTTTGCCTTTACCGACAGTTCAACTTCGTATTGTGTTTTATCGGTATCATCTAAATCTTTATCTAAGAGGTTTTCCATATTTGATCCAAGCGAATGTTTTTTGAAACGAAGTTTTCTTATTTTTCCTTGATCCAATAATTTATTGAATAGAGAAGGAACAGATAAAGTTCCAAATTCGCACATTAAATCATCAGGTAATTTAGTCCTGATAAACTGTTTGAAAGCCTCTTCAAAAACCTCTTTGAAACCGTATTGCTTATAGCTTTGAGCTAAAAAGAAGATTGAAATAGATTCAGGATTCGGTAATGACAATAAAAAGAAAAAAGGTATTGTATTATATTGATCTCTTTTAATCGTCATAACAGTATTTGCTTTCGCCCCCTTCATTTCATCAACATACGTTTCTTGTCCACTATGCCCCTTTCTTATTATACCACATACTCTGTTAGGTTTCGCTGATGATAATTTTTCTAAGTAAAGTATTCTATTTTGCTCAATATTTGTATATGCCTTTGTATCGATGGATTTAATGAATTCCGCTGCCAAAGTTTTAAAATCAAGTTTTGGAAAAACCTCCTTGTATGGAATGTGTTTTTCTTTGTCCCCGAATTTTCGGAACTTAATTGTATAGCAATTTAAACCTATACTAATTTCTTTAGCTTTTTCTTTTTTAGTTGCCATCTATTCTTTATCTCCATTTAATAAATTATCAGCAAGCATTTTTGCTTGTGTAATTACTGTTTCTACAGCTTTCTCTTGTAAATCGGGTGGATATCCGTGTAAGCGTAAAATCCTCCGTATATTTCTTCTGAGTGCAGATTGCACGCTTTCTTTTATCGTCCAGTCAATAGTTGCACTATTTCTTACCGATTGTAAAAGTTCTTGTGCAATATGCTTTAACGTCTCATCACCTAAAACCGAAACAGCACTATTGTTTACTTCTAAAGCGGTATAAAAAGCGTATTCTCTGAAATCAAGCCCTAGTTTTTCTCCCTTTTTATCTGATGCTTTTATTTGTGCAGCGAATGGGATTAAAACTTTTTCCAAAAATTCCACAGTATCAATCATGCCATTATGATAGCGTTTAATGGCATCTTCTAGCATTTCAGAGAATTTTTTACTTTCAACTAAATTTATTTTTGTTCTCTTTTTTATTTCGTCTTTAAGTAATTTTTTCAATAATTCAACAGCCAAATTTTTCTGTGGCATATTTTTCAATTCTTCCAAAAAGCGCTCATCTAATATTTCAATGCTTGGTTTTTTAATTCCGGCAGCATCAAACACATCAATTACATTTTCTGCTGTAATAGCCTCTGAAATAATTTGTTTAATAGCGGTTTCCATATCCTCATCACTTTTCCCTCCCTCATTACGGTCGGATATTTTCACCAAGCGAGCTTTGATGGCTTGAAATAGAGCGACATTATCACGAATAGCAATTGCTTTTTCGTGAGGAACTGAAATAGCAAACGCTTTTAATAAGTTTTTGGTGTTCTCAACAAAACTTTGTTCTCCGTTTTCCTGACTAAAAATATAATCTACAATTAATGGAATATATTTTAGTTTGTCTTCCGGTGAAAGAGAAAAGAATTTTTTCCAATCAAAATGTCTTAATTGATAATCAATAGCCTCGTAAAATTCTAACATCTTGGCTACGGCTAACTCTTGATCAAGTGTTGGCTTTCCTTCTCCGCCACTTGCAGTGTATTCCGCTAAAGCATGTTTAAGTTCTTGCGCTATGCCTAAATAATCTACAACTAGACCTCCGGATTTACCTTCAGTAAAAACACGATTTACTCTTGCAATTGCTTGCATTAAACTATGTCCTCTCATTGGTTTGTCCACATATAAGGTATGTAAACAAGGAGCATCAAATCCGGTTAACCACATATCACGAACAATAACTAATTTTAAACTGTCGGCAGGATTTTTTAACCGCTCACCAATTGCTTTTCTTCTTTGCTTATTTCTAATATGCGGTTGCATATGTAAGGCATCACTTGAAGAGCCTGTCATTACTACTTTAATCGTTCCTTCATTGTCTTCATCCGAATGCCAAAGCGGTCTTATTTTAATAATTTCTTCATACAATTCCACACAAATTCTTCGGCTCATACACACAATCATAGCCTTGCCATCTAATACAGAATTGCGCTGTTCAAAATGATAAACTAAATCTTCAGCAATTTTTTTAATACGATTTGGATTGCCAACGATTGCTTCTAATCTCGTCCACTTTGCTCTTAACTGCTGACGATTAGTTAATTCTTCTCCTTCGGTGAGTTCTTCAAACTGATCATCCAATTTTACTTTTTCATTTTCTTCAAAATGAACTTTCGCTAAACGACTTTCATAAAAAATAGGAACAGTTGCTCTATCGTTTACCGCTTGTTGAATATCATAAATGTCAACGTAATTTCCGAAAACAGCTTGTGTATTCCGGTCATTGCTTTCTATTGGTGTTCCCGTGAAACCAATAAATGAAGCGTGTGGTAAAGCATCTCGCAAATGTTTTGCAAAACCATCTAAAAAATCATATTGACTTCGGTGAGCTTCATCGGCAATCACAATAATGTTTTTACGTTCGCTAAGTGCCTTTATATCTGCACCGATGTATTGTTCTTGAGGCTCTTTAACGGTATTCTCCGGCTGAACAATATCAGCTTCGATAGGCATAAATTTCTGAATGGTTGTAAAAACAATTCCACCCGAAGCTACTTTCAATAATGTTCTTAAATGATTCCTGTTTTCGGCTTGTTGAGGCTCTTGGCGTAAAAGCTGTTGGCAATTACTAAATGTTTCATATAGTTGATCATCGAGATCATTACGGTCTGTTAAAACAACAATAGTTGGATTATCTAAAGCAAGTACCAATTTTCCGGTGTAAAACACCATGCTTAAACTTTTTCCGCTTCCTTGTGTATGCCAAACAACTCCTGCCCTACGATCTCCTGTTTCGGCTGTTGCTATTTCAGTAGTTGTTACAGCTTTATTTACTGCATAATATTGATGATATGCAGCAACTTTTTTTAATGTTTTATCTTTACTTTTTTCAAATACAATAAAATGATGAATCAAATCTAACAGCGTTTGTTTGTTCAACATGCCATTAAACATTACTTCCATTTGTGGTTGCAAAGTATCGGCTGTTGTTTTTCCGTCTTTCGTTTTCCAACTCATAAATCTTCCCCAATCGCTTGTAACTGTTCCACACAAAGCATCCCAGCCATCGCTAACAATTAATAATTCGTTGTAAGTGAATAATGATGGAATAGCTTGTTTGTATGTTTGTAATTGGCTGAAAGCATTTTTTACCGTAGCATTTTCATCTGTAGCATTTTTTAATTCAACAACTACTAATGGCAAACCATTAATAAATAAAATAATATCGGGGCGCTTGTTTTGATTACCCTCAATAATTGTAAATTGATTAATTGCTAAAAACTCGTTTTGCTCCGGATTATTAAAATCTACTATATAAACTTTTTCACCACGAATGCCATCCACAGTTCTAACTTCAACATCAATACCTTCAGTTAAATATTTATGAAAGTTTTCATTATTGATTAGTGCGACCGGACTATCCGCACGCAGTACTTTTTTTAATGCATCTTCTTTTGCATCCTGCGTAATGCTTGGGTTTAATTTATCAATAGCATCCCTTAAGCGAGTAACTAATACCACTTCATTGTATTGTCGTTCCGGATGTTCACCATCAGGCGAAATATCAGTTCCTAAAACATAGGTATAACCCATATTTTTTAGATAGCTAATTGCAATTTCTTCTATTTCGTTTTCGCTTATGCTATTCATGCTTTCACTTCAATTTTTCCATTCATTAGTTGAGGGAGTAAGCTATTTTTTATTTGAGTCAAATATTGTAGTTCAAAAGAATTATTCAATATTTTTTCATCTATTGAGTTCACTAATTTTTCAAACTTTTGAATGACTCTTTTTTCCGGTATAATAGTTTCGATATTTTCAAAATTAGTCTTGTTAATTGAACCAAATATTGTACCCTCACTTTCAAAACCTTTAAAAATATTTTCGATATTTTTCATTGAATAGAAGGTATAAGAGTAGGCACCTGAATTATGCCTTACTGCTGATAAACCACGACCAATACAGCATCTTTCAATAGCCATATTTAAGTCACCAACTGGAGCTCTAACGCAAACTAATGTGTCAAGCTTTTCTGCCATTCTATTTGGGGCAGTAGTATATATTCTATTTTCAGGGAATCTAAATCCAAAATCTGTTCGCCCTTGATAGAAAACAGTTCCTTGACCTATTTCATTGTAAGATTCTCCAGGAGGGGATTGCCCCATCACTATATTAAATTCTTCTCCTAACCTTCCTTTTTTCCATCCTAAGGGTAGCCCTTTAATTAACTTACCATCAGAACCGGCAAAATTAAAATTCACAAACCATTCTTTGAAAAGAGTTGATCCCATAGTTTCTAGGGTCTTATTCATTTGAATAATTAAATCTATTTTGCTATCTAATGACGAAAGTATGGAAGAGACCTCCCTTTGAATAGCAATACTTGGAATAGTAATTTCTACTTCTTTTAAAGACTTTGTTGGGTTGGCAATTGCCGGAACACCAACCTGTGACGAATTTTTCAACAATTCTTTTTGCCCTAAACTACTTTTGAAAAAATAATAAAGGTATTTTGGGTCAAGGTATTTTTTATTTACAGACAATCGCATTTGGCTCTGGGAAACTAGATATTTCTCAAAACCTATTCGTGGAATAATACCTACTTGACCTAGCGTTCCTCTATGAGTAAATACTAGATCATCAGGATAAGCTAAACATCTTTTAAGTGAATTCGCCTTTTCTTCCGAAACAAAAGCAAAGTTTTTTTTATTAAATCCACCTTCATGTAAATTCATCCCTCTTATTACAGGTACACCTTCGCTAATAAAATTGTCAACTTTAAGATTTGACCCAAATGGTCCCATTGCCACATCGTCACAAATTTCTCCTAATAAATATGTTGTTCGTTTGCTCATTTTAGTTCAATATTATATTCCGTAGGTGGCTGTATCTCTTTTGTTTCATCATCCAATAAGACGGTTAAACCCTGAACTAATTCTTCTTTCTTTTCCTCATCCAAGGAATAAAAGACTTTAATTGCAGAAGAAACAACAATGTTTTCTACGTCTTCTTCATTTGGCGGTAAGCGATCCACATTTACGCAAATGTCTACAATTGAAAAATTTTCAATAGCGTATTCTTTATCCTCGACAACGATTGAAGTTTTTACTTTAAGTTCGTCATTTAAATAAGTCCTGAAATATTCAGTTTGTGCAAAGTCGTGTATAATACGTTCAGCGATATAATTGCCGTAGTCTTTTTTTATATCAACCAATACATTGTTTTCATCTTTTAAAATGGAAATATGTTTTAGCCACTTATCTTTAAATTCTGCTTCGCAATTTTTGTAATCCCCATCTTTACTTAAAAAAATAATTTTGTCGTAATTCGCCACTTCTTCAAAGTTCATGAGGCTTTCCCAAACCACATTGTCTTTAAAACCTGCATCTTTATATTTTCCTGAATGTGCAAATGGTGCTTTCTTGTTTTCATCTTTCATTACTCTTACCATCATACTTCGCAAAACAGCATCAGCAATCTCTTGTTTAATCTCCAACAACCTGATTGATTTTGTTGCTAGGTATTCAGTAGCTTTAATTCCGACATAGGTAGCGCAATCAAATTCTATTTCCGGCAAAACAATTTCTCCGATGTGCGGTAATCCTGAAAGACGTTTAGCTAATTTCTCAAATTCAATAATGTCGGTTTTGTATTGGCGTTGTTTTTGGTCTTTCAATTCTTCTATTGCCCATGTTGGTATGGCAATATGAATATCATCCGTTAATTTGTTTTCAATTATAAATTCTTCAACCACATGAAATGGTCTACCAAAAGCAAAAAAGCTATATGCCACTTCACCCGCATCGGTACTCCGCAGGGAATTGGTATCAAAAACGATTAGTGTTTTTAGTTTATAGCTCATTTTTCAAGGGTGTTCTCTGTATTAATTTTTAAATCGCAAATGTTTTAATTATTTCTTTAGTTGCATTAAATGAAAAGCGCTTAACAAATCTATAATGCTTTAATATATCTACACACTGATATTCCGATATCTTAATCATTAAATCACTTTTCGTTGTGAGTGAATTATAAAAAGAAGCGTATTCATCCTCCTTAAATATTATAAATATTTCTTTAAGTTTTTTTGTTGGATTTAAAATGACATTATCAAAAAATAAATTACTGTATACTTTGTGTTGTCCAATATTTATAGCTAAGATAAAAAGAGTGCAAATTATTTCCTTTTCCGGTTTGTCCTGACCTAAGCCTTCGTGAGCCTTGATTAATCTATAAAGGTTAATATATCGCTTTATTGTTCTAGGTGAAGAACCAATTAAATAAGACAAATCTTTAATGTAGTTTAATTCATCTTTTGTTATTTTTAAATCTTCCGGGCCAACGTCAACTATAGGTAATACTACTGTAGGGGTTTCATCACCTTTAGTAGAATTTGTTTCTACTTCAGTAGTGTTTTGTTCACCATTACTTTGAATATCATCCTTTTTATCGGACTCTATCTGAATAACATCTTTAGAAAGAAGTGATTCGATCATTTTATCAACCGCTTCCTTGGAAGATTCTTTTAACTGAAACGGTATTTGAAAAATCTTTTCAAGGTACTCATCAGGCGCTATTGGTTGAATATTATGATTTTCAATTTGGCTTTCCGCATGTAACTTAAAATATTTAGATTGCTCACTTTGAAATAGTGCATTACTTACGCATCTTTTATCAACCCCAACTACGACAATAAATAATGGAAATGCCATTAATAGATGAACGGCTTGTAAAACCTCCAATACCTTGCCGTCAGAGCAGCGATCGAGATCATCAATGTAAAGGATAATACGCTCTATCGGTTCTCCATCAAAATCAGCTTTTATTTTTTCCAGTTTTTCCTTTTTCTCCTCCTGCTGTTTCTTTTCTCCCTCTGATAAAGTAGGGTCAATTTTTTGCCCTATAAATAACTCACTTAATGTTTCTAGGTCTTTTCTAATCACAGACACAACACCAAGTTTATCGGTATAATCAGCGCTTGTAATTCGTTTTTTTATGAAGTCAGTTAAAACAATTTTTTCAAGGCCATTATTTAGTGAATATTCAAGCCCGTCAATTTCATTGTCAATTTTTTCTATTTCGTGAGTAAGGGTTTCAATCTCTATAGAAGCGCCCTCTTTCTCAAGTTGTACTTGTGTAATTTTATCCTGATGCTCTCTTTCTGCTTCTTTTATTTTTTGATTAAAATCTAGCTGAACTTTTAATGCCTTGTCTACATAAGGCTTGAAAAAATTAAATGCAGCGCTTATTTTTGTTATAGCACCTGATAAAGTAAGAACTAAGAAGGCTGTGATTTTTGTTGTTCCATTGACTAAATTATTAAACCATTCAGCATTTGAAATAAAAATTCCGGCTACAATTAAACCTAAAGACAACAATATTGTGCCTACTAATTGTGTACCACTAAGTGATTTGAATTGAGTAATAAAATTTTTAAAAGAGCGAATTTTACTGGGGATTTCTTCATTAGCGGTCTTCTCGAGTACTTCGGGCGTAAGCCCAAGTTTTTCTAGCTGATCTTTGTATTTATCCTCAACTTTTAATTCAGTCCAAATTAATTTAATTTTTTCCAGCCAGCTCTCTTCTGTTAAATCTTTAATTGTTTTATCTAACTTTAGTTTTTCAGCTTTAATATTTCCTTCTAAAGTTTTCCTTTTTTGCTCAAGTTTGAATTTTTTTGAAAGGATACTGGCCTTTTGATCTTTAACGAATTCAAGTTCGTTAGATAATTTTGTTCTTACACCTTCCTTTAATTTGCCCAGTTTTGTTTGACCTGTAATGTATTCATCGATCTTTTCAAAAATACAAGCCATAAATCCTATCCATAAATTAGCATCTAAATAAGCCCAAGCATTAAATGGTATATGAATTATGTTTTTACAATAATACAGTTCTTGATCACTTCCTTTTTTTACAATTTTTGAATTAGATAATTGTTTTATTTTTAATTGGAGATGGTTTATAAAGAAACTTTTCCCTGATCCCCACTCGCCAAAAAGAGCAATGGCTAACGGGGGCTGTAAATCACGCTGTGCAAGTAATCTTGCAAACACATTTATTTCGCTTGATATATCTAACAAATCGTTTGGAGGGAATGCCGAATCATTATCAATTTTTACATTCTGAGTTGATCTTCCCCAAATGGAAACATCTAATAATCCTGCATTATAAATTTTATCGCGCCCAACTTCATCTAATACTTCATCTAATTCTTTGTTTTCAATCCATATTATTGTATTCCGATGATAGCCTAAATGCGGGACATCAATCTGAAGATTTTTAATCTTCCAATCTACTTCCAATCTTTGTCCATTCAGAGGATTAGCTGTGACACGCCCAACCGCCTTAATCCTTAAAATGCTAACACGGTCTTTTGCAAAAGTTGATTTTACGATAAGAATGTCTCCCGCTTTAACGGTATTTATAATTTCGGCATACTTATCCTCATAGCCGGTTTCCCAAATGTTTTTTTCATAAAAAAATTTAAACTGATCCTCTCCTTCCCAATTTGCGCCTACTAAGAAGAAATTTCCTTTGAAATTTTTATATGCATTGGAGATCAATTCGGGATCATTTGAAGAAGTTTGATTTATTTTTTCTTGTAATGCCCTCCCATTTTCATCATTTGGAAGTGAAATGATGAATGTGGTTTCAACAAAATTTTCGACTAAAAATCTGTTAATCGCTCTTACAGTTATTAGATAACTTTCAACTAAATTTAATCCGCCAGATCCTGATCCCATTAACGGAATCCATAACCTTTTACTTCGAAACCAACCACGAAACTCTCTAAGCGTGTTGTATAAATTGTTTTCTAAATTTTTTGCAGTTTCTTCTTCAGAAACCGTAACAACAAATATAATAGACTTTTGCTTGTCTTCCGTTATAGTGCCAAACCCGTGCTTTAACTGTTCTCTTTTGGGTAATCTGTCGTTAGAATAACCATACTCCCTTAAAACATATAGATTTAATGCTCCGGGAGTACCTTCTGAATCAATTGAAACAATGGCCAAATCCGCTTCTTTAGGAGAAATTCCTAAATAAATTTTATGAACGCCATTAATTTTTTCAATCGAATCCATTAATCCCTATTTTGATTTCGTTTCGTTTATTTTCTCAATCATCCATTCTATTTGATCTAGCACTTTAGAAACCATTATGTCGATAATTGACTGCTGATCTTCATTTGTAATCTCTTCGTGATACATTTTTTTAAGAAATGGTTGTTGGTTGTTGTAGTTAATTATAGAGAACCCATACCAAGTAGAGCTAACTGTAAATTTCAGAGTGATATGTTCGTTTAAATCTTCTGTCCCACCTCTTTTAAATCTTAGGAAAACGTAGCTAAATTCAATTTCCGATATTTTCGTTAGATCTTTTTCTTCATTCAGTACATTAAGTAAGTCATCTATTGCGTAAACCGTTTTACCCGATACTCTCCAATTTAGCTGTTGCGAAAGAAATTCAGCTCCAAACTCTGAATTGAATTTTTGAATAATTTTTTGGTATAGAGGCTTTAATCCTTTATCAAAAATGTTTTGTAAAATTTCATGCGTGCACTCTGTTTGTATTTCGGGTGTGTTTAATGATTTTATTTTCTCTTTAATTGTTTTTAATCTAGCATCCACCGGATTTAGATTTTCGTTTATCTCTTCATCTAATTTATGCTCGATGTCTTCAATACTTGGTAATTCTCCTTTAATATCCTCCGGAAGTATTTGACTTATCTTGTATTCTGCAATACCGATTGGTTTGCTAGTATCACGCAAAGCATATTCAGCTACTATTTTATTTTTCGTTTTGCATAAAATCAATCCTATTGCCGGTTGATCAAATTCTCCCTTCAATTGGTCATCTACAAGTCCTAAATACAAATTCATTTTACTTACAAACTCCGGCTCAAATTCTCCAATTTTTAATTCGATAACAATGTGTCTCCGTAATTTAGTATGATAAAATAATAAATCGATAAAAAATTCTCTTTCTCCTGCTTCAAATCGTCTTTGTCTGCCCATAAATGCGAAGCCATCGCCCAACTCCAATAATAATTTTGTTACATGCGTCATCAACGCATCTTCCAAGTCTCGCTCTTTGGCTTCTTCGCCAAGCATTATGAAATCTAAATTATAGGGTTCTTTAAATAGCTGTTGCGTAAGTTCGCTTTGATGCGCCGGTAAAGTATTATTAAAATTATTGGTGAGCGCTCCTTGTCTTTTGTACAATTCGCTTTCTATCTGATGAAGCATAATGTTTCTGCTCCATCCCATTTCCGCACATTTCTGAATATAAAAACGTCTTTCTTCAGTCGTTCCTATTTTACTCAGGATCGCCAGATGGTGTCCCCAAGGCAATTTGGCAGCAGCTTGTTGCCAAATTGTATCTTGTTGATTATCAATATTTTGTAATTTGGCAGCAGGTTGTTGCCAAATTACAAATTGAGGATATGCCACTGAAAAATCTCGCATATAACGGAGGTTGCGAGGAGATAATCCTTTCATGCCGGGAAACTCCATTTTCAAATCGGCAGCAAGTTTTTCTATCACTTTGCTTCCCCAACCACTTTCTTTTTCCTGATCAGAAATAACATTCCCAATTTCCCAATACACTTTCAGTAGTTCGTTATTAACCGCTAAAACTGCTTTGGTCTGTGCGGTTTTTATTTTCTCCTTTAACTGATTGAGAATAGCTCCATAATTCAACAACTCTTTACCAGCCATAACCGATTGATTTTAAATTTTTTTTAATCGCTTTATCAAGATCAGCAGCTTTTTCCATTTGTTCTTTCAGAGTAGAAGTAAGTTGTTTCATTTTTTCTTCAAACGCAACACCGTCTTCTAAAGCCTCTTTGAAATCAATGTATCGTCCGGGAGTTAGGATGTGATTGTTTTTTCTTACTTCCTGAATATTGGCAGACTTACAAAAGCCCGGTACATCTTTGTATTTTTTCTTAAATTCTTTTCCTCGCCAGTTATGGTAAGTGTCCGAAATTTTAGCGATGTCTGTATCAGAAAGTTCTTTTTGCTTACGGCTAATCATAGAGCCAAGTTCACGCGCATCAATAAATAATATTTCATTACTACGGTTTCGGAAATTTCCGTTTGTTTTATTTCTAGCTAAAAACCACAAGCAAGCCGGGATCTGCGTGTTGTAAAATAACTGTGGCGGTAACGAAACCATACAATCAACTAAATCATTTTCGATCAACTCTTTTCTTATTTGTCCTTCTGTAGCAATGTCGCTGCTCATACTTCCATTAGCTAAAACAACTCCGGCAGTTCCATATGGAGCTAATTTATTTATGAAGTGTTGTAGCCATGCATAGTTGGCATTGCCTGTAGGTGGAATTCCGTATTTCCATTTATGTGTCTCTGTTTTATTAATATTATAATCACTCACATTAAAAGGAGGATTTGCAATTACATAGTCTACTTTTAGTTCAGGAAATTTATCATTCATCAACGTATCGCCCAATTCAATTTTCGCATCAATACCACGGATGGCTAAATTCATTTTCGCCAATTTGTATGTAGTAGGATTACTTTCTTGCCCGAAAATGGAAATTTTTCCTTTGCGATGTTCGTGCATTTCAATAAAGCGTTCGCTTTGTACAAACATTCCACCACTTCCGCAAGCACCATCATACACACGCTTTTCAGGCTCCGGAGCAAGAACATCTACTAATACCTTTACAATACTTTGTGGAGTATAAAACTGTCCGCCTTTTTTTCCTTCGGCATCAGCAAATTGTCCGAGAAAATATTCAAATACAAAACCCAATACATCTTTTCCTTTACCATCTTTCCCTTTGCTTAATGTTATAGAGCCAATCAAATCTATCAATTCACCCAATCGTTGTTTATCCAAAGCAGGTCGAGCATAATCTTTTGGCAATACACCTTTTAAAGTTGGATTATCTTTTTCAATTGCATCCATTGCTTCATCAATATCTTTTCCTATTGTTGGGCGCTTTGCTCTGCCTTGCAACCATTTCCAACGAGCGGAAGGTGGTACATAAAACACACGTTCAGCGGTGTATTCATCTTTATCTTCCGGATCTGCGCCAGTTTTCTTTTTATCAGAATCTAACTTTTGATATAATTCATCAAAGGCATCAGAAATATATTTGAGAAAAATAAGTCCGAGCACCACATGTTTATATTCCGCAGCATCCATATTGTTGCGAAGTTTATCAGCAGCACTCCAAAGTGTTTTTTCGAGTTCTAAATTATCGGTCATAATATTGTTATTTCAACTTAAAGTTACTTCAGAAAATCAAGTGATTGGCTCAAAGGATTTTATACCCGAAAAATACGAATTTTTACCTCTAAAACTATACGCAAGAGCAAACTTGTTGATAATCAATTCTCCAAGGGAAGATAGTGGCTGAAAACAGGCTCTTGTAGACTACCAAGGAATGAGTTTTTTCTAGAAAGAAAAATTTAGGAAAAAATTTAAAGGATCGTAAAGCGCAAGAAAACATCAAAAAGAAATTTAAAAAGTGTTCTCAAAACGTACGACCATTACAATTGCCGGATATAGTTTTGCAGTATGCAAAACAGAAAACTTTACTACTTTATAATTGATGATCCCTGATTGAACGTTCCGGGCAGGTACATTCCGTTTTGTGCCGTTTCGGTTCTGTTCACGACTGACGATTACGCTTTGTGCTATACTATTCTTTCTTTGGGAGTCAAGCCCTAAACCTCGAAAGTCGCTGCGAAACCGGACATAGTTTTGTTTTGTGAAGTTTGTAACCCTAATCCCCAATAGAACCGATGATTCTTAGTCGAATTTGCCATTGAGTATGGCATTTAGTTTTTGAACGTGCAAGTTTATTTCCTTGATTTTTTCCCTCAAAAAAAGATAGTCGAAATCGCTACCACGTTCGCAAAAGAGTACTTATTTTCCATTTAGAAAGCCATGAAGAAGAGAGAAAAAAACAATGAATTCAATCGTGAAAAAGATTTGACGCTTGAAGAATTAAAACAAAGTCCTGAGTTCAAAAATTTAAGTGATGAACAAATTTTAAAGTTTATAGAATTTTTAAAAACGTTTAGCCACTTGGTTTATCAGGCTCACAGAAAAATAAATTGCTGTGAAGAAGAAAATGAAATGATTATTGACTTACATAATAATACCGAAATAAAAATCGCAGCATGATTGAGACAACAACATTATTAGGAAAGTTCGCCAAAGGAAAGGTCTTTAAAGATGAGCGAACAAACAACTGCGTTATTTACACAAGAGTTTCAACAAAAGAACAAGCTGATAATAATCTCAGTTTGGAAACCCAAAGAAAAGCTTGTGACCAATTCGCAATAAAAAATGACCTTCTTGTTAAAGGACATTTTGGTGGCACGTATGAAAGTGCAAAAAATGATGAGCGAAAAGAATTTAACCACATGCTTTCTTTTGTAAAAAGAAGCAGAGAAAAAATTTCTACGATAATTGTTTACTCGATTGATAGATTTTCTCGATCAGGAGGTAACGCAATTTATATTACAGAGCAATTAAAAAAACAAGGCGTAAATTTGCAAGCCGCCACACAGCCTACAGATACTTCAACTCCGAGTGGGAAGCTACAGCAGAATATTCAATTTATTTTTAGTGAATATGATAATCAACTAAGAAGAGAAAAATCTGTTGCAGGAATGAAAGAAGCAATGAATGGAGGAAGATGGTGTGGTAAAGCTCCGTTTGGTTATGAAATTGTTAGGAAAGAAGGGAAAAATGTAATTGAATTAAACGAGAAAGGAAGAATATTTAAAAAAGCATTTGAATGGAAGGCGTATGAAAAACTTTCTTCGGCAGATATTTCAAGGCGATTGGCATTATTCGGATTAGAAGTTGATGAAAGGAGAATATCTGAACATTTACGAAATCCATTTTATTGCGGATACATGTCGCACAAACTTTTAGATGGCAAACTTGTAAAAGGAATTCATGAAGCGATAATTTCTCACGAGCTTTTTATAAAAGCAAATATTGAAGTTGAGAAAAATGAGCATGGCTATAGCCTTCATTTTGAAAACGAACCAATTCCACTAAAAGGATTCTTGAAATGCGGGCATTGTGGGCAACCAATGAGAGGTTATTTGATAAAGGCAAAAAATTTACCTTATTATAAGTGCAATACCAAGGGTTGTTGCAACAATAAAAGTGGAAACGATCTACACCGTTATTTTAAACAAGCCCTTGAGTACTTAAAATGGGAATTAATGCCTGACACGAAGGATTTCGTGAAAAAGCAGGTAATAGCCACCTACAACAAAATAAACCGGGAAAGGGAGGAAGACAAGGTAAAATTCAGGGAACAAATAATGGAGATCAATAGCAAACTAAAAAGGCTCGAAGAACGCTTCATGATTGAAGAAATCACCCTTGATCTTTACCAACGTTACGGAAACACATATCGGGAAGAATTAAAGAAAATGGAGGATGCTTATAATGAGAGCGGAAAACGAGTGTCGAACCTTGAAAAATGCGTAGATGTTGCTCTAGAAATGGCTGGAAACCTGCACAGAATGTGGGAAGTGCTGACTTTTAAGGATAGGGTGATAATGCAAAGAGTGGTATTTCCGGAGGGAATTCAGTATGATAAGAAAACTAACAGATGTCGAACCAAGGAGGTAAATTTCTTTATCCGCTACTTCTCTCAGTTGTCTAAGGATGCAGCGGAAATAAAAAACGGGGATTCAAACTTTATATTTGAAATCCCCGCTTTGGTGGGAACTACTGGGTTCGAACCAGTGACCCCCTGCTTGTAAGGCAGGTGCTCTGAACCAGCTGAGCTAAGCTCCCTTTTTTTGAGGGGGCAAATATAATTGTTTTTTTATACCCAAAAAAAAATATTATCTTTTTCAATCACGCAACATATAGTATCTTTGCGCCGAAATTTTAAATCCTGTTTTTATGTCAAAACAATCCTCCGGTAAAATCGCCCAAGTAATAGGTCCAGTAGTAGATGTACGCTTTGATTTAGAAGGCGGAAAATTACCTGATATCTTAGATGCCCTTGAAATTGTTCGTGGAAAAGGACAAAAGCTTGTTCTGGAAGTTCAACAGCATATCGGTGAAGATACTGTACGTACCATTGCCATGGATAGTACCGATGGGCTTTGCCGCGGTATGGATGTTATTTCTACCGGCTCAGGTATTAAAATGCCTATTGGCGATAAAGTAAAAGGTCGTTTATTTAATGTGGTTGGCGAAGCTATTGATGGCATTAATACTGTTTCTAACGAAGGTGGTTCCAGCATACACCGTTCAGCCCCTAAGTTCGAAGAGCTTTCTACAGCTACCGAAATATTATACACCGGTATCAAAGTAATTGATTTGATTGAGCCTTACGCAAAAGGCGGTAAAATTGGTTTGTTTGGTGGTGCAGGTGTGGGTAAAACGGTACTTATCATGGAGCTGGTAAACAACATTGCTAAAGCTTATGCTGGTTTATCGGTATTTGCCGGTGTGGGAGAGCGTACACGCGAAGGAAATGATTTATTGCGCGAGTTTATAGAGTCTGACGTTATTAAATATGGTGATGCTTTTAAACATTCTATGGAAAAAGGCGGATGGGATCTATCTAAAGTAGATACCAAAGCTTTGGAAGAATCTAAAGCAACCCTGGTGTTCGGGCAAATGAATGAGCCTCCCGGAGCTCGCGCTCGTGTAGCTTTATCAGGTTTAACTATGGCAGAGTATTTTCGTGATGGAGACGGAACTGGACAAGGAAAAGATATTTTATTCTTTGTAGATAACATCTTCCGCTTTACACAAGCGGGCGCTGAGGTGTCAGCCTTATTAGGCCGCATGCCAAGTGCGGTGGGTTACCAACCAACACTTTCTACTGAAATGGGTTTAATGCAAGAACGCATTACTTCTACTAAACGTGGTTCTATTACATCCGTGCAAGCGGTTTATGTGCCTGCCGATGACTTAACCGATCCGGCTCCTGCAACTACTTTTGCCCACTTAGATGCTACAACGGTATTGAACCGTAAAATTTCTGAGCTGGGTATTTATCCTGCGGTTGACCCATTAGATTCTACTTCTCGTATTTTGGATGCTAAAATTATTGGTGATGCGCATTACAATTGTGCACAACGCGTTAAAAGCATTCTTCAACGTTATAAAGAATTACAGGACATCATCGCTATTCTGGGTATGGATGAATTAAGTGAAGAAGATAAATTGGTGGTACACCGCGCACGTCGTGTACAACGTTTCTTATCACAACCATTCCATGTAGCAGAACAATTTACCGGTTTAAAAGGTGTATTAGTTCCTATTGAAGATACTATCAAAGGCTTCAACATGATTATGGATGGTAAAGTAGATGAGTATCCTGAAGCCGCATTTAACCTGGTAGGTACTATAGAAGATGCTATCGAGAAAGGTAAAAAACTAATTGCAGAATCTAAATAAGGATGTACTTAGAAATTATAACTCCCGATAAAAAGTTGTTCGAAGGCGAAGCCAAAGCCCTTACCGTTCCCGGTTCTGAAGGGTCTTTGGGTGTACTTAATAACCACGCACCCATGATAGCCTCTTTAAAAAAGGGAAAAGTTAAAGTTACTACCGATAAGTCTGATGTTACCTTTTTTGAAATAAACGGCGGAGTTATAGAAGTGCTAAAAAACAAAGTGGTTGTTTTAGCCGAGTAAATCCCCAGATTTATCATTGCGAGCGAAGCGCGGCAAATGCTTTTTCAGCATTCAGCGAAGCAATTAAAAAACTAAAAACGATGAGCTAACCTCCCTGTCATACTGAGCCTGTCGAAGTATGGGCGTTCCGGTGGTTTACCTTACTATAATCAACCTTTTATTTACCGCACCCTCGTTGCTTTGCAGGTTTATATTATAAACACCCTCATTTAAGCTGCTAGCATCTATATTGGTTTTACCGTTTACAGTTTGGCTTAATATAGCTTTACCATTCACATCATACACGGTACAATGTACATTGTACAATGTATTTTGCGGCTCTATAACAAAACTACCACTGTTGGGGTTGGGGTAGATAGAGATTTGAGAATTGAGACCTAAGATTTGAGAGATGCCTGTTGTCCCCCCTATACCATACTTAAATAACACTCCCAAATTACTTACACCACCATCTGAAGTCATTCCATAGAGCATCCCATCTGATGCTTGCATTAAATCGCCTTGTGGACTGCTTCCATTGGTTATTCCGTCAAAATCAAATTTATCAATTAAAGTGTTCGTAACTGGATTGTATTGAAAAAGAGTACCACTACTATTTGCACCACCTCCAGCAGTCATTCCATACAACATTCCATCACTTGCCTGAATTAAAGAACCATTAGGATTTTGCCCGTTCGTACCGTTAAAATCTACCATTTTAATATAAGTATTAGTAACTGGGTTGTACTGAAAGAGAACACCCATGTTATTTGCTCCACCTGTTATAGTCATCCCATACAACATCCCATCGCTTGCTTGCAGCAAGGCACCCCTCGGACTTTCGCCGTTTATACCCGCGAAATCCAAAATATTAATATAGTTACTAGTAGTGGGGTTATATTTAAAGAGAACGCCAAGACCACTTGTACCACCTGCACCACCTGAAGTTGTCATTCCATAGAGCATTCCATCACTTGCTTGTATCAAGGAACTATAGGGAAATTTTCCATTTATGCTTGCAAAATCAAACTTTTTCGCATAAATACTTGTAGTCGGGTTGTATTGAAAGATCACACCATTATCACTTGTTCCACCTAATGAACTCATGCCATAAAACATTCCATCACTTGCCTGCATTAAAGAGCCTAATGGAGTGCTTCCTAATGGTAGGCTCTGTGTCGCAAAATCAAACCTGTCAATACAACTAGCAGCAGTAGGATTGTATTGAAAGAGCACACCATTACCATTTGAACCACCCATTTCAGTCATTCCATAAAGCGTGCCATCACTAGCTTGCATTAAAGAGCCCAAAGGATGTTTTCCGTTTGTAGTGCCGGCAAAATCAAGCATATCCATTAAGATATTATAAGCCGGATTGTATTGAAAGATAATACCAGAATCATTTGCTCCGCCTGAATAAGTCATACCATAGAGCATCCCATCGCTTGCTTGTAGCAAAGAGCCAAAAGGTACGCCACCGTTTGCTGTTAAAGTACTTGTAGTAGTTCCTACGAAATCAAGCAACTTGGTATATTGCGCCTTCGCCCCTAAACAAAATGCTAAGGCTAAAAGTGTAATTAATTTCTTCATCCTGTTTATTTTAGTCTATAACAAACATACAAAAAAACCCACCTTGTTCGGCATTTGGTTTTTGTATCAGAAAGCCGTAACTTTTCTTTCAGATTTCTCAGGCCTTTGTTTAACCCATAAATAGCAACAACATGAACACTGAATTAACCCTTGACCTAATTGGTCTTTTTGGAGAAGAGAAAATATTACGGGCCTATGAACTCACTAAAAATCAACCCATATCGTTTGCTGCGCTAAAAAAATTTCTGCAAAGGCAAAGTCTGTTTATACTATTAAAGTCTAAAGAATATCAATCGGTGTCGGCTATTGCCAAAAAATACGGGGTATCCAAAATGTCGGTTTACCGTATGATACACCAGATAAAACGAGCTAATAAAACAGCCAAGCGAAGTGAATTGCGAAGCACTCAGCGAAGCCAAAAAGAAATAAAAACGATAAGCTAAACGAAGCGAATACATGAGTGCAAATAAAAAAACAACTAAAAACGAATAAAGTAACAAAAACCTACAAATTGTTACAAAGTTGGCAGTTTATTTGTAGCCTATTAATTACTAAAACAAAAAATTATGGCTTCAGCACGTCCTTTCAACTGTGTAATGCACGCTTCGGCAGGCGAATTTCATAAAGTAAGTGCCTTGGGTACTCGTTTAATTAACGGGTTGTATGTAAACACCACGTTGTTTCCTTCTCCGCCCATAGCACTTGGCACCCCTACCACCGCCTTTTTGGGTGCGCTTACCAAACTTAATAACCTAATTGCCACGGCAAAGGGCAACAGCAACAATACCGGTTTGCGAGATGCGCAAAGTATATTGGTGCATGGCATGATGGAGCAATTGCTGGCGTATGCAAACCCTATTTGCAACCATATAATAGCTAATATACAGTTAAGTGGTTTTGACAGCAGCAATGTACCTCAACCTACAGTGAAACCATTGGCACCAATTATTAAAAAAATAACCGAAGATAAACAAGAAGCAGGCTACTATAAAGCCACGTTGGCAAAACCAAAAACCGGAGGCGGCCCGCTAACCGAAAAAGTAGCTGCGGCGCACCAAAAAGGTACGCATTATACGGTTAAAAGCGCCTTGGTAGCAACGGGCCCTTATACCATCCTGTTGCAAGATACCGCCAGTACCAAACTTGTTTTTACAGGCTTAACGCCTGGGCAAAAGAACTACATCATTATATACGGTACCAATAGCAAAGGCAAAGGGCCCGATAGTAAACCATTTCCCTTCACGCCGCAAATACCTTAAACCATTTACGAATTAAGGTTTGTGAGGTAGGATTTGAAGGGTGCTATGCAGCATTTTTTAGGCACATACCACAAAATAACCCCAACCAAGTAGAAACGGGAATACATCAGGTACGTTCAACTTGATACCAAGTTGGTTGAACATGATGCAAAACCTTACTCGGTTTGGTATCAAACAATTTCTACCTGATACCAACTCCGTTCTACTTGATAGCAAGTACAATCAACTTGGTGCAAAACTGTACTTTACTTGATATGAAACATTTTCTACTTGATGCCAAGTACATTCAACATGATGCAAAACAGTTTATAAAGTGTATATGCAAATTTGTGTTTGATACCAAGTACGTTCAACCTGATGCCAAGTTTGAGATAATTTGCCTTATTAAACGTAAAAAATCGGGGTTTTTGGAGTTAAATGTGCTGTTTTGCGTTATGGGATTGAAGAGGAAAGCCTTTGCGTCTCTTTTCGCGGCGCAAAGCTTGCAACGGAAAGCCCGACCTTTGTAATCAAAGGGAACGCCCTAACTAATAAGGTTTATAAAAGCTGATAAAAATAATAAAGAGTATAACGGTGCAGCTTATAAACGTAAGCAAAAAGGTAAGGTTGTTTAAGCGTGCTTTATTGAAGGGTGTTTTTTCTTTGTTGCCTATGTTTTTAAAAAACTGGCTTATGTCCTTTCTAAAGATTACCCCCACAATAATGTAAGGTATGACCATTAAAAAAAGTATGCCGGTGTTTAAGCCTTTGGCTAAGGAGTTGGGGTTGTTTTGCAAATCGCTTTCGGCAGCAGCTTTGCACATAGCGCACTGCGAGTAGGCAGCCACAGCCAACAACAGGAATGCTAAAGTTGTTGCTATGTGTTTAGTCTTCACTTTTTAAAAAGGGTAATAGGGTTTAACCATTATATAAACCACCACGCCTGTAATGGTAACGTATAACCAAATAGGATAACTAAAGCGTACTATTTTGCGGTGTTTAATTACTTCGTTCTTCAACCCGAAGTAGAAAGAAATTAAAATCATGGGCAGCACCAATGCCGCTAATATAATGTGGGTGGTAAGTATAAAAAGATATACCCTCCTTACTCCTAATACAGCGGCTAATTCCCCCTCTTCTAATGTATTATTATAGTTTGCGTCACCAAATTTTACATCGGGCATAAAGTAATGTGCCAGTATATAGGACACCAAAAACAGAGATGATAATACAAAAGCAGTAAGGTTTATTTTTTTGTGCAGGGCAATGTTTTTTCTTTTAATTGCCCACAGGGAAACCAACAACAAAATGGTGCAGGTGCCATTAAGCATGGCATTAAGCATAGGCAGGCCCGAAACAAAAGAAGGCATTATATCAGGACGCGGTAATACTTTTTGATTTAGAATGACTACTACCACAAATACAAAAATGCTGATGGCAGTTACTAATCTGAATACGGCTTTGTCGCTCATACGTATTTATTTTTCGGTTTTTAAAATGGAAATGTCCTTTATCAGTTTATTCATTTGCAGGCTGTCGGTGCCATCGTATATGCCGCGTATGCGGCGTTGTTTATCAATCAGCAAAACAGCTTCGCTGTGGATGAAACCTTCGGGGGTTCCGTCATCCTGCAGGGCATTTACCAAATAATCTTCTTTAGCTAAGTTATAAATTGCTTTTTTATCTCCGGTTAAAAAATGCCATTTGTTTTTTAGTGCGCCGTATTTACCCGCATATTCCATAAGCACCTCAGCCGTATCGTGCATGGGGTTTACGGTATGAGAAAGGATTAAAAAATCAGGGTTATCTTTCTCTGCCTGTTGCACGCGTGCAAGCTGACTTGTCATAACCGGACAAATACTCTGACAGGTAGCAAAGAAAAAATCGGCAGCATATATTTTGTTTTGAATGGTTTGTTGTGAAATCATTTCTTTATACTGGTTAAGCAGCGAGAAATCCTTAATGGTATGATAAACTGTATCGCCATTGGCAGCAATAGTTTTAGGGCCAATAACAGGAAGTAATAGTTTTTTCTCTTCTGTTTTTTTTTGTGTGCACGCAAAAACAAACAAAAAAATAATTAGAGAAAGAAGAACGGGAGTATGTCTATTTCTTTTGTTCAAGTTCATTTTGTTGAAGTGTGTTGGCATACTCATCCTTGGTTTTTAAATGTTTGTATTCCTGTAACAGTCTTTTTACTTCCGAGTTTTGGTTGGGGTCATAGTAGCCTCGTATATGCCTGTGTTTATCAACCAATACGGCAAAGTAATCAAACACATAATAGGGCTTTTTATTAAAGTAAGCGTCCTTAGCCTGTGTACCTTCAATTAACAACGGATGAAAATCAGGCAGAGAAATTTTAAGCGAATCGAAATCGCCCCTAAGTTCTTTATTAGTTATTTTACTATTAAGTGCGTCCGTTAAATTAGACACAATAAAAATGGGAATATCCTTAAACTCTTTGGGTTTATATTGTATGTAATCAAACAGAGCGGTGAGTTTATAAACTTCTTGTCGTAGTTTATTATCTAAAAATAAGATTACATATACAGGATACTTGGCGGTATCTATTACCAGTGTATCTGCCCTATATAAAGGCAAACCACCTGTCTCGTTCATAGAGCCATCAGGCAAAGTACCTGACAGGCTTCTTAAATTCCTGTCGAAGTAAAAATTAGGTACCGTATAGTAAACCGTATCACCTTTGGCATCAAGTGTTTTAGGTCCGTAATAAGCCATCTTTTTAAAGTTGGCTTGTGTTAATTCAAAAAGAAAATAAACCAATCCGGGTAACAGAATAATAGCTACTAAAAGGATACGCTTCTTTTTCACGGCGCAAATTTACATATAAAAAGCTATTTTAAAGAAACCCGTTTTATGCCGTACTTTTGCGCAAAACCTATTTATGCGCCTGTTTGGTATATTGTTATTTACGCTTTTGTTTCATGCTCTTATTTCTCAGGATAACTGCAATTGTAAGGAAAGTGAAATAGCTTTTGCTGATGGTTATGTGAATGCAAACCAACTAATCTTTAGAGGAAAAACAATTAGCATAAACAAAGGAACCGATTATGATAGGGTAACCTTTTTAGTAAATAAACTATTTAAAGGTGTTGCCTCTAAACAGGTAACAGTTTACTTTGACAGTAAGAATGCCTGCGCCCTTAAATTTAATGCAGGAGAAGACTGGCTTATTTATGCCAACTACGAAAAAGGAAAACCCTTTGTGGCTTATTGCTCGCGAAGCAGGAAGAACGTTATTAATACCAACAAGAATGTGGATTTGATGTATATAAAATCAGACCTAAACGTGGATGATGAAACAGATAAACTTACCGAACTATGCGGACTAAAACCTTTTACTGAAACAATGTCTGCTAATGAAAATGCGCACAGTAATATTATTCCCAATGGCTGGGAACGTATTGTGTTAATTCTAATTTCATTTGTATGTTTTGTTGGGATTTATTTGGTGTTGAATAGATATATGAAGAAGTAATTACTTCAACGCCTGCACACAGGCATTCCAAACTACTTCGTTTGGCGGCGGGGCTATAATCTCAACCCTCTCTTTGGTTACAGGATGTTCAAAAACTAATTTGCGTGCATGCAAATGTATAGAAGCATCCTCGTTTGTTCTTTTAAAGCCATACTTCACATCGCCCTTAATGGGGCTGCCCATAGTAGAAAGCTGCACCCGTATCTGGTGGTGTCTGCCTGTTGTGGGATTTATCTCCAACAGAAAAAAATTATTAGTACTTGCAATAATTTTATAGTCTAACTCGGCTCGTAGGGCAGATTTATTTTCTGCCGAATATGCTTTAGAGCGATTGTTTTTTTCATCTTTTATCAGGTAGTTAACCAATGTACCACTCTCTTGTTGAGGTTTATTTTTTACCACCGCCCAATAGGTTTTCTGTACATCGCGGGTACGAAACAATTCATTCATACGGGCAAGAGCTTTACTTGTTTTGGCAAACAATACCACACCGCTTACCGGGCGGTCAATTCTATGTATAACACCTGCAAATACATTACCGGGTTTGTTGTATTTTTCTTTTAAAAAGCTTTTTACTTTTTCACTCAGGGGCTCGTCTCCGGTTTTATCACCCTGCACAATTTCACTTGGCTTTTTGTTTATGGCAATTAAATGATTGTCTTCATATAAAACGTCTGCTTGCATCAAGTCAAAGGTAAGGCAATTTTAACTGTTTCGTTCATAATTTAGTTTTGGGATATACCGATGTTGCCGCATATTATATCTATAGTGACTGGGGTTATGTAGTAATTAAGTAAACAAAAGTGCTGATTGCGACAAGAAGCATGCATCCTGCCGCAATCAGTATCCTTCCTGACATAATCTGAAGGCTGCTTACCACCATCAGCATCCATCCTATCACCTTCACGATGACTACTTGCAGCAATAAGCACTTAGTAAGCGTAAACAACCCTAATACAAGCAACAAACAGAGGGGCAATAGCCTCTTTTGTTTAAGATTTGCCTCAGTATTATACTTCGTAGTCTCTTTTCTTAGAATTTCAGATATAAAATCTTTAGCTTTGAACTAAACATTTATACCATGAAAAAATTAATTACCCTTTTAACATTAGCGTTTTGTTTGAATGGAAAGGCGCAAATAATAACCACCGTTGCGGGTATTGGACTCCCGACTTCTTCTGATGACGGTTATAGTGGAGACGGCGGACAAGCCACCGCAGCACTATTAGCCTCCCCAAGTGCAGTAATCTTTGATACAGCAGGCAATATGTATATTTCTGATCAAAATAATTCCGTTATACGTAAAGTAAATACAGCAGGTATTATAACAACCTTTGCCGGAAGAGATTCATCAGGTGTTGGTATAGCAGGTTACAACGGCGATGGGGGACAGGCTACAAATGCAGAATTAAATTCTCCAAGTTCAGTAACTATAGATGCAGCCGGTAATTTGTATATAGCTGACTGGAATAATAACCGTATACGCAAAGTAAATACAGCAGGTATTATAACAACAATAGCCGGAACCGGTTTAGGCGCGGGCACACATACATGTTGTTATGGCGGTGATGGGGGGCTGGCAATAGCTGCAGAATTAAATGACCCATTTTCATTAGCTTTTGATGCGGCCGGCAATCTTTTTGTTGCTGATGGTGGTAATAACCGCATACGAAAAATAAACACGGCAGGTATTATAAGTACCATTGCAGGTAATGGAACGCAGGGTTATAGCGGAGATGGTGGAGCAGCTACTGCTGCAGAATTACATAATGCAGCTTTTGTAACTTTAGATGCCACAGGAAATCTGTATATAACTGATAATAGCCGCATACGTAAGATAAATACTTCCGGCATTATAAGTACTTTTTGTGGTAATGGAACTATGGGCTTTAGTGGTGACGGAGGACAAGCTACAAACGCAGAATTTACCAATCCAGCAGGGTTAGTTTTTGATGCAATTGGTAACTTGTATATTAGCGATTATTCAAATTTTAGAATACGTAAAGTAAATACGGCGGGTATTATAAGCACTATTGCGGGTAATGGAACTTTTGGTTATAGTGGAGATGGAGGGCTAGCTACGGCTGCTGAATTTAGAGATCCGGCTGGGATAACTTTAGATGCCGCCGGTAATTTGTATATAGCTGATGATTTTAATAACTGCATACGTAAGATATGTTTCAGTAGTTGTACTACTACAGATATAGAGCAGTTTGCAAGTATAAATGAGCAGGTAAACATCTATCCCAACCCCAACAACGGTAGTTTTGTTATAGAGCCAAGCAGTACAACAAAACAAACCGTGCAGTTGTATGATGTAAATGGTAAGCTTGTATTAAGTCAAAGTATTAACGGCAAAACGAACATAGATGCCAACATCTTAAATGAGGGTGTTTATAATATAAGTCTGCAAAGCAATGAAGGTGTGGTGAATAAGCGGTTGGTTATTGTGAGATAAGCAACGTCATTGTGAGCGCAGCGCGGCAATCTCAACCATAAAACAGATTGCTTCGTTGTGCCTCCTCGCAATGACGAACACCATAATGACAACACAATTAAAACTTAATGCTAAGCACCATCTTAACAGCAAGGTTATCTTCGGGTTTTGGTTTTTGGTAAGCACCATAGCGGTAAAAAACGCCCACACCCAGCGTGGTGTAGTTTAGTTTGAGTATGTGCAGCAGCCTGAAACCACTTTCTATATACCCTTTTTGCAGGCTTGTTACCGCTACGTTTTCTATATTTTGTGGGTTGGTAATACTGCCTATACCCATGTTGTGTACCAATTCAAACTCGGGATTAAACTTTTTATTGGGCTTTAAAAACCTACCTATGTTGTGGTTTAAAAACAAGGCAGCGAACTGGTCGCTGGCAAATTCATTTAGACCCATGGTCTCAAAACTATTAATGGCAGAAACCTTAAACCCATTGGCATTAGAGCCCCTGTTGTTATATAACATAGTATAGGGTAAGTTTCCAATTACCTTGCCCGCAAGTATTTGCACTTGTGTTGTACCAATGGTTTTAAATGTTTTTTTAACATCCATTTTAAAGTCGAACTTCCAGTAATCGAAATTACTTGTTTGGTTAAAGTAGGTTTGACTAAACCCTTTGACAATGTTTACATACACCATAGGATAACTGCTGCCCAAAGAAATTTTGTTGTGCATGGTTTGCAAAAAGGCTTCTTTGTAAACATACTTTAACTGCAAGCCTACTTCATTGTAGGTAAAGGTATCTCTAAAGGTAGTGGTGCCGTCTTTTGTGGTGTAGTTGTATAGTGTGCTGCCAAAGCGCTGCTGATGGTTGGCAAAAACATTGGCTTTAAAATATTTTAATATTCTAAAGCTGATAGATGCCTGGTATTTTTGCTGATGGTCAAACACAGAAACATAAATGTCTCTATATATCTCGGAAGAAGCAAGAGAACGGCTGTTCTCAAAAAAAGTGGCACCACCGCACTCTACAATATCTTTTTGCATAAAGAGGTTTAAAGCCAATTCCCTTCGTTTCCATAAAAATATAGAAGCATCTGCGCCATACTTCCATGCTTTGTCTTTAAAACCATAACCGGCATATCCACCTACTGTAAACACCTTGCTTAGTTTTTGATTGGTATGTATGCCAAGCCCTACACGGGTATTTTCGTAACTATTAAATTTAAGAATCTTATCCAGGTTTAAATCAAGAAAGCCAATGGGCAGTTTATTGGTTAAAAGAGCTTCTATGGTTTTGAATTTCTTTTCAAAGTTTTGGGCTTTGCCTATGCTATCCATTTTATAATAGGTTTTTTTATCCTTTTCGCTTAAGCTGTCTATGCGGTATTTGTTCCAAAAATTTTCATCCTGATTATCGGCATGTTTATCCATTTCTACTTCTACCTCGCTAAATATCCGTTTCTTTAATTGAGGGTTTAAAACAATATCTTTTATATAAGAGCGACTAACCGCCTTTAGAGGCGCTGTTTTGGTAGAGCCTTTGCTTTTGGCAGTAAGATTGTTCCACATCACATCGGTATTTAATTGAACCGGGAACCATTGTGTACCCTCCATAAATTCATACTTCTGTTGTATTTTAATACTGATGCCCGTTTCTTTTCTTTCAGGTTCGGCAATTACATTTTGTATGGCATAGCCATTGGTGTTGATGTACAAAACACCTTTCATGCCATCAAAGTTTTTGTTTTTACGGGGGCGAAAAGAGATTACAAAAACGCTGTCTTTTCCGTCATATAAAGTATCTTCTAATAAGAAGAAATATTTGCGGGTACTTCCTGCACTTATGGGATTGATAAACTTTTCATCCAGCACAGTAACAAAATCATCATAAAAACTAAACGACTGCAATTGCGTAGCAAGCAAAGCAAAAGGGGAATTCTTTAAACCCGAAACACGCGATGCTAAAACAGTTTCATGATTCTTATCGGGATGCAAAAACTCGCGTCTGGTAACCGATTCTATTAATAGCAAATGTTGCCTTTTAAAAAACTTATCTAATTTAGTTAAGGCTGTGTCTTCTGCTGAAACGCTATCTATACCGGCTTTTATATCGGCAGTAATAAAAAATTTGGTATAGCTATTATAGGTAAATGAATGCATTTTTTCAGGGTTGTTTTTGTCCCTGTTTTTAGTGGCTGTTTTAATAATACGATGAGCGGGGTTCTCTCCTGCTTTTACACTTATCTCTTGTAAGGATATTGCCTGTGGTTTTAGTTTGATGCTTATCTTTTCGATATCTTGAAAACCGCTTAAGGCAATAGTTTGCGGCTGATATCCTAAATAAGAAACCTGTAATTCAGTATTTTGAATGGAAGGTATAGTCAGTTGAAACTTCCCGTCAATATCCGTAAGTGTACCTGTTTGGGTATTCTTTACCAAAATGCTTACAAAGGGTAAGGTTTGATTGGTATTAGCATCTATAATCCTGCCTTTAATGGTTTGCGCACTTGCGGTAAAGGCAATAAAAACAAAGAGAATATATAAGGCTATGCTTCTTACTATCATTATGGAAGGGCGAATATACAGATAGGGCGACAAACCTTTATCACAAAAATTATTCGTATTATTGTAGTTACATTTACTATGAGTAAAATAGCTTTAATTACAGGAATTACAGGACAAGACGGGGCTTATCTTGCCGAACTTTTATTAAAAAAAGGATATGTGGTACACGGGGTTAAACGCCGCAGTTCGATGTTTAATACTGACAGGATTGACCATCTGTATCAGGATTCTCATGAGAAGGGTGTTAAGTTCTTTTTACATTATGGAGATTTAACAGATTCTACCAACCTTATCCGTTTGGTGAGCGAAGTAAAACCGGATGAAATATATAACCTAGCTGCGCAAAGCCATGTAAAGGTTAGTTTTGAAACCCCTGAATATACTGCCAATGCAGATGCTATTGGTACACTCCGTTTATTGGAAGCCATTCGTATTGCAGGACTTGAAAAAACAGCTCGTTTTTATCAGGCATCTACCAGTGAGATGTATGGTTTGGTACAAGAAATCCCTCAAACAGAAAAAACACCATTCTATCCACGTAGTCCGTATGGTGTAGCAAAACTGTATGCCTTTTGGATAACAAAGAATTACCGTGAATCGTATGGTATGTTTGCCAGCAACGGTATTTTATTTAATCATGAGAGTCCGCTACGAGGAGAAACATTTGTTACCCGAAAGATTACTCGTGCCGTGGCTAAAATAAGTTTAGGTCTGCAAAAAAACCTGTTCATAGGAAACCTTGATTCGGAACGTGATTGGGGACATGCCAAAGATTATGTAGAAGGCATGTGGCGCATTTTGCAACACAGTGAAGCTGATGATTTTGTATTGGCTACCAACAAAAAAATATCTGTACGTACCTTTATTGAAATGGCTTTTGCAGAAACAGGTGTCTCTCTGGAATGGAAAGGAAAAGGAGTTGATGAAAAAGGAATAGATAAAAAATCGGGCAATGTTTTAGTAGAAGTTGACACGCGCTATTTCCGTCCGGCAGAAGTTGAACTATTAATAGGAGATTATAGCAAAGCAAAAGCAAAATTGGGTTGGGAACCAAAATATACCGTGCAGGAACTTTGTAAAGAAATGGTTGCTTCTGATATAGATTTATTTAAACGTGATAAACTTTTATCAGAACACGGGCATTCCATTCTTAACCAAAACGAGTAAGCAATGGATTTATCCGAAAAAATATACGTTGCCGGACACAGAGGTATGGTAGGCAGTTCGCTTGTAAGAAATTTAAAGGCAAAAGGCTATACCAACATAATCTATAAGACACATAAGGAACTTAATCTTTGCATACAACAAGATGTAAATACATACTTTGAAGAAGAAAAACCGGAGTATGTTTTTTTAGCTGCTGCTAAGGTGGGTGGTATTCAGGCCAACAATACGTATCGTGCAGATTTTATTTACGAGAATTTAATGATGCAGAATAACATCATTCATGCGGCATATAAAAACAAAGTAAAGAAACTAATGTTCTTAGGTTCTTCCTGCATCTATCCAAAACTGGCACCACAGCCTTTGAAAGAAGAGTACCTACTTACGGGAGAATTAGAATATACTAACGAGCCTTATGCCGTTGCAAAAATTGCCGGAATAAAAATGTGCGAATCGTATCATAAGCAATATGGTTGTAATTATATATCAGTAATGCCAACTAATTTATATGGCCCTAATGACAATTATGATTTGAATAATTCACATGTATTACCTGCTTTATTACGCAAGTTTCATGAAGCAAAAGAAAGTCAGGCAACTTCAGTTACCGTTTGGGGAACAGGTACTCCACTTAGAGAGTTCATGCATGCCGATGATATGGCTGATGCCTGTGTTTACTTAATGAAAAATTATAATGGAGAAAAATTTGTAAACATTGGTGTTGGAGAAGATATAAGTATAAAAGATTTAGCTCATTTAATAAAAGAGATTGTTGGCTACAAAGGGGAGATTATTTTTGATACCAGTAAACCTGATGGAACGCCCCGTAAGCTAATGGATGTATCTTATTTACACAGCTTGAGTTGGGCTCACAAAATCAACTTAGAGCAAGGTATTAAAAGCGTGTATGAAGAATTTAAAACCGGCAAACATTTACGAGTTGCGTAATATAAGATGATCATTTATAAAAGTCGTACGCTTTATTTCTTTTTTTTTATTCTATGTTTTGGCTTTATAAAATCTCAATCCATTCTATTTCCGCCAGACTACTTTTTTGATGTACATAAGCAAAAAGAAATTTTTACAGATACCTCTGTAATTGTTCACTCATCTGTTCAACCCATTATATTTAAAGATATGCCACCTGATACTTTTAAACATTTAAAACCAGGGGAAGATGATTTTTTTGATAAAGTTTTTTTTGAAAACTTAATTCAAGTAAGATATACAGATAAGTCCTCAGATAATGATATGAAATTTAAACTGGATATTAATCCCGTTTTTAATTTCAGCGCAAGCAAAGATTTAAAGAATACAACAAAGAAACTATTCTTTAATAATACCCGTGGCGTTTGGATAAAAGGAGCAATTGGCAGTAAGTTTGTTTTTGAAACTTCATTTTTTGAAAACCAATCCACATTTCCTACTTATTTAAGAGCCTATTGCAATACCACGCAAATTGTTCCGGGGCAAGGCAGGTGGAAAGCATTTAAATCTAATGGGTTTGATTATGCAATGGCCTGCGGAGTATTAAATTATCAGGCTAGTAAAAACTTTTCTATCCGTCTAGGTACAGGAAAACAAAAAGTGGGCGTAGGTTACCGTTCTTTACTATTGAGCGACAATTCTTTTAATTATCCCTATTTACAATTTACAGCCAGCTTCTTTAAACAAAAAATTTTGTACTCACAAACCTATGCTTTACTCATAAATGATACCACGGGGGGTACTAAACAACCACCTGGGGCGGAGGGTATTCTTCAAAAAAAGGCTGCTTCTTTTCAACAGTTAAGTTTTCATATAAGTAAAAGAATAAACTTTTATTTGTTTCAGGGCTTAGTATGGAAAGCTACAGATAATGATAATGTTATGCATTTAAATGCGCTGTATGCAAACCCAATAATTTTTACAACCCTTGCTGCGTATGGGTTTAATAATGCTAATCATATCTTGCTTGGTGGTGGCTGGGAAATGAAGCCGTTAAAAAAAACATCCTTTTACGGACAGTTTATGTATGATGGTTCGTATCAAAATAAAATAAATATGGGCGTTCAGGGCGGGATAAAACTTTTT
This sequence comes from Bacteroidota bacterium, assembly GCA_003153315.1. Lineage (GTDB taxonomy): Bacteria > Bacteroidota > Bacteroidia > B-17B0 > Aurantibacillaceae > PALSA-968. The sequence continues at coordinate 82,106 of PLYA01000036.1, forward strand.
GATGCCCTTCACATTAAAAATCTGTATCTGCAATTTGAATATAACTACGTAAGTAAAAACTCATATATTGACGCTAAAAATCCGGCACAAGATTATTCTCACTACAATCAATTACTTACCATACCCGCCCCTTTTAGTAATGAAATGATTGGCCTAGCATCTTATACCTTTAAAAAATTCTTTATTCAGTTAAAAGAAAATTATTCATTTGGGGATAGTCCGTCAACTCAAAACTTACATTATTTTGATGCTAAATTTGGATACATGATAAATCCCTGTTATAAGGCCAACATTGCTATCGGAACCACGTTACGGAGCTATGAAGACAAAACCTTGACAAGCACAACAAATCAACAAATGCAATTAATTTACATTAGTTTTAAAACATCTTTGTATAATGTTTATTATGATTTTTAATTTTAACTTATGAATGCACTAGTATTGGCTTTGGTATTTGCAACTGCTTTTATAGTGGTGCTTTATGCTACCCCTTCTTTGATAAAAGTGGCCATTTTAAAACGCTTGTTTGATGAACCGGGCGACCGTAAAATACATAAACGTGTGGTTCCAACTATTGGAGGGATTATCATTTTTGCCGCCACCTTGTTTTCATACAGTTTGTGGTTTGAATTAGATTTTACAAAAATCAGAAACATGTTTGAGTTGTCTCAGGTATATCAATACATCCGTGAGTTTAAATTAATTGTAGCAACTATGCTTATGTTGTTTTTTGTAGGAATTAAAGATGATATTATTGGTACCGCTCCGATTAAAAAATTAGTTGCACATGTGTTGGCAGGATTGATTTTAGTACTTGTTGGTAATATGCGAATAACAGGATTACATGGCATTTTTGAGGTAAACGAAATTCCTTATTGGGCAAGTGTGTTTTTATCGCTATTTACATATATTGTTGTTGTTAATGCGTTCAATTTAATTGATGGTGTGGATGGATTAGCCGGAGGGGTTGGATTTATTGCCTGCATGGCATTTGGCACCTGGTTTGTTTTTGCTAATGATATTATTTTGGCCTCACTGGCATTTGCGTTAGGAGGTTCTTTGCTAGGTTTTTTAGTCTTTAATTTTAGTCCAGCTAAAATATTTATGGGAGATTCCGGATCACTTACCATCGGATTAATTATATGTGTGCTTAGCATAAAATTAATAGAATATCCCGTTGAAAAATTGGGGGGTATTTTACCTTATTTATCTAAACCTGTTTTTGTAGTAGCTGTTTTAATATATCCTTTGGCAGATACCTTACGAATTTTCACTCTTCGTGCACTGGCAGGAGTATCCCCCTTTTCAGCAGACAGGAACCACCTGCACCATCGCTTTATAGATTTAGGGTTTAACCATCGTAAAACAGTTATATGTGTTTATACCTTTAATCTGCTAACCATTGGTATTGCAATTGCTTGTTATCCGCTTAACGCAAGCTTTGCCATGCTTGCCGTTATATTGTTTGCTGTACTATGTGCACTCATCTTACAACTTAAGTACAAAGCCCACAAAAAAACCAGTTCCCCTGAAAAGTAAGTTATACATATTGTTCTGCGTAATAAGTATTCGCATAGCATCCCAAAATGTTGCACAGCAAAATTTCTTAAATACGGACTTAAATAATTTAATTGATGCTTATTATATTAAATATCCTAGTGAGAGATTCCATTCTTCTATAAAACCTTACACAAATTTTAATGTAAAAGAAGTTGAAGATACCGCATTTCATCTTGGCAATTATAAAATAAAGAATACGTTTTTGTCTAAAGAGTTACTCTCTAAACCACAAAGCAAAAATCGTTTTGCCATACAGGTTTTACCTCAAATAGATGAACAGGTGGGATATGATGGGCTGGCAAAAAAAACTATAAATGAATTATCCGGAGGTGCTTATACACGAATAGATATAAATAATAATTTTTCTGTTGCTGCAACACTTATTGGTGGAAAGGCATCTTATCCAAGTTTTACAGATACCGTTGTTTCTCAATATAAAATTATTCCCGGACTGGGCAGGGCATATGGAAGTAATGGCAATTATACATTTACAAACTTTACCGGATCTGTTTCTTATTCTCCCGTAAAAATCCTGAACTTTCAACTAGGGAAAGACAAAATGTTTATTGGAGACGGTTATCGTTCTATACTACTATCGGATGTAGCAAACAGTTATCCGTTTTTTAAAACAACCGTTAATATTTGGCATCTGCAATATAGTTTTTGGTATAGTATGTTTCAGGATGTTTATTCACCTAATGGCATTCTTAATAAACCGCTTAAGCGCTATGGTACGTTTCACTATTTAAGTTGGAATGTAACTAAAAACTTTTGTTTGTCTTTTTTTGAAACGGAGATTTTTCAGGGTACAGACAGCCTTAGGCACCGTGGCTTCGATCCAAATTATTTAAACCCTGTTATTTTTTACCGCCCTATAGAATATTCACTTGGTTCAGCAGATAATGCACTGATTGGATTTAATTCATCTGTAAAATTGGATAATCACTTTAAATTATACGGGCAAGTAGTTATCGATGAATTTAATCTTACTTATATCCGTATGCATAATGGATGGTGGGCAAACAAACAAGGATTTCAGTTAGGTTTAAAATATATAAATGCTTTGGGAATAAGGAATCTTTCCTTTCAAACAGAGTTTAATTATGTGAGGCCCTATACCTATTCACATGCCAGCGAGCAACAGAATTATAGTCAGTTTAACCAACCTTTGGCACACCCCTTTGGTTCTAATTTTTATGAGTACCTTGCTTTTATTACATATAGGCATAAAAACTGGCAAATAGATTTAAAGGGTATGTATGCAGTAATAGGAAGAGATACTACCGGTAGCCGAACGAGTGACGTTGGGCAAAATATTTTTTTGAGCTATGATTTGCATAATAAAGAGTTTGGCAATTCTACTGCACAAGGTGTAAGGTATAATTATATGCAGGGTGAATTTAAGTTTACCTACTTTTTAATACGCGGACTAAATTTGCGGATAGAGGCCGGGGTTATTGAGCGCTATGTACAAGCAGCAAATGGTTATATAAATGCTACCCCCTATTTTTATGCCGGGATTAAAACATCTATGTATAATTTTTATAGGGATTATTAATTGAGTTAAGAAGATAAAAGATGAAATTATTTGCCGTATTTAAATACATTAAAGGTTATTGGAATCATGCCTGGATGAATATTATTTGTAACGTTCTGTTCTCTGTATTCTCTTTGTTTTCTTTAGTATTAGTAAAGCCTTTTTTGGATTTATTGTTTTTGCATGATGAGGCTTATTATAATGAAGTTCTTCAAAAAGGTCCTCCAGCTTTTACTTTTCATGCTTTTACAGCTTGGCTTAATGATGCGTTTACCTATCACTTATCAGGTTTAATTTCTAACCATGGCAAATTAAGTGCCTTGCTTTTTATATGTATAGTTATTGTGTTGCTTACATTTTTTAAAAACCTTTTCAGGTATATGGCTATGTTTGCTTTGGCCCCCATTCGCAACGGAGTAGTTCGTGACTTGAGAAACCGCTTAATGGATAAAGTTTTGCATTTGCAACTATCTTATTTCAGTAATGAGAAAAAAGGAGATATTATGTCTCGGATTACCTCCGATGTAAGTGAGATAGAATGGAGCATTATGCAATCTTTAGAATTAATTTTTAGAGAACCCTTGCTTATTATTATTTCGCTTGCAGCACTTATTATGATTAGTCCTTATTTAACCCTCTATGTTTTTTTATTATTACCCGTTGCGGGTTTATTAGTTGCTTTAATCGGCAAAAGCCTTAAACGAAACGCAACAAAGGGCAAGGAAGTATTAGGAAAATTGTTTATTGCCATGGAAGAAACCCTTAGTGGTTTAAAAATTATTAAAGCATTTACCGGTGAGCGTTTTGTGTCTGATAAGTTTAAAAGTATCAACGAAGAATACACCAAAATATCTGTCCGCATTTATCGTAAAACAGATTTGTCGTCTCCGTTAACCGAAGTAATTGTTACCGCTATTTTAATGCTGATTATGTTTATTGGCGGAAGAATGGTTATGGGGGCCGACAGCAGCCTTTCGGCATCTTCATTTATTACATATATTATTGTTGCTTCGCAAATAATACCACCGGTTAAACAAATTACGCAAGCCTATAACAGCATACAAAAAGGGGTTGCTTCAGAAGAGCGTATCAATAAGATATTGCATGCCAAGAACACCATTACCGAGATTAATAATCCCACAGAAATAAAATCCTTCTCTCATAAAATAGAATTCAGGGATGTTTCTTTTGCATACAACCGAGGTGATGCCGGGCATGTGCTGCAACACGTTAATTTAATCATTCCAAAGGGAAAAACCATTGCCCTTGTGGGGCAATCGGGTTCGGGTAAAACAACCTTGACGGATATGATTGCCCGTTTTTATGATTGCGATGAAGGAGCCATTTTATTTGATGATGTAAATATTAAAAATGCTTCTTTAAAGAGTGTACGGAATTTATTAGGCATGGTATCGCAGGAACCTATTTTGTTTAACGATACTGTTTTTAATAACATTGCTTTTGGCTTGGAGAATATCTCTGAAAAAGATGTAATGGAAGCCGCGCGTATTGCCAATGCACATGATTTTATTATGCAGATGCCTGAGGGTTATCAAACCAACGTGGGCGACAGGGGTACTAAATTAAGCGGCGGACAAAGACAACGCATTAGTATTGCGCGTGCAGTTTTAAAGAACCCACCTATATTGATTTTAGATGAAGCTACATCTGCTTTAGATAGTGAGAATGAACGCATGGTGCAGGATGCCCTGCAAAAGCTGATGCAAAACCGCACTACGGTTGTTATTGCACACAGGCTCTCAACCATTGTACATGCCGATGAAATTGTGGTACTTGATAAGGGAAGAATTATTGAACGCGGTACACACAAAGAACTGCTTGCATTGGCGGGTACTTACTTAAAGTTGTACGAGATGCAGACAATAAAGTAGTTAGCTTATTACAAGAAAGATATAAATCATAAAATAAAAACCAACTATCTTCGTTATAGCATTCAAAAGGTGAGGACTCTATTTCAAATTATACTAATAACGCTTGTAGTAAGTTTTTCTGTTTCCTGTAAGAAAGATAAAGTCATTACAAGCTCTTCGGCAAGGTTAACTTTTTCACAACCCAATGTTATGTTTGATACCGTGTTTACCAGCATAGGTTCTACTACAAAGTTATTTAGAGTGCACAACCCCAACAATGGCCAGGTAAACATTTCATCCATCAGTTTGGCACGCGGAAGTTCTTCTTTTTACAGACTGAATGTAGATGGGGTACCGGGTAAATCCTTCAGCAATGTGCAAATAGCTGCTAAAGACAGCATGTATATTTTTGTGGAAGTAACCATTAACCCTAATTACAACCCAATTACCAGTCCCTTTATTTACCGCGACTCTATTATATTTCAATTAAACGGAAATACACAGTATTTTAGTTTAACTGCCTTTGGGCAAAATGCCTATTACCACATGCCCAACCTAAAACTTATTGAAAACAGCACACAAGCACTTTATTATAGTTTGGATACAAATCATGTTGGTGCCGCAAATGTTACCTGGAAAAATGACAAACCGCATCTTATATACGGATACGTGGTGGTAGATTCTTTACATCACTTAACCATTCCGGCAGGTACTAATATATACATACACAGTGGAGGAGGGCTTTGGGTATACCGCTATGGCTCTATTAATATAGGCTCGATGGGCACAACAACAACCCAGGTTACCTTTCAGGGAGACAGGCTGGAGCAGGAATATAAAGATGTGCCGGGGCAGTGGGACAGAATTTGGATTAATGAAGGAAGTACCACAAACACAATAACCAATACGCTTATTAAAAATGCTTACATAGGTGTGCATGCGGGTTATGCCGCGCTTGATGGACTGGGTATAACCTATACCCCGGGAACTCCTTCGGCAAACCTGACCATAAATAATACCATTATACAAAACTGCTCCTATTCAGGCATGCTGGCACATGGCTATACCGTAACGGGTGGAGACAATGTGGTGGTTAATTGCGGACAGCATCTTTTAGAGTTTGATTACGGAGGCAGTTACAGTTTTTACCAATGTACCTTTGCCAATTACTGGAACCAAACTAACAACAGTTCCGGCTCTTCGGCACGTACAACCCCTTCTTTTTATTTTAATAATTATTTTAACGGTAATGTACTCAATCCTTTTACTAACCTAATTTTTGGCAATTGCATTATGGATGGAACGTTGGCTGAAGAATTTCAGTTTGATACCCTTGCCCAAAGCGGGGGCTTTGTGCCCCCCTACTCTTTTAATTATTGTGCTTTAAAAACAGGTATGTTTAATGCTAATGGTGTACATACCAATACCTGTTTAATAAACCAACCTATGTATTTTATCAATACCGCTGCTTATAATTTTGATATACAAAGCAATTCTGCGGCTATTAATAAAGGTAGTCCAAGTGCTATGGGTGGATATACAACAGATATTAATGGGCATAGTTATGCTAAAAATATAGGAGCTTATCAGCAGTAATTAAAAACTAAAGTTTTCACGCCAATAACCTAAGTTTCTATGATGATACCTGAAGTTTTCATCATGAAAACCTCCAATTTCATCACGAAAACCGCCAATTCCACGGTGATACCTTAGGTTTCTATCATGAAAATCGCCAATTTCACGCTGATACCTCAGGTTTCCATCACGAAAACCGCCAATTCCATGACGTTACCTTAGGTTTCTATGACGAAAACCACCAATTCTACCATAGAAACTTTCGTTTTCAGAATTGCGCTGTAAAAAAACCAGACTGCTTTTGCATCAACTATTCACCCTTTTTAGAGGTTTTTTGACCGTATTTTTGTTAAAATCGACCGTTAAAAAAGTTTAAGGCCTAATTCTTGACTTTTGTTTTTTGCTGATCTACCTTTGTTTAAACAAAAGAAAAAAAATATGCAGAAAGAAAAAAACCAACAAATGTTTAAGTAAACCACAGGTGGTTTATACAAACAAGGCTTCACTTTAAGGTTCACTTCCCTACACGAACAATAGAACCGGAACTGCACAATCAATTAATAATTAATAAAAAATAAAAATCATGGGAACAGTAATTCCGAGAGGCATAAAAAACTTTGACCTCTATATCCGTAGAACATACGCTTACCTTATTATAGGTACGCCAACCAATGCAAGCCGCTATAACTGGACAACTATTTTTGTTGCCCAATGGCTGGCATATCTAAACCAATGGACACCTCTTTATTTACTGTATGAAGACAAGAAAGGAGGATACACCACCGATGTGAAGAATGATTTGCTGGCTATTATAGAAAACGCCATAAAGTATGCCGAAGAAAATAAGCTGATAGAGCTTATCAGGGCTACGGCGGTGCTAACCAGCAGAGATTGCAGCATCTGGAATCTGCCTGCAAGTCTGGCATTACCGGCAGGAGGCACACACCACATAATTGCCGAAGAAACGATAACCGACCGAACACTGCCTACTACAGAGGCAGTATTTCCTAAACTGATAGCCCAAACAGGTGGCATGGTACGCTGCAAATGCTATACCGAAGCATCTGAAAGTGGCAGGCCTCATAAACTAAAAGGGTTCGATATAATAGAATATGCTTATGGCGTTTTTTATTCGGGTAGTGCCAACCTGCCTGTTGCAGCTACCGATATCAGGCTTACTATTGCCCACTCTAGCAAAGCAAGTTTTGTTTTGCCAACCGCAGGCATTACAGATAATTTAACCGCTTTGGCAGCAGGGGCTGTGGCGCCTGCCAAAATACTGATTATATTTTTCCGCCATGCCAAAAGCAAACACCCCACTTTAGACGGACCCTGGACTGTAGCTTTTATTACTGTGCTGTTATAGGTAGGCATCATTGCAGTGGCTTTGCCCGAAGCAATCTCCAAAAAAAATCCTTCGCTGAAAAGCGGGGGATTTTTATTGATTGATAGTTTTAAGTATATTTGAATAATGAAAAGAATAATTACGCTATTAGTAATCGTATTTTATAATATACAAGTTAATGCGCAAGCACCTTCCACACTTACGGTTACTATTGTTCCGCCATCAAATACTATCTACTGCACAAACACTCCTTATAGTTTTTCGGGAACGGCAAGCCCGGGTCCAATAACATTTTATCAATGGACATGTACTCCTTCTAATGCGGTTTTTAATCCAAGCCCTGCTTATCAAAATGGAGAAGCTATTACTTTTCCTAATGCAGGTACTTATACACTTAATTTAACTTGTAATAGTGTTTCTGCCGGTATTGATTCAGCTAAATATATAGTAACTGTGGTACAAACACCAACCATAAACGTAACTCCTTTAAACCCTTTTATTTGTAACGGAGGTACCGGAATAAATTTATATCCACATGGCGTACTAACTTATACCTGGACAAATGGAACAACAACAGCACCACCCACACCCTTAGATATAAACGGAGATAGTGTGAATGTAAATCCTGCAACATTAGTTCCGCCAAAAGTTTTTAACTATACGGTTACCGGCACTGCTGCAGACGGTTGTATATCTGCTCCCGTAGTTGAAACAGTAACGGTTATACCTATACCGACACCGTATTATTATGCTAATCCTGATTCTATATGTTCGGGAAACCATACTATTTTATCTGTAGATAGTATGCCTCTTACAACTACTTATACATGGACTGCCAACCCAACTGCGGGACTCGGAATTAATTCAGGCCCGTTTGTGCAAGCTACACCTATTTATTTTAATTATTCAAACTCGCCCAACGATACAAACGTTTTTTATCAGGTACAAATAAATTTGCCCGGTTGCCCGCCTTATCAACCACATACATTTTATGTTATCGTTTTTCCATTACCTCATTTGAATATAACTAAAGATACCATAAATGATTGTAACCATACAGGTGATACATTAAAAGCGGTTACTATTCCTGCCACAGGTATTACTCTTACTTGGGTGCCGAAAGGAAGCGCCACTCCTTTAACCGGATTAAGCAGTAACGCAAATGAAGCGGTAGTAAACCCAACAGTTCCAAAAACATATTATGTAACCCCAACAAATGCATCTGGATGTAAAGGGCCGAAAGATTCTATATTGGTTTTGATTAATAATACCAGCAATTGTACCGAGTCCGGCATTGTATTATATACTGTAAATAATACGGTTATTATTTACCCCAACCCTACTAACGGTAGTTTTGTTATAGAGCAACAAAATACATTGTACAATGTACATTGTACCGTATACGATATAAATGGTAAACTTGTATTAACCCAAACCATAAATGGCAAAACAACCATAGATGCAAGCAGCTTAAGCGAAGGCGTTTATAATATAAGCCTGATAAGCAATGAGGGTGTGGTAAATAAGCGCTTGGTTATTGTCAGGTAGGTTTTATTGGTAATTTCTAAGCACAACAACCTTCATGCGTATATCTTCCAAAGGCCTGTCGTGACTATCGGTATTAAGTTCGGTAATTTTATCCACGGTTTCCATGCCCTGCAAAACCTCGCCAAAAACAGTATAGCTGCCGTCTAAATGGGGTGTGCCACCAACCTTTTTATAAGCCTGTATCTGCTCGGGGGTAAACGCATAATGCGGGGTTAAGATATAAACGGGGTTAATTTTTTCATCCAGTTTTTTTTCCACCATCAGTAAACTATCGGTTATCTTATTGCTTTTATAATGCTGGTACTTTTCATTTGTTGCTTTGTATTCGGCTGTTTGCAAAAGGCTGTCTTTTAAGTGGGTTCTCAGTTTTTTATTTATCCGGTATTCATACAACTTCAAATCATTATCGCTTAAAGGCCCGCGCCCCTGTGTAATATAAAACTGGCAGCCCGATGAAGCATGTTGCGGATTCACATCATCTCCATCTCTGGCGGCGCAAAGCATGCCGCGTTTATGAAACAGGTTGGGAGTAATTTCAGCAGGAATGGTATAGCCAATATCATTATCGCCCAAAACAGCAAATTGTTTGGCATGTTTAGAGGCAGGGTCTCCACCTTGTATCATAAAACCGGCTATTATCCGGTGAAAAAGCAAGCTGTCGTAAAAACCTTTTTGGGCAAGTTTTAAAAAATTATCACGGTGCAAAGGGGTTTGATTGCTCAGGCGTATTTTAATATTGCCATATCTGGTACTAATCAATACCAGTGCTGTATGGCTTGTATCCTCTGCGTTTTGTTTATTTTGAGCAAAGTTTGCGCCTGAAAATAAAAGTGCAAAAAGAAATAAAAGAGGTTTTTTTTTCATTTTTATTAAAATATTAATAACTTTGCTATGTAAGAAGTACAAATATGAAGAAATTTTATTCATTTACATTCATTGCTCTTATAGGAATTATAGCTTTTCAATGGAGTTCTTGCAAAGGTCCTCAACCTTGTAAAGGGATTATTACCGTATATGACAGTGCCGGTGTAAAACCTCAGGCAAATGCAGCAGTGCATTTATATGCACAAATAAATTACAATGGAGCAGTTTATCAGGGTGATTTAACTGCCAATGGAACAACCGATGCTGCCGGACAAGTGAGCTTTACTATAAAAAACCCTTGTATTTTAGATATACGTGCTACTGTAGCTAAATGCGATTCTAGCGCTGCACGCCCTCGCGATTATTGCATGGGCACTGGTATTATTGTGTTTGAAGCCGGAAAAACCAATAGCAAATCGGTTTTTATAAGCCAATAATTTAGCCCAAGTATTTTATTCTTTTTGTTAAAGGTTTAAACACAAATAAGCCAATTACGCAACCTGTTGAGTTGGCAATAAAATCAAGTAAATCGCCACTACGTTCAGAAAAAACATAATACTGCATTATTTCTAAACTACCTCCATAAGCAACGCAAAACAATACAGAGAGCCATTTATAATTCTGCCTAAGAAATGTTTTGTTCTGCAGAGAGATTAAAGCACGCATCAATAAAATTTGTTCAATAAAAAAAATACTTGCGTGTACAAACTTATCAAAAGACAAAAGCTCCAACCAGTTAATTTTAGGAATGGCCTTGCCTGGCATGCTGCATAAAGCAAAGATAATTCCCGTCCATAAAATAAAAGGAAGAAACTTTTTCACTAATAAAAACCTATTCTGCTTTAGCTAAAAGTTCGTTTACCTTAGTCCAGTTAACTACATTCCACCAGGCAGTAATATAATCTGCGCGTTTGTTTTGATACTTTAAATAATAGGCATGTTCCCAAACATCAAGTGCCAGTATAGGCATACCTTTTACTTCGCTAATGCTCATCAGGGTATTATCCTGATTTGGCGTACTGGTTATTTTTAATTTCTTATTTTCAACTACCAGCCAGGCCCAGCCACTGCCGAAACGTTTCATTCCGGCCTCGCTGAATTGTTTTTTAAATTCATCCAAAGAATCAAACGATGTGTTAATAGCATCTGCCACTTTTCCATCGGGGTTATTAGGCTTAGCTTCCTTATTTTCTTTCATTAAAGACCAAAACAAGGTATGGTTATAATGCCCGCCTCCGTTATTTCGCACAGCAGTATCAAAAGCAGTCATATTTTTAAATATATCTTCTAAAGAACTTACTGCCGGATGCTTGGTAGTTTGCAAAGCCTTATTTAAATTAGTTACATAAGCTAAATGATGTTTATCATGATGAAGCTCCATGGTTTGTTTATCAATAAAAGGTTCTAAAGCATCGTAAGCATATGGCAAAGGAGCTAAAGTAAATTCTTCCGCCAAAAAATGCTCATTACCTAAGTTTTCAATTGTCTGCAATTTTTCAGCCGAAACAATAGATGTAGCAATACTTCCTAATGAAAGTAATGCCGATTTTTTTAAAAAGTCTCTGCGCTCTGACATAATTTTGTTTTTAATAAAGGTGTTTTTCTCTTTCTCAAAGTTAGTCTATTGTTTTAATAGATAATTAAAATTATGTTAAAGTTCTGATTGAATTAACTCTACCTCAGCCAATGCGTGAAACAAATAAATGGCCCCCGTGGAAACCTCTTTGCAACGGTAACGTGTTCTTATTCGCTCTCCTTTTTCAAATAAGCGTTCGCCATTATATTTAAAAACCGTTTTGTGCGGAATCTTTTCTATAAATATTTTCTCTTCGCTCTTCTCATCATATCTGTTTAAAATTCGCAACAGGTTAGCATCGCTGCAACTGGACGCTGCCGGACTAAGAAAATGTTTTTGCAAAGCAAGCAGCACATCGGTAGGAAAATAATCTGTTGTAAGAAAATGCTTCATCAATTGCCTGTAGTTTTGTTTCCATTCCTCGCCATGCGGATTAACTCTGTTTTTATGCGCGTTAAAGGTTACCAAATGCGCTACCTCATGTATCAGTGTAATTAAAAACGCATACTTATTCAGGTTATGATTAATAGTAATGATATGGTTTTGACCATCATGCGGAGAGCGGTAATCGCCAAGTTTGGTGTTTCGTTCCCGTTTTATTTTCAGTTTAAAATCATACTCTACAATCCACCGCGCCATAACAGGCACTGCCGGATCGGGAATATATTTTTGAAGTACATTGCTATTTCTTTCAAACTGGGTCATTGCCGTAAAATTACTACTTAGCCAGTCTCTGTATTTTTAATTAATTTTGTTTTTTTAAACAATAGGCTAACAGGATTATATTTGTTTAATGAATATAGAAGAACTGAGAGAATATTGCATAATCAAACCCTTTGTGGAAGAAACTTTCCCATTTGATGAAGAGACTTTGGTGTTTAAAGTAATGGGTAAAGCTTTTCTTTTAACCAGTATTACCAGCCAACCTGTGCAGTTTAACGTAAAATGCGACCCTGAAATGGCGATTGAACTGAGGGAGAAATACGCTTATGTTTTGCCCGGATACCACATGAATAAAAAGCACTGGAACACTATTGTTTGTGAAAGCAATGCCAACAGAAAACTTTTAAAACAATGGATAGACGATTCTTATCAGTTAATTATAGATAGTTTACCTAAGAAAGTAAAAGAAGAAATGATAGGGGGTTAAAACTCACAATTTTTAGGTGTACGTGCAAAAGCAATCACATCACGTATATTACTCATTCCGGTAACGAATAATACCAAACGCTCAAATCCAAGCCCAAAGCCTGCATGCGGACAAGAACCAAATTTACGTGTATCTAAATACCAATACATTTCTTTGGAAGGAATATGCATTTCTTCCATACGCTGTAAAAGTTTATCATAACGCTCTTCACGTTGTGAGCCACCAATAATTTCTCCGATGCCCGGAAATAAAACGTCCATAGCTCTTACTGTTTTTCCATCATCATTCTGACGCATATAAAACGCTTTTATCTCTTTAGGATAATCAGTAAGTATTACGGGTTTTTTAAAATGTTTCTCTACCAAATAACGCTCATGTTCACTCTGTAAATCTGCGCCCCATTTATCAATCAGGTAAGAGAATTTTTTCTTTTTATTATGGTTGCTTTCTTTTAGTATTTCGAAAGCTTCGGTATAAGTAATGCGTTCAAAATTATTTTCAATGCAAAACTTTAACTTATCTAACAAGTTCATTTCAGAGCGTTCTTGCTGAGGCTTTTGTTTTTCTTCTTCTAAAAACCGATCGTTTAAAAAAGCAATATCATCAGCACACTTAGTCAACGCTTCTTTAATTACGTATTGAAGCATTTCTTCAGCCAAATTCATGTTATCATCCAAATCATAAAAAGCGGCTTCCGGTTCAATCATCCAAAACTCTGCTAAATGTCTGGTAGTATTAGAGTTTTCCGCTCTAAAGGTTGGCCCAAACGTATACACATCACTTAAAGCCATTGCTGCAAGTTCTCCCTCCAATTGACCTGATACGGTGAGATTGGTACTCTTGCCAAAAAAATCCTGCGTATAATCAACCTCTCCCTTTTCATTTTTGGGAGGATTATTTACATCTAAGGTTGTAACACGAAACATTTGTCCGGCACCCTCCGCATCACTTGCAGTAATTATAGGGGTGTGTAAATACACAAACCCTTTTTCCTGAAAAAACTTATGGATAGCATAAGCCAATACATTACGGACCCTAAAAACCGCACTAAATGTGCTGGTGCGAAAACGAAGGTGAGCAATGTCTCTTAAAAATTCTAAGCTATGCTTTTTAGGCTGAAGTGGATATTGTTCTGCATCACTATCTCCCAAAATTTCTAAGGATGAAACTTTCAATTCATATTTTTGTCCTTTACCTAAAGAGGGTATAACATTCCCAATAGCGCTAATACAGGCTCCTGTAGTTATTCTTTTTAAAATGGCTTCATCGGTGTTTTCAAAATCAACAACTAGTTGTAAGTTATGTATAGTGGAACCATCATTTAGTGCGATAAATTGATTGTTACGAAAGGTGCGTACCCAACCCTTAACACAGGCTTGGTAATCATATTTATCATCAGATAAAATGGCATTAATTTTTGTACGTTTCATACTCCTTAATTATAAAGAGGGCAAAATTAATAGAATTACGGGGCAATCTAAATAAAAAACAACCCTAGGTAGAAGATGAAACCTACTTATGCTAAATAAGTGTTTTTAGTAGTGGAGAGAACCTGTTAATGTATATGTTGTAGAACCACATACACAAATAATGCTGCTAAAACTACATGTGCTATTAGATGTTCCAACACTAACTGAGACCGTTCCTGTGGATGCACTGCCAGCAATGCCTAAAGCATCAGTAAAATTAAATTGGCATTGACCTGCGGAAGGTCCGCTACTTACAATGGTATAAGTACCTGAAGTAGGGGCAGAAATGCTTGAAAAGTCAATTGATAGAGAGGGGTTTGAGCCTCCGGAAGCAGGTGCCCCGGCTATACCATAAAATCCAAATGAATTACTTCCATGATCTTTCAAAGAAAAAGCAGTTCCTCCATTTATTGAAACACTTCCCGAAGTATCCTTAGGGGTGGGTGTGTTTGTATGTGAGTTAACTGGTGGCACATAGGGAAGGCCATTAGGATTAGGGTTATTACCTGTTCCATAACCAGATTGTACAGCATAGCCCACATGTTTTATACTGTTATCATCTTTTGTACAAGACATAATAATAGCGCAACAAACCAAGGCTATTGAACAAATTGTGAATAAAGTCTTTTTCATTTTAAATATTTTTTACGGAATTCAGACGCAAGGTACATTCTTTCTTTTCAAAATGCAAATTTTAACAAATTATTCTACAGTAACTGATTTTGCCAAATTTCTGGGTTGGTCAACATTGCACCCACGCATTACCGCAATATGATAGGAAAGTAATTGTAAGGGAACCACAGAAACAAGCGGCACTAAAGACTCGTCCGTTTCAGGAATTTCAATAACATAGTCTGCAGTTTTCTTTACTTCTTTATCTCCTTCATTTACAACTGCAATTATTTTCCCTTTACGGGCCTTTATTTCCTGAATAGTACTAACTACTTTTTCGTAATTAGGTCCTTTGGTAGCAATTACCACAACAGGCATTTCCTCATCAATCAATGCAATCGGGCCATGTTTCATTTCAGCTGCAGGGTAGCCTTCTGCATGTATATAGGATATTTCTTTCAATTTTAAAGCACCTTCTAAAGCTACCGGAAAAGAATAACCTCTTCCGAGATATAAAAAGTTGCGTGCGTCTTTATGAATTTCAGCAATGTGTTTTATCTTATCGTTTAATTTAAGAACTCGCTCAACTTTTTCAGGAATAGCATCTAATTCGTATAATAATTGTCTGTAACGGCTTTCAATGATAGTTCCCTTTTTATAAGCAATATGCAATGCCATTAAAGTCAATACAGTTACTTGCGCTGTAAACGCTTTAGTAGATGCTACACCTATTTCAGGTCCGGCATGAGTGTATGAACCGGCATGTGTAGCTCGTGCAATAGAAGAACCTACCACGTTACAAACACCTATTATAGTAGCCCCTTTAGATTTTGCCAATTCTATGGCAGCAAGCGTATCTGCTGTTTCGCCTGATTGGGATATTGCAATAACAATATCATCTTCATATATCACAGGGTTACGATACCTAAACTCACTGGCGTATTCTACTTCAACCGGTATCCGGGCATATTCTTCAAACAAATACTCAGCAACCAACCCTGCGTGCCAAGATGTGCCACAAGCAATAATAATAATGCGCTTTGCTTTTAAAAACTTAGGCTCATAATCTACAATACCCCCTAATTGAACAATAGCTTTATCAGCATTTAATCTCCCACGCATACTATCTCTTATAGAGCGAGGTTGTTCATAAATCTCTTTCAACATAAAGTGTTCGTACCCCCCTTTTTCAATGGCTTCCAATTCCATTTCAAGTTCCTGCACATAAGGCGTAACATCTTTATCCTTTAAATTTCTTATTTTTAGTTCTTCGTTGCGTTTAATGATAGCAACCTGTTCATCATCTAAATAAACTACGTTTTTAGTGTATTCAATAATAGGTGAAGCATCCGATGCTACAAAAAACTCCTCCTCCCCTACTCCAATAACAAGCGGACTTCCCTTCTTTGCAGCAACTAACTCATTCGGATTGTTTTTATCCATCACCAAAATCGCATAAGCCCCTACAACTTGCTTTAAGGCCGCAATTACGGCGTAACTTAATTTAATATTATCTTTTTCTTTTATCTCTTCTATCAAATGCACCAATACTTCTGTATCCGTCTGACTTCTAAAAGTATGCCCACGCTTTTCCAGATTTTCTTTTATAGAAGCGTAATTTTCAATAATCCCATTATGCAACAAAACAATATCTCCGCTTTGTGAATAATGCGGATGCGCATTTACATCATTCGGCTCTCCATGCGTAGCCCAACGCGTATGACCAATACCAATATTTCCCGATTTATCTTTTCCCTCAGTAAATTTTTCTAAGTCAGATACCTTACCCTTACATTTAAAAACGTTTAAGTTTTTATTAGCAGCAATCATGGCAACACCGGCACTGTCATAACCCCTATACTCAAGGCGGTGCAATCCTTTAATCAAAATAGGATATGCTTGTCGCTCTCCTATATATCCAACTATTCCACACATAGTGTTTCCTTATTTAAAGAGCTAAATTACATTATTTTTCATTACACAAATGAAGTGTATACAGTTATACTTGGCTTATATTGTACTAAAAGATGTTTACAAGTTTTTCGCTTTAAGCGTTATTAAAACACACAGGATTCTACTTTTGTGCCAATGATTAAAAGAGTTGCGTTATTTGTTCCTTTCTACCTGTTTTTTATTGCCTGCATAGCCCAGCCCAAGTACGAATATTGGGATGCCGATAAAAAGCAAGTAAAGTCCGAAGATAATTACAAACGAGGCATTGCCCATGGTAAAGCAGTAAGTTATTATAAAGACGGTAAAATTGCCCGATGGGGTTGGTATAAGTACGGCAAGCAAGATAGTACCTGGAAATTCTATTACGAGAATGGCAACCCTAAAGCCATAGAGCATTATCATTTTGGGTTAAAACAAGGGCATAACCTTTATTATTATAATAGCGGAAAGCAGGCACAGGAAACTGTCTTTAAAAACGATAGGCCCGATAGTATTTGGACATCCTATTTTGAGAGTGGCTCGCTACGAAGCATAGAAAGTTTTAATTATGGTAAAAAACAGGATGCCTGGAAATATTATTATGAAAGCGGTAAACTTCAAAGCGATGGCTTATTTGAGAATGATAAAAAAAATGGGCAACTTCTAAACTATTACAAAAACGGAAACGTTCAGTCTCAGGAGAATTATTGCAACAATGTGCCTTGCGGTAAATGGGCAGAGTTTTACGAAAACGGAAAAGTAAAACTGGAGAAAGAATATAAAGACAGTGTGGAATACCTTATGAATCTTTGGAACGAGGAAAACAAACAGGTCATCATTAACGGAAACGGCATGCTTACATTAGTATCCGATGAAGGTAGGCTGCGTGGAAAAGGCACATATCAAAATGGCTTGCGCAATGGGGTATGGAAATTCTATTATCCGGATGGTGCCTTGGAATATAGCACTACTTATATCAACGGAAAAATAAATGGTCCGTATAAATCTTATTATCAGGATGGAACTATCAAATCTGATGGAAAGTATATTGAAAGTAAAAAAGATAGCCTTTGGAGTTTTTACCGCACCAATGGTGGAATGGAAATGCAGGGTACGTTTAAAAATAATCTCCGCGAAGGGCGCTGGGCCTACTTTTTTGAAAATGGTAAGAAAGCCAGTGAAGGTGATTTTGCCGATGATAAACAAAACGGAACTTGGAAGTATTGGTACAAAACAGGTGAGCTATGGAAACAAGGCGGTTTTGTAAATGATATTAGAAATGGTTTATGGACAATATTTTGGGAAAATGGAAAAAAACTACAGGAAGGTAATTATGCCAATGATAAAGAAGAAGGCGAATGGCAGGCTTGGTGGCAAAACGGACAACTAAAAGACAAAGGCGCTTTTGCTAAAGGCATTATGACCGGTTTATGGCAAGGCTTTTATAGCAACGGAAAAGCTAACTACTTAGGCGAATACAAAAAAGGGCAGAAAAATGGCAAGTGGTTATATTGGTTTGAACGCAATGGAAAATTAAGGGAAGAAGCCAATTATGTAATAGGCTTTAAACACGGTAAGTTTATACAATATACGGAAAACGGATTTATAGATAACCAAGGTAAATACCGTAAAGGCAAACAAAATGGAACCTGGAAATATTACTACGAAACAGGGGGTATACAACGCCAGCAACATTTTAAAAATGGGCATCTCAGCGGTAAAAGTATTATTTGGCAACCTAACCAAAAACTGCAATGTGTAATGTACTATAAAGTTATTAAAGACAGCCGCAAAGGGCATGAGCAAAGCGTGTCCGACGGTACCTGGATTTTTTATGATAAAAATGGCTCTGAAACCAACCGTGTTACTTATAAAAGAGGTGTAAGAGTTCCTTAATCATTATTTCGAGCCCTGCTGTTAGCAGATAGAAATCCTACCTAACAATAGCCAACTAAGAGAAGCTAATTCCTTCTGCAGATACATCAATTCTCCATGTAAAGAAGCTAATTCTTACCACAGAGATGTCAATTCTCTATAAGGAGAAGCTGATTCTTTATACGGAAATGCTAATTCTTCATACGGAGATGTCAATTCTCTATAAGGCGAAACTAATCCTTCTCCCGGAGATAACAATTCTTATCTCTCATTCTTTAAATCCCTTCCCCATTCTGATAAAAATCATATTCCAAAACACATCTACAAGCCCCCTTTTCATTTATCTTTGTCCCGCATTAAGGTATTATAACTTGCATTTATAACTATCTAACAATGAAAGAACTCAGAAACCGAAAAAACAAACAAGAGCTTAAACAGCTTTTGTATCAGGAAGACTTCCCTCGTAAAACCATCTCGTTTTACAGATATGTGAAGATAGAAAACCCACAAGAACTTCGCAATACCCTCTATGCCCAATGGGATTCCCTTGGTGTGTTCGGGCGTATATACCTTTCTTATGAAGGCATCAATGCTCAAATGAGTGTACCCACCCATAACTGGCATACTTTTGTTAAGGAACTTTATGCCATTCCCTTTTTTACCGATGTTCCTTTTAAAGTGGCGGTAGAAGACAACGGAAAATCTTTTTACAAACTCATCATAAAAGTGCGCAACAAAATTGTTGCCGATGGTATTAACGACCCGGATTTTGATCCATCTAATACCGGAAACTACCTCAACGCAAAAGAGTTTAACGAGGTTTTAGATAAACCCGATACCATTGTAGTGGATATGCGCAATCATTACGAGAGCGAAGTGGGTAGGTTTGAGGGCGCTTTTTGCCCGGATGCTGATACCTTTAAAGAAGAACTTCCTTTGGTCATTGAACATCTGAAAGGACAAGAAGATAAAAATGTACTCATGTATTGCACAGGTGGTATCCGTTGCGAAAAAGCCAGTGCTTACTTTAAACATAAAGGGTTTAAGAATGTTTATCACCTCAGAGGTGGTATCATTCAATATGCACACGAGGTTAAAGAGCAAAACCTAAAAAGCAAATTCATTGGTAAGAACTTTGTGTTCGATGAGCGTGTAGGAGAACGTATTACGGATGATGTGATTGCCGAGTGTCATCAATGCGGTGCTCCTTGCGACCGCCATGTTAATTGCAAAAACGACGATTGCCATTTACTCTTTATTCAATGCGAGGCTTGTGAAACAAAATACAACGGCTGCTGCACTCCCACTTGTATGGATGTAGTTGCTCTGCCCGCAGAAGAACAACGCAAACTCCGCAAAGGAAAAACCAAAACAGAAAAAGAAACCCTCTCTGTTTACAAAAGCAGGTTGCGCCCTAACCTCAAGGATATTTTAAAAAATAAGTAGTACTATTGTTTTTTAAACAAGCTCATCATGGCATTAATTAAAGAGGTAAATGGCATTAAACCTACCTTTGGTGACAATTGCTATTTAGCCGAAAACGCCACCATAGTTGGTGATGTGGTAATGGGTAACGATTGTAGTGTATGGTTCAATGCTGTTGTGCGTGGCGATGTAAACTCTATTCGCATAGGCAATAAAGTAAACATACAGGATGGCGCCGTAATACATTGCACTTATCAAAAAACAAAAGTCCATTTGGGTAACAATGTATCTATCGGTCATAACGCCATTGTGCACGGTTGCACCATACACGATAATGTATTGGTTGGTATGGGTGCTATTGTAATGGATAATTGTGTGATTGAAAGCAATTGCATTATTGGCGCGGGGGCAGTGCTTACAGAAAACACTCATGTTCCGGCAGGTACTATATACGCAGGCGTTCCCGCTAAAAAAGTGAAAGATATTGATGCTAAATTATTGGAAGGCGAGGTAAATCGCATTGCCAATAATTACCTGATGTATTCCTCCTGGTTTAAATAAAATCATTGTAAATTTGATGTGCTTAAAAAATAAATTATGATAGAAGAAAAATTAAACGCCGATATTAAAACAGCTATGCTGGCAAAAGATGCTAAGAAATTAGAAGCATTACGCGCTATGAAATCTGTAGTCTTGTTATTAAAAACATCACCCGAAGGATTAACGGAAGAAAGTGCTACCAAAGCTTTTCAGAAAGAAGTAAAAAAACGTCGCGAAACAGCTGAGATTTACACCAAACAAAACCGTGCCGATTTAGCTGAAGTAGAAATTGCACAAGCTGAAGTGATAGAAGCCTATTTGCCTAAACAACTATCTGCCGAAGAAATAAAAGCAGAAGTGGAAAAAGTAATTGCACAGGTTGGGGCAACTTCTCCTGCCGATATAGGTAAGGTAATGGGTGCTGCTACTAAAGCACTTGCAGGCAAAGCAGATGGTAAAGCAGTCTCTGAAATTGTAAAACAGTTACTTACTAAATAAGGCTGCCGTCATTGCGAGGGTAATCCCGAAGCAATCTCAATCTTTTAAAAGACAGTTTACCTAATTAATTGGATAAACCCGTTGTATTTATGATTGTCCCCTTTTATATCGGTTGCCTGAATTACATAAAAGTAAGTACCGTCAACTTCTTTGCCGCCTTTTCCTGTACCATCCCAACCGCTTAAACCATTAAAGGTATATAGTTTTAATCCCCAACGGTCATATATATCACAAGTTAAACTTTTAATCCCTGTTGCTTTAATCTCAAAGTTATCGTTAACGTTATCTCCGTTAGGCGAGAATACATTGGGTATAGTTATAGAATAGGATTGCAGAACACTTATAGTAGTTGTGTAAGTGGCTGTGCAACCCAAAGCATTACTTGCCGTAAGGGTAACGGTATATGTTCCCGGTGTATTATAAACTGTACCGGAAGTATCCGTCAGGTTAATTGTATTTTGATTTAAACCATTACCGTAAATCCATACATAGCTAGTTCCTCCATTTGATGTATTGGTAAACTGCACATTCAAAGGAGCGTTACCCGCATCAGGAGTAGGTATAAAGCTTGCCTGTAGCGTAGAGGTGGCAACTATACTAACCGCTTGCGAATGGCAATTATTTGCATCAGTTCCGGTAACTGTGTATAGCATGGGGATGGAAGGATTAGCCGTCACCATACTTCCGCTTGTTGCACTTAATCCTGTAGCTGGTGTCCAAGAGTAAGTTGTAGCGCCAGTCGCAATTAATGTGGCAGGCCCCGTAGAACTTCCCACACAAACGGTTGATGCAGGAGTTACACCTACAATAGGTAATGGGTTTACTAAAACCAAAACCGTATAAGTTGAAGAACAATTTCCGGATACCGTATAAGTTATAGTGTTCACGGGGTTTGCAACAACAATACTTGTTGTTGTAGAACTTAAACCTGTTGCCGGACTCCACGTATAAGTAAGTGAGCCGGTTGCGGTTAATGTGGTTGATGAACCTGCACAAATAGCAGGAGGGGTATTCACTAATAATGTTGGGGTGGGAATAACCGTTACCCTAATAGTATCAGAATTTGTTGTACATCCTGTTGCTGATTTAGTTATAACTGAATAAGTCAAGTTTCCGGAAGTTACAGTAATAGATTGTGACGTTGCACCTGTACTCCAAGTATAAAATGAAGCACTACTTGACGTTAATGTTACACTTCCTCCCTGACAAAATGTTGTGGGTCCGCTAACAGTTATAGTTGGTGTAATAGCAATGACTGTATTTGTTACTGTTGCCGTCAGCGAATAGCTACAACCGCTATTGTCTTTTATCTTAATAGTATCGCTACCTGCCACCAAAGCTGTAAATGTATTTGCTGTTTGATACGCTCCGTTATTCAACTCATACATATAAGGCATTGTTCCACCGGTAACACTTACAATCGTAATGGTTCCAACTCCTTTGTTACAGGTATCTTGAGTGGCAGTCATACTTGCCGTTGTCGGGCCACTCGTTCCACCAACAGTAACCGTAGTAGAGTAAACGCACCCATTATTGTCCTTAATTTTAATACTATCTGTTCCGGCAGCTAAAGCTGTAAATGTATTTGCTGTTTGATAGGCACCACTATTTAAAGCATAGTTATAGGGTATTGCACCACCACTTACATTAGTTATGTTAATAGTTCCCACTTGTTTACCACAAGTATCAGGCAGCGGAGTAACGGATGCCGAAGTAACTCCTCCAATTGTGCCTACCGTAATAATTGATACATGTGGGCAATTTGAATTGTCTTTTACCAACACAGTATATGTTCCAGCTGTAAGATTAGTAAAAGAATAAGGGAAAGAAGCTATTGCATTATAAGCCCCTCCGTTTATACTTGCCTGATAAGGCGCTGTTCCTCCTGTAACCGAATTAATTGTAATGGTTCCGCTATTAGCAGGAACACAATTTGCATTGGCAACCAAAGAATCAATTTTGGAAATGACTGAAGCATTTGCAACAGTAGCTGTTGTAGTATAGGCACAACCCAACCCATCTTTAATAATAACAGGGTATGTGTTTCCGGATAAGTTTTTTATGGTATCCGGAAAAGCAGGAATGGCTATAAAACCTGTTCCATTAAAATTAATTTGATAGGGGGCAACTCCACCTATTACAGAATTGACTACATAATCTCCATTTGGTTGGCCACAGGATGCTGAAATTAATAAAGAGTCAGCTTTTGTTGGCCCCGCATCTGTTGTTACGGAAATGGTTTTAGAAGCCGAACAAGAGCCATTATATCCTGTTACCGTATACGTTGCATTACTTATCGGAGAAACAGATACGGTGTTTGTAGTTGCACTCGTGCTCCAGGAATAAGTTGTTGCACCGCTTGCGGTAAAAGTTGCGCTTGAACCATTACATATTACCGTATTTGATGCTGCAATACTAACTGTTGGTGTTGTAGTAATATTTATAGCAATTGTTTGGGTAGCCGAACAAACACCATTGATTCCTGTTACCGTATAGGTATCCGTATTGATTGGGGTTATTGAAACTGTATTGGTTGTTGCACTCCCCGCATTCGCGCTCCATGTATACGATGTTGCACTACTGGTAGCAGTAAGTATATCGCTTGAGCCTGAACACAACGTATTACTTGTTGGTGTAATTGTTATACTTGGCACAGTATTTACTGTGATACTTATACTGGCTGTATTGGTTCCTGCACAAGCCCCTGTAGTAGAACCTGTAACCGTATAAGTAGTATTAACAATCGGCGCAACAATTGCTGTATTAGTAGTAACACTACCCGCATTGGCACTCCACGTATAGGACGTTGCACCACTTACACTTAGTGTATCATTTGAACCCGAACAGGTAATTGTTTTGGTTGCACTTATGTTAAGCACAGGTCCGCTTGCCGAAGTTACCGTTATAATGATAGGAATTCGATAAGTTCCCGGACAAGTTCCTGCATAATATGTATAAGTACCTGCAGTAGCCGGAGCTGATATAGCATATAGATTTCCGGTAAAAACAGATGTGCCGCCGGCAGCCACTGTATACCAATTAACCGAAAGCCCAGAAGGAGCAGTACCATTAACCGTAACAGATAAAGAAAGTGCACTTGATGCACAAACCGTATTACTTGGAGAAACCAATGCAGTTATATAAAAATTAGGGGTAAGCGTTGTCACTATACTTC
The DNA here is from genome assembly GCA_003153315.1 of Bacteroidota bacterium. Lineage (GTDB taxonomy): Bacteria > Bacteroidota > Bacteroidia > B-17B0 > Aurantibacillaceae > PALSA-968. The sequence continues at coordinate 106,658 of PLYA01000036.1, forward strand.
CTGCACCGCCTGCTGTTGCACCATTTGGTGGAAATTTTGTTGCAATCTTACTGGCGTTTGAGCTCCCCAGTCCTCCTCCGGCAACAATACCGTTTGCACCCCCATTAACATTAACACCTGTAACCGTATTGGTGGTTGCAACATAACCGCCGCCGCCGCCGCCGCCCGGGCCAAAATTATGGTTATTAACCGCATTGTGCATGAAATAGTTTCCTCCTACTCCACCTTGTGCAGAAATTGAAAGAGTATTCGTTAAACTTATATTTCCCGTTGAGTTAATAAATACAGTACCACCGCCACCGCCACCACCTGCACCGTCATCACCCTGTGCCAGAGCTTCATCAAAAGTGCTAGCAACCCAATTTGTATTAAGTGCTTTTGCCCCATCAGCAATAATTTGTCCAGCACCTGTTATAGTTCCATAACTTAACAAGTAAACTATACCACCACCGTTTCCACCAGATGTCCCATTCCCGTCATTGCTATCTCCGGCACCTCCGCCGCCGCCTAAAAATATTCTTCCGGTGCTATAATCCAAAGGTGTTCCACCCCAACCACCGTCGTTATGCCTTCCATCTCCTGAACCCCATACAGGAATACTATTAGGTCCATTACCAGCGGATGTTGGGTCTGCATTGATAACAGAATAAGCATATCCGCCACGCCCCCCACCCGAGGATGTTGTTGGCCTAAATGAACCATTAAGAGGGGTTGTAGACTCCTGATTCCAAGCGGCAATGTTATTGGCAGTAGAAACATCTGCATTTCCCATACCATTCCATGTGCTTAAAACACCACCATTAGAACCCCCACCACCGCCACAATTATTGCCATTTCCACCGCCCCCACCATTGGCAACATTGCCTTTACAGGTAGAAAGAGGTGTGCTTTCAGACCAAGCATTAAAATAAATATTATTATAGTCAAGTTTCTTATATACATTCGTATCTCCTGCAATACTTTCTCCTTTATGCGCACCATTGTTTGCTGAAGTTGAACCAAAACCTGCTCCAGTATTTGTTGAAGCAGAAGCTGTGGCATTCAAAACGGCGCCCCCTCTAAATCCTTTTCCGGCAACATTTATAGATGTGCCACTTCCTATACTTGTGCTGCCTTGTACCTCTATTACAACAACCCCTCCTGTATGACCATCCCAAGAAGGACAAGTTATTAGGCCTGCACCTGATAAAGTTAATGAAGTGTACCTAGGTACCCTAACTATTTGGGTATTTCCAGGATGCAAATAAGTGGTATCACTATAGCTGTTTTTTAAAGCACAATCTATAGTTATTATATTCCCCGATACAGATGTAACTTCGGCAAACTCATTATTTCCGGCACCATTATAAGCTCTTATTTTTCCAAAACTTGTATCGTTTGGTAATGAATTGTTAGTGTTGCCAAATTGATAAACACTATCTCTAACAGTGGCACCCTGCATTTGAATAATATAAATTAAATCTCCGGCTGAAAACCCTGCTGTAGATGCAACCGTAATACTTGTAGTTCCTGCCGGAGCATTTGCTAAAAGAGGGGTATATATATTTACGGTACTTGTTACCGTAATGTTTGCCACACCATCTTTACCTTGCTGTGCCATAACATATTGTAGGCTTAATAAACAAATTAATATCAATGAAATTTTTTTCATGAACGTGCTTTTAAAATTGTGCCTAATTTAATGCTTTTCGCCTATTTCAAACAAATATAAGTTATTATTTAGGGATATATGAGACCAATCTGTCGACGAATAAAGACTATCTATTGTTTTTAACATGTCTTTTTTAGATAAAGGATAGGTATGGTCCTTCGAAAGAATAATATATTTTGCCTTTTTTACGATAGGATACTGATAAACTATTTTTTGATCTATCAAATGTGGAACAAACATACTTCCTGTACTTACTATGGCGTCTTTGGGTATTTTTTTAAACAAAGTATAAACCTCTTTTTTGTTAAAATCACTTTCGTAATGATCCGCCTGATAAAAACGAATGCAGGTTTTATCTACAAAAGAAATGGTGCTGTCACATAAGCGGATAGTGACGGCAGCACTTAAGCCTATAGTAATAAAAGAAATCCAAAGCTGTTTTTTATAATCCCCTGTTTTGATACTGTCTATCAGGCATAAAGCTATCAATGGGGCAAATTCAACACAATATTGCCCTCCAACACTCCATTTACCCGAATCATCGTGATACATTTTTTGAAGCATGATAGGGATAAGCATCCATAAAAAAACCGGACGATAAAAGAACAAGAAACCACCAGAAATAAACCAAAAAATCCAAGTCTCCGCTTTTATATAATTTAAAGCAGCATCCGGCAAATGATTTTGAAAAAGAAGTAAAAATGCTTTTATGGGATGAGTGAAAATATTTACAAGCACTTCTTTAAAATTGTTTCCTAAAACGTGAAACTCGAAATGATTATATGATTTACCTAAGGATAATGCAGGCATTACAGCAAAAACAACACAGACAAAAAAGCAAAGAGAAAACAGAGAATAAACCAAAGCTGCTTTCTTTTGGTTTTTGCTTTTATATATGAATAAAAAACCTGTACAAATAAAAAACATCCATAAAGCCATGTTTTCTTTAGCTACCAGTATCAGAACAAAAACAAGGGTTGACTTTACATACTTTTCTTCTTTAAAGTATAATACAAACCAAGGAACCAAACAGGCTGCCACTACATTACTGTGATAATCAAATGCTACTGCAGCAAAAATTCCGAAAGAAGACAAGAACACTATGGTAACCAGCGCGCTTATATTTTTATTTATAGAAGAAGCTTGTGCCAATTTATAAACCCCGTAAGCACCAAAATGTATAGCCGCTAATTGAACAATAAGCAGAGTTATGTTTCCGAAAATCCAATAGAGGGGGGAAAAAAGCATTAGCAATAAATCAAAGTGATCGCTAAGCATGTTTTCAGGAACTTCTCTGAATATTTCTCCGTAACTAAATTTAAAATGTGCGTAATCGTATAGAGAACGGGTATAAAGCCCTAAATCAAGTGCGTAGGTTCTGAAATTGTAATGATTTACAAAACATATCAGCGAGTATATGGTAAGAAATATGGCGTTTACCCCAACAAAATATTTGTTAGCTTTTATACTAAAAAACAGCTTATTTATCACCACACAAGTTTACAAAATGTTTAACGCATTTGTGTTGGAAACTAATTTTTTACTCTTCAACTTAATTCTATTTATTAAGACTATTTTTATCAATGCGTTTTAACCTTATAATTTCTTTTATCACTTTGGGTTTTTGCGGATTATCCCAAGATTACACACAAATAAAACACCGTTTTGATACCTACCTTAATTATCACGGGAGTTTAAATTCTTTGATAGGCATTACTCCCGATAAAATTGTTTTTTACAATGCACAAAAGCAGGCAGAGTTCACCCTCTTGAAAAACGAATGGCAAACATTTGCCTGGCTTGTAAAAGCACTTCCCGACAGTACCCTTGAAAAGCTATACCACAACAAAAGCTTGTTGGGTAATTATCCTTTGCCAACAGATTATCGTATTAAAAAGGGTATAAAAGATGTAACCATTGTTATAGACCCAGGACATATTTCCGGAAATATAGAAATGGCGCGCACGGAACAAAAGTACCTGCACTTTACTAAACAAAATCATGCCGCATTAAAACAAGACAGCGTTGATATTGCCGAAGGTAAACTAACCTTTGAAACAGCCTGTATTTTAAAAAAAATGTTGGAAGAAAAAGGTGCCAAGGTTATACTTAGCCGCAAAGAAAACAGTACTTCATTCGGATATACCTATGATGAATGGTTAAAGCGATTTAAGATGGAAATCATAGATAGCTTGCTTTTTATAAAAAAAATAACTGCACAAAAACACAAGCAATTAACGAATGCCAACCCAACTGTTTTTTTCAGTAGTTTTTTTAAAGATTATGAATTGCAGCACCGCGCAGCACTTATTAATACATTTAATCCCGACCTTACCGTTATTATACATTATAACGTGGATGAAAAAAATACGGACTGGAAAAAACCAAGCGACAAAAACTTTTGCATGACCTTTATTCCCGGCTGTTTGATTGCTGATAATATTAAAAGTATACCAGGAAAACTTAATTTGTTGCGCCTATTACTTTGTACTGATTTGGACGAGAGTGAAAAGATTTCGGGTTTAGTGGTTAATGAACTTTCCAAACAACTAAATATACCCATTGCCAACAAAACAGATGCTTCTTATTTGAGCGAGCACTGCATTAGTTCTCCAACCAAAGGAGTTTATAGCCGCAACCTGGCTTTGTGCCGTATGGTGCAAACACCGCTTGTTTACGGAGAATGTTTGTATCAGGATTGCGAGAACGAATGTTATACCCTTACCCAAAACACCGAAACATTATACGGCATAAAAACTAACAAACGCGTGGTGCTTGCCGCACAAAGTTTTTATAATGCCATTATGCAGTATTATACCAAATAGGTTTTTGTTTTAATCAGTAAAGTATCCTGTAGAAAGTAATTCTTCGTCTTTTATACCTAATAAATATTTTATTTTCAGGCATTGTGTTTTCAGTTCTTCGCTGCTGAATTTATTATCCACATCAATGGTTTCAATTTCTATAAACTCATCTCCGTTGGGTAATTTATCTAAGTGAATCTTTATGTTATCAACCAAATAAATTTTCCGTTCCTTTTTTGTAGTGCCGGTTTTTTTATAATTGTTTGCTAAATCGTTTATCTGTTCTTCTCTTGGGTTAATATCATAACGGTAAACAACCGTTCTTTCCATTCCTGCCTCCACTACTCTTTCGTAGTGGGTAATTAAATTCTCAATAGTTCCCTTTCTTAATTTTAATTTGCCTTTGCTTGTTTCAAAATAATAATCGGTTTGATAATCTGTTCCTATAAATTCAGATGGCATATTTTTTATAAGCAGCTCTGTAGCATCAAAATCTTTAAGCTTAGCTTTAAGCGTAAAATCTTTATAAGGAATAGGATTCATTTCTTTATTCTTTTTGTTTCGCATTTAAAAGTACAAACTCAACCCTTCTGTTTTGTTGTTTGTGTTCTTCCGTATCATTGGGCACTAAAGGTTTTGTGCTGCCATAACCTGCGGTAATTATACTTTGCCTGTCAACGTGTTTCTTTATTAAATAATCAGCTACGGCTTTTGCACGCTCTGCCGAAAGTTTTTGATTTATCGGTTCACTGCCCGTATTATCCGAATGACCGGATATTTCAATCCTGAGGTTACTATTCTTATTTAAGTAATCAACTATCTTATCCAAATCTGCATAAGAAGAAGGCAGCGGTATGGCCTTACCGCTTTTAAACAAAACGTTTTTTAAAACAAGCGCGGTATCGGCAGGGATTTTTTCCAGTGTATCCAATTCTGTTTTTACAACTACAGGCGGTTCTTCTTTTACAACAACCGTAGTTTCTGCCAAGCTTACATCATCTATAAAATAATAGGCGTCGCGTTCGGATGTTTGGTTAATGCGCGATTTAACTTCTTTAGGCGCTTTAAATTTTGTTTTCTTAATCGTTTTAATTTCAAAACTACCCAGCAGCAAATAACTTTCTCCACCCTGTGCTTTGTAGGTAAGCGATACTTTGTGCCATTGTTTTACATCTTTACCTATGGCTGTTATGTTTATATAAACGGGGTTTAAATCGGTTATTACATTACTCATGCTATACTTCACCTTATCCGTTAAAAAACAAACACCCAGTTGGTCTATGCAAGTGCTGGCATAATCGGCCAGACTGATATACATACTGAACAAATAGGTTTTTCCTTTTTCAAGCGGTGTAAGCAAAGGGGTTTGTAAATACTCCCGGTAATCATCGTGCGAGAAAGCAAACAAACCAGCATAACAGGTACCGCTGTGTGCAAACTGAAAACCCATAGGGTTTTGGGGCACATCTACCATCGAGTATTTTTTCTGCTTCCTTAAATTGCTCATGCAAAACAAATCGGTGGTGCCCTGTGTGGGCATATTCCAGCTGTTTGAACTGTTTATAGCAGAAAAATCTACAGGAATGGCTTTGTTGTTTTCAAAGCTCGAATCGGGAATAAGGTTTTGTGCCCGCGCAAAAGAAACAAACAGTAAAAGCAATAAGCAGGGTTTCATTTGTTGCGTTTGTAAAGCTTAAACGAAAGTTATTGGAAATTATTTTAACAAATAACGCAGTTCGCAGTTTTTTAATACTACTATTAGATAATAATACATAAAATGTAGTTTCGTAACGACTGTTATAAATGTAATTATATTTGCTTTCCTAAAACATCGATATGGGCATATTCTTAAATAAACAAAATATTGTCACTCATTTTAGTAAGCTTTTTGATGATGCAAAAAGTGAAATTATAATGGTTGTTCCCTATATAAAACTTACAAAAGAAATTATAGAAAAACTTGATATAGCTAGAGAAAAAAGAATAGAAATAATAATTGTATATAAGGAAAGCGAACTTAAACCGGATCAAAGGAAGATTTTAATCGGGTATAACAATATAACCTTATTACATCATCCTAATGTACATGCGAAATTTTATGCAAATGAGTTTTCTCTTATAATTTGTTCCATGAATTTATATGATTATTCTATAAAAAACAATCGGGAAATGGGTGTGCTGTTTGATTGTATTAAAGGAGATAATGATGCAGCCATTGAAGCAGCATTTAAAGAAGTCAGGTTAATAATTAATTCTTCTACTCTTGAGAGCAAAAGTGAAAAAGTTCAAAGAGATGGGTTTAAGTATAATCTATTGAAAGATAAAAAAGAAAGATATGTTGAGGTTACATCTCTTTTAAATGAAAAATTGGGAAACAAAAAATTTGAAGTCCTAAATAATGAATATAATTTCTCTACTGTTGTTTGCAAAAATTATTTTGAGAATGTTGATGTTCAGATTTTATTTGATTATCAGATTAACTTAGAAGAAGCCATTAAATTAATCCCAAGACGAGTTGAATTAAGTTTCAATCATCCTGAAGAACAAGTACAAAAATTACATTATCATCTAGAAAGTAAAATGGATGAGTATAAATACAAACCTTATAAAGTTTATTGGAACAACCATAGGCAGCCTTATTTTATTTATCGAGATAGAGATAATTTCAAACTAGAATGGGATAAATTATCTAATGAAATTGATGCTGCAAAAGAATTAATCAAAGGGGCTGATAATATTATAACTGACTTAAAAAAAGAACAACTATTTAAAGTTATCCTATAATTCTATATAAAAACCCTAAGTTTAGAGTAAAAGCTGAGCTTTTTACAAAAAGATCCAGCTTTCGGGAAAAAAACAAAGTTTTTAAAGAAAAGGCTGAGCTTTTCATAAAAAGATACAGCTTTTAAAAAATAAACTCGGCTTTTTAGCTGTTATGCCGGGCTTGCCAAATAGTTGTGTGTCCTCCCTCCTTCATACAACAGGCAGGCTCGGTGTGGCAATAAGAAATAACAAAAAAGAGTCCCTATAAAAAGCCAGCTTTTTATTTGCCCATTTTTATTTCGGATATTCTTTGAAAAGAAAAGGACTTTTTTTATGTTTGATGTCATCTATGGAAGAACCAAGTAAAATTGGGTTTTATTTTTGGCGTTCAATTGGCTTTTTAGTAAAAAATAAAACCATAATTATTGGCGTATTGGTTACTTTTTTATTGGTACTTGCTGCTTACACCGTATATATTACGCCAAAAGGTTTTTATGACAAACCCATTGAACTAAAACCGGCTAAGCCTGTTAAAAAATAATTTGTTCGCATATAGTAGAACCCAATCTTTTTATATAAAAATTAAGCAGACTTTTTATCTTTGCTAAAAAAAATTCAAATGGATACCGAAGTTCTTGAAAAGCCCATAGCAAAAAAGCAAATTGAACAAGTGCGTGATTTGATTTTACACAACGATGACGTAAATACCTTTGATTTTGTAATTGAAACACTTATAGATGTTTGCGGGCATAATGCCTTGCAAGCCGAGCAATGCGCACACATAGTACACAACAATGGTAAATGCGGCATAAAAAAAGGAAGTTTTACCGATTTAAAACCCGTTTGCGAAACCCTTTTAAGCATGGGTTTAAGTGCTACCATAGATTAATTTTCGTCATTGCGAGGAGGTACGACGAAGCAATCTTTATTACGATTTGAGATTGCCGCGCTTCGCTCGCAATGACGTTTTAAACTAAGAAAGTTTATCTGAAAGTAATTTCATTTCCACCATTGGAGAAATGTTCTCATAGCAGATATTATATACTGCCTGTGTAATGGGCATATCTACCTGATAGGTTTTATTTATTTCATGTACGCATTTAACAGCAAAGTATCCCTCGGCAATCATGTTCATTTCCAGTTGCGCCATCTTTACCGAATAGCCCTTGCCCAGCATGGCACCAAACATACGGTTGCGGCTAAATTGAGAATACGCAGTAACCAACAAATCACCTAGATACGCAGATGCTTTTATGTCCCTGTCTATAGGATGAACTGCTTTTACAAAACGCTCTATTTCTTGTATGGCATTAGAAACCAATACCGATAAAAAGTTATCGCCATAGCCCAAACCATGACAAATACCGCCCGCAATAGCTACCACGTTTTTAAGCACGGCGGAGTATTCTGTTCCGTAAATATCATCGCTGCAGGTAACTTTCATATAACGGCAACGAAGCATAGCAGCTAATTTTTCGGCATTGTTTACATCCGTGCAAGCAAGCGTTAAGTATGATAGTTTTTCAAGAGCTACTTCCTCTGCGTGACATGGGCCAGCAATAACGCCAATTTGAGTAAGGGGTATATCAAATACTTTGTTTAAGTATTCGCCCACTATTAAATTGTATTGTGGAATAATTCCTTTAATAGCCGAGAAAACTATTTTACTTTTAAATAAATCTTTCGATAACTCTTTTATGGTATCATGACAAAAGGCAGAGGGGACAGCCAGCACAACAATATCTGCATCCTTTATACAAGCCTCTACATCAGAAAATAGTTTTAGTTTGTTCTCATTAAACTGTACTGAACTTAAGTAACGGGGATTATGCAGGTTTTGTTTTACATACGTGCAATCATCGGCGTTGCGCATAAACCAATTAACTTCTTTTAAGTTGTTGGATAGTAATTTTACCAAAGCAGTTGCCCAGCTTCCACTTCCTATAACAGCTACACGAGCTTTCATATTTCGTTATTATTGTTTTTCATTGGTAATATGGTATTCGCCTAAAAAGGCTCGGGTGCATAAATTAATTGGTAAGTACTATTTGGTTGTCGCGCAGGGCTTGTTCCCCTCTCATTTTCTGAAATATACGCGCAACTGTTACTACATCTTTAGCGCAATAGGTTTTTATTCTCTCTAAATTCTTTTCTTCGTAATACACTTTGGCAACCATGCTTCCATCTATATCATCTTTTGGGGTTGGTATATCAAATATAGCTGCAAGCAATTGTAATGAAGTGTAACTTTTATAATCTCCAAACTTCCATAGCTCCATCGTATCAAGGTGGGTAATTTCCCAAGGTTTTTTGCCCTGAATCTCTAAAATTGCTGGCAAGGTAATTCCGTTAACCAGCATTCTTCTACACATGAACGGAAAATCAAACTCCTTGCCATTGTGTGCACACAGGGCATGTTGCGGGAAATGTATCTCCAGCATTTTCTTAAAATCTTCTAACAGCAACTTTTCATCATCGCCATAAAAAGACCTTATGCGAAACTCTACTCCATTAAAATAGCCCACACAAATACAAACCACCTTGGCAAACTCAGCATAAATGCCCGCTTTGCTGTATTGTTGTTCCGGTGTAAACTCTTTATGATGTTGCCACTTTAAATCCCACAGTTTTTTAAAAGGTTCGTTCAGTTGTTTGTAATCATAAACCAAGGGCACAGTTTCTATATCCAGAAACACAATGTTATTAGTGGAGGGTTGAGCCATGTTTATTTTATCATTACGCCTTTTTTGTTCAGAAAAGGAATGGTTATAAAATTGTTTTCCTGTATGCTTTCGGGTAAGAATACAAACTTTTTATCGTAAATAGTTTTACCTACATAAAAGCTAACCCAAAACTCATTGGCCAAACCAAACAGGTCTTCCATAATGGGTTCTATTTTGCTGTATGCATGCGGCTCTACTTTTTCTATAAAATGACGAAGGGTAGATGTTTTCAAATTTCGGTTATCAATCTCGCCATAACCTTTAGAGCTAACCAATACGTTCTCTAACGAATTGTTTTTAAGATTCACCAAATACACCATCCATCCGTTTTGGTCTTCTACCATTTCAGGAACCACCGCCACCGCCACATCTTCTGCCTGATGAATTAACTCTTCTGCTTTCATCTTACAAATGTAAAGTTTAATTCATAAAACGTATGCATGCAGATAAGTTAATCTCTCATGTCATCCTGAGCTTGTCGAAGGAGGGCGTTCCGGCGCGCTCGCACACTGAGCCTGTCGAAGTGCGCCGTCGGGCTTTCCGCTCCAAGCTTTGCCGATTACGGACAAAGGCTTTCCACTGCAAATGCTTTAGCATTCAGCGAAGCCAAGCTAAAAACTAAAACAATGAGCTAACCCCTAATGCTCGTACACAACCATTTCTCCCATGTAAGAAAGCATTTCGCTATTGCATGCAATGTTTTCTCTCATGTACAGGATGTTTTCTCGTGTGTAAGAGAGAGTTTCTCTCGTGTAAGCAATCATTTCTCGTATGTACAGGATGTTTTCTCTCATGTAAGAAAGAGTTTCTCGTATGTACAGAATGATTTCTCGTGTGCGAGATAGCATTTCTCTCGTGTAAGAAAGCATTTTTCTTGTGTACAGATGCACTTTTTGGGTTTCTACTCTTAATATCTGTTAAAAACGCCCTGTTTTAGCCACTTTCCAAAATTCTGGCACACTTTTTGGTTCATGTATAGTAATAAAAATTAAAGTCATGAATCAACGTCAAACCAACAATGTTAGCATGTACGACAGCGTCGTAACTAACCTAAACCAAAACGCTACTATATATAGTAGTAACGCTCCTTTCTCTACCGTTGTAACCAATTATAAGAATGCGGTTACGGGGCTTAGCTCGCTGCAGACGGGGCAAATCAATCATAGCCAAGGTATAACCGTAACTAAGGAACAGGCAAAAACCAATTTGATAAAGTTAACCATAGACCACGCCACAGCAGGACGTGCTTATGCAGCGGTAGCAGGCAATGCAGCCTTAAAACAAAACCTGAAGGTAACGGCAAGTGATTTAAATAAACTACAAGATGCACAACTTGCACCCGCTTGTCAGGATATATATAATATGGTATCGCCTATAATAGGTAGTCTTAGTGGCTATGGTGTTACGGCTGCTACGCTGCTTAGTTTTCAGGGTGCGATAGGAACTTTTATGCCTTTGGTGGGGCAACCCAAAAATGCGCGAAGCACTGCCAAAGCCTTTACTATTGCCATTGCGCAACAAATACATAACATACAAACTATTTTAGAAGAGCAGTTAGATTTGTTGATGAGGCAATATAAAATTACCAATCAAACGTTTCATGATGCTTATATGCTCGACCGCAAAATAGGTGGCAAACACAAACGCACTACCGTAACCATAAAAGGCATCATTACCAATGCGCAAAACCAACCCGTTAAAAAAGCGCATGTAAAATTGCTAAGTACTACACGCAAAACAAAAATTACCAAAGCCGATGGCAAGTACGAATTTGGACGCATGCACCCGGGCAGCTTTACCATACAGGTAATTGCCAAAGGTTATGCCACACAAACCAAAACCGTTACGCAAAGCACACCGGGCAATGTTACTATTAATATTAGTTTAGTTGCGGGAACTAATACAGGTGGCGGAACAACAACCAACAATACAACTGTTAGCGGGCAGTAGAAATAATAATTAATTCTTTGATTTGTATGAAGAAGTCAATTGTTTTTATCAGTATGCTTTTAAGCTTTTACCTCAATTTAAAAAGCCAAGACACCTTATATGTAAGCTGCGATTCAACAATATCTGCAATCTATAAAAGACATGAGAGTGCTAAATATTTCATGAAAGGCGAAAGAATAAATAAAAAGCAATTATTTCAATATCTTAGCAGATACCAAGAATCTAAAGCAGAACTAGATAAATATAACAAGATAAACAGAAAACATGCAATAATGTTAGGAAGCGCAACCGGAGCTTTAATTATAATAGGTGCAATTAGTGGGCCTGCTGTTGCCATAGTAATGCCCATTGCTTTGATAGGTTGGTTTTTTGTTGACCTAAATAGTTTAATGAAGCTTTCAGCGAATAGCAGTCATTTAAAAGATAGTATTATTTTATACAATAAAAGGCGATGTAGTTAATTAAATCGAAAACGAATGAAAACAATAACGCTTTTCCTTTTCTTGACATTTCAGAACTTAGATTCTAATCAGATAATTATACCCGCCGAGTTTTCTCCTAATGGAGATAATATGGAGGATTCTTTTATTATAAAGGCTAGCAATGTAACGAACTTTAATTGCGAAATATTTAATAGATGGGGTGAGTTAATTTACAAATGGTCTGATATAAACTCGGGTTGGGATGGAAAGAATAAGAAGGGTAAAATTTGTTCTAATGGCACGTATTATTATTTGCTTTCTTGTATAGACAAAACTGGGAATCCAATTTCTAAACAGGGCTATGTTCGATTAATTAAATAGCCTCACTCTCACAAATCTATAATCCCTGCATAATCAATTTGTTTAAACAAACTCGTAACAATTTTATTTTTATGCGCGCTTGTCTATATTTTTGATGAATGATTACTGATACCGAAGAGAACAATCCTGCGCTGCTGGCTTCCAGGTTTATTAACCATACATACAAGCATATTTTTCTTACAGGCAAGGCAGGCACAGGCAAAACTACTTTCTTAAAACACATTGTAGGGCACACGCATAAAAAAGCCATCATCGTGGCCCCTACCGGCATTGCCGCTATTAACGCGGGTGGTGTAACTATTCACTCCTTGTTTCAATTGCCTTTTGGGGCTTATGTTCCCACCAATCAAATAAATACTGCCCAACATGTAAGCTTAAAAATAAACGACCCGGGTTCTGTCATCAAGAATTTACAGATGCACGAAAGCAAACGCAAACTATTGCGCGAACTCGAGCTTTTAATTATTGATGAAGTAAGTATGTTGCGTGCCGATTTGCTGGATGCTATGGACATGGTGTTGCGTTATGTGCGTCGTAAACAAAGTCCGTTCGGGGGCGTGCAGATTTTGTTTATAGGAGATTTGTTGCAGCTTCCACCTGTTATAAAAAACGAAGAGTGGGAGTTTTTAAAAGCATTTTACAAGAGCATTTATTTTTTTGATGCACAGGTTCTTCAAAAAGAAAAGCCTGTGTACATCGAGTTGGATAAAATCTATCGTCAGGCAGATGACACCTTTATTTCTTTACTCAACAATCTACGCAACAACCAAATTACCGAGGATGATATTGAATTATTAAACAAGTATTATCAGCCCAATTTTAAACCCAAGGCAGATGCCAATTACATTACCTTAACCACACACAACTACAAAGCACTTGAGTTAAATAAAACTTTTTTGCAGGAACTAAAAAGTAAATCATTCTTCTTCGAAGCCTTGATAGAAGACGATTTTAGCGAGCATGCGTATCCCATAGAGAAAACTTTAGAATTGAAAAAGGGTGCACAAGTTATGTTTGTAAAGAATGATGCTACGGGTGCGCAACGTTTTTTTAATGGCAAGATTGGTGTTGTTTCTTTTATAGATAAAGATGATATTGAAGTTCAATTTGAGGATAACACAAAACTATTTCTCGAAAAATACACTTGGGAAAACATAAAGTATAAACTGAATGAAACCACCAACGAAATTGAGGAACAAACCGTTGGTACCTTTACGCAATACCCTGTAAAACTTGCCTGGGCAATAACCGTGCATAAAAGTCAGGGCTTAACATTTGATAAAGCCATTATAGATATTGGCGCAGCCTTTGCACCCGGACAAGCGTATGTGGCTTTATCGCGGTTACGTTCTTTGCAAGGTTTGGTGCTTACTTCCGAAATAAGATATAACGGTATTAAAGAAAACAGTATTGTTACCGGATTCTCTAAAACAAAAACAGAGCAGGAAAACTTAAACGATTTAATTAAAAAAGAAGGGTTGGTTTTTTTAAAGAATTATTTGTTGCAGTGTTTCGATTTTGGTGTACTTGCTTATAGCCTAAAAGAACATGTGGAAAGTTATAGTAAAGACGAGAAGAAATCTTTCAAACAAAAACAATACCCTTGGGCAGCGGCATTAAAAAAAGAGTTGGATACTGTGAAGCCACATGCCGATAAGTTTCTGTATCAGTTATCAAATATCATAGATAATGAGGAAACAGATTACTTAGAAACCCTTAAAGGAAGGGTGTTTTCAGCTAAGGAATATTTTTTGCCTGTACTTAAAGATTGTTCTAAGAATATCTTTAATCAAATCGAAAAGATAAAATCAGAGAAAAAGATTAAAACCTACTTCAATGAATTGCTCGAGTTGGAAACGCAGTTTTACGAACAAACAAAGCTCATCAGCAAAGCTGAATTATTAGCCAATGCTTTTTTGCATAATAAAGAATTTACCAAAGAGGATTTAAATAGTATTATAAACGACAAAGCAAGAGTAGAACAAATTAATCGTGCGTTTACAAAACCCGAAAAAGAAACTAAAGAGGAAGTTCATTATGAAGTAGAAAAACCTACTGAGAAAAAATCAGTCAGGAAAGCAAAAGAAAAAAGGAGCACAATAAAAAAAGAAAAGACTGATACTAAAAAGGAGTCCTTTTTTTTATTTACACAAGGTAAGACTATCCCTGAGATTGCAATTGCCAGAAAAATGGCAAACAGTACCATAGAAGGGCATTTGGCTTATTATGCAGCCAAAGGAGAATTGGATGTTACAAGTATAGTTTCCGAAAAAAGAATTGAAGAGATTGTTTCAGCCGCTAAGAGTTTAGATACATTTTTGATAAACCCCATCAAACAATCTTTAGGTGCTGATTATAGTTATGGAGAGATTAAATTGGCTCTTGCTTCTTACTTAGCAAGAGAGGGTAATTAAATTTTTTCCAGTTCACATTCAAATATTTTAGCAAAATATTTTTTAAATCTTTGCTTTACCTCTTCCATATCAACCTTTCTACCTAATTCTTTTTCAAGAGAAGTAACCGCTTTATCTGTAATACCACAAGGTACAATGTGCTGGAAATAGCTCATATCGTTATTGATATTAAAAGCCAAACCATGCTTAGTAACCCATCTACTGCAATGCACACCAATAGCACAAATCTTACGGGCATTTTTTGTATCAGTATCTAACCAAACGCCGGTTTCTCCATTGCTACGCCCAGCAATAATATTATACTCAGCTAAGGTTTTAATAACCGTTTCTTCCAGCAAGCGCAAATATTTATGTATATCAGTAAAGAAGTTCTCTAAATCCAAAATAGGGTACACCACTATTTGTCCGGGCCCGTGATAGGTAATATCTCCACCCCTGTTTATTTTATAGTAGGTAGCGTTTATGCTTTTTAAAAATATATCCGATATAAGTAGGTTGTTTTCATCGCCGCTTTTACCAAGCGTATACACGTGTGGGTGTTCTACAAATAAAAGGTAATTATTGGTTAGCTGCTGCTCTGCTTCAGGTAAAGCACGGTTGCTTACTTTTTGAGCAACAATACTTTGTTGCAACTCTTCCTGATAATCCCAACAGGTTTTATAATCAACTAATCCTAAATCTCTATAAAAAACCCGTTTGTTTTTTTCGGGCATGGTTTAGTCGTCGGTAGGTTCAGGAGCTTTTTTAAACCCTGCCTTCTTTGGCTTTATTTTTTTAGGCCAGATAATGTTTATCAATTGATTATCTTTTGTGATAAGCGTTTTACTGATTCCATTATTAATACTTATGTCTTTTATATCGCTTTTCCAAACACGTTGAACTTGGTCATACGTTCCATCATCTAACATAATATAAAAAATTTCTACTTTATGTTCTTTCACAATAGCTTTTCCCTGAAAACACTCAGCATTGGAACCTGTACGAAAAGTTATAATCACATCTGAATAACTTCCGTCTGCAATATCTTCCGCACCACGTTCATCAAATTTTTGCGCCCATTTGTTGTAACAATTTAATTCGACCTTAGCGGTTTCTTGCGCTTTTATATTTATTGAAACAACAAACAGTAAAAGGATAATTATTTTTTGCATATTACTTTATTTTATTTAAAAATATAAATCTCGCCCTTAACTTTTTGCTAAATTTATATCCGTTAAAAGTAAAAAATATTTCTTAATACAGAACTTATGCTGGTTAAAGTTTATGGTTGTGCCGTTTACGGAATTTTAGCTACAAAGGTTACTGTAGAGGTAAATATTGTTCCAGGCGTAAATTTTTATTTGGTTGGATTGCCGGATAACGCCGTAAAAGAGAGCCATCAGCGTATTGATGCTGCTTTAAAAAACAATGGATATAAAATACCTGGGAAACAAATTACAGTTAATATGGCTCCGGCTGATATTAAGAAAGAAGGCTCTTCGTATGATTTAACGCTGGCTATTGGCATACTTGCTGCCTCGGAACAGATAAAAACCGAACTTTTAGAAGACTATGTAATAATGGGAGAGTTGGCTTTGGACGGATATATTCGTCCTATAAAGGGCGTATTACCTATTGCTATAAAAGCTAAAGAAGAAGGGTTTAAAGGTATAATTGTGCCTGCCGAAAATGCCCCCGAGGCATCTGTTGTTGACGGATTAGAAGTTTATTCCGCCAGGCAAATAAAAGATGTAATTAGTTTTTTTAATGGTGATGCTTCTGCTTTGGAAAAACTTGATTTTAATATCGAGAAGCTTTTCAATCTCGATGAAACTCTTGATATTCCTGATTTCTCAGATGTGCGCGGACAAGAAAATATTAAACGAGCTTTTGAAATTGCCGCCTCGGGTGGACATAATGTTTTATTAATCGGTCCACCGGGTGCAGGAAAGACAATGCTTTCTAAAAGACTTCCCTCTATTTTACCCCCACTTACTTTGAATGAGGCTCTGGAAACGACTAAGATTCATAGTGTAACCGGTCGGCTTAATAAGGGTGGTGGTCTTATTGTAGAAAGACCCTTCAGAAACCCTCATCACACAATTTCTGATGTAGCACTTGTTGGTGGAGGGGTTAATCCACAACCAGGAGAAATTTCTTTGGCACACAATGGGGTTTTATTTTTAGACGAATTACCGGAGTTCAAACGAACTGTCTTAGAGGTAATGCGACAACCCATGGAAGATAGAAGTGTTATTATATCCCGTGCAAAATTTTCTGTAGAATACCCTGCTAGCTTTATGTTGATTGCTTCAATGAATCCCTGTCCTTGTGGGTTTTACAATCATCCGGAAAAGGATTGTGTATGCGCCCCCGGCGTGGTGCAAAAATACCTCAACAGGGTTTCGGGACCTTTGTTAGATAGAATTGATATCCATATTGAGGTTACACCTGTTCCTTTTAGTGAGCTTAGCAAACAAAGAAATGCTGAAAAAAGCACAGATATAAGAATACGTGTTGTTGCGGCAAGAGAAATACAGAGGAAACGTTTTGAAAACCATAAGGGAATTTACTCTAACTCGCAAATGACTACCAAAATGCTTCAAACCTTTTGTGAATTAGACGAAACCTGCAAAAACTTATTAAAGAATGCTATGGAGCGCTTAGGTTTATCAGCACGTGCTTACGACAGAATACTAAAAGTTAGTCGCACTATTGCAGATTTAGATAACGAAGAAAACATACTTCCTAATCACATTGCAGAAGCCATACAGTACAGAAGTTTAGACAGAGAGAGTTGGGCGGGCTAAAAGAAAATTATTGATTACTCAATAATTACTTTTTTCACACTAGTGCCATTACCTTTATTTACCTGAACATAATAAATGCCAGACTGACTATTAGGTAATGAAACCTGTGTAAGATTGCCGGTATTTTTTGTTTCAAATACTTTTTGTCCGAGAGCATTTAAAACAATAATAGTTGCATTTTCTGAATTTTCATTTAATAAAATAATAAATGAACCATTTATTGTAGGGTTAGGGTAAATCTTAATTTGATTATCAAGACTTGAAATCTGTTTTATCCCTTCAAAGCAGGTTGCATTTACATTTTGATTAAAATTAGTGATAGTAGAACAACCATGAGATGTTGATTGTACACCATAATTTGTGGTTATGGTTGGGGTTACTACTATTGATGTACCTGATTGAAAAGTACTCCAAGTATAACTAGTTGCTCCAGTGGCTGTAAGAGTAGCTGTGCCGCCCACACATACTGTGTCCATACTACTTGATATAGTTATTGTTACAGGTGGTTTAACAAGTTGCTTTATGGTACTGGAAACCGTACATGTCTGAGCCGTACCTATTACCGTATACGTTGTAGTAACGGTAGGAGTTACAGTTACACTAATTCCATTTAAATTACCTGGATTCCACGTATAAGTATTTGCACCATTACTGGCCATTAACATTGCAAAACTACCATTACATAAAGAATCAGTATTAGAGGATGCTGTTATAGTTCTAATAAGTTGCTTAAAAGTATTGCTGGACATACAATGTAAAGTGTCTGGGTGACCATGGGAGTCAGTAGTATCTTTTGTAAAGACGCCTGTTACGGTATAAGTTGTGCCTACAGTTGGAGTTATTGAAATGCTTGGTACGGTTTGGGTTGTACTCCAAGAATAAGTAATTGTTGTATTTGCAGATAGAGCAACTGTATTATTAGCCGTTAAAATGGCAGTACTACCACTACACAAAGTATCCATGTTGCTGGTGATATTTACCGCATTAACCACTTGTGTAACCGAATTAGAAGCTATACACCCAAACTGGGTACCCGATACTGAATAGATGGTGGAAACAGTGGGAGTTACAACTATACTTTGACTATTTTGTCCTGAGTTCCATGTATATGTCGTCGCGCCGTTTGCAGTTAATGTGGCAGAACCACCACAAGTTGTAATAGGACTACTTGAAATGGTTACAACAGGTAATGGGTTTGAAATAGAAAGTACGGTAACCATGGCTGTAGCACTAGCAGAACAACCGTTTCCATCAGTACCTGTTACAATATAGTTTGACGTAGTACTTGGCATAAAAGGAACTCCGTTTGTGATGCCTCCAGTCCAAGTATAGGTTGCCACTGCTGTTGTGGGTGTTAAAAGAGCTGTTAATGTTGCATATTGCCCCGAACAAACAGTAGTACTTGAGACGCTTATTGATGGTAGTGCATTCACAGTTATGCTTATTGACGCCGAATTAGAACATTGATTTGTATCAGTACCTATTACTGTAAAGGAAATGGATGTGGAAGCTGTTTCAACTGGTGCAGTATATGGGGTTCCATTAACAGCACCTCCCGTCCAAGTATAAGTGCTTGCACCACCACCTGTAAAAACAACTGTATTACCTGAACACACTGTTGCATGACTTACATGCGCTGTAACATGTGTTTTTGTAGCTGAGAATAAAACCTTGCGAATAGCATTATTTACATTATCAGCTATATACAAATTTCCATAAGAATCTAATGCGGCTCCGGCAGGATATGAAAGTTGTGCAGCTGTAGGCGAACCACAATCTCCCGAATAACCCAAGTTTGCATTACCCGCAATAGTGCTAATTACTCCTGAAGATTTTACTTCACGAATAACTTGATTAGCATAATCTGCAATGTATAAATTACCAGAGCCTGCTGTTATACCCCAAGGATGAGAAAGTTGAGCCGAAGTAGCCTGTCCGCCATCTCCACTATAACCTGCGGAACTATTACCTGCAAACATGCTTATGTTGCCACCTGATACCATACGTATCACATTATTCCCATAATCAGCAATGTATATGTTTCCGGAAGCATCTACAGTTACCCCTGTTGGGTTGTTTAACTGTGCGTTAATCGCCGGCCCACCATTTCCGCTATACCCACCTGTGCTACTACCTGTACCCGCCACTGTGCTAATAATACCACCGGAAACCATACGGATACAGTTATAATAATAGTCGGCTATATATACGTTTCCCGAAGCATCTACTGCTACACCAATTGGTTCGCCAAGTAGCGCCTGATTAGCCGCACCGCCATCTCCGCTATTACCTAAAACACCTGTGCCTGCAAAAGTGCTTATTATGCCGGAAGGGTTAACCATACGTACACAGCTGTTGTTTCTGTCGGCTATATAAACATTACCTGAGGCATCCACAGCTACACTAAAAGGAGTAGATAATTCAGCTGATACAGCATTACCCCCATCTCCGCTGTAACCGTAAATTCCATTTCCGGCAATAGTGCTTATCTTACCCGTACTTGCAACCACTTTGCGCACACAGCTATTATTCATATCGGCTATGTATAAGTTTCTATATTGGTCTGTAGCTATGCCAGTTGGGTTATTCAACTGTGCAGCGTTAGCTTGGCCACCATCCCCAACATAACCTCCTGTGCCATTGCCAGCTACTGTGGTAATAATTTGTGCATTTATATTGAGACAAAATGCTACTGCTAAAAGTGTAATTAATTTTTTCATGATTTGATTTATTGCCGAAAGATACTTATTTTTTGATATTATTTAAAAACTGTTAATTTTTTGCTTTAAAACCTATTTTCCTGTTAAACTCTTAAAAAAAGCGTTGGCTTTTTCATTATTAGGGTCTAATTCTTTTACAATATTCCAATAGATTTTTGCTTTTTCGTTGTCTTTCATTGCTTTTACATAATAGTACCCTAAATAACTGCAAGCATCAATCATATTGACTTTGTTGACAACCCTTTCTTCCGGTTTCACAATTTCAACGGCCTTTTCATAATAGGGTTTGGCAAGCCATTTTTCATTTTTAGCGTCTTTCACGTCTAATTGTAAATTAGTTTTCCCTCTCCAAAAATATCCCACGGGATAGGTTGGCGGACTTACTTGGGTTAATTTAGAGAAACAAGTATCTGCTTTTATAAATAAATCCATAGCTTCTGTTTCTTTTTTCTCCTTTTGTTTATTTGCGGCAAGAAAATAATAAGCACGACCTAAATCATAATAATTTTGTCCAGAAAGGGTTTTACCGCAACTTGGTATTTTTTCGTAAGAAATAATGGCTTTATCATATTTTTTTGCTTTCATCCATATTTTACCCATATCACCATATAACTCACAGTTTTTAGTGGGGTCTATATCAATAGCTTTTTGCAATTCAAGTGCACCTAAAGAGTCTTTGCCTGTTTTAGAAAGCAAAGAGCCTTTATGTTTATAGTCCTCGGCTATATATTTAAAGTCTTTTCCTTCTGTTTTTTGAAAGAAGATAGTAATAGCCTTTAACCCTTTGGAATATGCTGCAGTATCTTTGTTTCCCGTCTCATCATAAGCATACCCAAGCAAACGGTATAAATAAGCATCACCGGCATCTTTTTTCTGAATGTCTTCGATTTCCTTAATGCAATCTATATATTGTTTGCTTTCAAAAAGAAAGCTTGCATACCTGCCACGCGCATAAGGGTTATTAGTATTTAATTCCAAATATTTTTTGATAGACTCAAGCGCATTATTATCCTGATTAGCTTTGTGATATAATTCTGCAATCTCTATGTAAGCAGGAGCAAAAGTGGGGTCTATTTTAATGGCTTCCTTGTATTTCTCCAAAGCCAATTGATAATTACGGGCTCTTAGGAATAATTTCCCTTGGCGTAAAACAGCTTTTGGCGATTTTGGGTTTAACTTCTGTGCGTCTTCATATTCTTTTATAGCAGGGCCACCTTCGGTTGGGTGAAGTATTTCCAATGCATCTCCTTTTAGTATATGCGCCTCTGCATTTTTAGCTTCTAATTTTAAAGCATTATCCAAAAGAGCTATCGCCTCATCCGGTTTTCTTAATTTTTCGGGGGCGGTAATATAAGCTTCGGCAAGCTCTATGAGGGTATTGGCACTTTTTGCACCTAGGGTTTTTGCTTTAAACAAGTTTGTATTGGCATCTGCCTCTTTACCTTGCAAAAGCAATACTTTACCGATACCCACAAAGTTCAATCCATTAGTTGGATGAACCTCTGTGCCCTTTTTATACATGATAAGGGCAGAATCTGCATTGCCGTTCTTTAAATAATTCTCTCCAAAATAGAAGTAATTATCTCCTTTGCTGGGTTCTTTTGCAATAAGTTGTCTGAAATCTGCTGCTGCTGCATCAAAACGCTCGTTCTCGGTTTTGGTAATGGCATCCTGTAGAGATTGCGCACTTGCAAAAAAACAAGAGCCAAGAGCCAAGATGCAAGATAAACGGATATGCTTATTCATAATAATCCTAATTTTAGGGAGACAAAAATACAGTTAAAAGTGATAAATCATAAAGGTTGTATGTTTTTGGCAAATATAGCCCGCTAAACTAAGTTTAGGCGGATAACTTTTTAAACGGTAGGGTTTTTTCGATAAGCGGTTAGTTTTAACAAAAAAAGTCAAGTCTAACTTAAAACTATTCTGCCTAAAAACTGTATTTTGGTCCGGAAACTTTACATTTTAGTTCCGTCAATAAACATTATTTACTGTATAATGACCATTATTCCTCCAATAATGTGCATTATTCATTGGCTAATGAGTATTATTCTTCCTTCACTGAGCATTATTCTTTGGATAATGGCCATTATTCTCTCTTCACTAAGCATTATTCCTCCGATAATAAGCATTATTAGTTGCCCAATGCATATCAGCGGAACTAAACTGTGTATTGAGGGAGCTTAAATTTTAAATTATCTCGAAAGAATAATTGGTAGTGTTAGAGCAATAGTAATTTTAGCTACTAAATTCCTTCAACTCCTTCCAAACAAAATCTGCTACACCAGCCATATACGCATCAGAGAAATCGAATTTAATACCCGCGGCTTTATATACGTCGGGTATGGAAACGGTATAACCCAAAGACAAAGCCTCTTTATATTGCACAATGGCTAGGGGTGCATTCTGCATAAAATTCTTCCAAACGGCTAAAGCACCTAATTGCGCAAAGCCATACTCTATATAATAAAACGGCACCTCGAATATGTGCAATTGAGCGTGCCACATACGTTTTACATTGTCCTGCAAACCGGTATAATCGAGCACACCACTTTCATATTCATTATAGGTTTCAACCCAAAGTTTGTAACGCTCTTCGGTTATTTGCTTAGGGTTCTCATAAAGCTTTTGTTGGAAGGCATCTACGCAGGCAATCCAGCAGAGGGTTTTAATTATCTTTTCTAACTGCTCTTTTTTAGCGCGGTTCAAATCATGCGCATCTTTATAAAACACATCCCAGCGTTTCATGGATATAAGTTCCATGCTCATAGAGGCCAGTTCGGCAACTTCAGATGGAACGGACTTGAACTCGTTTATCTTATAATCTTTGGTAAGGAAAGCATGCACGGCATGTCCGCCTTCGTGTACCATCGTAACCACATCACGTTGCAAACCAACGGCATTCATAAAGATGAAGGGCACACCACTTTCATATAAAGGATAGTTATAACCACCCGGTGCTTTGCCTTTGCGTGATGCCAAATCTAAATGCTTCATTTCCTGCATAGTATTTAAGCATTCCCCGAAATAGGGATCGGTAACGGTAAAGCATTCTATAGATTTCTTCAGCAACTCATCGGCGGTTTCAAAAGGGTGCAGGGGTTTGTTATTGCCTGTATCTACTTCGGTATCCCAAGGACGGTAAGAATCTGATTTTAATTCTTTTTTACGTTGCTCATCAATTGCCTTGCTTAGCGGAACGAAATACTTTTTAATACTTGCATGAAAACTTTTGCAATCATCTATATTATAATCGAACCTGCCAAGTTCTTTAAATTTATAATCTCTGTAGTTTTTAAAGCCTGCATTTATGGCCACCTGATTGCGCAACATTAACAATTCCTGAAACAAATTGTTCAGCGTATCTTCATCTTGCTTTTTTCGGTTTTGTATAAGGGTGTAAACCTCTTCACGCACTTTCCTTTCGGTGTTCTTCAAATACAGCGCAGCTTGTTGAAGAGTTAGTTCTTTACCATCATAGTGTATGGTTTGTTTGCCGGTAATGGATGCATATTGCGATGATTTGGTTGTAATCTGACTTTGCAGTTCCACATTCTCTTCTCTAAACAACTCGATACTGTTTTTTACAGACCTTAAATAGGTAAAGTATTTCTTTTGATCTAAACTGTTTAGGTAAGGTGATGCGATTAGTTTTTTATTCAGTTTATCTGAAAGGGGGGCAATCTTAGGGTCTATCTCCGTTACAAAAAACTCATAGCTTTTGTTAAGCTCTTTGTTCTCGGTATCACAACTTTGTTTAATGTAACGCCAGGCAAGGTTTTCACTCACGGCAGCTTCCAGTTCGTTTACATCCAACATCCATTGCTCAAGTTCTGCCGAGGAAGAAATCTTACGGTCTAAAAGCTCAGTATATAAAGGCTTTAAATCATCCCAGGTTTTAATATCAAAGTCCTGTGTAAGATACTTACGGTTTGTTTTTTGTGTTGCATTCATGGGGTAAATTTATTATAAATATACGACTCTTTACTCAGATGCAATCTTAATCTGTTTAGCCAGTTTAATGGCTTTATCTTTTACTGCGTTTACATCTGCGTCTACCTTATCATAAGTAAGTGTTACCACCATGCGCCTATATAGGCATAGTATTTATACTTCTATAGCCCGCTATTTCAAAAACTCTAAAACTTAGCCGCCACTCCCACATAAAAACTTCTGCCTATGGATGGTATAATACCCGGCCCCGGATACTCATTGGTGCGAATAGTAAAGTAATGTTCGTTAGCTAAGTTGTTTACACCTACCTTTAGTTTATAGTTTTTTATTTTTAAAGAGGCACTCCAATCCATTACCTGATAAGCAGGTATAATACCCACCTCAGCATCGGGACTATAAACAGTATTATTCGCATCAGAGAATTGTTGCCCTGTTCGGCTATACAGAAATGTAGTAGAAAAACCCTTAAGTGCATAAGTAACCCCAACACGCTCTATATAGGTTGGGGCAAACTCAGCAGTGTTGCCTTTATACACGCCGTTTACATATTTAGCATTATCATACGCAAAGGAATTAAAGAAACTAAAATCTCCAAACTTAGATTGATTGGTAATTAGTTTAGTAACATTAAGCTCTATATACGTTTCAGCACCCATATAAACGGCATTGGCTACATTGGTTTCGTAGGTATAAGGATTTCCGTTGGCATCTGTAAGGTTTTCTATAGCTATGGCATTATTCTTTATCATATAAAAACCTCCTATATCAAAATTCAGAAAATTCTTTACACTGCCTCTCCAGCCAAAATCGGCATTATAGCCTTTTATATCTTTTAAGTTCGGATCTATCTTGGCATTTACATCTAAACCCAAAGGATACAAAAAGGAATATTCAATAGGTCTGTACGCTTGAGAGCAGTTGGCATATATGTTAGTTGTTCTGGTAGTTTTAAATTGTAAACCCAAACCTCCTAACAAAATATATCTTGGTTTGTTTGAATTTACATTTAAGACAGAATCATTATCATTGGTAACATAACCTGTTACAGTAGAATTGATATACTCAAATCTTAATCCGGGTGTAACCGACAGGCGTTGCCCAATATGAAATGTGTTTTCTACAAAAGGAGCTATGTTAAATGTAATAAAGTTGAGATTCTTATCGTAAGTTCTACTATATAATTTAAGGTCAAAATCAGAGCCTATAGAGCCCACGCCACCTTCTTCCCTGTTCATGAAGCCACTGAACACACGCACACCCGCTGCAATGGTTTGCCTGATGCCACCTATTGTATAATGACTAAGCAAGCGTAACTCGCTGGTAGAACTTTTAAAACTTTCGTTTTCCACTTCTCGCGGAACATAAGTATTAGTTGCCGTGCTGATGCTATCATTTGCCTGCGGGCCGCCATCTTCGTTTCTCCAAACTATATTACGTTGACTAAGATTTAAGGCTGATTTAAACGTAATGAGAGTATTGTTTGATGGTCGGTATTCTGCCGTTAGCGCAATAATATTCCAAGGCGTTGTCAGCCAGTTGCGCGCTCTAAACGATTGTTGCGGATTTTGTTTAAATTTAGCATCATCCAATCCGCCCGGCATGTGCAACCTGTTGCGTAATAAAGAATACTCTGCACCAATTTTAAATTTACCAGTAGGTTTGTATTCTATCCTAGCAAAGCCAACGCCTTGTTCCACCTGCGAGTTTGGTCTCCAGCCATTTAATCCTTCATACTGTATAAAAGCATAATAACTAAACTTCTTGATGGTTCCGCCAAAGCTGTTAAAGGAGTTAAACAACCTAAAACTTCCGGCGGTTTGTTCTGAGTTATATTCTATTGCTTTATCGGTTGGAGCACATTTTACTACGTAGTTTATAAGTCCGCCAAACTGAGGGCCAAACTGCAAAGATGAAGCACCGCGTACCACCTCAATCCTATCAATAGCCGACATAGATGGTAAATAGTATGATTCAGGATACCCATATATATCACCCGCAATATTGTACCCGTTCTGCCTGGTATCTAACTCTACTGATTGTGTAGGATTTAATCCTCTAAAACCAATACCATTTGATGGAAACCCGCTGCTTTGTGTTTCGGAGAAATTAGCTCCGGGTATTCTTCCCAATACTTGTCGTGGATTATTTTGTGCCACATTTGCGTTTATACTATCCAACTTCAGCACTTCATTTTTCTTGCCCGAATAAATAACACCATCGTGCACCTCTTCTAAGTGCCCCATTACATTTATATTATGAATACTGAATACTTCAACTTCGCCAAGGGTTTTAAGTCCTTTTAGCGAATCACTTTGAGCCTGCATCAATCCACAGGATAAAACAAATAAACAAGAATAATTATATTTCATAAATGACCCTTAATTTCAGTGACAAATATTTAGAATAATTCTAAATAACAAAATACCCCATTAAGGGTAATTTTTGCGAAGATGGAAGAAGGCATTATTTAATAAGCTGATACTTATCAGCTTTTAGGGTGAGCAATGGCATTGATCATATGTTATCACAACATTACTTTAGCGCCAACATTACTATTTATAACAATATTTAACTAAATAATATCTTATTTTGGCACAATTTTGGAGGGATAAAATAACTATGAAACACATTCACAAAATTTGCGTATCACTTTTTATACTGATAAGTATAAGTGCAGCCTATTCGCAAACCCCAATCCCTGATTCATTGGGCTTGCTTGGAGATAATCTAAACCTCTATGGCGTTCTTTATCTCTTTAAAGAATCAAACTCTGTGCAGGATTTCGAACAAAGGTTGAATACCCCTGATAATAAGGTCAATAACCTTGATTTAAACCACGATGGACAAATAGATTACATACAGCTAATTGATTATGGTAAAAATGGCTTACATTCCCTTGTATTAAGAGACCCAATCAGTGCCACAGAATCTCAGGACATAGCTGTTGTTGAAATAGAACAACGGGGTAATGGGGTAGCCCACATTCAAATAGTTGGAGATGAAGCCTTATATGGAAAAAATTATATCATAGAGCCGCAAGACCAGCAGCAGCAACAGGTACAACCCCCTTCTCCTATTAATAATTATAACCCTAATCCGCCTATCCTATATAATGTTTGGGGATGGCCCTGCATACAATTTATGTATGCTCCAAATTATGTGTATTGGGCATCACCATGGTATTGGGGTTATTACCCCGGCTGGTGGAGTCCTTGGAGACCTTTTGGTTTTCATGCATATTGGTATAATATGTATGGTTACAGGGGTTATCAACGTCGTGTTTACTATAACCACATGGCAGGTGCTTATAATATTTATTATGGACATAGAATGATGTCGCC
This sequence comes from Bacteroidota bacterium, assembly GCA_003153315.1. Taxonomy (GTDB): domain Bacteria; phylum Bacteroidota; class Bacteroidia; order B-17B0; family Aurantibacillaceae; genus PALSA-968. The sequence goes on from PLYA01000036.1 coordinate 134,570, forward strand.
AATGGTTCATACATATATTGGAAACCATACTTATTATGGTCCAAGATTTGAAGCTGCCGGTGGAAGAAGAGAGATTGCTCCAAATAATACGCCACATAATATAATTAATAACGAGCCACGGAGAGGATTTAACGGTGGTAGACAGGAAAGCAATAATGGCGGCAGACAGAATAATTTTAATAACAACCAACCAAGACAACAATCCGCCCCTCGTCAACAACAAACCCCACACAACGTAGGCGGTGGCGGACACATGGGGGGAGGAGGGGGCAGAAGAAGATAGCTTTACCTTCCGAAAGGTTAACTATACGTCAATCTTAGCATACTTAGCATTCTTCTCAATAAATTCTCTACGAGGAGGTACTTCATCACCCATCAGCATAGAGAAAACATGGTCTGCTTCAGCGGCATTCTGAGCCGAAACTTGGCGCAATGTGCGTGTTTCCGGATTCATGGTAGTGCTCCATAATTGTTCAGCATTCATTTCTCCCAAACCTTTGTAGCGTTGTATCCCAACAGATTCAGGTTTATCTCCACCCAATTCTTTTATATGCAGATTGCGCTCGTCTTCAGTCCAGCAATAGCGATGATCTTTACCTTTCTTCACCAAATAAAGCGGAGGTGTAGCGATATAAATATACCCATTTTCAAACAACTCCTTCATGTGACGAAAGAAGAAAGTAAGAATCAACGTAGTGATGTGAGAGCCATCTACATCAGCATCACACATGATAATAATCTTGTGGTAACGTAGTTTATCTATGTTCAAAGCACGTTCATCTTCTTTAGTTCCTCTATAAACACCTAATGCGGTAAAGATGTTTTTTATCTCTTCGTTATCATAGATTTTATATTCTAAAGCTTTTTCTACGTTTAGAATTTTACCCCTTAAAGGAAGTATAGCTTGAAATGCACGGTTACGACCTTGTTTAGCTGTTCCCCCTGCAGAATCCCCCTCTACTAAATATAGTTCGCAAGCCTCAGGGTTATCATCGGCACAATCTGCCAGTTTACCTGGAAGCCCTGCACCTGTCATTACACTCTTGCGTTGCACCATTTCACGGGCTTTCTTCGCAGCATGACGCGCAGTAGCAGCCAAAATAACTTTATCAACAATTGTACGTGCCTGTTTAGGGTTTTCTTCTAAGTAATTATTTAAGGCTTCACTAATAGCCATATCAACGGCACCCATCACCTCATTATTACCAAGCTTGGTTTTGGTTTGTCCTTCAAACTGTGGTTCTTGTACCTTAACAGAAATAACAGCCGTTAATCCTTCGCGGAAATCATCCCCGCTTATTTCAATTTTTAGTTTAGATAATAACCCATTCTTCTCGGCATACGTTTTTAATGTGCGGGTTAACCCTCTACGGAAACCCGCCAAATGTGTACCCCCCTCATGTGTATTAATATTGTTTACATAGCTTTGCATGTTTTCGCTATAACCCGTATTATATAGCATAGCAACTTCAACAGGAATGCCCTGCTTTTCTCCTTCTACATAAATAGCTTCAGAAATTAAATGCTCTTTGGCACTATCTAAATATTCAACAAACTCTACAATTCCTCTGGTAGAATAAAAATCTTCTGAAATAAAGTTTCCATTCTCATCTTTATGACGCTCATCAGTCAACGTAATTTTAATTCCTTTATTTAAGAAAGATAATTCGCGCATTCGAGAAGCAAGCGTACTGAAATTATACTCTCCGGTAATAAATATGCTTAAATCGGGTTTAAAGGTTTGTATCGTTCCTCTGTCGGTTGTTGTACCAATTTCTTTTACATCATACAAAGGTTTGCCGCAGCTATATTCTTGCACAAATATCTTTCCGTTGCGGTGTACCTCCGTTTTCATATGGATGGAAAGCGCATTTACACACGACATACCTACGCCGTGCAAACCACCCGATACTTTATAACTGTCTTTATCAAATTTACCACCTGCATGTAAAATGGTCATTACAACCTCCAGTGTTGATTTTTGTTCTTTGGTATGTATCTCTGTAGGAATACCACGACCATCATCTCTTACACGAATAGAGTTATCTTCTAAAATAGCTACTTGTATGTTTTTACAATACCCTGCAAGTGCTTCATCAATAGAGTTATCTACGATTTCATAAACCAAATGATGTAAGCCTTTAAAGCCTATATCGCCAATGTACATGGCGGGTCTTTTTCGAACTGCCTCTAAACCCTCAAGTACCTGAATACTATCTGCATCGTATGCTTTGTTCTCTGCTGGTTTTACTACTTCTTCCATATAAATTGAATATCCAGTAAAGATACTTAATTAAACGAATTTAGCCCTATTAATTGCTAACAATTCGGACGCCAAAATTGTTTGTATTTTGCACAAAAAAAAAGTGGAAAATAATTTGCTACTTTGAACTTTTATTTTGAATAAAATTAAACGAAATATCCCGAATGCCATTACCTGTGGAAATTTGCTTTGCGGATGCCTTGCTATTATAAAAGCTTGTGAAGGCAATCTGGTTTGGGCAGCTTATTTAGTTGGCATTGCAGCTATATTAGATTTTTTTGACGGATTTACAGCAAGGTTGCTAAAAGTAAGCTCACCCATAGGTAAAGATTTAGACAGCCTTGCTGATATGGTAACATTTGGTGTGGTGCCTGGCTTTGTGATGTTTAAGCTATTGCTAATTTCTACATTATTTATGAATAATACTCCCGGTTGGAATTATACACCTTATTTGGCATTTATAATTCCAATATTTTCTTGCATAAGATTAGCTAAATTTAATAATGATGTGCGCCAAACAGAATCTTTTATTGGGGTAAATACCCCTGCAAATTCTATTTTAATATGTTCGTTACCATTAATTATTGGTATAGATTACCAAAGCCCTTCTGCTTTATTTATATTAAATCCTTATTTGCTTGTAGCTATAACAATAATTATGTCGGCACTACTTGTTTCTGAAATACGCATATTCTCTTTTAAATTTAAATCCTTTAGTTGGAAAGGAAATGAAATACGTTTTGTGTTCTTGCTTCTATCATTACTATTATTGATAACGCTTCAATTTGTGGGTATTCCACTGGTTATTGTTCTGTATATAATAATGAGTGTAATAAATAATTTTCTAACAAAAAGTAAAGCAGGTTAGTCCAAACAAGCATAATCAGTATATTCGCACCTTAATTTTATTCTCATGAAGTTTATAGCCGAAATTGATGTTATGCCACTTAAAGCATTATTAGATCCTCAGGGCAAAGCCGTTACAGGTAGTATGAAAAACCTTAACTTGCCCGAAATTAATAATGTGCGTATTGGCAAACATATCTCTTTGGAAATTGATGCCACAACTAAAGATGCTGCAAAAACTAAAGTAGACGAGGCTTGCAAAAAATTACTTTGCAACCAAATTATGGAGTTTTATGAATTTGAGCTTCACGAAGCAAAATAATTTACACATATTTGCATCCTTATTTTTAATTCAATAATTAACTAAATCAACAAATAATACAGTATGGGATATTTATTTACCTCTGAGTCCGTAAGCGAAGGGCACCCTGATAAAGTAGCCGACCAAATATCAGACGCATTAATTGATAATTTCTTAGCATTTGACCCGCAAAGTAAAGTGGCTTGTGAAACGCTGGTAACAACCGGACAAGTTATACTTGCCGGCGAAGTAAAATCTAAGGCTTATTTAGATGTGCAGGAAATTGCACGCGAAGTGATTCGTAAAATAGGATACACAAAATCTGAATACATGTTTGAGGCAAACTCTTGTGGTATCTTATCTGCTATACATGAGCAATCAGCCGACATTAATCAAGGTGTAGATAGAAAGACAAAAGAAGAACAAGGTGCCGGCGACCAGGGCATGATGTTTGGTTATGCAACTAACGAAACCGCTAATTACATGCCATTGGCTTTAGATTTAGCACATGCTATTTTGTTAGAATTAGCCGCTTTGCGCAGAGAAGATAAACAAATTAAATACCTGCGTCCTGATGCTAAATCTCAGGTTACTTTAGAGTATGACGATAACAACAAGCCTGTGCGGATTGATGCTATTGTTGTTTCTACACAGCATGATGATTTTGACAAGGAAGACAAAATGTTGGCAAAGATTAAAAAGGATATCGTTGATATTTTAATCCCTCGCGTTAAAAAGAACTATCCTAAATACGCTCACCTATTCAACAACAAAATCGCTTATCACATTAACCCAACCGGTAAGTTTGTAATAGGTGGTCCGCATGGCGATACCGGTTTAACGGGTCGTAAAATTATTGTAGATACCTACGGCGGAAAAGGTGCACATGGCGGCGGGGCTTTCTCGGGTAAAGACCCAAGCAAAGTTGACAGAAGTGCTGCTTATGCAACTCGCCACATTGCTAAAAATTTAGTAGCTGCGGGTTTATGCGATGAGGTTTTAGTGCAGGTATCTTACGCTATTGGTGTAGCAAAACCAATGGGTATTTTTATTGATACTTATGGAACTTCTAAAGTAAAAATGACTGATGGTGAAATTGCTAAAATTGTAGAAAGCGTTTTTGATATGCGTCCTTACTTTATAGAACAACGTTTTAAATTACGTAACCCCATGTATAGCGAAACAGCTGCATATGGACACATGGGGCGTAAGAACGAAACCGTTACTAAAACATTTAAGTCTCCGGATGGGAAAACAAAAACCATGAAAGTAGAATTGTTTACTTGGGAGAAACTTGACTATGTTGCTAAAGTAAAAGCAGCCTTTAAGTTAAAGTAAGTCCTTATAATTAAATTTAGTGCTTTTCTTAAACTAACTATTTTTTTGTTTATTAATAAGCAAAGGAATGTTCAGTTAGTGTGAGAAACAGTTTATTACTGGTTTAACAATGTGGTCAATTAGGTAGTTTCTTAGGTGAAAAATCGCCGAATAGCTATGTCAACCCATTTGATTGCTATATTAGTCGATTGGATAACAATCAAACCCACTTTGATAACCATTTAATTCATTTTGATAATAGTCTATTCAGATTGAATAACTATCTAATTCCTTGCGACGACTAACTAACTCGATTGGATAACCATCTAGCCTATTTCGATAATTATCCAACCCAATTGGATAGCCATTTAATCCGATTGCATAACCATCCAACTCGTTGCGATAGTTATTAAACCTATTACGACAACAATCTAATCCATTGGCATAGTTTTTAGGTGGTTTTTAAGATGTTTGTTCTTAAAAGTATTCTTAGCTTATATAATAAATAGGGTACATGCAATCTCCCCCGTTTTTAAAGGATTCGCCTCTTTTTTACCAAATTTAACACTTTTTATTATTAAATATTGTATTATTGCTGCCCATCAAAAAAAACAAAAAATGAATAAAAAATTCCATTTCAGTATTAAGGCACTTATTTGTCTTTGTGCGTTTGCGTTTGCAAGTATTTCAAACGCCCAAATAACCAATTACACACCAACTATTTCGCCAGCTTCCATTTGTGGAAGTGGCACAGCAACGGTAACCCTGTCTTCATCTCAAGTGGGTGTTACTTATGGGCTGGTAGCAACTTCTAACACTACTGCTATTGTAGGCAGTGCAGTTAGCGGCACAGGAAGCCCTATTACCTTCCCTATTCCCACCATTACCGTTACCACTTCGTATGCTGTGGTAGGTATTATTGTAGGAACGGCTACTACGGTAATGAACCCTTTGGCTACTGTTGTAGTAAACCCTTTGCCGGTGGTTAGTATTGCACCAACTGCAACTGCTGTTTGTAGCGGACAGCCGGATGACTTAACTGCATCGGGTGCCCTAAATTATACCTGGATGCCGGGTGGAGCGACTACAACAAGTGTTGCTGTAACCCCCACAGTGGGTACAACCTATAGCGTAACCGGTGTAGATGCTAATGGATGTTCGGCAACTGCTACCCAATCTATAGCAGTAAATGCATTACCTACTATATCTATAGCCGGTGGCCCCGGTTTTGGAGGTGTTTGCCCTGGTACAGTTGAAACATATACTGCATCCGGAGCTTCTACTTATACCTGGAGCGCAAGTGCAGGAAGTGTTAATACAACGACAGTTTCTGTTGTAAGCCCAAGCGCAACTACAATTTATTCTGTTACAGGTACTAATGCAAACGGTTGTTCGGCTTCTGCCTCAAAAACATTAACTATAAACGCAAGTTCAACTGTAACCATAAACGGGCCAGCATTTATATGTAATGGTTCTGCAACTACATTATCTGCTACTGTAACAGGTGGTGGTGGTGCTACTTCTTACACTTGGAGTACCGGATCTAACGCGGCATCTATTTCTGTGAGTCCAACCGTAACAACTACTTATTCATTAAGCGCTACTAAAGGTTTTGGCTCTTGCCCAGGTTCAGCTACATTTACTTTAAACGTAACACTTAACCCTCCTCCAACAGTAACCATAAGTGGTTCAACCGTTACTTGTAGCGGAACTTCTGATTTATTAACTGCCAATGGAGCTACTACTTACACCTGGAGTGCTAATGCAGGCGGAGCAACTACAGCTACCGTTGCTCTTACTCCTACGGTTAATACTACTTATACCGTAACCGGTACTGATGCCAGTGGTTGTACAAATACATCTACTTTAAACGTAACCGTTAATGCTTTACCAGCTGTAACAGCTAATAACACATCTATATGTTCGGGCAATACAGCAACATTGACTGCTGCTGGCGCAAACACATATTCTTGGAGCACAGGTGCTACAACTAATACTATTTCCGTATCACCAACGATAACTACTACTTATTCTGTAATTGGTACCAATTCGGTAACAGGTTGTTCTAAACAGGCTGTAGCAACGGTTACGGTTAATGCTTTACCAACACTAACTGTTACACCACAAACAATATGTCCTACGGCAACAGCTACTTTAACCGCTAACCCAACTACATTAGTATCTTATACCTGGAGCCCGGGATTAAGCGGTACTTTTGGTTCAACGGTAACTGGTAGCCCAACAGTAACTACAACCTATACGGTTTCGGCAACTAATACCAACGGTTGCATAGGTAGTACAACTGCACAAATAGTTGTGGTTAATAACCTTACTGTAACAGCTACTCCGTCAAGTTCGGTTACTTGTGCAGGAAGCTCGGTTACTTTAACAGGATTAGGAGCAAGTTCTTACTCTTGGGCATCAAGCGGAGGAAGTATGAGTGGTGGTACTGGAACAACGGTAACAGTCACTCCTGCTAGCCCCTCAACAACTTATACTGTTAATGGTTCTTCAGGAACATGTACTGCAACACCTTATGTATTAACCGTAAACGTTAATGCTTTACCAACTCTTTCTGTAACTGCTGCGCCAAGTAATACGGTTTGTACAGGCTCTAACGTAACTTTAACCGGAAGCGGTGCAAGCACTTATACCTGGACAGGCGGTATAACAAACGGAACTGCATTTACAGCTACGGCATCTGCTAATTATACGGTTACAGGTACCGATGCAAACGGTTGCAAAAACACAGCTATAGAATCTGTAACTACTAATGTATTACCTACCATTACTATTACTTCTACAGCAGGTGGCGGTGGAATTTGCCCGGGTGCATCAGCAACTTTAACTGCATCAGGAGCTACTACATATACTTGGGCTAATACTGCATCAACCAATACTTTTATTGTTGTTAGTCCTACTGTAACAACGCAATATACAGTAACTGGTACTGATGCAAATGGATGTTCAAACATCAAAACAAGAAATCTAACTATAAAACCTGTTCCAACAGCAACGGTTAGCGCACCTGCATCAATTTGTATAGGGCAAACAGCCACATTAACGGCTGTTGCAACTAATACAGTACCCGTAGGTTCTTATTCTTGGACTACCGGATCTACCACGGCTAGTACTACGGGTTCTCCAACAATTACAACAACTTATACAGTTCTTATAGCTGGTACGGGTGGTGGTGCTTGTACAGATACGGTGAGAACTACCATTACAGTTAATTCATTACCTATTATAACAGCATCTGCTTCACCAAGTAATACAGTTTGTAGCGGCTCTAATGTTATATTAACCGGTGGTGGGGCAAGCACTTATACTTGGACTGGCGGTGTAACAAACGGAACAGCCTTTACAACAACCGTTAGTACAACATACACGGTTACCGGAACCGACGCTAATGGTTGTAGCAATACGACAACTCAGGCAATTACAGTTAACTCTTTACCCGTTGTAACTATTGACGGCTCAGTTAGTGGCTCTGCTACGGTTTGCGCAGGTACCGTTGGAACAGCTACTGCAGGTGGAGCAGTTACTTATACTTGGACTCCCGGAAATGTTCATACTACTACTATATCAGGGCCTATAAATTCTTCTGTAACTTTTACTTTAACAGGTACAGATGTTAATGGTTGTAAAAATACAGCTACAGAAGCTATAACCGCTAACCCAAAACCAACTTTAACGGTTACCCCTCAAACAATATGCTCTGCTGCTACTGCAACATTGATAGCTAATCCAACTACTCTAACATCTTATACATGGAGTGCGGGTTTAAGCAGTACAAGTGGTTTTTCTGTAACCGGAAGCCCAACGGTAACTACAACCTATACGGTTTCAGCAACTAATGCTAACGGTTGTATAGGTACTCATACAACTTCTATTATTGTGGTGACAAGCCTTACAGTTACCGCAGTTTCTTCAAACACAGCAGTTTGTGGTGCTGGTAATTTGATTTCTTTAACAGGATTAGGGGCAAGTTCTTATACATGGTCTTCAAGCGATGGAAGTGTTAACGGAATGACGGGTTCAAACATTAATGCTATTCCTGTTGGGCCATCAACCACATATACAGTTAATGGTTCGTCTGGTGCATGTACTGCCCCCGCATATACCTTAGGTGTTGTTGTTAATACACTGCCTGTGGTTACTGCTTCAGCAACTCCAAGTAATACAATTTGTATTGGCTCAAGTGTAACTTTAAATGGTGGCGGAGCAGTTACTTATATATGGACTGGTGGCATAACAAACGGAGCAGCATTCTCTCCAACGGTTACCGCAACTTATACTGTTACGGGTACCGATATAAATAACTGTACTAATAATAACAGTATATCGGTTAACGTAAATTCTTTACCTATAGTAACAGCTTCAGCAACTCCAAGCAATACAGTTTGTAGCGGTTCAAGCGTAACTTTAAATGGTGGCGGGGCAAATACTTATGTTTGGACTGGTGGCGTAACAAATGGAACCGCATTTTCTCCAACTGTTACTGCAACATACTCGGTTACGGGAACAGATATAAATAACTGTACAAATACAAGTAGCATACAGGTAATAGTGAATAACTGTTCTACCGGAATAAATAATGTAAGCAACTCCACTTTGGTAAGTGTTTATCCTAATCCAACTAACGGAGTATTGTTTATAAGATTAGATAATGTAGAAAACACAAGCGTTGAGGTTTATAACACATTGGGGCAGTTGGTTTTCTCTAAACCAGTGCAATCAACTACTGAAAGTATAAACCTTGAGAACTTAAACCAGGGAGTTTATACAGTATTTATTAAACAAAACAATGTATATATACATCACAGCAATATTATCTTAAACAAATAGAGATAATCAGATTAATGACAAAAAGAGCCATCTCGAAAGGATGGCTTTTTTTATTTAGATTTGTTTCTCATGACCAAGCAAGAACGTTACGATAAAATATTAAATTACTTTCAGAAGCACGATTTACCTGCTGAAACAGAATTGCATTATAAAAACCCGTTTCAATTACTGGTAGCGGTTATACTATCTGCCCAATGCACCGATAAACGGGTAAATTTAATTACACCTAAGTTATTTGCAGATTACCCCACACCCGAAGCCATAGCTGCTTCTACTCCAGAAACTATTTTTACGTATATACGTAGCATTAGTTACCCCAATAATAAAGCCAAACACCTGGTGGGTATGGCACAAATGCTGGTAAAAGATTTTAAAGGGGTTATTCCGAATACGATTGAACAGCTTATAAAGCTACCCGGTGTGGGCAGAAAAACAGCTAATGTAATAGCGTCTGTTGTGTATGATAAACCCACTATGGCGGTTGATACACATGTATTTAGGGTTTCTGCACGATTGGGTTTAACAACTAATGCCAAAAACGTATTGCGGGCAGAACAACAATTAATAAAATTTATTCCTGAAAAGTTGGTGCCAAAAGCACATCATTGGTTAATTTTGCATGGCAGATATGTTTGTTTGGCACGCAAACCTTTATGCGATAAATGCGCCTTAACTAACTGGTGCAAATATTTTGAACTTAAAATAAAAAACGAATGATAAAAAGATATAGAATATTGCTGGTTCTTTTATATGTAAGCATGCGCTACAAAGGTTGTTCTATAAGCAAGTTTTGTCCCTTTGCTACAAAATACGTTGACTAAACGGTATAAAATACTGGCTTTGCTGCTTGTCACATCTTTACTGATGACCGGCTGTTTTATTTTCCGCCCTAAAAACAAATGCGATACCTGCCCGCATTTTGGAAAGAAACATTAGGTTGGGCTGACTACCTTACAATAACCATCCGCTTATTCACCACGTCCTTATTACTCCAAACAGGCAATATTAAGTTTAGGTTAACAAAAAAAGCTTATAAAGCCCTAAAAGGACTTTATTTAACAGGTATAAGCCTATAATTAACATTTCCAAGCCTTTTTTAACACTTTACCAGTACTGGTAAAGAAAATATCAGTACTAATATGAAAAACATTAATGCTGGTAATGAAAACATCAGGGTAAAAGAAACATTAGTACAGGTAAATGTTATACCAGTATCTTTAAAATAGACATCAGTACTTATATGAGTTATATTAGTACTGGTAAGGAATACATCAGTATTTATAAATGCTATACCAGTAACTATAAATACAATGCCAAGTATTTATTTTACTGCAATGATGAAGGTAATTGTTCTTTGTGTTACGAAATTTAATTCTTCAATAAAGAACTATTTCTTATTTCCCCTCACAATACCTACTATAACGGGCAACACAGAAACAAATATAATGCCGAGGCAAACTAAATCTATGTGTTTACGTATAAACTCTACTTCGCCAAGCAAATAACCAGCAACAGTTAAAGAGCAAATCCATAAAGCACCACCCAACACATCAAAGCTGAAAAACTTTTTGTAGTTCATTTCAGCAACACCTGCGGCAAAAGGTGCAAAGGTTCTTACAAAAGGCACAAAGCGAGCCATGATAATGGCTTTGGTGCCGTACTTTTCATAAAACAAATGTGTTTTATCTAAGTATTCTTTTTTAACGAGGGACTTCCCTCTAAAGTTTAAACTAAAAACCTTTAACCCTATTTTTCTGCCGATCCAGTAATTTGAATTATCACCTAATACAGCTGCGGTAAATAATAATACCAATAAATAAGTCATATCTAAATAACCCGAACGGGCAAACAAACCGGCGGTAAACAATAAAGAATCTCCGGGAAGAAAAGGCATGGCTACCAGGCCCGTTTCAATAAAAATAACCAGGAACAAAATAACGTAAACAGATGTGCCGTAGTTTTGAAACAACCAATCAAAATCTAAGTGCAAAATATGCGAGAATAATTCCATCATAAAGATAAGGTTTAGGATTTAATATTTAGGGATTGAAGAATCTATCTCATCAGCCCAAGCTATAATGCCTCCTTTTAAATTATAGAGGTTCTTATAACCATATTCCTGTTGCAGCATTTGAATGATAGAAGCTGAACGTTTACCACTTCTGCAATGCACAACAACTTTTTTATCTTTAGAAATCTTTTCTACGTTATCCATTACCTCGCCCATAGGTATAAGTTCTCCTCCAATCTGGCAAGTATCATATTCATATTGCTCTCTTACGTCAATTAATTGAAAATCCTCTTTGGCATCCATCATTGACTTTAGTTCTTTTACAGTTACTTCTTGCATACTATTTTTGTTATTCAACTTTTTGCATATTCTTTTCTCTTATATCGTCTGGCAAGTAAGAAAAAAAAGTGTCTCCCCGCAGCCCAATACGTAACGTTTCCAAAGGAATAATATCATCCGGACCAATGTTGCCCAAATTTACATTAGCACCCATTAGCTTGATAAAATATACTTGCTGTGATTTTTGCGGAGTCTCCCAAATGATAGATTCTTCAGGTATTTTAGAAGTAATTTTTTTAATAAGCATAACGTGCGCGCTTCCGTTACGATGGAAAATTCCTACCGTCCCGCTTTCGCGTGCTTCTGCAATTACCTTCCAAGAACCTGCATCTAACTCAGCCTTCATCATCTTTACCCACTTTTGAGGATGGATGATAATGCCTTCTTCTTTAGAACCCACTTCCGATAAAACAGTTACATGTTTGGCAAGTTTGTTGATATACTCGCATTTCTTATCATGTTGTAAGTGTATGGACCCATCTGATACTTCAGCCATCTCAAGTTTTAAAGAATCAATATGCTTCAGATAATCTTCAAATTTATTCCTGACAATAAAAGCTTCTAATAAAGTGCCGCCTAAATAGGTTTTAATGCCCGCCTGCTTATAAAGGTTTATTTTTTCTTTTACGTTTTTTGAAACAACCGACGTACCAAAGCCTAATTTAACTACATCCACATAGCCGTCGCTTACTTCTAAAAAATCTTCTACTTGTCGTAGCGATAACCCTTTATCCATAACCATGGTAAGTCCGCTTGTGCGAGGTTTTTCAGTACGTTGGGGCATGTGAGGCAAATTGATGGAAATCATAAAATATGGTTAGTGTTTTTTAAAAGTATCTATTGCATTTATAATTGTTTTATTTTCTTTTAATGCCGGAGCATATTCAAACAATTCGTTATGTTTATCATAGTCTAAAGTAAGGGCGTTTTGTAATTCAGACAAAGCCTCTTGCTTTTTACCCGAAGCAATTAGCATGGCACTTAAGCGGTAATGCAATTCGGCTACATCCGGAAAGGCTTTTAATCCCTCCTGCAACATAGCAATACCCTGTTCAGCATAGTCAGCCTCTAATAATAAATCGGCGTAGTCTAACCAGATATCCCACTCATCATATTGCAGTTCTATTACTTTGGCATAAGCTTCAGCTGCTTCTTCAAAGAAACCTAATTTGCGCTGTACATCGCCAAACACATACCATGTTTCGGGGTCTTTAGGACTAAGTTCAATAGCCTTTTTTATGTAATGTATACCTTCAGTAAGCCGGTTTTGATAATCAAGTATAACTCCTATTGCCAGCCAAGAATCGGCAAACCCCGGGTTCTTTTTAATACACTTATTATAATATAAAAGCGCAGTATCATAATCATTCAATTGCTCATAACACTCGCCTATATAATAGTACGCAATCGGATCCGGGTCTTCATGATCAAAGGTTTCTTTATAAACATCAATCGCTTCATTAAACCTATTTAAACTTGCCAAAGCATTTGCTTTATTAAAATATGCCGATGCAAATTTTTCGCTAATAGCTAAGGCATAATCATACGCTTCTAAAGCCAAATCGTGCTTGTTAAGCTTACTGTAACATAACCCAACATTAAACCAAGCAAAATGATTGTAAGGATTCTTATCAATCAGTGTTTTGTAAAACAAAGCACCTTGTTCTAATTGTTGTGCAGCATCAAATCCAATAAACAATTCACTTAAGGCGTAATCGTTTTCGGGATTATGATGTACGGCTTTCTTTAAATAATAAATAGCATCTAAATATTTTTCCTGACTTAAAAACTCCACGCCCAATGCTATCATTACCTCATCAGGATGTTCAGAATAGTTAAGGGCTGTCTTGTAGTTTTCAATGGCTTGCTCGCTTAACCCCATCTGACTATATATATAGCCCCGTGTGGTATAAATATCGGGATTGGATGGCTCAACCAATTCCACATCATTTAAAAGCATCAAGGCTTCCTGCGTGTTTTGATTATAGGCTAAAAACTGCGCACGCGCAATTTTAAAATCTGCCACAAAGGGGTATCTTTCTAAAGCAAAGTCAATAGCTTTCTTAAGATTTATAGGGTTTCCTGCATTAAAATAGTATTCAATTATCTCTTCCAGTTGCTCCGACTCAAAATAATATGCATCGTTTTGCAGAAGCATTTCTTCAAATCGCTTAACCAACTCGTTTATATTGTTTTCTTCTGAAGAGTTATCCGATGAATTGTCTTGTCTCATTAATATAATCCTTGCTACGTTGTTTAAAGAACGCTTATATAAAAGTACTGTTTTTTAGCTACATACAAAAGTATTTGTTTTTGATTTGCTTGGCCTATTTTTTTTAAACATATATTGTTGTATGTGTTAAGAAAAGATAAATAGTTTTTTTGTCATTTCGAGCGAAGTCGAGAAATTTCTATTAGGGCGTTCCGGCAGATTACTGCCGTCGGGCTTTCCACTTCAATCTTTTGTCGATTACAACAAAAGGATTTTCGTTACAATCCCTAACGTAGTGTATTTTTAACTATCTATTTATTTTTAATTACATTTGTTGAAAGTTTTTTTAACTCAAATGAATTATTGAATTATGAATGATGCAATAAAACCGCCTTATGTAGGCATAATACATAAAAAAGGTCAATTTATAGTTAATTGGAGGTATAGTGCTTTGCGTAAAAAAGGCAGCAATTTATGTTACATCCCCGGGTTTGACATGTATTTTTCTGCTACAAATGATGAGATGGTAAGAGATAAATCAAAGGCTGTAATGCGTTGTTTTTTTGACCATATATTCATACATAATAAAAAAAATTCTTTAAAACAACTTGCTATAGAATTAAAGAAAAAAGGATTCAGTGCTAAGGAAATGGATGCTATGGTTATGAAGAAGTTCTTGAAAAATATTCCAACAAACGCAAATTTTAGCTCAAATGCTCAGAAACCATTTGATTTTAATGGCGCTGTTGAAGTAAACCAAGATGCTGAAATGGAAATAGCTTGTTAGTATGGGTATGGATGCACACCTTTTTTGTGAAATAATAGAATCAATACCACCTCCTAAATTTATTAGGCAAGAGGAAAATAATGGATTTTTATTTCGAATATATCAAGGAAATAGAGGAATTGTAATACTTGATTATGATGATGACTCTTTTTGTGATGAATTAGGCATTCATTATTTGATTCAATTAGGACTTGGAGATATGGTGCAGACACTATTTCCTAAGGAAACTGTTTCAGAAGCCAAATCTGAACCCTTAACAAATGAAACTATGGGAAAAGGGGATTGTACTGAATGTAATGGTGTAGGTGTTATGCAAAAAGGAGAAGAAAATATTCAGTGTAGTGTTTGTGAGGGTACTGGAACAACAGTAAGTATATAAATATTGTATTTTTATAGTTACAAAAAACGCATCTAAAATGGTGCGTTTTTTTATGTACCTAAATTTGGTCTAACAGGTATATAGTTACCTTTCAAGACAAAAGAAAGTAATAAAATAAAAATTTCTTCTGTTTATTTTTCGTCAAAGAAAAAGAAAATATCAAAGAAAATGCCGTCCCTATAAAATAAGATTATATCGATACAAGCCCCTAAAAATGGGAAAAAGATGCCAACTGCATCTTTCAAAATAGTTGAAAAGTTAATCAAGGAGTTTGGAATATTTTTCGTTAATTTTACTGTAGCAAAACAAAATAACTAAAAACAAACACCATGGCACGCAAACGCAAAACCCTAAAGGAAAAAGCAGCTGCAAAAAAAGCCGCTAATCCAAACGCAAGAACAAGTTCAACTTCCGAAACAGGTCACGCCAAAAACGTAGCCCATTTCGCAACTCTTATTACTTATAGTACAAGTTATGGTACAACCTATAACCCAAGTGCAACCGCTATAAAACTCCCTGCATTAAATACCACACTTACAAATTCACAAACCGCACTCACCAATGCTATTAATGATAGTACTGCAAACACCACCGCCATCAATGCCCGTGTAGCCGCATTCCTCAATATCAAAAAACTCGCCACACGTATGTTAGCCGCGCTAAACGGCGCAGGTGCAACCACTTCACAAATAGCCAATGCAAAAACCATTAACCGCAAAATACAAGGCAGCCGAGCCAAATTAACTCCCGTTCCTACTACAACCACTACCCCAACAACAGGTACTACCCCAACGCCAACTACAACTCCTACAAATACAACCACTACTACCACACCTCCCGCTCCCGAAAGAACAACACCAACCACAACTCCTGTTACACCTCATACCGTTTCCACTTCTCAACAAAGTTTCGACCAATTAATCCAACACATGCAAGCATTTATTGCCCTCTTAACAACCATACCAACCTACAATCCCAACGAAGTTGACTTAAAAGTAGCTGCCCTAAACACCTATTTAGGTACTCTCAACACAACCAACAACGCAGCCGTAACTGCCCATACCAAACTGGCAAATACCCTCATTGCTCGTAATAAAGTACTCTACACACCCATCACAGGTCTTTGCGCAATAGCTCAGGAAGCCAAAAACTACATCAAATCTGTTTACGGAGCTACTGCCCCCGAGTACAAACAGGTTCGCGCACTCCAATTTAAAGTAGTTACATAGTCAAATTCCTCAAGCCCCCTCTCAAGTCCCTCTCCTTTGGAGAGGGATTTAGGGTGAGGCTGGGTAAAGTCGACTCCGGCAAGTATAAAACAACCTCCTACAAGTTCAATATAAGCGCCTGCAAGTATAAAACTATCACCTGCAAGTTCAATATAAGTACCTGCAAATATAAAATTACCTCCTGCAAGTTCAGTATAAGCACCTGCAACTATAAAACTACCACCTGCCAAAACAATATAGGCTCCTGCTAAACCAAAACTACCGCCTGCCAAAGTAATATAACCACCTGCAAGTATAATAGTAGCTCCTGCCAAACCAATACAGGCTCCTGCAACTTCAATATTGCCTACTGCAACCTCAAATATTTTTTAAACAAATAATATGTTATGTGTTGAGAAAAAATAAAGCATATCCGTTAAGTATGGTTAATTTTGTAGAAACAATTTTAATACGGTGACTTTAATAAAATCTATTTCAGGAATACGGGGAACCATTGGTGGCATTGCGGGAGAGGGACTAACTCCACCCGATATAGTAAAGTATGCCTCTGCTTACGGAACCTGGTTGAAACAACAACATAAAGAACCGGTTAGTGTTATAATTGGCAGAGATGCCCGCATTTCAGGCGAAATGGTTAACCAATTGGTTCAGTCAACTTTATCTGCTTTGGGTATTGATTGCGTGGATATTGGCCTATCAACTACCCCAACAGTTGAAATTGGTGTCACCGAATTAAAAACACAAGGTGGTATTATTATAACCGCCAGTCATAATCCTAAACAATGGAATGCCTTAAAACTTCTGAATGATAAGGGGGAATTTATAAATGAAACAGATGGTGCTAAAGTACTTGCCATTGCTGAAGCGGGAGATTTTAGTTTTGCCGATGTAAACCATTTAGGGAAAATTTCCCAGCGTACGGATTTATTAAAATTACACATCAATAAGATTTTAAAATTGCCTTATGTGGATGTAAAGACTATTAAGGCTAAAAAATTTACAGTGGTATTAGATGCCATAAACTCAAGCGGAGGTATAGCTGTGCCCATGTTACTGGAAGCTTTGGGTGTTAGCGAAATCATTAAAATTCATTGTGAGCCGGATGGGCAGTTTGCTCATAACCCCGAACCATTGCCTGAAAACTTACGTGATTTATCTAAAGCCGTTACAAAAAATAAAGCTCACTTAGGTATTTCTGTCGACCCGGATGTTGACCGCCTTGCACTGGTTTGCGAAGATGGAGAAATGTTTGGCGAAGAATATACTTTGGTAGCCATTGCCGATTATGTTATTAGACATCATAAAAAAGCAAACACGGTTTCTAACCTTTCGTCCACTCGTGCTTTGCGCGATGTTACGGAAAAAGCAGGCGGAAAATACGCCGCATCTGCTGTGGGCGAAGTAAACGTGGTTACTTTAATGAAAGAAACAAAAGCTGTTATTGGCGGCGAAGGTAACGGCGGTGTTATTTTACCCGAACTGCATTATGGGCGGGATGCTTTGGTTGGCATCGCTTTGTTTTTAAGCCATCTGGCAAAGTTTGGCAAATCAACTTCTGTGTTGCGAAGTACTTATCCGGATTATTATATCTCAAAAAATAAAATTGAACTTACTCCCGAAGTGGATGTAGATTATATCCTTGAAAAGATAAAAGTAAAATACAAAAAGCAACCCGTTAATACAATAGATGGTGTTAAAATAGAATTTGATAAAGGGTGGGTTCATCTACGTAAATCAAACACGGAGCCTATTATCCGTATATATTCTGAAAGTGATAGCATGGCAACCTCCGAGAATCTTGCCAAGAAAATAATTCAGGACATAAAAGAATTAATTAAAGAAAGCCAGATGGCATGATGAACTACGTTTTGTTTGACGACTCCAGCTGGAGCGATTTGTTGCCACTTACTTTTACACGGCCTGCCTGCGAAATAAGAATCGGTATCCTTACTATTAAAGAAAAGTGGGAGTTTTTGTTTAAAAAAGATTTCTCTTACAAAACACAAAACTACTTATCGGTTAAATTTCCTTTTAAGATAAAAGAAAAGTACGCTACTCTATTTATAAATGGAAGGGTTTGTCCTGATGAAACTTTGTTTCGTGAAATAAAAAAGCTGAAAATGTTTCAGGTACTTTACTTGGGTAACATTCCTTTGGCTTATTGCGGAGATACTGATAGCGGTGAGTTTCACAACAATTTTACAAAGATATATTCTAAAAGTAAGCCCACTATTATACAGTATCCCTGGGATATATTTACCAAGAATGAAAACCAGCTTATCTTCGATTATATTCTCCTTACTGAAGGAAGAAAATCAAAAGCACTTTCAAAAAGTAATACCATAGTAGGTAAAGGAAAAGTATTTATTGAAAACGGGGCAAGCGTTGAATGTGCCACCATCAATCCGCTTGGCGGATTTGTTTACATAAGTAAGGATGCAATCATTATGGAGGGCTGTAATATTCGCGGAAGCTTTTCTTTAGGAGAACACAGCGAATTAAAAATGGGCGCAAAAATATATGGGGCTACAACTATTGGTCCGTATAGTAAAGTGGGTGGTGAGATAAACAATTCCATAATTTTTGGATACAGTAACAAAGGGCACGATGGCTTTTTAGGAAACTCTGTTTTAGGCGAATGGTGTAATTTGGGTGCTGACACCAACAACTCTAACTTAAAGAATAATTATGCTGATGTGAAGGCATTTAATTATACTAAACATAAAATGATTAATACCAGCTTACAATTTTGTGGTTTGATTATGGGTGACCATAGCAAAACAGGTATTAATACCATGTTGAACACAGGTACTGTTATAGGTATAAATGCCAATGTTTTTGGAGGCGGATTTACTGCCACACACATTCCTTCTTTCTCTTGGGGTGGGGCAGATAAACTTGACAAATACGAGCTGTCAAAGGCTTTTGAGGTTGCTGAAAGGGTAATGCAGCGCAGAGGAATAACTTTGACCGATACAGATAAAAAAATACTGTCTGAGGTTTTTAAGAACACTCATCATTCTTAACACTATGAAATAAAAAAACACCTAATCACATAATAGCGATTAAGTGTTTTTTTATAATTCTTGTTAAAAAGAAATTACTCGGCTACCTGAACCATTTTAAATGGTACGCTGATAATAGCTTGGTAATCTTCACCAGCTTCCAGCATATCTTCATCATCTTCTTCATAATGCCAGTTAATCGTTACCGAACTGCCGCCTTTATGTATAGCTTCTAATTTTTTAAACACATCTAAAATACATTTAGAAGAACTTGTATTAAAATACTCCAACTGCACATTTACTGTTGTAGCCGGTTTTGGGCTTAAACCATATTTCTCCAGGTTATCTACCAATGGCTTATAAAACTCAATTGAGTTTTCGGGTATTGAACGACCTTTAATTTCTAATACACCACTTCCTAAATCAAAATTAATTGTGGGTGTTTTTGGTGTTCCTTCAAGTGTGAACTTTTCCATAGTTGCTTTATTGTTGGTTTAGCGTTACTTTTATATTTAAACTAAAAAAAGATACTTTTTCGTCAATGGGTTGAAAGGTATAGTGTAGTTTTTGACCTGTTTTTCGCGCAATATCAACCATTCCTAAACCTCCGCCACCTTTTAGCGACATTTCTCCGTTATTTAATATCTGTTTGTAATAATCTTTTAATTCTTCTTTTGATAATGAGTTTACTTCATCTAACCTGTTTTTTAAACCCGTTACATTTTCGTTTAAGATATAATTGCCTGTAATTACATTATAAGCTCCGTCCAGTTTTCCTATCATAAATATGGCCGAACGCCCATGTTCTCCGCCATCAACAGGAGCTTCATCCATGTGATGATACAAGTTTTGCAAGCATTCTACCAAAACATTGTAGACCTTTTTCTTCGTTTTAGGCTCCTCCTGAAAGTTATCCATTTTGCTTTCCATAATCTGCAAAATAGAAGTTAACAAATCAGATGTGATGTCGCCTTTAAAAGAGAGCAGTATGTTATTACGCTCCATTTTATCATAGAAATCAAAGAGGTCTAACATCATAGGTTTTAAAATCTGAACAAAAATAATAATTAGTTTAAATAAACCAACATTTATTTTTTTGGCGCAAACTACTCTTCCTTAAAGGGATTCCTTGGTATCCACTCGGTTGGTTGTAAAAAACTCATAAAGGGATTTAAAACTACTTTGCTTACCGTATTCTGCGGTTTTATGTAACAAACCAACTCGTGCGCTTTTGCTCCAACGGTGCTTTTAATTTCAGAGGCTGTTCTTCCTAGATTAAGATGTTTCTTTTTATGAATAATAGTCAGTTCTATAAAATGATAAAGAATATTCTGATACAACTCAAACTCTTTATTCGCCTCGTAATCTATCCCTATGCAATGAGCTTCTAATGTATCATCGTTGGGTAAATAATAACCGGAATCAAAAGCAACGAGTTTGTTTCCGACAAAATAACCCGTAACAAAAAAGGCATCGACAAAGCCCTTCTTCATTTCATAATAATAATCGGGAGCAAGCTTTACCAGCTTAAACTTGGCTTTATTAAATACGTTCTCATACAAAGTATATATTTCTTTATTATACAACTTCACTTCTTCTACACTAAGGTCTTTCTTAACTACAGAGGCTCCATCCTTAAAAATATGTTTTGCTCGGTTTCTGTATTTTTTAGCAAACAAGGCTATGTAATCGTTTATATCATACAGGGTTTGGGGTATATCAATCAGCATGTTTGGTTCAACCGTAAACTGTATGAATTTATTTTGTTCCAGTATTTTTTCTTTAGGAAGCTGATGAGCATAAAAGTCTTTTATGAGCGTGGCAGAAATAGTGCCACGTAGTTTTTCTTCTTTAGATACTACATGAGTAATTTTTTCTAACAGAAAAAATGCTTCTTCTCTTTTTATACTATTTGCATACGCAAAGCAATGTTCGCCGCTAATAAAATTGTTGCCGCAGGTAACCAGACGCATTATCACATGGTCTTTGTATTTATCTATATACTTATCAAACAGCTTTAGCCGGCTTGTGGTCAAATCTGTTATTTGTGATTCTACCAATTCACCAAATACATCGGCCGTAAAATCAATCACCTGAAAGCAACAGACAAATACAGGCTTTTTGTCTTTATATATAATAATATAACGGTATGCAATGTTTGACTGGTGGAGTTTTTCAATCAATTGCAGGTAATCGGTATTCAGAAAAAAATTGCTTTGTGCAAGCACTTCATTCCAAGCAAGTTTATCTACCTCCAACATGCTTTCATAAAATGTAAAGGCATAATTGCCATACAATTTGCGCTGCGGTTTTTTGCGCAAATATTCTTTATGTTTTTCACAAAAAGTAATCACGGTTTAAAGGTACGTATATCCGTTAAGAATTAAGACAAGAACTATATGTATTAAATTGTTTAATTTTGTTTTTAGTAAATAATGCTTATGCACGAAGAACAATACAAGACCCCACAACAAGTATTAGACACGATGTTGGAACGGGATGCCTTTTCTAAATGGATGGGCCTGCAAATAGATGAGGTAGGTATTGGTTATTGCAAACTGCATTATGTGGTGAAGGATGAAATGTTGAATGGTTTTTCCAGCATACATGGGGGTATTTTGTTTTCGGCGGCAGATTCTGCTTTTGCCTTTGCCTGCAACTCGCATGGTATTTTTGCGGTTGCTTTAGATGTTTCTATAAGCTTTGCAAGGCCTGCTAAAACCGGAGATTTATTAGTTGTAGAAGCCAAAGAAATTTACTTAGGAAAAAAAACAGGCATCTATGATATTAAAACTACCAACGAAAAAGGCGAACTTGTGGCTTTGTTTAAAGGCACGGCTTACCGCACATCAACTAAAGTTTAGAAGTTTTTAAGTCGGGCTGACGTGACTCGAACACGCGACCCCTAGCACCCCATGCTAGTACACTACCAACTGTGCTACAGCCCGATTTATAATGTGTGCGCAAAAATAATACTTTTTTTAAAAGGAGTCTTTTACTTTACAATAAGCTTTTGGTTATTCAGCTCATCATTAGAGGAACCAACGACATGATAGGTTCCTTCGGAAACCGAGGGGGTCATATCTTGAGTTTTTAAAGAATTCTTTTTAGGATTTATGGCTACCATCGTATAATAATCGTTTCCGTTTACATCACGCAAAACCAATAAAGTTTCATTCTTACTATTGCTTATTGAAGTTTCGGGTTTTTTATTTAATACATCTGGATTGCTTGCTGCCTGCTCTTCTTCCGGCTTAAAAGTAACTATTTGAGAATAGCGATAATTACCCGCTTCATCGGTTTGCTTTATGCGGTAATAAGAAACCCCATTATATGGCTGATAATCTGTTTCATAATAATCAGAATACGTTGTGCCGCTTTGTATGGCCGGTATATCAACAAGTTTGGTAAACTCTTTACCGTCTTTACTTTTTTCTATAGTAAAATATGGCCCGCCGGTTTCAACTGTGGTAGTAAACTTAATATCTAACTTAATGCCACTCTTAACTACCGTGAAATTAACCAACTCTAAGGGAACGGGTATTTCTCCGGCAGCAAAAACAGGCATGCTTAAATAAATGAAAGTAAATAAAAACAATATACTTTTTTTCATTTGAAAATTTTTAATCGAGGTAAAAGTAATTTATTTTACCACGTAATAAGGCTTATTCATCTAAAAATAATATTGGTTTAACATTAAGTTTACACAAAACATCCAAACTCTAAATAAAATAATATATGATAAAACCAAACCTTCGTCCTTATTTATTAGTAAGGCAACAGATGAAAATATTTGGTTGACGATGAACAATAAACCATTGACGGCACAAAACAAACCGTTAACGGCGCAAAGTAAACCGTCAACGGTACATATTATTCAGTTAACGGTGAAGGATAATCCGTTGACGGTACAAAACATTCTGTCAACGGAACAACACAAACCGTTTACGGCAGAAAATATTCAGGCAACGGAGCAAAGTAAACCGTTGACGGTACAAAATATAACACCTAACAATTAATATAAGCGGAAACCCGGTCTCCATAATAGCAATTTGGACTAGCCAATACCAACGAATGCTATGGTCGAATAACAATACAAATTATACTAAAACCCATGTTTATGCGTTACTGGTTAAAATTTATTAATTTTACCTCGCATGTTGTTTTTAAGAAAGAATTTTGTTGTTGGGCTCTTGCTTCTTGTCGCTTGCCTCTCTAATGCTCAGGTAGCCAAGTATAGCAACGAGTTTTTAGCCATAGGGGTTAGCGCCCGTGCTATGGCAATGGGCGGAGCAAACATTGTTACCTCAACAGATGTAACTGCAGGTTATTTTAATCCGGCCAACTTGCTTAAAATAAAGCCCAAGTTTCAACTGGCGTTAATGCATGCCGAATATTATGCGGGTATTGCTAAATATGATTACGGCGCTTTCTCTACCCGTATAGATAGCAATAGTGTGGCTTCAGTAAGCGTTATCCGTTTTGGCGTAGATCAAATTCCAAACACATTGGCATTTATGGATGCAAACAATAATCCTAATTATAACCTGATAAGCAGTTTTTCGGTAACCAACTTTGCCACCCTGCTGTCTTATGCCCGCAAAATACCTAAGTTAAAAGGATTTATGTTGGGAGCTACTGCCAAAATTGTGCGCAATTCATTAGGCCCCTTTGGTGGTTCGTGGGGTTTTGGTTTTGATGTAGGTGCTTCTTATACGTATAAAAAATGGCACTTTGCCGCCGTAGGGCGCGATATTACCGGTACCTTTAATGCATATACCTATAATATGACGGCTGCCCAGCAACAAACCTTTGCTGCTACGGGAAACGTGATACCATCCAACTCATTAGAGGTAACTGTGCCAAGACTGATATTGGGTGCATCGCGTACCTTTATCGTTTGGAAAGATAAACTGGCCATAACCCCCGAGGTAAATTTGGTTACTACCTTTGATGGCAGAAGAAATGAAGTGGTTAGTACCAAGCTTCTTAGTATAGACCCATTAATAGGCTTAGAAATTTGCTATTTGCATTTAATTTATTTACGTGCCGGCATGAATAATATACAACAGGCAACTAATGTGGATGGTAAAAACCAATGGGTAGTTACGCCAAGCATTGGTGTGGGCATTAAATATAAGATTTTTCAGTTGGATTATGCGCTTACTAATTTTGGTAGTGGCGATAATGCTATAGGGCAATACAGTAATATTTTCTCCTTAAAAATAGATATCAATAACCTGCGCCTGCCCAAACCAAAAGCTTAATACGAAAAGATACTCTGCCTTTATTTATTATACAAGATATAGCCCTACCATATTCTCCTCCCTCATATTAACGACAAAAGCTTTTTTTAAAAACAACTCTACATTATAAATTGTTTTTTGCGGCAAATGCCGTCAACTCAGATGCGTTGCGCACCCCTGCTTTTTTCAGCATATTGGCTTTATGCCCCTCTACCGTTCTTAGACTGATAAACAATTTGTCTGAAATTTCTTTATTGCTTTTGCCCTGCGAGATAAGCTTAATAATTTCTATTTCTCTTTTTGTAAAAGAAGTCAAACAGGTAGCATTTGGAATACTAAATTTTTTGGCAGCTAAGATGCTTTTCAAATCAACATTAGCAAAATAGTGTCCGATTGCTTTTACGGCATAAATGGCTTCTATAAGTAATGCAAAGCCAATTTCTTTAGGTATAAAACCGGTTGCCCCTTTTCCCATTAAATAATTAAAAAGTTCGTCATCATTATGCACCGTAAGCATCAGCACTTTTATATCCGGATGTTTTTCACATAAATAGTCTAAGGTTTCTCTGCCATCCATCAGGGGCATTTCTACATCCAACAGTATGATATCGGGTTTTTGGCTTTGCTGCAAAGCATCTAGCATTTCTTTGCCGTTTGCAACCTCTATAATAAGCTCTATATCTTTATGCGCTTTGATATAGGAACAGAACACCTTTCTGTAAATATCGTCGTCATCTCCTATAGCTAATTTAATGCGGCTTTTCATCATCAGTATTTCTATAAACAAATTTAGCGCATTCATCTAAAATACATACCACGTAAAAACACCTATTGTTTTTCTCGCCAAAATAACAATATAAGGTTTGCGAGGTGGCTTATATTAATTTAATGTTAAATTTTTTGGCACGAGTCTTAAAAAGGTGTTTTTTAATAGAAACAATTGAATTACGCAATAGGTGTTTTTACCTGATTTGATTTTTAAAACCAGGTGTTTTTACGTGGTTTCCTTTTTAAAAAACAGGTGTTTTTACGTATAGTTTGCTGCTAAACGATGGAATAAATTTGTCGCAATAAGATATGTTCTTTGAGGCTTATTAAAAATTTTGGATGGTTTTACAAAATATTTAGGCTACTAAACAAAACAGTTAGGTTACTAAACAAAATGGTTAGATAACTAAATAAAACACTTAGTAACCTAAACATACTAATTAGGCTACTAAACAAAATGGTTAGATGACTAAATAAAACACTTAGTAACCTAAACATACTAATTAGGCTACTAAACAAAATGGTTAAATGACTAAACAAAACAGTTAGTAATCTAATTAAAATATTTAGGCGACTAAATAAAGCAAGAAGAAGTAAAAAATAAATAATAACTACAAACGAATAAATATCATGGCATCAAAAAAAGGAGCAAGAATTAGCAGCAGTCCGAAAAAATTTAACACCGAAATTAACCGCACCGATGACCGCCTGCAAGCCATAGAGCCTGTGAGCGGAAACCCCTATTGGAAACAATTTAGCTTAACCAGTGTAAATGCTACCGACTGGCACAACAAACGCCTGTTTTGGAACACCCCCACCACCGGTTTGTTTGCCAAATACAGCGACCCCAACACTAGTACCCCCACCATAAAAACACAGGTAAAAAAGTTTATTAAAGATTTTCGCACCTTTGGTAACCCGCTGCTAAACCTTATTGCGGCGAGCCCCAATGCCACCACCGATGACGAGGCTATTTTTAACCTGGTGCTAAACATAAACCGTAAACACCCTACGCATACCCACACCAAAATAGCCGATGCCTGTGTAACTGATTGGACAAACCAGGGCGGCGGAAACATGAAAGCGGGCTCTAAAAGCGCACACGATAGCAAACGCCACAGCCTTGCCGAAGGGGCAGACGGGGTGCAGTATGCGTATATGATTTTAGACGATACCCCCGAAAATATTGCTACCAATATTGCAGATGCCATTGCCGCTAATTTGGCGGCGGCTACGGCACGCACAGCCAACCCCAACTTACCTATACCCGTGCCTGTGCCTATACCATTAGCTGCACCCGCACACCCCGATGATGGAACTAAACAGGAGTTTTTTAGCGGCTCTACGCATGAATTTACTTTAGGTGCCGATAAAAAAGGCAAGTACCTATATGTATGGAGCCGTTGGTATAACAGCAAACACCCCGAAATAGCCGGAGACTGGAATGCAAGACAGGTAGAATTGATTAAGTAAATAATCATTGTCATTTCGAGCGAAGTCGAGAAATCTAAAAGAGGAGATTTCTCAGTCGTGCCTCCTTCGAAATGACAAAATAAAACGGAGGTAGCCAAAAAGCCGTAAAATGAGTAGGCAAAAAATAAAAACACAAAAACAAATGAAAACAAAATTACTTTTAGCATTATGCCTTGCGGGTTGTATGGCAAAGGCGCAAAACTTGGTAACAAATGGTGACTTTGAAAGTTATAACACTTTACCAACGACGTGCTTTAGTAATACCTCCGCGTCAACTATTTCTGATGTTAATAACTGGTCTGCAGGCAGTGCAGGTAATTATTATAATGGTAGTAATTGTATGCCGGGCTATAATCCCTGTGGTGGTTGTGTCTCTGTTCCAAATCCAGCAACTTATTATATTAACAACTCAACTGGTGGTAATGGATCATGTGAAATAGCTCCTTATAGTGGCAATGGTTATGTAATTTTGCAAGGAAGAGGATTTAATTATCAAACTGGTGGTAATAGTGCATATGAGGCAATTTGGCAACCAATAAGCACAACTTTATATGCTGGCGGAACATATTTATGTACCTTTTATAGCACTGGTGGCTACGATGTAACCGCAGTTCTAAGCACTGGCGCAGCGGCGGATCTTTTAATAGGTTCAGCAGCATCAACAGTTACAGGTAGTTCAGGCTGGATGAAACACACTGTTAATCTTACTGTGCCTTCAAATGGCACTTATAATCTAATTATCGGCTATAATGCTGGTGCCTGCTTTCCCGGTGGTTATTATTCCAATTTCATTGATGATGTTTCATTGGTTGAAACCCCTTGCCCGGCTAATGCAGGACCAAATGAAATTAACCAACAAGATAATTGCGGTAATTGGCCCGGTGTGCAAATTGGTACACCTGCGGTTACTAATATGACTTATGCATGGTCTCCCGGTTGTCACTTCAACACCGGGCACTTAAGCAGTTGTACTGTAGCCCAGCCAACTTCTGCATGGACTAATACCACCACCCCTGAAGTCTATACAGTATATGTTAGTGGTCCAGGATGTACAACTAATACTTCTAATGTGACGGTAACTGCTGCAAGTTGCGTTGATTGTGGTGGTGGTTGCCGAGAGGCTGCACAAACAACTATTAATGGCAGCTTGGGTGCTCTTGTTCACCTATCTGTATATCCCAATCCAAGTAACAATAATATAACAATAGGTTTATATGATGTGGCAGACTATATCCGCATTATAGATATGCAGGGCAGAACGGTATTTGAAACCCAAAACACAGATGCCGGAGAGTTGAAACTGGATATAAGCCAATACACCAAAGGTATTTATTTTGTGATGGCTAAAATTGGTAATACCCTTCAGAAGCAGAAGTTGGTGGTGGAGTAATTCTCCGTCATTGCGAGGGTAATCCCGAAGCAATCTCAACCATAGAACAGATTGCTTCGTCGTACCTCCTCGCAATGACGATATAAAAGCCGTTCTCTGTAAAAAGAGGGAGGCTTTTATTTTCTTTAAAAATCTTTATTGAATTTATGATAAAAGTTTAGTATTTTTAGCAGCCTAAATGCTACGTGCGCGCATTATATATATATTGGTGTTTGCATTTGTTGCACAAAACCTTTTTTCTCAAATAAATTTAACCAACTTTAATAACGGGTGGATAAACCATAACCTGTATTATTATAAAATAAAAGTAGCTAACGATAGTTTGTATAAGTTAGACTCTTTGATGCTGGCGCGTGCCGGGGTGCCCCCCTTAAACCCCAACCACCTGCATTTTTATCAAAAAGGAGTAGAGCTATACGCCTACATATCGGGTGCGGCAGATAATGTGTTGAACAAAAATGATTTTGTTTTGTTTTATGCCGAAAGAAACAAGGGTAAAGATGATTCTTTTTTATACGCTAATTCCAATGCTCCATACTTAACCAACCCCTATTACAGTGTGGTTAATGATACCGGTGCTGTTTTTTTTACCTATGATAATTCTTCTTTGGGTAAGCGTTTAACCCTGAATACAAATACCAACTATAGTGCCTACCCTGTGGCTCCTTATTATTTAAAACAGGTTTATTCTCCGCGTTTTGATTATTCTTTCGGGCCCTATAACATAGTAAACCAAAACGACCCGCGTTATGTGCTGGGCGAAGGGTATTTTAGCGCTTTGATAGACGAAAATGGCAGTTATAACGGTTGCTATCAGGCAACCAATAGTTATACTTTTAATTTTACTACCTCATCTGCATATACAACCGGTCCTTCACCTTATGCCACAGTGTGTTTTTCGGGGGCTAATGATATATCATTGGTAAACCCCGACCATATTGTACAAATAAATGTTCAGGGTGTAAGTAACCCCCCGATTACATTGGGTACTTATTCGGTTAGCGGCTATAATTCAGGTAAATATACCTACAACTTTAGCCCCGGTCTTATGAGTGGCGCAAGTACATCTATAAATGTATTGAACTTGCCCAACCCGCTAACTACTGTTGATAACCTGCTGAATGTAAATTATATTAGTGTGGTTTATCCCCAGCAATTTAATATGCTGGGGCAGGTGCAGGAAAAGATTTATTTGCCTACTGATGTGCAGCCATATTCTAAATTAGTTATCAGTGGTTTTGATAACCGAAGCAGTCAGCCTGTTTTAATTGATACTACAAACCAGCTGATTTCTTTTATGCCGGCAACACCTACCCCAAGTACCTTTACTGTTTTGGTGCCAAATACCGGTAATACTAAGTTTTGTCTTTTATCTTCTTTAGCTGCTGCAGATACCGTGCTAAAAATTACTCCCGTAAACGGCACAGGTACTTTTGCCAACTATGCTGCCCCACCCGATTCTGCTTTTGTTATTGTTTCTCATCCTAAATTAATTAATCCCCCTTCAACGGGCGGTCAATCGGGTGTTATGGATTATGCGCAATGGCGCAAAAATGGCGTGGGTGGAGGAAATTATAATGTTATAGTTGCCAGCGTAGAAGATTTGTATGACCAGTTTGCTTATGGAGTAGAGCGCAACCCCCTTGCCATTAAAAACTTTTGCGGTTATTTAATAGCCAAAGCAAACAAACCACCCTCTAATTTATTTTTAATTGGCAAAGGGGTTCATGCCTGGGAGTGTGACACATCCTGGTGTGCTTATGTGCCTAAAGCTGTTGCGGCTCAGGAATGTTTGGTGCCTTCTTTTGGCAACCCTTCTTCTGATGTTTTGCTAACTCAGGGCTTGCCTGGTTCTTCTTTTTATCCGGAGCCCGCTATACCCACCGGCAGAATTTGTGCGCAAACCGATGCTGATGTGAAAAACTATTTAAACAAAGTCCAGTTATATGTAGCACAATCTCCGGACTCATTATGGCGCAAACGCGCTTTGCATTTTATAGGAGGAGACAATTATAACGACCAATTAACGTTTAAAGGATATATGAGCGGGTTTAAACAAACCTATTCCAATCCTTTTATAGGTGGAGATGTTTTTTCCTTTTATAAAACTTCAACCTCACCCATTAGTATTAATACAAACGATTCGGTAACCCAATTGATTAATCAGGGCGTGTCTCTTATGACTTTTTTCGGGCATGGTTCACAAACAGGTTTCGACCAAAATATTGATGTGCCAAGCGCGTATTCAAATTCGCCTAAATTTCCCTTTATTATTGCTAACTCTTGTTTTACCGGCGATATTTTTAGCAGCAATACCATTACCAATAGCGAAGAATGGGTACTTGCCCCTAATAACAAAGGTTCTATTGGATATGTGGCCACCACGGC
Organism: Bacteroidota bacterium; assembly: GCA_003153315.1. Taxonomy (GTDB): domain Bacteria; phylum Bacteroidota; class Bacteroidia; order B-17B0; family Aurantibacillaceae; genus PALSA-968. Next base: position 165,372 of record PLYA01000036.1, read on the forward strand.
AGAAGGCGTAGCAAATGAATTAGCCACATATACACAAGAACTGTATAATCAATTTTGTTTTAAAAACTATGGCATGCCTTATGGCTATTGCATTAAAAAGGATATTAATTATTTAATGGGCCGTTCAAGTTATTCCGGCGATACTTTGCTACAGGAAACCTGTTTAGAAATGACTTTGGAGGGCGATCCTGCTATAAAACCAAACAACGTTCAAAAACCGGATTATACTCTTACAAGCGCTGATGTGATTTTTAATACAAGCACATATCCCGATTCTATCGGTATAAAAATTGTAATGACAAACTTGGGAAAAGGCATTGACACTAACTATACCGTTAAGATAACCCGTCAATTTCCTGGCGGGGTAGATAGCATCTATTATAAAAAGGCAAAAGCCCCGCTTTATAAAGACACCCTTAGTTTTTTTATTTTTAAAAACTATACTATGGCGGCTGGTTTAAACTGCTTTGATGTAGAATTAAATTATCTGAATACCATTCCGGAAATAAACTATGGCAACAATACAATTGGTTTAACTAATCCTTGTATTCCATTATTTATACCGGGTTCTGATATTGACCCGGTGTGGCCCTATAAATATGCTATCATACCCGATATACATAATGTTACCCTAGAGGCATCAACAGCCAACCCGCTTGCCCCCAGTACCAAATATATTTTTCAGCTTGATACAAGCGCCGGTTTTTCAAGCCCTGTTCTGATAAACCAAACCGTAACCGCAGCCGGCGGGGTAGTATCATTACCTGTAAGGCTAACATTAAACAAAGACAGTGTGGTATATTTTTGGCGTGTAGCAAAAGATACTACTATACCCAATTGGAAACAAAGTTCTTTTCAGGTAATTAATGGCAAGCAGGGTTGGGAACAAGCCCACTTCCGTCAATTTAATAATGATACATATCAATACGTGCAATACGATTTGGCACACTGGCGCTTTAATTTTGCAAACAACGTAAGAACTATTCTTGTTAAGGATAAAGTAACCCAATCTGTTTTTGATTTTACTCAGGTACAATTCTATTTAGATAATGCCCAACAAGATCTTTGGACCTGTGGGGCAGGAGGCTGGAGTGTTGCTATATTTAATACTGTTTCCGGAAATCCCATACCCAGCTATTCTGTATCAATTGCCCCAACTTACACACCAAGTTATCCCACATGGATTGGTAATGCAGGTAACTGTATTTGCAGTTTATATTCTAATAACGTTACCTACGATTTTGGTATGCAAAATCAATGTTTAAATAGTTCTGATAATAACTGGGAACGAAAAATGATAAATTTTATACAAAGCATTCCTAATGGCACTCCTGTTTTAGCCTATACAGATAATGGTTATTATCCCGGTACATATAGCCCCGGCATAAATCCTTATCTTACTGCTCCCACACGGGCGCTAAAAGCAGCTTTGCAAAGCATAGGTTCTATTAAAATAGATTCTTTGCGCGACACCACTTCACTTATTATCTTTGGAAGAAAAGGTATGAGTCCGGGTCAGGCCAAAGAGGTACTATCTCGATCCGCTTCGCAACTAATAACTTTGATTGATACACTTGAAACCCGTTTTAACAACGGTTATATTGCTTCCGAAATTATTGGACCTGCCAGATATTCAGATACCGCATGGAAATCTTTGCACTGGCACTATAGGTTGCCAGCGAGTACCCCGGGTTCTGTTCCGACTATCGCCACCGATAGTATTGTGATACAGGTAATAGGTATTGACAGTAACGGAATAAAAACCACCCTCGCCAACTTTACCCGAGATTCTTTGGATGTACTGGATTTAAGTCATTATACCAACCAAATACCAAATAAGTTTTTCCCATATCTGCAATTAATAGCTTATGAGCAGGATAATCATGTTCATCGCCCTCCTCAACTAAAACGCTGGCAGGTAATATATGACCCCGCCCCTGAATGCGCCTTGTATCCCACAGGTGGATATACTGTAGCTAACACTACAGTTGCTGAAGGGCAAACCTATCAAGTAGTTATGCCTGTTAAAAACATAGGGTCAGTTCCTTTTCCGGATAGTTTAGTTATTAATTATTATGTGGAAGACGCCAATCGTGTAACTCATAATTTTTCTCAGACAAAATCAAAGGGTTTTGCCCCGGGAGCTGTCTCTCTGGCAACTTTTACTATAAATACAATTGGTTTAGGGGGCAGTAATATTTTTGGGATAGATGTAAATACCCCTGGCAAACCAAAATATCAAAACGAACAATATCATTTTAATAACATAGCTCAATTTGGTTTTAATGTAATTAAAGATAAAATAAATCCAGTATTGGATGTTACTTTTGATGGTACCCATATTTTAAACGGAGATATTGTTTCTGCCAAACCCGATATTTTAATTACGTTAAAGGATGAAAATAAATTTCTTGCCCTGAATGATACGGGCAATTTTGCTGTATATACTACTTCCGCAAACTCAATGGTACAACAAAGACTTTATTTTAATAATCCTCAACTTCAATTTACGCCCGCAATATTGCCCAACAATTCTTGTAAAATAAACTACAAACCGATATTAGCACAAGATGGTAAATATAGTTTGGATGTAAAAGCAACCGACCGTAGTAGTAATGTAAGCGGGCGGGTTGATTATAAAATACAATATGAGGTAATTAATAAACCCATGATTACTGAAGTATTAAATTATCCTAATCCCTTTAGCACTTCTACTAAATTTGTATTTACCATTACCGGAAGCGAAGTACCCCAAACACTAAAAATACAAATAATGACCATTACCGGAAAAGTGGTAAAAGAAATCACTCGCGAAGAACTTGGTTATTTACACATTGGCAGAAATATAACGGAATATGCCTGGGATGGAACTGACCAATATGGAGGTAAACTTGCCAATGGTGTGTACTTCTACCGTGTAGTAACCCGCCTTAATGGTAATGAAGTAGATCACATGAGCACCTCTGCTGATGAGTTCTTTAAGAAAGGTATTGGCAAAATGGTCATTATGCGTTAAATACTTTTCTATAGTTAAAGCAAGCCCGGGGGTATCAAACCGCCGGCAACACTTTTCATTTCGTCCGCACTTCGTTTATCTGCCTCTTCAATAGCCTTATTAACAGTAATAAGCAATTGCTCTTGCAACTCTTCTTTAGATGCACTTTGGAGGGCAGGAGTAATTTCTAGCTTTTGTATTTTGCGGTTTCCGTTTATGGTAATTTTAATATCACCGCTTGCGCCTGTTACGTCTATCTTTTCGTTGTCAAGCTTTGCTTTTATTTCTTCCACCTTCTTCTTCACCTCCTGAAGCTTGCCCATCATATCCCCTAATTTTCCAAACATGTTATAATATCTTAATTTACTGCAAAAGTCGTTTTTTTAGTGTTATGGAGCGTAATTTTTTTAAATTTGAGGGTTTAATTTGTTGTCCTGTTAAAACCAGTTAGTGTATGAAATTTTCTGCCTCGCAAATTGCATCTCTTTTAAACGGAACTGTGGAAGGAAACCCCGATGCTGCCGTTAGCAATCTTTCTAAAATAGAAGAAGGCAAACCAGAAACTTTATCCTTTTTAGGAAACCCACAGTATACTCCCTATGTCTACGAAACTGACGCGTCTATAGTAATTGTAAACAAAAGTCTGGTATTAGATAAACCTGTAAAAAGCACCTGCACCTTAATTCGTGTAGAGGATGCTTACAGTAGTTTTGCCCAATTGCTTGAAATATATAACCAGGTTAAGAACGATAAAAAGGGCATAGAACAACCTTCGTACATTGCCAAAACAGCCAAGCTGGGTAACGATTGTTATGTAGCAGCCTTTGCCTACATAGGAGAAAACGTGGTGCTGGGAAACAATGCAAAAATATATCCGCATGCATTTATTGGCGATAATACCAAAGTAGGCGATAATACTACTATTTATGCCGGCGCAAAAGTTTATAGCGATTGTTCCATAGGTTCAAACTGTACGTTACATGCGGGTTCTGTAATAGGTGCCGATGGTTTTGGTTTTGCACCTAACAGCGATAACAACTACAAAAAAATTCCGCAAATAGGCAATGTACTTATAGAAGACCATGTTGAAATTGGTGCTAATACTACAGTAGACAGAGCTACATTAGGCTCTACCATCATCCGCAAAGGAGTTAAATTGGATAACCTAATTCAAATAGGGCATAATGTAGAGATTGGTGAAAATACAGTTGTTGCTGCAAGCGCCTCTATTGCAGGCTCTACCAAGGTAGGCAAAAATTGCATGATTGGCGGACAGGCAGGTATTGTGGGGCATTTAAAAATCGCCGACGGAGTAAAAATTGCCGGACAAACCGGTATAGGAAGTAATATCAAAAAAGAAGGCGAAATCTTACAAGGCTCTCCGGCTATGCCGCACCTAGATTTTCAGAGGAGTTTTGTTATATTCAGAAAACTCCCGCAGCTTGCACAAAAGATAAGTGAATTGGAAAAACAATTAAGTGTTGTAAATAAATAAGGCTATGAAAAGCGAAAAACAGTGTACCATAAAAAAAGCCGTATCCCTTACAGGAGTTGGCCTGCATACCGGAAAAAAAGTTACCATTACCTTTAATCCTGCACCAGAAAACCATTGGTATAAATTTCAACGAACCGATTTAGAGGGTAAACCTATTATTGATGCTGATGCTGATTTAGTTGTAGATACTTCTCGCGGAACCACCTTAGAACAAAACGGTGCACGTGTATATACTACCGAGCATGTATTGGCTGCTCTTCGTGGATTAGAAATTGATAATTGCCTAATACAGGTAGATGCTCCCGAAATGCCTATTATGGATGGAAGTTCTATTAAATTTATAGAAGCTTTAGAGGCAGCTGAAATTGTTGAACAAGAAGCAGAGCGTGAATATTTTACCTTAAAAGAAAACCTTTCATACGAAGATCCTGTAAAACAAGTTGAAATGCTAGCCGTTCCGCAAGATACATTCCGCACTACGGTAATGGTAGATTATAGCAGCGAAGTACTTGGCACACAGCATGCCGGTATGTACAATTTACAAGAGTTTAAAAAAGAAATTGCGCCTTGCCGCACTTTTGTTTTTTTACATGAGCTGGAAATGTTGTTACAACACAACTTAATCAAAGGCGGAGATTTAGACAATGCCATTGTGTTGGTTGACAAAGAAGTTCCTAAAGACAAATTAGACCACTTACGTAAAGTGTTCCATAAGGAAAACATGGAGGTAAAAGGACGTGGTGTTTTAAATAATACCAAACTGCATTTTTATAATGAACCTGCAAGACATAAGTTATTGGATATAGTTGGAGATTTGGCTCTTGTGGGACGTCCGCTTAAAATACATGTATTAGCTGCAAGACCAGGTCATGCGGGTAACGTAGAGTTTGCAAAAAAAATAAAAGACCTTATTAAAAAAGAAAAACGAGAAGGGAATCTTCCGCATTTGGATTTAGCATCCAAACCCTTATATACCACTACCGATATTATGAAGGTGCTTCCGCACCGATATCCTTTCTTGATGGTAGATAAAATCATGGAACTTACACCTGAATATGTAGTTGGGGTAAAAAATGTTACGTTTAATGAGTTTTGGTGTCAAGGTCACTTCCCTGATGAGCCTGTTATGCCCGGTGTTCTTATTATTGAGGCTTTAGCACAAACAGGGGGTATTCTTTGTTTAAAAACTGTTCCTGACCCTGAAAACTATCAGACGTATTTTGTAAAAATAGAAAGCGCTAAGTTTAAACAAAAAGTAGTGCCTGGCGATACGGTTGTATTTAGAATGGAATTGGCCGCGCCTATTCGCAGAGGATTGTGTCACATGAAAGGAGCGGCTTATGTGGGTAATAAAGTAGTTGCTGAAGCTGATATGATGGCGCAGATAGTAAAAGTCCGCAACATTGATAAAAAAGTAAGAGAACCTCAGTCTGTATGATCTCACACCTTGCACACATACACCCCAAAGCACAAATTGGGAATAACGTAACCATAGAACCCTTTACAAGTATTTCTTCTGATGTAATTATTGAAGAAGGTAGTTGGATAGGGCCTAATGCTGTTTTAATGGACGGCACCCGTATAGGTAAGAATTGCAAAATATTTCCGGGAGCCGTTATTGGCGGTATCCCACAAGATTTAAAATATAAGGGCGAGCCTAGTTTAACGGTAATTGGTAATAATACTACCATTAGAGAATATGTTACCATTAATAAAGGTACGCTCGATAAAATGGCAACCAAGGTGGGTGATAATTGCCTGATTATGGCGTATGCGCATATTGCACACGATTGCTTAATTGGCAACCATGTTATTATTGCCGGCTATGTTGGTATTACCGGACACGTAGTAATTGAAGATTATGCTATAATAGAAGGGCTAAGCGGTGCACAACAATTTATAACTATTGGCGCGCATAGTTTTGTTGCCGGATGTTCTCAGATACGCAAAAGTGTACCACCCTTTATTCGTGTGGCACGTGAGCCATTGCAATACATTGGTGTAAATATTGTTGGTTTAACACGCAGAGGTTTCTCTAAAGAAACCATAAAAAACATAGAAGATATTTACCGCATCATTTTTGTGCGTGGCTACAACATGACCAATGCCGTGGAAATGGTAGAAGCGGATTGCAGCGATACACCAGAGCGCAAACAAATCCTTGATTTTATTACCAATGCAAAAGATGGGATTGTGAAGGGGATTTAACAATTCAGAACCCTAAATTATCCTAATTCAAAAGTTTTTATCTTTGAACACCATGATTAAAAGATATTTCTTATTGGCATTCTTGCCTCTTATTTTGGATGCGCAAAACGAATCTACTGATTATCGTTCCGCAGCTAACTCTTACTACTGGAAAAACCGAAAACCCAATGCTGCTTATTGGCAGCAAGATGTTAGCTACAACATTAAAGCACAATTAAACGACCCTGAAAACATAGTTGCGGGTGATGAAACACTTACCTATTACAATAACTCGCCTGATGAATTGTCTTTTGTATATTTTCATTTATACAGCAACGCACAAACAAAAGGTTCTTACCTGGCAGACCTTTACAAGAACAATGGCGTAAAACTAAAGTTTGGTGAGTACCGCGAAGCTGGGTTAGGCACTAATGTAGAAAGCATCAGTATTGATGGGCAGCCATTAAAAACTGAAACAGATAATAGTGTTATGAAAGCATGGTTATCAACCCCATTAAAACCAGGTGAATCAATAACCTTTAGAATAAAATTTAAAACCTTTTTTGATAACGATGCACTTATACGTAATCGTATGAAGCTGTTTGGTGTATCGGGTTATAAGCACTTTAATCTGGTGCATTGGTATCCGCGCATTTCTGTTTACGATGCCAAACAGGGTTGGGATACTGACCAGCACATGGATCATGAATTTTATGGAGATTTTGGTTCTTATCATGTGGAGCTTTCCCTTCCTAATCAATATATATGCGATGGAACAGGTGTGTTGCAAAACGAACAAGAGGTATTGCCTACTTCTCTTCGTCAGCAATTAGACATCAGCAACTTTGCTAAAAAACCATGGAACTCTGCACCGTCAGAAATAATCAAACCTGATGGTACATTTAAGACATGGATATTTAATGCTATTAATGTACACGATGCCGCTTATACATTCGACCCTACTTATCGTATAGGAGAAGCAAAAGCAGGCGATGTGCGCTGCATTGCTTTGGCGCAAGAACAACATGCTGTCAAGTGGCAAAATGCGGCTGCTTATGTAGCAAAGGTTATTATAAACAACTCTAAGAATATTGGTCAGTATGGTTATCCTAAAATGATTTCTGCTGATGCTGATGACGGAATGGAATATCCCATGATAACCTTAAACGGTGGAGCCGACCCTACTTACAGAGGTTTGTTTATTCATGAAATTTCTCACAATTGGTTTTTTGGAATGGTGGGTAGCAACGAAACCTACCGTGCTTTTTTAGATGAAGGCTTTACGCAATTTTATACTTGTGATGGTTGGGAGAATATCGAAGGCCCTTACAATTTATATCCTAAAACAAAACATGCTTATGTTCGTAATCATACTGACAGCACACTTTATAAAGAAACCAATGCGTACCTGAGGCATTTTAATGATGTGTTGCGTGGCGATGAAACAACCTTGAACACACACAGCGATTATTTTAATGGAGCACTTGCACATGGTGGCGGCTACGGACAAGTATATATGAAAACAACAGTTATGCTTTATAACCTGCGCTATGTATTGGGCGAAGATTTGTTTAAAGGCGCTATGCAGAATTATTTCAATCAATGGAAATTCTGCCACCCATATCCCGAAGATTTTAGAAACTCCATTATACAGTTTACTCATGTAGATTTGAATTGGTTTTTTGATGAATGGTTGGAAACCGCTAAAACCATTGACTATGGCATTAAAAAAGTAAAACACATAAAAGGCACTAAAGACCAACCTAATCAATATGAAATTACGTTTAAGAGATATGGGCGTATGCAAATGCCGCTTGACTTCACTGTTAAAACAAGCACGCACGAGCAGTACGATTTTTATATACCCAACAATTGGTTTGTAAAGAAAACAAATGCAACTGTACTTCCGCGTTGGATTGGTTGGGATAAAGTAAAACCTACCTACACAGCCACTGTTACCATTCCTTCAGGTAAGATAGAGAGTGTTATCATTGATACGGCACATGTTATGACGGACGTAAATCCGTTCAATAACTATAAACCGAAAAAGGTTGATTTCAGATTCGATTCTAAGATTGCGAGCATTCCTAACCGAAACAAATATCAGTTGTATGCTCGCCCTTCTTTGTGGTACAATGGGTATGACGGGGTAAAAGCAGGGGTCAACCTGAACGGAAATTATATGAACTACAAACACATATTTGATTTAACTGTTTGGATAAATACAGGCATGGGACAAGCAACTGGAAAGGGGTATTTAGACAAAAACATCTCCATAAACAGTCACGACCACCTTTCGTTTTTATTTAATTACCGAACGGCTACCGATAAGTTTATGAAGAAGTCGGGAGTGTATGCCACCATCAAATCGCTTGACGGGCTTGCCTCTGGCTTGATTGGCTTCGACAGAAAAAGCATTAGCGAGAAAACCCGTTTTTATGTGCAACTAAAAGGTATGACGCGTTATGATTCAAGTTCTTTAAACTACCTTATTTATAAAGGCGAATGGAGCAAACCCGGAACGGTAAACTCGTATGCTTCTTTTGGGGTTGACCAAAACTATAATTACCGCAGAGGAACAGGCTTTATAAACCTGAATGTGCGTGCGCCTTTTTTAGGAGCGTATGATTTTTCTTCGGCAACGTTTACGGCTATAAACAAAACCTACTTTGGCAAACTGGGCTTGCATACACGCGTGTTTGCACAATATGGAATGGGTAATAATGTTCCTACAGAATCTATGTTATATGCAGCGGGTGCAAACCCCGAGGAGTTGATGGATAGCAAATACACCCGTGCTATGGGCATATTTCAACCGTTTACGTATGGCGCTGATGTAAGGAACTTTGCTGCGGGTGGCGGTTTAAACCTGCGTGGCTACATGGGTTACCTATTACCGCAGGTAGATGCTAAGGGCAACCAAACTTATGCTTACAAAGGTACCAGCGGCGCATCGGTTAATGCGGAATTAGACTTTAGCCGTTTCTTTGGTTTTATAGCTAAAGCAACTAAACAGACCCTTGCTTTTGGCACCTATTTGTTTGGCGATGCCGGTGTTATTAATACCAACTACAATGCGCAACCTTTTGCCTTATCTACCGTATTGGTTGATGCCGGTGCGGGCGCTACGCTTACCATACAAAAATGGGGCACTTTGCAAACACTGAAACCACTTACCATACGTGCCGACTTCCCATTGTTTCTTAACCGCCTGCCAAATGTAGAAAACAACTATGTGCAGTTCCGTTGGGTAATTGGTGTTAGCAGGGCGTTTTAAGTACAAAATTATTTGGGCGTTCCGTTGGTTACAACGGCGGGCTTTACGCGCTGCACGGCAGCTTGCTTCAATCCCTAACGCAGCTACCCTAAAGCTATTTTATTCTTATTACATAATCACGAATCATTCTGCTCTTTTCATTGCCCACAGATTGCGTATTAAATTGAACTGTTATATCAGAAAACAAAAAAACATCGCCTGATTCTGCTTGCTTGGCTAAGTTTGTAAAAGCATTTGGTTTAATCCTTAAGTCATTTTCAGTTAATTCATAACTTTCTCTTTCACCATGTATTGGTATGCGTGTCATCTTAAATTTAATTACTTTTAAATTACACAGATAATCAAAGCCCCAAAGTTGTGGTACAATAAATCGAATGGTTTTGAAATTTGTAGCAGATGTTTCATTTGCTAAACCACCGATTATAGTGTCAGCAAGAATTACTACAACAGGGTCAGGAATATTTTTATTTCTATAAATATATTCATACCTCCGCTTATTAATTGATACCCACATAATAGTTGTATCTCTTCCGCCTACGGTAATATTGCAGCCAAAAGTGTCTTTCTTGCTTATATAGGGATGTGCATTACAACCAGCACAGGAAATGACAACTTTGTTAGCATTATGACCTGTAACTAAAAATGGGTTCTCAACTCCTCTATAAAATACATTAGAGGAATTAGTACTAATAGAAAAGTATGTTTGTTTAGAACACCCATATAATATAACAAAACATAAAAGTATAATAGTGTATTTCATCCCCTCAAATATAAAACAAAAAAGCCCTGTCTTTCAACAAGAGGCCTTTAGTATGAGATTGTCGCGCTTCGCTCGCAATAACGTTTTGTTAGCCCGTAACCGCAGGTGTATTTCCGCCAACAATGCCACCGGTGGTGCTGCCTGCTGTGCCACCGCCGTAGGGTATGGTTAGTATATCGCTATCCAAACCTATTTCGTGGTCGCCATACACGCCGTGCATTTTATATTCGCGTATTTCGGCAACGCCCGCAACTGCCAACAAACGGTTATCAATAAAAGGCGTGTATTTTATTTTAGAACCCACCAGTGTCCAGTCGGCTGCGCCTTTCAAGCGGGCATATACATCCATCGCTTCGGCAGCGCCTTTGGTAAATTTAATATGTACCAGGTTGTTTTCTAAAGAAGTTTTGCCCAGTTTGGGTTTGTAGGTTGCTAAAGCTACCTCGTGTGTAATGCCTTCTATGCCCAATGTTTCGCCAACAGCCTTGGTATATGCTGCACTCTTTTTCATTAAGCCCACTTTGGGGCGCACAGAGGCTATCATCGTTTTTTTGGTGCTTTTTACAGTTGCCGAGGCATTTTTTACCGCCAGTTTTGCGGCATCCAAAGCGGTTTCGGCATCTATATAATCTGTTAGCTCGGTTTGTAAATCGCTTACATCGGTGGTGCTTAAGCCCAGCGTGGGGCCTTCAATAGCTATTTGCGTATCTAAGTTTGCAGCCCACGTGCGAAGCTTGCCGCGTATTTTAGGAATATAGCTATCTTTTGCTTTGTGCGTGGTTACGGTTACTTTTTTCTTTAAAGGCATGAGTTTTTACATTAAGAATTAGACAACTAAGATACGCTTTATAATTAATATATGTAGGAATATGGTAAATTCCTGTAGGAATATAGTAATCTACTGTAGTAAAATTAATAGTTCTCATAGGAATATATAAAGTTACCATAGTAAGATGGTAATTTATTATAGGAATATGAACAATTACTGTAGGAATATATTAATTTACCATAGTAAAATATTAAGTTCCTTTAGTAATAACACAATTTCCTGTAGGAATATTCAATCTTCCTGTTTATTATTGAACAGAACCTATAGATAGTGCCGGAAAGTATGGCTGTTGCTTTGCGTTATGGGATGGCAGTGGAAAACCCTAAAGCAAGCCCTTTGTTATTGCGAAGCACACTCCGTCATTGAGAGCGAAGCGCGGCAATCTCAATAACAAACAGATTGCTTCGTCGTTCCTCCTCGCAATGACGGAAACAGCGTATTTGGATTGCTAAAGAATGTTTGGTATATTTGTGCTAAGATGAAGAAAATAATCCTATTTGTTTTTCTGGCTTTAATATTTAGTTGCAAAAAGAAAACACCAAATGGAAATATTACATTTTGGTCAGATGACCCCGACGCTAACTATAACCCTCCTAATAATAGAGTTATTTATGTAAGTATTGATGGGATACAACAAGCAGGACAAATTTCCAATTTCCAATCTATTGCACCCTCAAGTTGTGTTCAATCAAATTTACTCTTTACTGTTTCAACAACACAAGGCCAACATACACTAACTTTTACTGATAACGGTCTCTCATACCAAAAATGGTCAGTTACAGAAACTATTGGTTTATATTCTGATTGCTATGTTTATTATGCACCACATAGATAAAATGCGTTAGGGATTGAAGCCTGCCGCCGTTCGGCGCCATCGTCACCCTGAACTTGTTTCAGGGTCTCAATTGTACTACTCATCTCCCGATAAATCTTTTAATTCGGGATTTTGTTCTTTTATTAAATTTAGTTTCCACTCTCTGTGCCATCTTTTTAATTGCTTTTCTCGTTTAATGGCTGTAACAATATCAGACATCCTTTCAAAATAGATTAACGAATGCAGTTTGTATTTTTTTGTGAACTCCGAACCCTCGCCATTTCTGTGTTCAATAATCCTTCTCTGTAAATCATTGGTTACTCCTATATAAAAAGTGCTTCTGCTTTTGTTAGACATTATATATACAAACGCATTACATAACTTCATTTTACATAAGTAAATTAATCAGGAGATGCTGAAACAAGTTCAGCATGACGAGATTATGGTTCGGCATGACCTTTACGTTATCTATGTCTGTATTACCCCTACGTTATATTGTTTGGTAATAGGGGCATGGTTGGCGGCTTCTATGCCCATGCTAATCCACTTGCGGGTTTCCAATGGGTCTATAATGGCATCTAACCACAAACGAGAGGCTGCATAATAAGGCGTGGTTTGCGTATCGTATCGGTCTTTGGTTTTGTTGTATAACTCGGCTTCATTTTCGGGAGTAATAACTTCTCCTTTTGCTTTTAAGGAAGCTACTTCTATTTGCACCAACACTTTGGCGGCTTGCGCACCACCCATTACAGCAATTTGCGCAGTAGGCCAACCCACTATTAAACGAGGGTCGTAAGCTTTGCCACACATGGCATAGTTTGCCGCACCAAAAGAGTTGCCCATAATAACGGTGAACTTAGGCACCACACTGTTTGCCATGGCGTTTACCATTTTGGCTCCGTCTTTTATAATGCCTCCCTGCTCGCTGCGACTACCCACCATAAAGCCTGTAGCGTCTTGCAAGAAAACCAAAGGCACTTTGCGTTGGTTGCAATTCATAATAAAGCGTGCGGCTTTATCGGCGCTATCGCTATAGATAACACCACCAAATTGCATCTCGCCTTTTTTGCTTTTAACTACTTTGCGCTGGTTGGCAACAATACCAACCGCCCAGCCTTCTATACGTGCATAGCCGCAAATGATGGATTGCCCGTAGAGTTCTTTATACTCATCAAAATCGCTGTTATCTACCAGGCGATAAATTATTTCGCGCACATCATATTGTTTGTCGCGGGTTTCGGGTACTATACCGTAAATCTCCTTCGGGTCTTTTTTAGGCGCAACAATGGCTTCGCGATTAAAACCTGCTTTATTATAATCGCCTACTTTACTGAATATATTGCGGATGCGTGTAAGGCAATCGGCATCATCTTTGCATTTATGGTCGGTAACCCCTGATATTTCGCAATGTGTGGTAGCACCACCCAACGTTTCATTATCAATGTTCTCACCAATGGCAGCTTTTACCAAATAAGAACCGGCTAAAAATATGCTTCCTGTTTTATCCACTATCATGGCTTCATCGCTCATAATAGGCAGGTAAGCACCACCTGCCACACAGCTTCCCATAACGGCTGCAATTTGCATAATGCCCATACTGCTCATTACCGCATTGTTACGGAATATGCGCCCGAAATGTTCTTTATCCGGAAAAATCTCATCCTGCAAAGGCAGGTAAACACCTGCGCTATCCACCAAATAAACAATGGGCAAACGGTTCTCAATAGAAATTTCCTGCGCGCGTAAATTCTTTTTTCCTGTAATAGGAAACCATGCGCCGGCTTTTACTGTAGCGTCGTTAGCAACCACAATAGCTTGCCTGCCCGAAATATATCCGATAACAATTACCACTCCTCCACCCGGACAACCGCCATGTTCGGCATACATTTCATATCCCGCAAAAGCACCCATCTCAATACGCGGCGCATCCTTGTCTAATAAAAAGTCTATGCGTTCGCGGGCAGACATTTTGCCCTGCTCGTGTAATTTGTCGATACGAGTCTTGCCACCACCTAAGTATATTTTATGTAAACGCTGCTCCATCTGAGAGATGAGCAATCGCATTTTATCTTCGTTCTTGTTAAATTCTATATCCATAGCCACTAAATTAGTTGGGCTTAAATATACAATTTAAAGAAAAACAGAAAGAGTAAAGATGCTTGTTGTTTATAAAGCAAAGCCTTAGTTTAGCGTAAGCGAACTTTGCCCTACCACTACCCCATCGCAGGTAATTTCTATAATATATTTACCGGGAATGAAAGGGTCACTCCCCTCGCAGGTTGTAGTTGCACCAATTTCTTTGTTGGCATAATCTATACTGGTTTTTCCGGCATAGTAACCTGTAGAGCCATTAAACTTAAACTTATAGTTATCATCATAGTTTTTGGCAAGCTCCTTACCATCAGGTGTCATAATACGTACATACACATCTTTAGCGCCGGGCTTGGTAATTTTGTTTTCTCCTAAGGAATAACTAACCCGAATTACATCTGTCTTCTTAGCTTTGGTAGTTACAATTTGTTTTTTACCGCCTTTTTTAAAATCTATACCCTGGGCTGTTATACCATAACAGGATAGTACAGAGGCATTATTAATGGTAGTTTGCAAAGACTCTTTATCTTTATTGAGCTGTGATGATTTGTTCTTTTCCTCATCTAGTTTTTTTATGACATCGTTCTTTTCTACAATCAGTTTTTTGTTGAGGGTGTTCAATGAATCAATTGTGTGCACATAGCCTTGCATAATCTGTCTTAGTGTTTCAGTCTCTTTTCTAAGCTTGGCAATGATATATACATTGTTCTTGTTTTTTTCGGCAAGTTTTATCAGTGAATCTATCTGTAGTTTTTTCTGATCGATGGCGGTCTGAAGTTTTTTATTATTGGTGTGCAGGTTTTCAAAGTCGGATTTAAGTATGGTTAAATCGCTTTTTACATTATCGCGCTCTACAAACACGGTTTTTATAATCTCTTCTTTTTGAATAACAATTTGCTTTTCCTGATTAAGCATATAAACTAAAACCCCATTACCAATCAGTGAACAAAGCAATAAGAGCCATGGTAGTATGCCGCCTCGTTTCTTTTTTTCTTCGTTGGGTTTTTGTATTTCCGTGTTTTCTTCCATGTTATTACTTGTTTATTTACCTGCCAGTTGTTTAACGGCTTCTTTAAAATCCATGCGCTGGTTATTTTTAAAGGCTACCACAAAGGCATCCTTATAACCTGTGTTACGCATTTTTTCCTGATGTTTAATTACATCCTCGGAATTAGTAAAACTGCCTGAGGTCAGTTTACATATGTTGCCTACTTTATAATACCAAACGTCATCTATATTCTTGTATTTATCGGCTTTTAAATCAGGTTCGGTTTCGCTCATGCCAAATTGCACCCTAAACACAATACCTGCTTTACCCTCAGGCAGATTGCTCTTTACTTTTTGTACTGTGTCTTTTTTAGGAGTTTTATCTTTATATATGTTTACGATATCTTTTGGTTTAACTGGCGTGGTATCTGCTTTGTTTTTTTCGGCAGCTATTTTATTATCCTCCTCTTTTTTAATTTTTAATAACGAGTCTGCCGTATGCTTATCTGCTTCTAATTTTGCCTGATGTTTTTGTTTTTCAAATTTATCGACTTCTTCCTTTTCTTTTTTCTTTTGTTTTTCTTCCGCAATGTTTTTCTCCAATTCCCTTATCTTTTCTTTAGGATAGGTTTCTTCAGGTATAAACTCTTCAGCCTGTTTATATTGAACAATGGCAGCATCCCATTTGTTTTGGGCGGCTAATTTATCGGCAGTGGCAATTATTGTGTTGTATTTAGCCTGCGCTTCTTTTTGTTTTTGTTCTTCTACACTTAATTTGCTTTTTTGTTCAACTATTTTCTTTTTACACTCTTCTATGCGCGCCAAAGGGAATCTTTCTTCGGGTTTTAACTCATTGCACTTCTCATATTTTACTTGAGCCTCTTCATATTTTTTCGCCTTATAATAATCGTCAGCTTCTTTAATAAAACCATTATATAACTCTTCATTGGCAGCATCAGCTATTTGTGCAGAATCGGTTGGAGCAGTTTCTTCGTTTCTATTCCCTCTTGATAAGTTTTCGTTTACCAGAGGCTCTTCTTTTTCAAAATCATCATCATACTTTTTGGTAGTGCCTTCCGCTTCGTCTTTATAACTTCTTACCGCCCTAAACAAAGCCGCCGCCATATATTTCTGTCCTTTTTCTGAGCCTAAAAACTTCTCTTCTTCAGTATTAGTAAGGAACCCAACTTCGGTTAATATACTGGGCATGGCCGTGCGCCACAAAACCCAAATACTTTGGCGCTGTACCCCTTTATCAACTCTACCTGCCTTTTTAATATACTCCGATTGTATTTTGGAAGCTAAATCCGCACTTTGTTCCACAAAAGCACCTGTCCATAAACTCATAACTATATAGGCCTCATCGCTTTGAGGATCAAACCCATCATAAGTTTTCTGGTAATTATCCTCCAAAAGCATAGAAGCATTTTCTCGCTTAGCGGTATTTAATTTCCCCTTCTCGTTTGAGATACCCATTACATAGGTAGCACTCCCAAATGGCTTGGGGTTGTGCACTTCAATTTTATGTTGCTTCCCTTTTTTATCGGTAAAGGTTTTGTAGTGTACCTTACCATTCTTATCCTTATAAACAGCATAATTTGATGCAGCATTACAGTGTATGGATATAAACAAATCAGCATTATTTCGGTTGGCAATTTGGGCACGCTCTTCCAATTCCACAAATTCATCCTTTTTACGGGTATAAATCACTTTCACATCTGGTAGATGTTTTTCGATATACTCCCCCAGTTTAAGAGCAATACCAAGCGAAATATCTTTTTCTTTATACAAATTTCCGTTACACCCAGGGTCTTTCCCTCCATGCCCCGGGTCAATTACTATCGTTTTAACACCTTTTGGCTTGATTTTTGGTAGGTAGGCTTCGCTAAACAAAAACAGTGCCGAAAATGCAAGAAGCAAAACACGAAATGGCTTTATGTAGGAATGAGGGCAAATCATAGCTTTAGCTATTTTTGTAGCTTTACGCGCTGTTTTACAAAAGTATTTTATAGATTTTGAGGAAAAGTATCCTTATACTAATAGTTTTTAATTGCCTTGTGTTAATAAATCATGTTAATGCGGATACTTTTTTTGGTTCCTATAACGATATTAAACACCATTTTATTCTTTTTCCCGATACTACAAAATCTAAAACAGATACAATTAGAAAGAACATTGATACTCTTTCTGCCGGTGGTGATGAAGCCAGTATTGAATCTCCGGTTGATTATGAGGCAGAAGATTCCATCCGCTTAGAGGCCGAAAACAAAAAAGCTTATTTATATGGTAATGCCACAGTTCACTATCAGGATTTTGACTTGAAGGCTGCATACATTGAAATTGATAATAAATCAAATTTAATTACAGCTATTGGAGTGCCAGATAGCAATGGGGTTATAAAAGGAAGTCCTGAGTTTAAACAGGGTAAAGATCAAATGAAATGCGATAAAATAATCTATAATATAAAAACTAAAAAGGGAAAGATATTTGGTATATCTACTAAACAAAATGAGTTTTTTATACACGGACAAGCAGTAAAAAAGGACACCAATAACATCATGTCTATTAAAAAAATGAAATGTATTCCCTGTGAATTTGAAGACGCAAGAATATATTTCCGTGCCAGCAAAGCCAAAATCATTCCGAACGATAAAATTGTTACAGGCCCTTTGTTTGTAGAGGTTTCTAACATTCCAACTCCTTTAGGTTTACCTTTTGGCTTTTTTCCAAACGTAAGTATAGATGCGTCTAAAGCCGGGATATTAATGCCAAGTTATGGTTACTCACAAAGTCAGGGGTTTTATTTACAAAACATGGGCTATTTTATTCCCGTGAGTAATAAGCTGCAGGTGTTTTTATATGGAAATATATACAGCAATGGCTCTTGGGCAATTAATACCAGTTCTCCTCACAATATGTTTAACTACAAAGTAAATTACAAATACAGTGGTAGTTTTAATTTAGCTTTTTCACAAAATGTTACAGGAATATCTGAAGACAACCCGAAATTTGGAACTACAAGAGATGCTAATGCCTTAACTAAAATAAATAATTTCAGGGTTACATGGAGTCACACACAAGATAACCGTTACGATCCTACTATACGCTTTAGCGCATCTGTTAATGCCGGTAGTTCGGGTTTTGGTAAGTATAATAACCAGAATCAGGCAAATTATTTACAAAGTAGTTTAAACTCTAATATTGCTTTTACAAAAACCTTTAGAAGCTCTATGTTAACTATTAATGCAAGATCTAATCAGACCCTACAAACAAATGATATTGAAATAGACGCACCTCAACTGACTTATATGGTTAACCGAATGTTCCCATTTAAAAACCAAGCGCACACAACGCAGACCTGGCTGGATAAGATGTATATAGATTATACTTTACAAAGTCAAGCAACGGTAAAAACAAAAGACTCGCTCTTACTCAAGCCTGCTACTTTAGATAGTATTAAATATGGTTTATATCAACGCATACCTATTGGTACAAACATTAATCTTTTAAAATATTTTACACTAAATCCACAGGCTACGTTTCAGCAATATACAAACTTTCAAACTATAGACCGAGAATACGATGCACAAACAAAACATGTAAATACATTTATAAAAAGAGGGCCGGCTTTAGCTTTTGATCAAAGCTACCAGGTAAACTTAACTACAAAAGTTTACGGAGATTATATTTTTAATTCTAAACTGCTTAAACAAATCAGACATCAGATTATTCCTACCATTGGTTTTGTTTTCCATCCGGATATGCAGAATAACTATCCTTTTTTTAAACAGGTAAGTGATAGTAATAGAGTAACCACCAAATATTCTCGCTTTCAAAACGGATTATTTGGCGGCCCTTCGGGGCCCGAAAGTGGGGCGCTTACCTTTAATATAAACAACACGCTTGATGCCAAGGTTAGAAAAAAAACAGATACCAGTATTACATATCAAAAAGTTGCCATATTGCAAATGTTAAGTATTGGGGGCAGTTATGATTTTGCTGCCGCTAAGAATAAATTAAGCCTTATAAATGTTTCTGCACGTACCACTCTTTTAAAAAATATCGTAGGTGTGCTTTTTACCTCTGTTTTTGATCCTTATGAACTAAACAAATATGGTAATAGGTCTGATACTTTATTAGCCAGCGCAAGTAAAAAAATAGCAAGGTTTACAACTTGTAATTTTTCGGTTAATGGAACTCTTACCAATGCTAAAATAAAAAGCCTGGCAAACAGCAAACAACCTTTTAGTATAGGGATTAATTATAATTTGACCTTTGTTAAAGGCGGGATAATAAGTAGCGGAAATCCGGAAAACCCCTCTAGCACCACCACTACGCCAAATGCCTACACGCAAAATTTAACTGCCATTTTTAGTATGAAGCCTACCCCTAATTGGAAATTTGATATAACCACTGGTTATGACTTTAAACTAAACAATATTAGTTATACCCGATTCACAATATACAGAGATTTGCGTTGTTGGGAAGCCCGTATAACCTGGGTTCCTTTTGGCTATTCAAAACAATATATGCTTACTTTTAATTTAAAAGTAAATTCTTTGCGAGATATAAAGATTCCAAAACAAAAACTATGGCAGGATAATTTATAAGATGCTTAACCAAACTCCTTTATATGAAGAAAAGCAATACTTAGGTTATAATCGCTTATCTGCACTTATACGAACAGTTTTGGCTTTACTTTGTTTTACAGGATATTATTGGAGTCAAAACCCTAAGCCTGTCGATTTATCGGTTATCCGCTTAGGGTCTTATCCTGTAGATGAAATTCCTGCTTCGGGGCATATCTTTTTTATACTGGGAATTTTTATTATGGTACTATCGGGTCTATTGATGTATGTATTACATATACAAACCATTGTTTATCCGAATTACTTGGTGCTTAGTGGTTTTTGGGGTGCCAGAAAAGTAAAAATAGATTTTAGTAATATTCATACTATTAAAAAATTGCGATACAAAAAGAACAGTTTTCGGCGCCCCGTTTATAATTTGTACATCAGAGAAATTGTTAAATTTTACACTTCGGGAAATCATTTTATAGAGTTGAAGGATAAAGACGGATTTACTTATCGTATTGGTACGCAACGACCTAATGAATTATTTAAAATAATTAACAATCAAATTAATAACAATTAATGTTTGTTTTTCAGAAAAAAGAAGTATTTTTATGAGACATCAAAAAGGAGGGTTTTATGAATACACAAACAAAACATCAGGTAATTGATAAAGAAGCTGTAACCGGATTGCGTTTTCCGGATGTTGAAGTATTAAACAACATAGATGAAATTACGCTGCGTGCTACAGATTTGCAGCGATGTTTGTCTTTAGGAAATTTAGAACACTCTAAAATTAAAATTTATTTTGAGGACGATACGTCGTCTAAAGTAGTTGACACAACTGTGTGGGGGTTGACAGACAAGCGTGTTATCCTTAAACAAGGAATAGTAATACCCATTCACCGCATTACTAAAGTTAAGTTCTAATAAGTGGCTGCCAAACATTTTATCGCTACCTTTTTATTTATTTGCACACTTGTTTCGGTAAAGGTATATGCTCAAACCATACAGCCTGTGAAATGGGAGTTCTCTTATAATCCCATTGATGAAACAAAAGGCGAACTTATTCTAAAAGCCAATATTGGCATGGATTGGCATATATACTCGCAACTGCAAAGTGGCGATGGTCCTTTACCTACTATTTTCAGATTTGAACTAACCCCCGATTATGATTTGGTTGATAAGGTTATTGAACCAACTCCGGTTACTGAATTCTCAAGTATTTTTAGTACAGATGTGATGATGTTTAGTAACGAAGTTGTTTTTAAACAAAAGATAAAGCGGGCAAATAAAAATGCATTTACCATTATGGGTCATGTAGAGTGCATGGCTTGTAACAACACACAATGTCTGCCACCAAAAGAATATAAATTCAATATTCAGATTCCTTCGGCCAATTAGGTTTATTCTTTAAATAAGGCTCTGAATTTTCCGTATTTTTACATCCCTAATTTGAATACCATGCTGCACATCAAAAACTATATCAACGGGGAATTAATAGAACCAGCATCTAAAAAGTATATAGATAATATAGACCCTTCGCGCGGAAAAGTTTATTCCTATATTCCTGATAGCGATGAGAAAGATGTGGAAAGTGCCGTTGAATCAGCTAAAGCAGCTTTTTCGGCATGGAGCATTACCCCTAAGGACATACGTTCTAAATACCTTTTAAAGATTGCCTCACTTATTGAAAGAGATTTGGATAAACTTGCTCTTGCAGAAAGCATTGATAATGGCAAACCTTTAAAGCTTGCTAAAACAGTTGATATACCACGTGCTGCGGCAAATTTCCATTTTTATGGCACAGGCATTTCGCACTATGCAGCTCACACACACAGTATGGAAGACACTGCTATTAACTACACACTGCGTCAGCCCGTTGGTGTGGCGGGTTGCATCTCTCCCTGGAATTTACCTTTGTATTTATTTACCTGGAAAATTGCTCCCGCACTAGCTGCAGGTTGCACGGTTGTTGCCAAACCAAGTGAGGTAACACCTATGACAGCTTACTTGCTTTCTGAACTTTGTATTGAAGCGGGCTTACCAAAAGGTGTGCTTAATATTGTGCATGGCTTAGGTGGAAAGGTTGGTAATGCTATTGTTTCTCATAAAGAAGTGCCGCTTATTTCTTTTACCGGCGGAACAAAAACAGGGGCACACATTGCCAGTATTGCCGCCCCCATGTTTAAAAAACTTTCTTTAGAATTAGGCGGTAAAAACCCAAACGTAATTTTTGCCGATTGTGATTATGATAAAATGTTGGCTACTACTATACATTCTTCTTTCTCTAATCAAGGACAGATATGCCTTTGTGGTTCGCGCATTTTTGTGGAAAGAAGTATCTACGATAGATTCAAAAAGGATTTTGTAGAACAAACCAAGAAGCTGGTTGTGGGTGCTCCGCTTGATGATAAAACAAGAGTGGGTGCTGTAGTTTCTAAACCACACATGGAAAAAGTATTAAGTTATGTTGAGCTTGCTAAACAAGAAGGTGGCACTGTTTTATGTGGCGGCAAACAAGCAAACATTGGTGGTGAGTTTAGCGAAGGCTATTATATAGAACCCACCATTATAGAAGGATTACCTTATAATTGTCGTACCAATCAGGAAGAAATTTTTGGACCTGTTGTAACCATTATGCCCTTTGATACTGAAGAAGAAGTATTGATGTGGGCAAACTCAACCATGTATGGATTGGCATCAACTGTATGGACACAAGATGTAACCAAGGCACACCGCATGGCACAGAATATACATGCAGGTATTGTTTGGATTAACTGCTGGCTATTGCGCGATTTGCGTACTCCTTTTGGTGGCGTAAAATCATCAGGAGTTGGCAGAGAAGGTGGCTTTGAAGCTTTCGATTTTTTTACGGAACCTAAAAATGTTTGCATTAAACTAAAGTAATATGTTTGAAAACACGTCAAGAACAGAACTATCTCAGTTAGGCGAGTTTGGCTTAATAAAACACCTTACCGAACATATTACACTTCACAACTCCTCAACTATTAAAGGTGTAGGCGATGATGCTGCTGTTATTGAGCAAAGCGGCAAAGTAACTTTACTTTCTACTGATATGCTGGTTGAAGGCGTGCATTTTGATTTGACGTATGTGCCGTTAAAACATTTGGGCTACAAAGCCATTGCCGTAAACGTATCTGATATATGTGCTATGAATGGAACAGCCAAACAAATTACTGTGAGCATTGCCGTATCCAATCGTTTTTCTATTGAGGCGGTTGAAGAGTTATATAGCGGTATGTTGATGGCTTGCGATAAATACAAAGTTGATTTGGTGGGTGGCGATACAACTACATCATTAAGTGGATTGGTGATTAGTCTGAGTGTGTTGGGTGAAGCTGATAAAGATGATGTGGTTTATCGTAACGGAGCAAAAGAAAAAGATTTGTTGGTTGTTACCGGCGATTTGGGCGGTGCATACATGGGCTTACAAATTTTAGAGAGAGAGAAAGCCGTATATAAAGAAAACCCCAATGTACAACCCGACTTAGAAGGCAACGATTATATTTTAGAACGTCAGCTTAAACCCGAAGCGCGTGTTGATATTATTCCGCTGTTAAAAAACTTAGGTGTTAAACCAACCAGCATGATTGATATTAGTGATGGACTTGCCTCAGAGATATTACACATCTGCCAGCAATCAAATGTGGGTTGTAATTTATACGAAGATAAAATACCCATGGATAGCATGACTATTGCCCGCGCACACGAGTTTAAGTTAGACCCTACTATTTGCGCCCTTAGTGGTGGAGAGGATTATGAATTGCTGTTTACCATTAATCAAAAAGATTTTGATAAAATTAAAAATCACCCCGACTTTACCGTGATAGGACATATAACCGATAAAGCAAGTGGAGCGAATATGATTACCCGCTCAGGCTCTTCAATAGAACTTACCGCCCAAGGCTGGGATGCTTTTATAAAGAAGTAAGCTTGTTGTTGCGAACAAACACATCGTCATGAATGACGTAGGATATATTACCTTACAATAACCAACCTTTTATTTATAACACCCTCATTGCTTATCATACTAATATTATAAATACCCTCACTTAAGTCGCTTATGTTGAATGTTAAATGTTGTGTTGTAAATGGCATTTGTTTTACATTATTACCCAACATATCAGTCATTACTAATGTACTCTTTTCATTTACCATTAAGCATTCAACACTTAAAACATCCTTAGTGGGGTTGGGGTAGATTGTTATCCGTTCATTATTGTTTTTTATTTGCTTAATATCAGAATAAAAAATAGAGCCACAGGGAGTAGTGTTTGTATTATAATAACTCTGAATATTTTGTACATATTGTCTCAATATGGGAATACAAGCCAAACTATCACCAGGATGCTGATAATCTCTGGCAAAAACATAAGCAAAATCTATTTTTAAAGTGTCTTTTGGGTAAAAAGTAAACGGACCGCAACTTCCTAAGCCATTTCTATTTCCTGGTTTATTACCTGCATTAGCTTCTGTCCAACCGGTGTTAGCAACAGGGTCTCCCGAATATAAATAATTGGTTGGAGTTCCCCCAACAGTTGTACCGCTATCTCCATAAGTCATAGGAGTCCCATTTTCCCAAAAACCATTCATTAAATTATGGTATGGTATTCCGTTTGCAGTGCCAATTGGATTACCATTTATATTACTTGCAGTATTATTATAAGAAGTAAATCTAGATAATTTCTGATTTAAAAATACACCCGCAAAAGCAGGCAAGTACTGATGGTAGCCTGTAGGCCCGCCAATATCAACATCATAACCAGTACCCTTATAGATATAATACATATTCAATGAAGTATCACAGCCAATGTAGTTTTGCTTTGAATTCGAGTTACTATGTGAAGCAACTCCGTAACCAAAGGCAGACCACACACTAAACAAAAAATTAGTAAGTGTATCAATACCTCTATTAATTATATCATAATGTAAAAA
Organism: Bacteroidota bacterium; assembly: GCA_003153315.1. Taxonomy (GTDB): domain Bacteria; phylum Bacteroidota; class Bacteroidia; order B-17B0; family Aurantibacillaceae; genus PALSA-968. Next base: position 190,337 of record PLYA01000036.1, read on the forward strand.
CAGTGTGTTTCTTAGTGCAGAATCAGTAGTACAATTAATAGCGTAATTTGTAATATGCGTTTCAAGCCCCATTTGATAATGGCAGCCTGTTTCGCCATGGTGATTGCCTACATCGTTTGTAATTTGATAAACACTATAATCTCCATACATAATGGGGTAATCTCCATTAAGAGGGTCATAGGTATTATTATGATTTACATCCTGATAAGGAGCTAATTTATAAGAAGTATTATCACCTGCTATTCTATTTCCAGGCCAATTGGTAATGTCTGTTGGCATGTTAGCAGAATTATATACATGATTCTTTTGGTTGTTGATTTCTGTTTTTGTTATTGGGAAGAAAGTATCATAATGGTTGCAATCAGATATATCTGTACCTAAACTAACTGTATCAATAGGTCCCGACCAAAAATCAACCCCGTTTTGGCGATAAGTCATTGCCCCGATATGCAAACTACCATTTACGTAACCACCCATCCATGTGGCAGCTGCAAAAATGGGATAAGAATTACTATTTACAGGTATCTCAAATCTTGCAATACCTGCTGTAAAATCCCAAAACAGATCATTCTCAGAAAGAACACGTGCTCTGTAATTATTCGATATAATATCAAATTGCCCTGTTCCAGGTATGCATTGTCCAAAACAACCTATTGGTAAAGCAAAAGTTACTAAAGCAATCATTAAAAGCTTTTTCATACTACTAAGATAGTATATTTCTTTACCCAAACAAAAAAGAGGTTGTTAGCCTCTCAGTTTGTTGTTTGTATTATAGTTTTTTGCTCTTACTAAGTGCTTATTGTGTTAATCATTATGCTTGTTTAATAAACTATCATCGTGGTTTAGCATACTATCATGCTCGTTAAACAAACTAGCATCATAGTTTAGCATATTATCATACTTGTTTAACAAACTAGCATCGTGGTTTAGCATACTATCATGCTCGTTAAACAAACTAGCATCATAGTTTAACATACTATCATGCTTGTTTAACAAACTATCATCGTAGTTTAGCATACTATCATGCTCGTTAAACAAACTAGCATCGTGGTTTAGCATACTATCATGCTTGTTTAACAAACTAGCATCATAGTTTAGCATACTACCATACTTATTGCATCAATAAGTATTTCTTTAAACAAAAAATGCACGACTTTAGGTATTAAAGTCGTGCACTTAGTGATAGAAAGTAAGGAGGTTTACTTAACGGTTACATATATCCAGTTACCAAATATGTAATGTACCGCACCATCTGTAAAAACAGCTTTTTTTGCATTGGTACTTTTGTTTGGGGTGCTGGCTCTTCCGGTAGCCGGCGGGGTGCTTACGCTTGCACCGGTACCTGTTTTCTTTTTACGTGGCACAGGTACAATAGTAGCTTCCCTAATGGCTATGATGGTTCCGCTTTTCAGGTTAGTAATACTTGCATCTGCTGTCAGACTAATAATGTATTCGGGGTTTGGAGTTGCAGGTGGTATATCTTTAGTAGGCGTAACCCCATACTGGCGTATATAGGTTGCCCTTACCCCAACCGATTTAGTAGTAAGGTCAATCTCACCTGCAATGGTAGAAGTACCTTTAAATATTTTTGGCCCTCTAACACCTTTCTTTTTTAGTCTAAACCCGCAACGGGTTACCACCACATTACCTGCGGTAATGTCTCCGGCAGTTACGGCAGCCGCATTTGCCACGCCTTTCATATAACCCACGTTTTGGTTATACAGGGCTACTACTATGTTTTTTTGTGTAGTAACCTGCCCGCTGGTATAGGTAGGCGGCGAGGCATGATAACCTGTATACATGGTTTGCAGGGTGTTTGCCGCACCGTGCAAAACAAGGTCGGTTATGGGTGCACCGCCTGCAACGGCATCTCCGCTGGTGTGAATAAGTAACGCATCGTTAATCAGCGTTTCAGTAGGTGTTTCTGCACTTACTTCTAATACTTGAATTTTTCCTAAGTTTTTCATGGCTTTTTGTTTTTAGTTTAAATTATTTTTGATTAAAATAGGGTTACCAACTATTGTGCCAAACGCATAAAAACAGCATTCATAAATTAAGTTAAAAACAGTAAAATAAATGTAACTTTTTTTAAAAGCCCCGTCAATCAATAGATTGGAGGCTATTTAGATAAACAATTATTTTAAATGAACTCGAATAATTTTTGCGGATGTTTCTTATTGAGCGTACATTTGTTATAGAAATAGTAGATGCATAAAATACCCTTCGATTTTATTCTTGATTATTTGCATCCTAAAAAAGTTACTGTTAAACCCTTTTTTGGTTGTTATGGTTTATACGTAGATAACAAGATGGTGTTTCTTTTGCGCGATAGAAAAATAAAACCAGAGAAGAATGGTGTTTGGGTAGCAACTACGCCCGAGCATTCCGAATCAGTTTCAAAGGCATTGCCATCTGTGCATCGCGACTTAAAACTAATTGAGAAAAAATCGAAGAATACCTGGTTACTTATTTCAGTTGAAGATGATAATTTTGAAAGCCTTGTAATTAAAGCCTGTGAGATGATAGTAAAAGGAGATAAAAGAATTGGGAAAATTACTAAAAGCAGTTTACTTGTATTGGTTTTACTTCTTAGCTATACTGTTTGTTTCTCTCAGGGTTTTAAAACAACCGACACGACCTTTCTTAATGAAAATAAAATTCAGTCTATTACTTTTTCTACTAATAAACTAAGAGACAGTACGGTTTATTATTCGCAAAAAACAAACGAAAAAACTGCAACCTTTATATATAAAGGGAATGGTAGCGAGGGCACCTGGGTATTTTACGATAAGGAAGGTTATAAAACAAGTAGGTACTTTGTTAGTAATAATAAAAAAACAGGGCCTGCTGTATTCTATTACAAAAGCGGGAAAGTATCAACGGAAGAGTTTTACGAAAATAATTTAAGGGAAGGTAAAGCAACCTTATACTTTGAAAGCGGAGCTATAAGATGGCAGGGCAATTACAGCAAAAATAAACTGAACGGAGAAAGCCTGCACTATTATAAAAACGGAAAGCTTCAATTTGCAGGCTTGTATAAAGATGGAAGGATGAGCGGTGTGCGATTGTGCTATACTGAATTTGGAACACTATGCGACGGTTTGTTTGTAATACGCGATGAGAATAACTTATTAGAAAGAGAAGGGATATGTATAACCGGAAAGCCCGAAGGTGAAGTAAAACAGTATAATAATGGCAAGCTTGTGAAAACAGTTATTTATAAAGATGGGAAACCCGATGGCTTAACACATCGCTATAAAAATGATAAGATAGTTTCAACAGAGTTGTATAAGAACGGGAAATTTAAAAAAGACATTACAGGAGAATCTGAGGGGAATTAAAAATTAATCTTAACACATATGCACAACAATTATTTAGATAGTGCCAAAAAGCAATTTGAGTATTACAAACTGCTTGGCGAAAAAACATTTGCGCAGCTAAACGAAGAGCAACTCTTTTGGAAGTATAACGAAGAGAGCAACAACATAGCTACGATTGTAAAACACCTTACGGGCAATATGCTATCGCGCTGGACAGATTTTTTAACGACAGACGGAGAAAAAGAAACACGCAACCGCGAAGTCGAATTTGAAAACGATGTAAAAGACAAGCAAGCGTTAATGGCTATATGGAACAAGGGTTGGGATTGTTTGTTTAGTGCATTAAACTCAATCAATGAAAGTAATTTTAATACCCTTATTTATATCCGCAATCAGGAGCACACTATTGTTGATGCTGTAAACAGGCAACTATGCCACTATGCATATCATGTAGGGCAAATAGTGTTTATAGGTAAAATGGTAACAGATACTAAATGGACTTCTTTATCTATCCCTCGTGGTAACTCTAAACAGTATAATGAAGAAAAGTTTTCCCAGCCAAAACACAAAGGGCATTTCTCGGATGACTATCTTAAAAAAGACAAGAAATAAATTGCAATGAAAACAAAACAAGTCAAACATATATTTACGCCACCACCCGCGCATATGGTAGGTGATGGTTTTAAGGTACATAACTTTTTTCCTTACATCCCACAAATTGGTAAGCAGGGTATGAGTCCATTTTTTTTGTTGGATTACAATTCAAAGGTAACCCTTACGCCTACTGATAAACCAAGAGGTGTGGGCGTACATCCGCACAGGGGTTTTGAAACAGTCACGATTGCTTATCATGGTAAAGTTGCCCATCACGATAGTGCAGGCAACAGCGGAGTAATTGAAGAAGGCGATGTGCAATGGATGACTGCCGCATCGGGTGTATTACATAAAGAATACCACGAAAAAGAATTCAGCAAGAAAGGTGGCTTCTTTCAAATGGTGCAGCTGTGGGTAAACCTGCCTGCTAAATATAAAATGAGCAAGCCCAAATACCAGGAAATAACCAACAAGCAAATGCCCAAATATAAACTGCCAAACAATGGCGGACATATAGACATTATTGCCGGAGAGTTTATGGGCTTAAAAGGACCTGCCTTTACATTTACTCCTATTGAGATGTATAACATGAAGCTTAAGAAAGGGGCGAACATAAAACTGAATTTCCCAGAACATTATAATACTGGCATATTGATGGTAGAAGGAAATACTACCATTAACGAAAGCGATAACGCGCCCGCTAATAACTTTGTGTTCTTTAAAAATGAAGGCGAGGAGATAACCGTTGCCGCAAATGAAGACAGTGTTTTGTTGGTATTAAGCGGAGAACCTATTAAAGAACCTATTGCAGCACATGGTCCATTCTTAATGAACACCATGCAGGAGATTCAGCAAGCCATGATAGATTTTAATGACGGCAAGTTTGGCGAGTTAGCCGATTAGTAAGTACTACTTAAACTCTTTAGGGTAAAGTGTAAAATCGTTTTCCAGTTTTTTTTTGAAGACATCCTTCCATTTGTTTGTGTTCGAAATCATGTGCAAAACACCGCCCGTAGGAATATTGTCTGCATAAGAATCAGACACTTCATTAAAGAAATTAGTAAGCTCAGGGTTGTGCCCGAATAAAATAACAGTATTAAAATTATCCGGTAATTGATTAAATAGTTGCTTTAAGTTCTTAAGGCTTGTCTCGTATATCTTTTTCCTAATGGTTATTTTTTCTACATCGTACTTAAAGGCATTAGCAAAAATAAGGGCAGTAGAGTACGCTCTGATAGCAGGACTGGTGAGCCAATAATCGGGAGCTTCCATCTTTTTAAGAAGTTGTTTAGATGTTACCCGGGCATCCGTGTATCCGCTTTCGCTAAGCGGACGATGCAAATCTTCCAAGTTCTCATTTCCCCAATCAGATTTTGCGTGGCGCACAATAGTTATAGTCTTCATGCAAGAAAATTTTAGCTAATTTATCAATTCTTTCTTTAAAAACTTAGCCGTAAAGCTTTCTTTATGCTTAATTATCTCCTCGGGTGTTCCTGTGCAAAGTATTTGTCCACCTCTTGCACCACCCTCGGGGCCCATATCAATTATATAATCGGCCATTTTAATAATATCCAGGTTGTGTTCTATTACCAAAACGGTATTTCCGTTCTCCACTAACCTGTTGAGCACATCCAATAAAATGCGTATGTCTTCAAAGTGTAAACCTGTAGTAGGCTCGTCAAGTATATAAAAGGTTTTTCCGGTATCTTTTTTGCTAAGCTCAGTAGCCAGCTTTACCCGTTGTGCTTCTCCACCGCTTAAGGTGGTAGCTTGTTGTCCTAACGTAATATACCCCAGTCCAACATCGTGCAGTGTTTTTATTCTTTGATTGATATAAGGGACGTGTTCAAAAAACTCAACCGCCTGATCAATGGTCATGTTCAGCACATCATTAATTGACTTTCCTTTATAACGCACTTCAAGCGTTTCTCTGTTATAACGCTTACCCTGACACTCATCGCAAAGCACATACACATCGGGTAAGAAATTCATTTCAATGGTTTTCATACCTGCACCGCCACAGGTTTCACATCTTCCTCCTTTTACGTTAAAAGAAAACCTTCCGGGTTTATAACCTCGAATATTTGCTTCGGGTAAGGAAGCGAATAGATTACGTATATCATCAAACACCTTTGTATAAGTTGCCGGGTTACTTCGAGGTGTTCTGCCAATAGGCGATTGATCTATTTCAATGATTTTATCAATGTGTTCAAGCCCTGTTATTGATTTATAAGGAAGTGGTTTTGTTTCTGATTTGTAAAAATAATGGCTAAGAATCGGATATAATGTTTCATTAATCAATGTTGATTTACCACTCCCCGAAATACCCGTTATACCAATAAAACAACCCAAAGGAAGTTCAATAGATACATTTTTTAAGTTGTTGCCTGTGGCTCCTTTTAACACAATTTTCTTGCCGTTACCTTTTCTTCTTTGTTTGGGTACGACAATTTCTTTTTTACCTGTAATGTATTGAGCGGTAACAGTAGAGCTTTCAACTAATGCTTTTGGGGTTGATGCAGCTACAATATTTCCTCCATGGATACCGGCACCCGGACCAATATCAATTACATAATCTGCGGCAAGCATAATATCTTTATCGTGTTCAACCACCAACACGGAATTCCCGGCATCGCGCAAATTCTTCAAAGCAGTTATTAATCTTTCATTATCACGCTGATGCAAGCCAATACTGGGTTCATCCAAAATGTATAAAACCCCAACCAACTGTGAACCAATTTGCGTGGCAAGCCTTATACGTTGTGCTTCTCCACCCGATAGAGAACGGGAACTTAAATTTAAAGAAACATAGTCCAATCCTACTTCTAATAAGAATCCAATGCGTGCGCGTATCTCTTTCAATATTTCTTTTGATATGATTTGTTGCGATTTGCTTAATCGCTTTTCTATATCTTTAAAAAACAAATTCAACGAGGCAATATCTAATTGAGATAATTCAGCGATATTCTTTTTGTCTATTTTAAAATAAAGCGTTTCTTTCTTTAAACGGGTTCCGTTACATTCAGGACAATTAATTTTATTTGTAAAGCCCTGCACCCAACGCTGCATGGCAGGTGAGGGGTTTTCTTCTGCTTGTTTGCTTATAAAGTTTGCTATGCCTTCAAAAGCTACGGAATATCCTTCGGCATTTCCTTCTGTCTTTACTTTAAATAACTCGTCGCTTCCATACAAAATAATATTTACGGCTGCCTCGTCAATATCTTCAAAAGGTGTATCAAGTGTAAAACCATAAGTGTGTCCAATGGCTTCTAACTGATTAAAAATCCATCCTTTTTTATAATCACCTAAAATAGAGATAGCTCCTTTCTTAATGGATAGTTTAGGGTTGGTTACGATTTTATGAATATCTATTTCACAGATAACACCAAGTCCGTTGCATTTAGGGCAGGCGCCATATGGAGAGTTGAAAGAAAATAAATTAGGAGCAGGTTCGTCATAAGAAATACCACTGGTAGGACACATTAAAAAGCGACTAAAAAACTGCGCTTTAAGTTTTGAATTCTTTTTCTCATCATGCTCCAAAACCATTATTGTGCCCTTAGCCTGCTTCATTCCTGTTTGTAATGATTGTGCCAAACGTGCTCGAATGTTATTTGCTACTTCTAATCTATCAATTACAATTTCTATATCGTGAATTTTATAGCGGTCTAATTGCATTTTAGCCACAATATCTTTTATCTCACCATCTATACGAACCTTGGTAAAGCCTAATTTTCTTATTTGTTCGAACAACTCCCGATAATGTCCTTTACGGCCTTTTACAACAGGGGCAAGAATATTTATTTTCTTCTTATTGTATTTTTCAATAATTAAATCAATAATCTGTTCATCAGAATATCGCACCATTTTTTCTCCCGTAACATAAGAGAATGCCTCTCCCGCTCTTGCAAACAACAAACGTAAAAAATCATAAATCTCTGTTATCGTACCAACTGTAGAGCGAGGGTTTTTACTTACCGTTTTTTGTTCTATAGAAATTACCGGAGATAGTCCGGTTATTTTATCTACATCAGGTCGCTCTAAGTTTCCTAAAAACTGACGGGCATATGAATTAAATGTTTCAATATATCTTCTTTGTCCTTCAGCATAAATGGTATCAAATGCCAATGAAGACTTTCCGCTACCGCTAAGTCCGGTAATAACAACCAATTTATTGCGAGGAATACTTACATCAATATTTTTAAGATTGTGTGCCCGCGCTCCAATTACATGGATAAATTCTTCTTCGTTAATGAGGTTGCTCATTTCTTTCGGTATCTTTTTTCAGGTTTAAATTCTTTGTTTCTTTTTCAGAGTCAATTGACAAAGAAACGGAATCGGGCATTATGTTTTTTTGCAAGGTTGCTGAGTCTATATTTTCTCTAACCAAATCTCCTTCAAAGTACGTGAATCCATTTTTTAAATATTCTTTTTTAGGAAAGTTTATGGCGTATGTTTTCTTATTAGGATTGGACAATGTATTCTTCCGTAACCAGGGATTAAAAACTTTGAGCAGATTGTAGGTATATCCTAAAGAAACTGAAAATCTTGATAAATCAGTAATAGCGGTATCTACTTTAAAAGTGGTTAGTGGTATGCCGTAAAAACTTTTTGATAGTCCCAACTTACGTTTAGAAGAATTTTCTACCAGGGTTTTTAATGCCAATACGCGATACAAGTACTTTGCCGTTTCTTTATTCAGTATTAAATCATAATAATTTTTAGATTTTTGTTTTTTTAATTGTTGTTCTATTCCACCCATACCCAAGTTATAAGCTGCTGCTGAAATAGTCCAGCTGCCAAATTTTTTATAAGCCTCTTTAAAAAATTTGCAGGCAGCCTCTGTGCTTTTTTCTACACTATAGCGTTCATCTACTTCCTCATTAATTTCCAACCCATAGTTTGCTCCGGTACTTGGCACAAATTGCCAAAAACCCGCTGCACCTTGTGACGATTGTGAGTTAGTAAGGTTACTTTCTTCTAAAGCAATGTACTTTATGTCATCCGGGATATTATTTCCTTTTAAAACAGCTTCAATGGGTGGAAACCAGAGCCTGCAACGTTTAAGTAAAACAAAGGCAGATGACGATGAATTTCCTGAAAACTCTTTGTCTAAATTTTCTTTAATACTATAATCGTTTTGAGGAAGAGCCTCTCCTGCAAAATGAATGTCTTTTGGGATACTTAATCCAAAAAGGCTTTCAGCCGGATTTAAATAATCTGTATTAACTTCTTCGCAATAGAAATATTTTTTCGATACAAAGTTTATTAGAAATAATAATATGAAAAACACTATGAATAAAACAAGCGATTTTATTTTTATCTTAATGTTAACCATGACGTTTTTGCCTTGTAAGATAGAGCAAAGACGAAAACAATAAAACAGGATAAATCGCAAATATTAACGAGCGCAGTAAATTAAACCCCGTTTGATTGATAAGTAATAAGGCTAGGACCGCCCCGATTAGGTTTATTATAAAAAAGATAAAGGCTATTTTTTTTTCGGAAATCCCATAATAAAACAAATTATGCGTAGTGTGATCTTTGCCCCCAACAAAAGGGGAAGTGCCTTTTAATATTCGATTAATTATTACAATGGCTGTATCGGTAAGGGGCATTATAAAAACTAAAACCACTATGATTAAATTATTTATAGGATAAATAACTGGGAAATTACCTTTCTCTATAACAGGGGTATTCCAACAAAATTCTATTCCACAAAACGCTAAAAATATTCCAAGAAACTGGCTTCCACTATCTCCCATAAACATTTTTGATGGATGCCAATTATACGCTAAAAAACCAAACAAACTTCCAATAACAGCAATAACAATTAAGGTTATTGATTGTGTTTCTAGATTCATCTGTACACTAAAAAAAACAACAAACAAACAAATGATTATTGTTGTAATTGTAGATATTCCATCCATATTATCAAGCATATTAATAGAATTCATTAAAGCCACAACCCATACAAGTGTTAGGGAGTAATTTAGAAACTCACTTTCAAAAGTATTTATCTTAGTTCCTGTACTTATAAGTATAATGCCGCATACACATTGTATAATAAACTTTACAAGTGGCTTTGTGTCGTATGCATCATCAGCCATACCCATTAAAAATGCTGCTGTAACAGCATATAAAAGCCCCACAATTTTTAAAGTGGAGAATAACCCTTGTTTACCCTGCGTTATAATTTCTAAAAAAATAAAGGCAAATAAAAAAACTATATAAAATGATAGCCCTCCAAGAGCCGGTTTGGCTGTCGAATTCCAACGTATTTGAACGCTATTGTTTTTACGGGTACCTAAATTTTTAGAAAAATTTAGAAGTAATTCATTTATTAAAATAGAAAAAATTAAAGTTCCACAAAATAGCAGCGTATATAATAAGGGTATGTTGACTAAAAAATTCATTCCTTTTTAAAACGGTGAAACAAAATCCTTTAAAGCAACTCCCAATTTATCTTTTTCAGAAAGAAGTGGGTTTTCTATATTCCAATTTATGTTAATATCCTTGTCATTCCATGCAATCAATCCTTCCGATTCCTTATCATAATAATTATTACACTTGTAATAAAAGATAGTGTTGTCTTGAAGGGTTAAAAATCCATGTGCAAAACCTATTGGAATCCAAAACATTATTTTATTTGTTTCGTTTAACTCCAAGGAAAAATGTTGTCCATAAGTTGGAGAATTTTTACGAATATCTACTACAACATCTAGCACCGCCCCTTTTATAACTCGAACCAATTTCCCCTGCGCATGTGGTATTTTTTGAAAATGCATACCACGCAAAACCCCTTTTTGAGAGAGAGATTGATTGTCTTGAACAAAGGATTCTTTTATCCCAACCTCTTCTAACAATCTCTGATTAAAACTCTCAAAAAAATATCCGCGAGAATCTTCAAACACTTTTGGTTTTAATATTAGCAATCCTTCTATAAAAGTTTTCTCAACAGTCATTTAGCTTACACTTATTTTCTTTTTAAATAATCCTCTTTGCTTTTTTTTATCACTTTTTTCTTCGTAATAACCATATTTATTTCCATAACCATAGCCATAGCCATAGCCATAGCCATAGTTATATCCATACGTATTTCGGTTAATATCTACACCATTTAAAACTACGGAAAGATGAGCTACTTTATTTTCATTTTGAAGTCTATCTAATATTTGAATATAATTTCGCTTTGAATAATCTGATCTAAAAACATAAATAGGATAATCTGCCTTTGATATCATTGCCACACCATCTGTTACAAGGCCAATGGGAGGGTTATCAATTACAATAATATCATACATTTTTTTCAGTTCGTTTAGTATTTCATCCATTTTAGAGCTAATAATTAATTCCGAAGGATTTGGCGGGATGGGCCCTGCGGTTATAAAATCAAGCCCTAGTAAAGAACTCTTGTTTATACATTCTTTTAAATTGTTTTTTCCTATTAAAAGTGTACTCATCCCCTTTTCGTTAGTTACACTAAATCCTTTGTGTATTTTTGGTTTTCGCATATCCAAATCTAAAATAATTACTTTTTTGTTCGAAAACGCAAGAATTCCGGCAAGATTAATAGCGACAAACGTTTTTCCTTCGCCAGAAACGGTTGATGTAAGCGCTATTATTTTTGTTCCTTCTGTATTTGAGATATATTGCAGGTTGCTTCGCAAAGTCCTAAATGATTCTGCTATTAATGATTTAGGATTTTTGTCTACCACTAATTGTGATACCGGAATTTCTTTATCATAGCTAGGCACTATACCCAGAATGTTTATCCCGGCACTCATTTGTTTAGTTATCTCGTTTAATGAATTAATATCATTGTGCGTTAAATATCTTATGATAATAATAACCAATCCTATTAAAACCGAAGTTAAAATTGCTGACAACATTATATTTTGTTTATTTGGAGAAATAGGATTTGTGTTTATAATACCTTTTTCCAATACTATCGTTTGTGATACAAAACCTGCTTTTGAAATTGAAAACTCTGTTTTTTTCTCTAACAAAAGAGTGTAATATTTTTCGTTGATACTAAAAAAACGCATTAAACGGGCATATTCAATTTCTTTTTCCGGTTGAGAGGCATATTTATTTTCATACTCATTTGACTTTGCTATTAAATTTTGATGTTTCGATTGCATTTTTTGTCGCAATGAAAAAACACTTTGAACCAATAAATTTTTTTGATTTTCTACTTGAAAATTTAAGCGCTTAATCTCTTCGCTATTTGGTTTCACCTGAAACAATAAATTTTCCTTTTCAATAAGAAGTTTTTGTAAATTCGCTACAACATCTTTTATCCCCCCCTCTTCTTGACTTCCTGCTATTGAGGAAATAAGTTGGTATGAATCTATGCTTTTGTTTTTTTGAATATCTTGCTGTATATTCTCTAATATTTTTTCTTCTAATTCAGTTTTTAAAAGTTGATCCTCCAAGGTTGATACTCTTGTCATATCGGACTGCAACTGTCGCTCATTTGTATTAAAATTTTTTTCTCTTCTATATGTTTGAAGGGTATCTTCTGAATGTTTTAACTGCGCATAAACACTACTAAGCTGTTCGTCTATAAACAAAATAACCTTTTCCGAACTTTTACTTTCTTTTTCTATATCATATCTTTGAAATTCGGATGCCATTACGTTTACTATATCTGCTGCTTTTACAGGATTATAATCTCGAATACCTATACTTACTGTTTTTGCCAGTTCGTTTTGCAGTTTTATTTCTAAGCGCCGTTGTATATCCGATGTAATACTGTTTTCGTCTTGCTTAATAAAATATATCGGGGATAATTCTTTGCACTGTTTAAAACATTGTTCTTTTTCAAAGATAGGATTACAGGTTATTTTAAAATCAAAAGCTTCTGTGCTTATCCACTTATCAGTTATGAAGTATTGTTTTTTTTGCTTATTATTCTTTTCTTTTAACTCTATATATCCCTCTTTTGGGTTGCTAAAGGTTATATAAAATTTCCTGCCATAAAAAGAAGGGTCTTTAATATCTAGATCAACAAAAAATGGTGTTGATGTATATAATTCACTAGACTTAAATGTTCCCTCATTAAAATAACCAATGTACAAATTCAAAGAGTTCACCACCCTATTCAAAAAATTTTTAGATTTTAAAACTTCTATTGCTCCTGCCAATGGATCTTGTTCTTCATACATTTGGTTTATATTTAAAACCTTATTGGCCTGGTTATTTGTGTTTATTTGTATAATTGTTTTAGATTGAAAAACAGGTTGCGCATAGCGTAAATATATAAATGCTAATGATAAAGAAATCCCAAGTAATAAAAATATCCAAATTAAACTTTGTCGGGCAATGTGTATAAAAAGACCCAGCTCAAACTCACTACTAAATTTGGTTATACGCTCTTGATATTGGCTTATATTACTATTCTTGTCATGTAAGTCGCCACCAATCATAACTTATTTAGTGCTTATATAATTGAATATAAGTATATACCAGTATTAGAGATGTAATAACAGACAAATAGGGGGCTAATTCATTAACAGCCCTACTTATAAAACGTGGGCGGGGCTCTACATATATCACATCATTAGCTTGTACAACGGTATTTCCTGCCCGCAAACCATCAATAGTTGATAAATCTATCATATAAACTTTAGGTTTAGGTTTAGCGTGTCGGACTAATTTTATGCGATACGCTTTTCCGTCGTCTTGTATGCCACCAGCATAAGCAAGCGCCTCTAATACAGTTGTGTTTAAATTCGTAATGGGTATTACCCTTCCGGCGCCACCCGCACCAGGAAATACTGATACCCTTTTGTTAGTTACTCTTAAAATCACGTATGGCCCCACATAAAATTCCGAAAATTTTGTCTCCAACAATTGCTCCGCTTCTCGCATGGTTAATCCCAGTACGTTTATTCTTCCAATAATTGGTACTTTTATAGTTCCATCGTGTTCGACTAGTGTTTGTATCGTTGATCCGGAACCCGTCGATCCACTCGTGTTTGCTCCGGACATACCGCTATTAGAAAAATCAACTAACTTAAATCCTTCGTTAGATAATATCCTAAGGGAGATGTCATCTGTGTATGATATGCGGTATTCTTCCTCACTCATTGTGTCACTTATTTGATCAAAAACATAATCCCTTGGGGTTTTAAGCATTAAGTTTGGACGTAATATGCGACAAGATGATAAGCTTAATATCGCAAGAAACAACAATAAGAGATTTTTCATACACTTTTAATACCCTGTAAAGATATAAAAATTATTGCTTTTATCGATTTTACCGAGAGTTGTATAATAACCTTACATCTTCTACTAATCGGGTATAATGAAAACGATTAAATGCAAAATCTTTCCCACACAAAGCCATTTTATCTCGAAGTTCTGAATTTTGAATTAGCAACAACAATTTCTCAAAAAATGCTTTTTCATCCTCTATATTAATTAGAAAAGCAGCAGCGTTATTTACCGAATTTTCTATTCCCCCAACATTTGTAGTAATAATTGCTTTTGATGCTGCCTGGGCCTCAATTAAACTTACAGGCGTTCCTTCATTAAAAGAAGTTAAACAAACAATATCGCTTCCTGCTAATGGGTAAGACACGTCCTTTATCCATGAAGTAAATGTAATTGTTGCCATGCGTTGTTCTGTTGGATAATAACAATAATCAAGAGATAAGTTTTGGCATAGTTGCATTAAATCACTTCTTAAATTTCCATCTCCAACAATAATAGCTCGTATCTTTTTTGTAGAATGATTTTTTACATACTGAATAGCTCTTATAAACAACGAATGATTTTTTACGGGAACTAAGCGCCCAATAATTAAAATGCAAACCTCATTTTCTTTAATTTGATACTGTTTTCTAAATGTATTACGCTTTTCTAATTGGTTTTCAGAAAATTTTGACAAATCAAATCCAAGAGGAATTACTTTTGTTTTATCAATGGAAGTTATTTTATAATCAACACATAATTCTTGTTTTTGCTTTTCACTAATGGCAATAATTGCTGTTGACTTCTTTGCCAAAAACCTTTCAACGTTTTTATAAATAGTCGTTTTTAATTTCCCAAAATAAGAATGGAATACATGCCCGTGAAATGTATGAATAATAACAGGCACTTTACAATTATATGCCGCTAAACGACCCAAAGCTCCCGCTTTTGCAGCATGTGTATGCACAATATCCGGTTTAAAATCTTTAATTATTTTTTTTATCCTATAATACGCTTTGATATCATTTAAAAAATTTACAGAGCGATTCATTTCACTTAATACAAGCGGCTCTATTCCCATTTCTTTAAAAATGAATAAGGAACTCTCTTCGTCGGATTCTTTTTCTCCACCAATTAAAAGTGTTTCAAATTCGGGGGCTAAATACTTTGTTAGGTAAGCAACGTTGTATGCGGGACCGCCTAAATTAAACCTGTTTATAATACGAAGTACGCGTGGCATTATTGAATATGTTGTTTATACCAATAATTAAAAATTAAAACGCTCCATACAATAGATGTAGAATCCCCTGAATTAGCGGTTAAAGATTGTTCAACAACACGCTTCAGTTCTTCATAATTAAATAAATTTTGCTGTTTTATAAAATCCTTATTTAAACAATATTCTTCTACTTTGTTCTTTAAAACATCCTTCAACCATTTTTGTATAGGGGTTTCAAAGCCATGCTTTTTTCTATCAAGTATTTCTTTCGGCAATAAGTGTGCACAACTTTCTTTCACTATTTTCTTCTGGATATTAGCATCGATTTTATTTTTCACATCCAACGAAAAAGCAAAATCTACAATCCTGTAATCCAAAAACGGATTACGGACCTCAAGTGCATTAGCCATACTCATTCTATCAACTTTGGTGAGCATATCACTTGGTAAAACCAAATTTACATCTGCAAGCAAAGTACTGTTGTAATCAGTGTTAACAATAGATGTATAAGTGCTTTTTATTTCACTAAAATATTTTCCTTCTTTCGGAGATAGGTCTATTAGTCTTTTTACCTTATTTTCTTCATAAAAACAAACCCATTGCCAATACCGTTCTTGTGAAGATAATTTTGCCCCATTAGCAAATCTGTTTATCTGCCTTATTCTATTGGATAATTTACTATTACGTGACGAAGGAAACAAGTCCGTAATTGAAGAAGCGCCTTTTAATAAAGATGTTTTTAATTTCTGATTTCTTATTATCCATTCGGCACGGTGTTTATTATATCCTGCAAAAAGCTCATCAGCCCCATCGCCGGATAATACAACCTTTACATGTTGTTTTGTTTTTTTAGAAAGTACATATACATTAAAAGCAGATGAATCTGCAAAAGGTTCATCAATAGCATTCAAAAAACTTTCTAGTTCATTTTCTGCATCGGTTTCTCCTAAATGAAAGGTTTGATGATTTGTATGATACTTTTTAGCAACCATCTCTGCATAAACAGATTCATCAAAATAGCTGTTGTTTTTAAACCCAATGGAAAACGTTTGCAGGTTTTTATTTTGTTGCACCGCAATAGCTGTAATGACACTACTATCTATGCCCCCGCTTAAAAAACAGCCCACGGGTACATCAGAAGTTAAGCGTTCTTCAACAGCGCTTTCAAGAAGAGTAAGAAATGTCTTATTGATGTCTTTTGATTCTTTATATTCTGAAGGGAGTTTTATAGAATAATATTTTTCTCTTCGAATCTTATTGCCTTCAATAGTCAAACATTCTCCGGGTTCGAGCTTATGAATATTTTCGAGTATGCTTAATTTTTCAGGAATATAGGTAAGTTGTAAATAAGTATATAAAGCCGTTTTATTAATGGTATTACAATCTGTAATATATTTTAAAGTTCGTAATTCTGAAGAACAGGTAAAGTAATTTTCATCCGCGTAGTAATAAAAAGGCTTTACTCCATACCTATCGCGGGCAGCAAAAAAGGATTGTGTTTGTTTATCATATAAAAGAAAAGAAAAGAACCCATTTATCCTGTTCAGACAATCTTTTCCGTGTTCTTTATACAGATTAATTAAAACCTCTACATCTCCTTCGGTATAGAAATTATGCCCGCATTGCTTTAATTCGCTTTTTAATTGCTTATAATTAAAAATCTCACCATTATAAACTATTGTAAAACGGTTATCGTGGGTGGTAAAGGGCTGATTGCTTGCTTCCGATAAATCAATAATGCTTAGGCGGGCATGAGCCATAGCATAGTTACTTTCAATGATATGTTTTTGATAATCGGGGCCGCGATGTTTAAGTAAATCGGTGCATTTTGCAATGCGACTAAATCGTTCCTTTCCCTTATCATTAAAACTTATTATAGCCGCTATGCCACACATCTTACCTGCAAAGATGCTAAAAGGTTAGGGGGTAAAAAAGAATAAGAGAAGGTTTCGTTCAGAAATCTACTGCCAAGCGCAAACGATGCCGCCCATAAAGGCAAGACATACTATCCAAAATCCGGCATTAATAGCAATATATTTAAAGCCCTTTCGCTCGAACAAAGCATTAATGGCAATAATAGGTAACACAAACATAAAACCACTTACGGTACCATGTAAAGCACCATGCTTAAAAGTGCGGAAGTTATTACCGTATTTCGCCATAAAATCTGCAAAATAAGCCCCAATAGGCGTGGTTGGGTCTGCCAAAGCTTTGGGGTCGGTAGCTAAGGACGAGAAAACACCCCATTGGTGTATGGTTATAAAATTCATAGTCATGGCAACAAAAAAGCTAAATACAAAAGTTAACCCAAATACAAGCCCCATGTTTGCACCTTTCATTTTCTCTATACTAACATCGGCGGCTTTCATCCAGGCGGTACCTAATACTTTTGGGTTATACCAAATAAAACCAATTATCATTGGGATTAATGCTGCTACTAAAACGGCTAAAAAATTAATGTTCATTTTATTTATTTTAAATCAAAGGTAAAAAATTAAGTGGAATAAAAAAGCCTTACAAAATTTGTAAGGCTTTTTTTGTGTTTTTTGTTATTTATCACTCGGCGCATCTTCAATTTTATCTGCGTCTTCTTCATTCAATACTTTAGGGTGATATTTAGGAATATCTGTTTTAGGCGCTTTAGGATCTACATAATCCCAACTGATAATTTTAAATACTGTACGACGGTTTAACTGGTGCAAAGCTTCTTTTTCTTCTTTTGTTTTTGCTTTTGTTATTTGAGCATCCGTAATTTTTAATTTTCTTTTGCCATAACCTTTTGCAACCATACGTTCTACAGGTATTCCTTTAGAAACTAAATAATCAACACAAGATTGCGCACGTGCCTGAGATAATTTTTCGTTTAAAGCTGCATTACCACGACTATCTGTATGCGCACTTAACTCAATGATAATAGTTGGGTTATCTGTTAAGGTTTTAAATAAGAAATTAAGCGAGTCTTTTGATTCAGGCTTCAAATCTGCTTTACCCAATTCGTACTGAACGGCAGGGAAACGAATTTCTCCTTCGGGTACCGGCTTTAATTCAAAATCTTTTTTAAAGTTGGTAGATTCCATAATATCAATCGTGCTGAATTTTCCTTTGTCTTCTGATGCAAAGAAACTTCTTGGCGCGGTTGGTGTTTTTAAATCTTTATTGGTTTGCGTGTAAATCTCATAAGAAACCTGTGGTTTTAAAGGAAGCGTATAGGCACCGTCTTTATCGGTAGTAACCTGTGCCAATGTTCCGTCAGAACCTTTAATGATAATAGGGCAATTAGGAATAACCGTTTTATCTTCCATGTTTGTAACAACACCCGACGCGTTGAACACTAATGGTGGAAGATAGAAAGACCAAATATCATCTTCTCCTTTGCCACCTTCTCTATCAGAAGATAGATAACCGCGGTCTTTATTTCCATCATAAATAATTCCAAAATCATCATGCGGAGAATTCATCGGGTATTTTAAGTTCTCTGCCTGTCCGCTAAAACTACCGTCTTTAGCTGCCACAATTTTGTAGATATCCAATCCGCCCATACCAAGCATAGCATCGGAAGAGAAAAATAAGGTTTTGTTATCGGCATGCATATAAGGGAAACCTTCGTTACCGGCTGTGTTAACTGATGCGCCTAAGTTAACAGGCTGACCCCAAGCTTTATCTTTTTTAGAGAATGTGCTTTTCCAGATATCATAATGTCCTTTTCCACCGGTCATGTTAGATGAGAAATACAAAGTACCTCCATCAGGAGAAAGGGCCGGGTTGTTGAACTGAAAGCTATCAATATCAAAAGAGATAGGGGTTGGTTCTGCCCAACTTGGTCCTTGTTTGTTTGATATATAAAGCTGGCATTTCATTTGTTTCTTTTTGGCTTCTCCGCAACGGGTAAAAATCATAAAGGTTCCTTTTTTATCCACCACAGCGCAACCTTCGTTAACACCGCTGCTTATTGGAGGCCCAAGTGGTGCAGGTGTGCTCCACTTTCCGTCTTTACCAAGTTTTGTTTCAAAAATATCCGAGTGAAAATCGCCTGTTGTACCATCAGCCTTGCCATCGCCGGTAGCACCATCTCTGGTTGAAGTAAACCATAAAGTAGAATTTTTCTTGTCGGAAAAAGCAGGAGAATAATCCGCTTCTTTGCTGTTTATCATGCCCATGTTGTCAATTTTATGACGGGTTGGGCTATCCACCCATTTTTGAGCCAATTCGCAGGATTTAATCTCATCTTCTGCACGTTGGTCTGAGGGCACTTCTTTTTTGTAAGCTTCAAAAGATGCAATAGCTTCATTATACAGTTTTTGCTCTTTTTTTATTTCTCCGATATAAAAATTACACTTAGGATCGGGGTATTTTGCAGCAATTGCCTTTTGATAAAAGGTTATAGCCTCATTCAGGTCATTAATCTTGTGATAACAAACAGCTGTACGGAAAAGAATTTTTGCCTTTTTTTCGGCTTTTTTCTCTTTAACGTAGGCTTTTTTATACCAATCGATGGCGGTAAAATATTCTTGTGCAATAAACGCATTATCAGCTTCTTTTAAAGTGTTTTTTTGGGCAAAACCATTCATAAAAACAGCTATCGTAAATACAAGAGCCAGTGTAATTTTCTTCATCATAATTTAGATATTATTAAAAATAAACAGCCGCTAAAGTAACAATTAATGTTAATTCCAAAAACTTTTTTTATTTTTTATGGAAATTGCGTCAAATAAAAAGTCCCTCTCTTTTAAGAGAAGGACTTTTAGTTTATAGTTATAATTTATTAAGAAATAACCACCCTAAACACTTTGGTGGGAGTACCCATCACGGCTTTTTTGCCTTTGCCTTTTTCTTGCATATAAAACAGGGCTGCCATGCCTTCTTCGGCTTCGGTAAAGTTGGCGGTAAGGGTGCCGCGTACCAAATCACCCAGGTAGGTATAGCCCGAAGTTTTTACCGCAGGGTCGGGTATGGTGGTTAGGTTGGCGGCCTGTATCAGTATAAATATCATGGCTTCTTTTACGCCTTTGCGCTTGGCTTTGCTGGTGGTGCCGGGGTAGTTAATTTCAATTTCTATGCTTAGGTGTATTTGGTGTTTCATGCTAAGGTACATGGGCAGCAGCTTGCCGGTTGCCTCGGTGCTTATGGTAGAGGTGGTACGCGTGCCACTTGGCACGGTAATGCGCATAGCTTTTTTTTGCGTAGCCGTTACCCGTTTATTATTGGCAATATAACTTTTTATAAACATACGGATACTGGTATCGGTACCAATTTTTACATTGCCGCTTTCATAGGCTTGGCGTGCTCCTTTTAGCTCGGTTTCATTACTGTGTTTAAATTCTTTGCTGCTTACTATTGCCCAAGCGGCTTGCCAACGGGCTTGTTTCACATTTCCGGTGCCTGTAAGGGTTGCCCAATCAGCAACGGCATCGCTGTTCCAGTTCCAACCGGCTTTAAAAGCGTTTACCTGATTTACAAAGTTAATTTCCCAAGCGGCAAACTCGGCGTTGGGGGCGGGGATAAAATCATGATCTGGCATGGCTATTTGGTTTTAGAGGTTAACGGATTAGTTTTAAGGACGTTCCCTGAAACTTTGCAGACACGTCCTGAAGATAATTGGGCATGTCCTGAAGGTAACTGGACACGTCCTGATAATACGAGGACACGTCCTGATGAAACGAGGGCATGTCCTGATGAAACGAGGGCATGTCCTGAAGGTAACCGGACACGTCCTGACGATAACTGGACACGCCCTGATGAAACAAGGACATATCCTGAAACTTGTTTGCTAACCCCTACTATATAGTTCGGCAAGCTCACTAACAAGTGTGGGGTTTTAGGCATCTTCTCTATGTATGTGGTTGTTTTCATTTTGTTACAGTAAAATTAACGAAAAATAGTTGAAACTCTTTCATTAAGTTTTCAACCGTTGGCGGGGGTGCGGTTCGCATCTTTTTCAATGTTTTAGGGGCTTGTATCGGTATAATCTTATTTTATAGGGACGGCGCTTTTTGAGTATATTTGCTTTGAAATGAAATATTTCTTGCCTCTATTTCTGTTGTTTGTTTTAGCCTCTTGTTCTGTACAAAAAAGATTATACAACAAAGGTTTTTATGTAAGCAAAAGCCAGCCTACTAATAAGGCTGATATTATAAAAGATACTGCTAAACAAGCTTCTTTATTACACACCATAAAACAAAAGAAAGAAACTAATGCTCCCTTGCTTGCTACAGCCGTTAAAGCAATTGCGGTTATTACTAAAAAACAAAATCTCTTACAAGACCCTTGCGATACTATTGTGATGAAAACGGGAGAAAAGATTTTAGGTAAAGTAACTAAAGTAAAAGAAGATAAAGTGTTTTTTGAAAATTGTGATGGACAGGGCTATTCAAGCTCTTCTATTCATAAAGCAGATATTGGTCGTATATCTTATGCTAATGTAAAGCAAAAAACTCAAATTGATAATGGAAAGAAAAGTACTTTTTTCATCGTGAAACTTATTGTATTCCTTTTATTAATTCTCTGTTTAGTGACAATACTCTTTGTGCGCAATTCTTCATCATCATTTGGACTGGTAGTGTATTTGTTTTTTGCATCAATATTCCTTTTAATTGCATTAGCTATTATGTTACTTATTACCTTAATTCTGTGGATTACCAATTAAATAGTTAAAGGCTGCGTTATGGGATTGCAACGAAAATTCTTTTGCGGTACAACGTCATGCTGAACTCGTTTCAGCATCTGAGATTCCGAAACAAGTTCGGAATGACGAATGCAAGGGAACGCCCACTACCCGAATAAGTGCGTAAACACCTCTTCCATTTTAGAAACGCTGATAAGCTTTATTTTAAATTTATTTAAATCAACCCCCTTGCTGTTGTAGGATGAAATAAACATGCGCTTAAAGCCCAGTTTTTCGGCTTCGGCAATGCGCTGCTCTATGCGGTTCACGGGGCGTATCTCTCCGGTAAGGCCCACCTCAGCGGCAAAGCAGGTATCCTGCGGTATGCACAAATCTTCGTTAGAAGAAAGCACAGCACAAACCACCGCCAGGTCTATACCCGGGTCTTCTACCTTAATGCCACCTGCAATGTTTAAGAACACATCTTTTACGCCCAACCTAAAGCCGCAGCGTTTTTCAAGCACGGCAAGCAACATATTTAAGCGGCGCAAATCAAATCCTGTAGAGGCACGTTGCGGGGTGCCATACGCAGCACTGCTTACAAGCGATTGTATTTCTATCAGCATAGGGCGCAAACCCTCCATACTGGCAGCAATGGCAACACCACTGGTGGGCTCGTCTCTATGCGTAATTAATATTTCTGATGGGTTGCTAACAGCACGTAAACCTGTGCCACGCATTTCATAAATGCCTAATTCGTTGGTGCTTCCAAAACGGTTTTTGGTGGTGCGCAGTAAACGGTATACATAGTTCCTGTCGCCCTCAAACTGAAGCACGGTATCAACCATGTGCTCCAATACCTTTGGTCCGGCAAGACTACCATCTTTAGTAATATGTCCTATAATAAAGACAGGCGTACCACTTTCTTTGGCAAAGCGCATCAACTCGGCGGCGCACTCGCGCACCTGACTAACACTGCCCGGACTAGATTCTATAAAAGCACTGTGCAGTGTTTGGATAGAATCTATAATAACCAGATTGGGTTCGTTCTGTTCTATTTGTTTAAATATATTTTGGGTGTTGGTCTCTGCCAAGATAAAACAGGTGTCGTTTTGTATACCTACGCGCTCAGCGCGCATGCGTATTTGTTGCTCGCTCTCCTCACCCGACACATATAGTATTTTAATTCCTTTTGCCTGAAGGGCTACCTGCAACATCAGGGTAGATTTACCAATGCCGGGCTCTCCGCCAAACAACACTAATGAACCAGGCACAATACCGCCGCCTAAGATTCTGTCCAGCTCTGCATCATTGGTAGAAAAGCGTTGTTCGTTCTCAACAGTAATTTCATTTATTAATAAGGGCTTGCGCGCCTTACCCAAAGAAGTAGAACCACTGTTGTTTTTGGTTTCCTTAACGGTAATTTCTTCTATAAAAGAATTCCAGGTATCACAAGAGGGGCATTTACCAAGCCATTTAACCGATTGGTAACCGCAACTTTGACAAAAAAAGGAAGATTTGGTTTTAGCCATTAGGGCAGTAAAAGTAACTAAAAGAAACCCCAAATTCTAATTACTTTTGTCGCCGTTATGCCAAATAAGCTTGAAAAATTTGCCGAGTTTGATACCTTCCAAAACTGTAGCTATCTCCCGTTTGAAGAGATAAAGAATGGGCATCCTTTAAAGGGCAAATGGCACAAAGAGTACTTTGAAAACCAAAACCCCATCATTCTTGAATTAGGCTGTGGCAAAGGAGAGTACACGGTTGGTATGGCACAGAATAACCTCAAGAAAAACTATATTGGTGTTGATATAAAGGGCAATCGTATTTGGACGGGTGCCAAGTATGCCAGTATGAATAATATGGTAAACGTGGCTTTTGTGCGCACCCGGATTGATTTTATAGAATACTGCTTTGCCGAAAACGAAATAGATGAGATATGGATTACTTTTCCTGACCCTCAACTACAAAAAACACGTACGCGTAAACGATTAACAAACCCTTTGTTTTTGAACCGATACAAGAAGTTTCTCAAAAAAGATGGACTCATTCATTTAAAAACAGACAGCACTACTTTTTATGAATATACACTGGAAGTGATTGCAGATAATAAGTTGCCCTTGCTATATTCTACGAATGATTTGTATGAAAATAACCCTTCGGGTAAAGAGGAGCTAACCAATATTAAAACCCATTACGAGCAGCTTTTTTCAGCCAGAGGAGCTAAGATAAAATACTGTTGCTTTAAATTACATTAAATTTACACGATGGAATTACTTAGTCCGGAAAACTGGAAAGATTACGAATTGTTTGATGTTGGAGATTTTGAAAAGCTGGAACGCTTTGGGCAGTATATTACCATCCGTCCCGAACCACAGGCTGTTTGGCCCAAAACATGGAGCAACGCCGATTGGGAGAAACAAGCGCACGTTAAATTTATTCCCCGCTCAAGCTCCGCCGGAGATTGGAAGAAATTCAAACAAATGCCCGACCAGTGGAAGATTGGTTATGAGTTTAAAACCCAAAAGTCTGCCATACAATTTAGGTTAGGCCTAACATCGTTTAAACATGTTGGTGTTTTTCCCGAACAAGCTGTTAATTGGGACGCTATTGTTTCCTTTCTAAAAGATATTGAGAAGCCCAAGTTCTTGAATCTCTTTGCTTACACCGGCGGCGCTTCTTTGGCAGCAAGAGCAGCGGGTGCTGATGTTACCCATGTAGACAGTATAAAACAAGTGGTTACCTGGGCTAATGAAAACATGCAATTATCTAACTTAGATAACATCCGCTGGATGGTAGATGATGCGATGAAGTTTGTAAAAAAAGAATCGCGTAGAGGGAATTTATATCACGGTATTATTTTAGATCCCCCCGCTTATGGGCATGGTCCTAATGGCGAGAAATGGAAACTGGAAGACAACATAGCTGAAATGATGGGGGAGGTTCTTAAAGTTTTAAACCCTGAAAAACACTTACTTATATTAAATGCATACTCATTAGGCTTTAGCAGTATAATAATTGAGAACTTTTTGCGTTCCTATGCTAAACAACACAAGTCTGCTTTACAAACCGGAGAATTGTTTTTACAAGCCAAGAGCGGTGTAAAGCTTCCGTTGGGTGTTTGGGGTCGGCTTACCAAATAACAACACATGCAGTTAAAAGGTTACCTAACGCATAAAAATGTTTTTCTTTTTGGCTTAATCCTTATTGCGGTCGGTATGCCGCTATCCCGCTTTTTAGTTAGTGTTTCTTATTTTGTTTTACTTGGCAACTGGGTAATAGAAAGAAACTTTGTAAGCAAATGGAACGCGATAAAAAAATCTAAAGCTTTTTGGGCTTTTGTTGCCATTTATCTTTTTTATGTAATAGGTTTATTATGGACCAGTGATTATGCTTATGGCCTAAAAGATTTGAAAACCAAGCTTCCTATGCTTTGGTTGCCCCTTTTGTTTTTTACCTCTCCTCCCCTCATAAAGAAAGATTATCATTTGGTGATGCACTTTTTTGTTTTGGCCTGTATAATAGCTTCGTTTTGTAGCACGGCTGCTTATTTCGGAATTCTGCACAAGAAGGTTCATAACGTAAGGGATATCTCTCTTTTCGAATCACATATACGGTTCTCATTAATGATAGTCCTTTCCATCGTTTATATGTTTTTCTGTTTCTTAAAGCCTTTATTACTTAAACAGAAGCCTATTTATTTAATAGTTATTGGGTGGCTTCTTTTCTTTTTAATATTCCTGCAATCCTTTACAGGGCTTATTATACTAAGCATTTTAGCAATAGTTGGAATTATTATTTTCCTGTTTTCAAAACAATCCGTCGTTTTTAAAACAATATTCTTGATTTTGGTTGGCGGAGCTTTTCTTTACACCGTTTATTTGATAAGAGATGAGTATCAAAAGTTATATCTTATAAATGAAATAGATTTTAAAACATTGCCTGATTATACTAAGCAGGGGCACGCATATTATCACGAAAAAAATTACAGGCTCACCGAAAATGGCAACTACATCTATATTTTGATGTGTGAAGAAGAATTAAAAAAAGGATGGGTCAAAAGGAGTAATTTAAATTATGATAGTTTAGATGCAAAAAAAAACCCTCTGCGATATACACTTATGAGATATCTGACTTCAAAAGGTCTTACAAAAGATTCTGCCGGATTTTCAAAATTGACCGATACAGATATTAGATGTATAGAAAACGGCTATCCTAATTATTTGTATACCAACCCAACCAATATACGTACGCGCATACATGAAATATTATGGGAAATAGATCGCTATAGATGTAAACATGAAACAAACGGGCATTCTCTTACCATGCGCCTTGAGTTTTGGAAAACAGCCTATCATATCATAAAGCAAAATCCATGGTTTGGTGTTGGAACTGGAGATGTTGAAATGGCCTTTAAAGATCAATATAAAAAAGAGAACACCCGTTTACAAAAAGAGTGGCAACTGCGTTCGCATAACCAATACTTAGCGGTCACAGTCGCTTTAGGCCTTGTTGGTTTGTTGGTTTTTTTAATTCATTTGTTCGCGCCTTTTTTCTCGAAAAAGAAATTATCGGTTTTTTTTATTTTCTTTTTGTTGATTGAACTGTTGTCATTTATTAATGAAGATACGCTTGAAACACAGGCGGGTTTAACCTTTTGTGTGTTTTTTACTCAGTTACTATTTCACAACGACGAGTATAATGTGTAGTTTTGTCCCGTGAAAATCATAGAGGTTAATACTGAAAAAACATGGCGCGGTGGTGAGCGACAAACACTTTACAATATTCAAGGGTTTATACAACAGGGACACGAAGTAGAATTAATTTGTCGAAAAAATTTTCCTTTGCATCAAAAAACTAAAGACCTAGGTATCCCTATTTATGCTGTCAATAATGGGCTACAAGCTATTTGGTGCTTAATAAAACGAGCCCGCCATATCAGTATCATACACGCACAAACATCTTCCGGACAAATGTATGGTGTTATATCTTCATTCTTTCATAAAGTGCCTACGGTTTATACACGCCGGGTAGATTTTGTTCCTTCCGGTTTTTTTACCAAACTAAAGTATAAACGCACGAATAAAATAATAGCCATATCCATGGCTATAAAAAGTATTTTAGAAAACTTTGGGCTAAGTAATGTTTCTTTAGTTCCTGAAATTGCTATTGCTAAAAGCTTAAATGAAGAGCGTGCCAAAAAACTAATCCACTTTAAAGGTTGGCATAACAAAAAAATTGTTGCAACGGTTGCAGCGCTTGTTCAGCATAAAGACCCCATTACCATGGTGCAGACTATTTATCACTTATCACAAATGCGTGATGATTTTATGTTTCTGCATTTTGGCGAAGGCGTTTTGCGGCATAATGTTAAAAAAGAAATTGCCCGATTAAATGTTAGCCGCTGGTATCATTTAATGGGGCACGTAGATGATGTGGAAGATTTCTTTTCTGTTTTTGATGTGTTTACTATGAGCTCGGAAGAAGAGGGGTTGGGCAGCAGTGTGCTGGATGCTTTTATATATAAAGTACCCGTAGTAACAACCAGTGCAGGCGGTTTAAAAGAAGTGGTAGAAGGCAACGGTTTGGTTTGCGATGTCAAAGATGCCAAAGCACTTGCGATTAGTATTAATGAGGTTTTAAATAATGCTAGTTTAAGAAAAGACATCACTAATTCTGCCTACGAAACCGTTATTACAAAATATTCTGTCGAAACCATTACCAAAAAATACGAAGAGGTTTTTAAAGAAGTGCTAAAATAAACCCTCTTTTCATAAAGGGCATATAGTGTTTATTAAAACACCGAAACAATCTCTTTCCGTTAATCCTTTTTCATACATAATATAAAAAAACAATACGGTATATTAAAACAAGCTATATATTCGTTAAAAATTTACAAATACTTAACATGAAGAACGTACTTATTAAAACAACAATTGTAGCACTTACTATTATGAATGTAACCGCGCAAAACCCCGGCATTAAACTTGCCGATATGGATAAAAGCATTGACCCCTGTGATGATTTTTATCAATATGCCAACGGCACTTGGTTAAAAAACACGCAAATTCCTGCGCAAGAATCCCGTTGGGGCAGCTTTAACGAGCTTGTTGACCGTAATTATGATAACCTTAAAAAGATATTAGAAGAATGTGCCAATGATAAGTTTGCAAAGCCCGGAAGCAACAGACAAAAAATAGGTGATTTTTATCGCATAAGCATGGATACTTTAAAGCTTGAAAAAGAAGGTTTCTCTCCTATTGCAACTTATATTGTAAGTATTAATAAAATTGTCAATAAAAATGATTTGTTTAAGACAGTTGCAGAATTCCACAATAAAGGTATATCGGGTTTATTTGGTTTTGCAGTTGAAGCCGATATGAAAAACAGTAATGCAAACGCCGTTTATTTTACACAACCTCGTTTGGGCTTACCTGATAAGATGTATTATACCGATGCTAAATATGAAAGCATACGTGTAGCTTATAAAAAACATATTGAAAATATGTTTTCTTTACTGGGTGATAAAGCGGATGTGGCTGTAAAAAATGCTGAAACAGTTTTTAACATCGAAAGTCAAATGGCTGATGCATCCATGGGACGTATAGAATTACGTGATGACGAAAAACAATATAACAAGTTTACCAAAGTCGATTTCTTTAAAAAACAAAGCAATCTAAATTTCAATTTATATATAACAACTGCGGCAGTTGTTAACCCGTTTATAGATGTAGTTGTTAGGCAGCCTCTTTATTTTGATAAACTAAATCAAATGGTAACCAGTGTTTCTGTTGCCGATTGGAAAACCTATTTCAGGTGGTGTTTGATTCATGAAACTGCTTCTTTTTTAAGCGCTCATTTCGTTAAAGAAAATTTCTCTTTTTATGGAACTACCTTACAAGGTGCTAAAGAAATGAAACCTCGCTGGAAACGATCTTTGGCTACTATAGACCATAGCATAGGCGAAGCTCTGGGGCAACTGTTTGTTGACAAATACTTTGATGCAGAATCTAAAAAGAAAGTAAACGAAATGGTAGATAACCTCACCACTTCCTTTAGAGAGCGCATTAAAACACGTGTATGGATGGGTGATGTAACGAAGCAAAAAGCTATGGAAAAACTTGATAAAATAATGCGTAAATTAGGTTATCCCGATAAATGGAAAGACTATACTACGCTAACAATTACCAACGATTCGTATGTTGCCAACGTATTACGTTCGGGGCATTATACATATAAAGAAATGATTGATAAAATAGGCAAACCTGTTGATAAAACTGAATGGGGAATGACTCCACCTACTGTAAATGCTTATTATAATCCCAGCTATAACGAGATTGTTTTTCCTGCGGGCATTATGCAACCACCCTTTTTTGATGTGAAGGCGGATGATGCGGCAAACTACGGTGTAATGGGTTCTATTATTGGGCATGAACTTACACACGGTTTTGACGACCAAGGTGCGAAATATGATGCGGACGGGAACCTAAAAGATTGGTGGACAGAAGAAGATATGAAAAACTTTAACGCTCGAACGGGCGTTATTCGCGACCAGTTTAATGGGTATATAGCTATTGATACGCTTCATGTAAATGGACAATTAACTCTCGGCGAAAACATTGCCGATTTAGGCGGTTTAACCATGAGCTATTATGCGTATGAGCTTTCTTTAAAAGGAAAAAAATCTCCGGTAATAAATGGCTTTACGGGTGAGCAGCGTTTCTTTATTGCCTGGGCTCAGGGTTGGAAAACTTTATCGCGTCCCGAAGCTTTAAAACAACAAATTGCTACCAACCCACACAGTCCGGGTAATTTTAGGGCAAATGGGCCAATGAGCAACATGAAAGAGTTTTATGACGCTTTTAATGTAAAGGAAACCAACAAAATGTTCCGTCCAACAAACATACATGCAGAGGTTTGGTAAAATTTTGACATTTTTAACCGCGCACAATTCAATAATTAACTACATTTGTTCTAAATAATTAAAAAAACAAAACCATGAAAAAAATCTTTTTAACCTTAGCATTAGCTTCTTTTGTTGGAGCAACTACCGTGTCAGCTTCAACTTTTGGCGATGACAAAAAAGGTGATGACAAAAACAAAAAAGAATGTAAGAAAGATTGCAAAAAAGACGGTAAATCTTGCTGCAAAAAATCTGGAACTGCAACTACTACATCAGATAAAAAATAATTTTTAGATTTTGTCTTTTAATAAAAACCGCTACGAATTTGGTAGCGGTTTTTTTATTGTCAATGCCCTCTCCTTAAAAACCCCATAAGATTCTTTTTAGGAAACAGCAGATTAAAAACAACTTGTAAAAGTTTTAATTTTACTCATCAAGATTAAATGTTAATCCACAAAAAACATATATCTGGCTAATTATTATTTGTTGATAAAAAAATTTGTGTACTTTAAACCTCTCATTTTTGGTTAGTGATAAAGTTTATTCTTAAAAAAGTGTTTTATGGGTTTGTGGTGTTGTTGGGTGTAATAACTACCATCTTCTTTTTATTTAATGTTCTTCCCGGAGACCCCGCAACAGTATTGCTTGGGCAACGCGCCAACAAAGATGCTGTAGAAGCTATTAACAGAGATTTGGGCCGAGATAAGCCGGTACTTACTCAATACTTTATTTACCTGAACGACTTATCTGTTATTTCTTTTCACAACGAGAAAGATAAGAAGAGCGGTTTTTATTTAGACAAAGAAAAATACTCTTATAAATACTTGTGTTCTTTTGGGGAGGGCGGTTGTATGGTTGCAAAATATCCCTATTTCCGTCGTTCATACATTACCAAAAGAAAGGTTTCGGAAATTATAATTGAAACCTTACCCGAAACAGCGGTATTAGCACTTAGCTCTATTATTCTGGCCACCATTGTGGGTATATTTTTAGGCATTATTGCGGCTATAAAAAAAGATACTTTCTTTGATCGCTTCTCCCTTGTGCTTTCTGCACTCGGAATGTCTGCTCCTTCATTTTTTGTAGGAGTAATTATAGCTTGGTTGTTTGGATATATTCTTGCTGATTATACGGGACTTCGAACGATAGGTAGCTTGTATGAATACGATGATTATACAGGAGAGAAATACCTCAGTCTTAAAAACTTAATACTACCAACCATAACTTTAGGTATGCGTCCCTTAGCTATTGTAGTGCAGCTTATGCGAAGCTCATTATTGGATGTTCTTTCTCAGGATTATATACGTACTGCCAAAGCCAAAGGCTTAACCTTTTATAAAATTATTATCCGTCACGCACTTAAAAACGCACTAAACCCTGTTGTTACAGCTATATCAGGTTGGTTTGCGGGGTTGATGGCAGGCGCGGTATTTGTAGAAATTGTGTTTAGCTGGAAGGGTATTGGTTATGAGGTTTTCGATGCGCTGACTAAGAACGACCTCCCTGTAGTAATGGGTGCAACGCTTATATTTGCTACATTCTTTGTGGTTATTAATATTTTTGTAGACATCATTTACGGTATTCTCGATCCTCGCATCCGGGTTAAATAAAACTATTTATGCGCAAGAAAATTGTTGCTGCCAACTGGAAAATGAACAAGACTTTACAAGAAGCCCAAGCTCTTGTAAAAACTATTCTTTCTGGTTCGGGCAGTAATAACGAGGTTACTAAAATAATCATACCCCCTGCCCTGTTCATTACCGAACTTACTCACTTAACAAAGGAAAATCCTTCCTTTTCTATCGGCGCACAAAACTGTTATCATGCAGAAAGTGGTGCCTTCACAGGAGAGTTAAGCGCCTCTGCCATAGCTTCTTGTGGAGCTAAGTACCTCATTATTGGTCATTCCGAGCGCCGCCAATATTTTAACGAAACAGCCGATCAACTAAAACAAAAAATAAACCTCGCACTCAAACACAAACTAATTCCTATTTATTGTGTGGGCGAAAAACTAAACGAACGCCAAACCAACCATTATTTTACGGCCGTAAAAAACCAGATACAGGAAGTTCTTTTTCATTTACCCGAAACAGATATTGAAAACATTATCATTGCCTACGAACCCGTTTGGGCAATAGGCACCGGCTTAAACGCTACTCCCGAACAGGCTCAGGAAATGCATTCCTTTATTCGGTTTGCAATTATGGAAAAATATGGGGCCGATGTTTCCAATAAAATTAGTATCTTGTATGGCGGTAGTTGCAATGCCAAAAACGCTAAAGAGTTATTTGCTTGTGCTGATGTAGATGGCGGCTTAATTGGCGGGGCATCCTTAGTTGCTGAAGAGTTTTTACAAATCACTAATTCATTTTAAAATGGAATATGTTTGTGTCTCTTTTACCGTAAATCCTCCCGAACCCGGCAGTGAGATTTTAGCCTCTGCTCTATCCGAAGAAAACTTTGAAAGTTTTGTACATAACGATACCGGCTTCGAGGCATTCATTCAACAACCTTTGTTTAACGAAACTATTCTGCAAAATCTTTCACAGCAATATCCCCGAATAAAGTTTACCCACAGCGTAAAAAAAATAAAAAACCAAAACTGGAACGAGGTTTGGGAAAAAAGCTTCTCTCCTGTTATTATAGAAAACTTCTGTACCATACGCGCCCCTTTTCACCCCGCTCCTACCCCACCTCTTTTAGATATTATTATAGAACCTAAAATGTCCTTTGGCACGGGGCATCACCAAACAACTTGGCTCATGTCAAAAGCTTTGTTTGGTTTAAACCTGCCCAACAAATCTGTTTTAGATGTGGGTTGCGGCACAGGCATCCTTTCCATCATTGCAAAAAAGTTGGGCGCCCAACACGTAATAGGCATTGATATAGACGAGTGGAGCATAGAAAACTCACGCGAAAACCGCAAAGCAAATGGTTACCGCAAAGAGGCTATTGATTTTTACCAAGGCACCATTAATAGTATCGAGAACGATACTTTTGATGTAATGCTGGCAAACATCAACAAAAACATATTGCTTAAAGAAATAAGTAAATACGCGGCTCACCTAAACCCGGGTGGCATACTGCTAATCAGTGGTTTTTTTGATAATGATGGCCCCGAGCTTATTGCCGCAGCAGAAAAAACTGCACTAAAAAACACGGGCAAAGAACTTAAAAACGAGTGGGCAATGCTCTCCTTCCAAAAATAAAATATATGGCGGTCTGCGTTAGGCTAAAGCTTTTATTCCTCCTTTTCATTCCCTTCAGCTTCTCTTTCGCTCAACCCTATGTAGATATTATTAATACAAGCGCCCAGTCGGTAAACACAACGTATTATAAAGACACACTTAAAAGTAAAAACCAAACCAACAACTATTACCTAAACCTTACCGTTCCTTTAGTAATAGATTCTCAAAACACCATTATTCTTCGCTTCTATGGCGAGCAACTGCAATCAACTATTAAAAACAACTTATACCCCGAAACCAACAACCTCTATTCTACCCTTTTATTCTTAGGCTTGCAGCACGAAACAAAAAACAAAAAGTGGAAAACCCTCGGTCTTGTGATGCCCAAACTAAGTTCAGATTTTAAGAACCCCATCAGCACTTACGATATGCAGCTGGGCGGCTATGGCCTGGTTACTTACGTCCATAACCCCAAACTAAAAATAAAACTCGGGCTTTATTATAACCGCGATTGTTTTGGCAACTTTTTTGTGCCGCTTGCCGGGGTAGACTGGCGCATAAGCGACAGGTTTCAAATGTATGGGGTGCTGCCCACCTCCTATCGGTTGGAGTTTGCCCTCATCAAACAAAAACTATACGCGGGTTTTGCCTTCAAATCCTATACCCGCTCTTATAGAATTAGCGATGCCAACCACAACTACGTAAAAAATGCCGAACTACAGGCCAAGCTCTTTGTAGATGTGTACATCAAAAAACGCTTTGTGCTTTTTGCCGAATTTGGCAGAACTATTAATTACAGTCCGCAGGCTTATGAGTATGGCACCAAAACAGAATTATTAAGTTACCCCATCTACACCAAAATACAGGATGCCTTTTTAGTGCAAGCCGGTTTAGCTTATAGGATACGGACTGATTTTAAGTAACCCCACTCCTAAC
Source organism: Bacteroidota bacterium (assembly GCA_003153315.1). GTDB lineage: Bacteria > Bacteroidota > Bacteroidia > B-17B0 > Aurantibacillaceae > PALSA-968. Next base: position 224,298 of record PLYA01000036.1, read on the forward strand.
AACCCTCTCTTAATTATATCTAAGTTTAAATTACCTGCCTTTTTATTTATTAATTTGGCTCATTACTTTGTGCTTATAAATTATGGCATTGAAAAAAAAGATAAAAACTTCTTCTTCTGATTTTAAATCCGAATTAGAATTACATCTAAAAAAATTCTCCACTAATCCATACTTATTTATTGGTTCAGGGTTATCGAGAAGGTATTTAAACTTACCGACTTGGCTTACTTTTCTTGAAAGCTTTTACTCTACATTAAACTTAGATAAGCAGTTTGAATATTATCAATCAAAGTCAAATGGCAGCCTTCCTTTATTAGCATCCATTATTGGAAACGAATTTCATGCAAAATGGTGGGAGCTTCCTGCTTTTAAGAATAGTAGGGAGTTATATAAAGATTTAGCCAAAGAAAACGAATTATCTCCTTTTAAGATTGAGATCGCAAATAATATAAGAAAGCATTCCGTTCCAAATAAAGATTTTGAGGAAGAAATAAATCTATTGAAAAGCTCAGTAATAGATGGGATTATTACAACTAATTGGGATAATTTTTTAAATGAATTATTTTCTGACTTCAAGCCTTATATCGGACAACAAGAACTTATGTTTGCTGATTCTTTTTCGGTAGGAGAATTATATAAAATACACGGTTGTTGTTCAAAGCCAAATAGCATAGTAGTAACAGAGGAGGATTATAAAAATTTCAATTCTAAAAACGCTTATTTAGCCGCAAAATTGCTTACCATTTTTGTGGAACACCCTATTATTTTTATTGGCTATTCTATTTCTGATAAAAATATAACGGAATTTTTAAACTCAATTGTTGCGTGTGTAGATACAGAGAGCGTAAAAAAACTTAAAGACCGTTTAATATTTGTTGAATGGTCGTCCAAAGCAACTAAAAATAAAATATCAGATAGTAATATTGTTCTTGCAAGCGGATCTGTCTTACCAATCAAGCATATTGAAGCGCATAGTTTTAAAGAGTTATTCGAGGTTTTAGCAAGTTTAAAAAAGCGATTACCAGTTAAAATCCTAAGGCAATTAAGGGATGCGGTTTATGATTTGGTAAAAACAAATAATTCGAGCAAAACAAAACTTGTTGGAGACTTATTAAATAATGAACATACTGAGGATATAGAATTTGTTATTGGTGTTGGCGCAACCTCTTTTACGGAACAGGGATATAAAGGAATAACCGCACTTGAAATATTAGAGGACGCAATATTAGAAAACAAGGATTTCGACTGTATAAAGCTGGTTGAACTTACAATTCCACAAATGATAAAAAGTTCTGTCTACTTACCTGTTTATAAACACTTAAGAAAGGCAAAACTTCTTGACGAAAAAGGAAATATTATTAAATCATATAACCATTCTGAAAAACTTATTGAGTTTTTAAAAACTAATAAGGTCGAAACCTATTATCCTTCGGATAGCTATGCAAGAAAAAGGTCTGAAATTCGAAAAAAATATGGAACCGTTCAAAGCATAACTAGTTCATTCGATAAGGTACATGCATTATATTATATTCCTTTATTAGAAAAGGAAAACATAGATTTAAAGGATTTAAAGAAATTTTTAAAAGACTGTTTTAATGATGCTACAGTAAAAAAAGATACAACCTTTAAAAAGGTAGTTTGTCTTTATGACTATTTAAAATACAATTAATGGGTTTGCAAACCCGCATACAAGATTACATCGATAATCCGCTTGCGCGGATTTGCAATCCGTGCGCCTAAATAATAAAAATGAAACAACAAAACGCCATACAACTATTCGAAGACAAAAAGGTAAGAACCCTTTGGGATGCCGAGCAAGAAAAATGGTACATATCCATTATTGATGTTATTGAAATATTAACCAATACCGATAGACCCCGAAAATACTGGAGCGATTTAAAAACCAAACTTAAAAACGAAGGAAGCGAGTTGTCCGAAAAAATCGGACAACTGAAAATGCAATCTGCCGATGGAAAATACTACAAAACAGATGTAGCTGATACAGAGCAGCTTTTCAGGCTTATACAATCTATACCCTCGCCAAAAGCCGAGCCCTTTAAACTATGGCTGGCGCAGGTTGCCAACGAGCGGTTAGACGAAATGCAAGACCCCGAACTTGGTATAGACCGCGCGCTGGAACAATACCTACTACTGGGCTACTCCGAAAACTGGATAAACCAACGCCTTAAAAGTATTGAAATAAGAAAAGAACTTACCGACGAGTGGAAAAAACGGGGCTTAAAACAAGGGCAACAATTTGCCACCCTTACTGATATTATTACCAAAGCTTGGGCGGGCAAAACCACCAAAGAGTATAAGGTGTTGAAAGGTTTAAAAAAAGAAAACCTTAGAGATAACATGACCAACACCGAACTTATTTTAAACATGCTTGCCGAAGCTTCTGCAAAAGATATTTCTCAAGCTGTAAACCCCAAGGGTTTTTCGGCAAGTAAAAAAGTTGCCGCACAGGGCGGCAATGTAGCCAAAGTAGCACGCAAAGAACTGGAAGCCAAAACAGGCAAAAAGGTGGTAACAGCCTTAAATGCAAAAGCCGTTTTGCAACAAAACAAAAGCGCGAAAAACCTGGGCACAAAAAAGAAATAAGTAAAACCTTAAACCCTCCTCACATAACTTTCGTTTATCATTCGCTCCACATCCAAACAACCAAACACAACTAATTATACCCTTCGACAGGCTCAGGGTACGGAAGCCACTCGGTCGTTGAGCTTGTCGAAACGCCCGAAGCAAATAATAAAAAATATCCCTACTTTTATAATCATGAAGGGCTATATGTATATATTACAATGCGCCAATGGGTTTTATTATACTGGCAGCACTATAGATTTAGGGCTTCGTATTAAACAACATCAGAATGGAGAGGGGGCTAATTTTACAAAAAAGCACTTACCCGTTGTTTTAGTTTATTTCGAAGAGTTTCAAAGAATTGATGAAGCATTTAATAGAGAGAAACAAGTACAAGGCTGGAGCCGAAAAAAGAAAGAAGCATTAATTAATAGCGAGTACAACAAACTCCCCGAACTGTCTAAGAATTATACACAATATAAAGCAGATGATTAATACTTTTGTCGTTAGTGTTAAGTTTCGGACGTTGAGCCCATTCAGTGGTCGTTGAGCTCTCGGTCATTGAGCTTGTCGAAACGCCCGCTGTGAAAAACATGTTACAATTGTACCCTTCGACAGGCTCAGGGTACGGTTGCTCTCGGTCGTTGAGCTTGTCGAAACGCCGAAACAACCTTAAGCCCTTCTCACATAACTTTCGTTTATCATTCGTTCCACATCCTCCACCTTATAATACACCTTTTTCCCAATCACAATATAAGCAACCTTCCCAAGCGTTCTCCAGCGCAATGCCGTTCGTTTAGATATGTTCATCAACATAATAAACTCCTGGTTATCAATAATTCCTTGTGGTCTGTTTTTGTTCACCACCTCCGGGTTCAAAATCTTTGCACCCCTGTACACTTCCTTTTTTACTAAAATCTGTTCCATCTGCATTACATATTACAAACCTAAAACTACAAAATAATTAGCAACAAAAAGCTAAAAATTTTAGCAATTACCATAACCGCCTGATAATAATATTCTTAAAAAACAGGTTCAGCTAAAAGCCATATAGCGCCACATTGGGTCATCTCCCGCCAAAGGCAGCCGGCATGCGCCATACGCTACCAAGCCCTTGCAAAGCGCCTTGCTCCCACCCTACTTTTGCCAAGGGTTTTGATAATAAAAGCAAAACCGGAAAAAGAAATCTTACCAAAAAAACTTAAAAGTATGACTGATTTTGCAAAACACCCACATGATTTAGCAAAAAGTGTAACCGGCTTAACAAATTGTACGGACGATTTCTCAAAAAGTATGAGCGTGTTTAAAAATCATGTACCCAATTTTAAAAAACATCTGCATGATTTAGTAAAAGGTATAAACGATTTGATAAATCAGTTGAACGATTCATCAAATCTTCCGCACGACTTTGCAAAAAGCACGCAAGCGTTGCAAAAACATTCAACCGATTTGCGAAATCGTTTGCACGATTTACTAAAAAGTATGTACGTCTTTGCAAATCGTATAACAAAAAACATAAGAGCTGTTTTTTACAGGAATAAAAGTCCGCCGCGGCGCAAAAACGTAAACTTCATTTCTTATAACCTGATAATTATTAACTATAAAAAACCAAAAAATATGTCCAATCCAAAAGCAGCATTAAACATGCCCAATAAAATAGGCGATAAAATAATACGCGCCCAATCTATACAAACCAAGCTTACAGGAAACGCCAATTTCCCTGTTGGTAGTTGGCCTGCCAACATAGTAAGTTTAACCCAGTTTGGTACCGATGTTACGACGCTAGTAACTACCGAAACGGCGGTTGTAAATAAAACAGGCACGGTGGCAGCACGAAACGCCGCTCTTACCGTAGTACTAACCGACCTGCGCGCATTAAAAACCATGGTGCAGGTAAAAGCCGATGCCAACCCGGCTAATGCAGCTAATATTATTATAAGCGCAGGGTTTATTGTAGTAACGCGCAGCAATCATAGTAAAAGGCAAAACCAGGCCTTAAACACCGAGGTACTTGGCACCGTATTGCTTACTGCCGATAAAGGAGGGCACCACGAGTGGCAAATGAGCAAAGATGGCGGAACCACCATTGTTAATCTGCCCGCTACCACTACCAGCATTACAAAAGTAACAGGCCTAAACCCGGGCGATGTATGGTATTTTAGGAACCGTAAAGTGAACACTAAAAAAACCACTTATAACTGGAGTACCTGGCTTAAGTTAATTATAGGTCCGGGTGGAAAAACCACAGGAGGTGGAAACCAATCGGGTGTGGCTGGTAGTTTACCAAATACTTTATAAATACTATTTTGATATGTACTAAAAGCCCTGCAGTTCTTGCAGGGTTTTTATTTTGCTCTTTGAAATATTGTGATGTTTCACGTGAAACTATTTAGATTAATCTCAAATTGAAACAGCGGGCAGCCCGACCAAACGCGGAGCAGTTTAGCCTCGTGTGTGGCAGATCGTTTGGTCTTGACTTTTTGTTTCTTTTTCGTCAAGGAAAAAGAAAAATGAATAAGGAAATAGTTTGGCTTATTTACTTTGTTCCACGTGGAACTAATTAAACCTTTCTGAAAATATAAATCTGGCTGGAGAATTCTTTGCCGGTTTTATTGGCCTTTATGTTGGATATTAAACCCCTCATAAAAGCACTTATTAGCTTATTAGAGCCTGTTTTATACTTCTCGCTAAGCATACTCACATAAAAAGAATCGAACACCATGGGGAGAGTTTTTTCCAGCTTAAAGCCATTATCAGAAAATAGTTTGGTGACGGCCTTAGGTTCAAAGTGCCAAAGATGTCTTGGCAAATCGTAAGCCGCCCAAAACTCTTTGTAGTGTTTTGCATCATGACTCTCGGGGTTTGGAACCGCCACAATAAATATACCTTTGGTCTTCAGGGCGTTCTTTAAGGTTAAAATAGTCTCCTTTAAATCGGGCACATGTTCCAATACATGCCAGGCAGTTACCACATCCAAATTGGCAAACAAATGGCTGGTTTGCGCTTCCTCCAAAGAAGCTGATGCAGAAATACCAAACTTATCTGCCATCACCTTACGGGCAACCTCATCGGGCTCTATGCCATAAGCTTCCCATTTATTGGTTTTGCAGGTGTTTAAAAAAGCGCCTGTTCCGGCACCATAATCTAATATCTTTCCGCTCTTTAATTTGCTATGTTGCATTACCAATTGCAGCTTCTTAATTAGGGTGTAAGATCTTACCCAATGGTATAGTTTATTAACCAACCCCTTCTTGGTATCTGAGTGAGAAATGTAATCCTCTGCCTTATAATATTTACCCAAATCAGCATCCTGGGGGCGGGGAGAAGTGAATTTAAAACCACAGTCTTTGCATTGCTTTATTTCAAAGTCTTGCTTAGAAACCGTGTAATCTTTACAAACTAAAAACGGCTCAATGTTAATTGAACCGCATATTAAACAAGTATTTATATTCTTCATAATTCTAATTGTTTCACGTGGAACTATCTGCCCATATAAACCATAAGTATAGAAACATCTGATGGGTTAATGCCCGAAATACGGGATGCCTGCCCAAGGGTTTGTGGTTTAATTTTCTTTAGTTTTTCTCTGGCTTCGGCAGATATACTTGACACCTCATCGTAGTTAAAATCGGGCCTTAGTTTTAATTCCTCCAGCCTTTTTAGCTTATCGGCATTCTCACTTTCGCGCTCGATATAGCCATCGTATTTCATCAAAATCTCAGCTTGTTCTATGGTCTCATTATTGTACATGGAAACATTTTTATCCAGCTCTTTACAGTACCTAAGCATATCCGGAATAGAAATATTAGGACGAGAAAGCACATTATAATACCTCATCTTTTGTGTGATAGGGGAGGAGTTTATACTTTCTAAAAAGGGATTTATCTCTGCCGGTTCAATACTATTGTTCTTAAAATAACTGATAATAGATTCTGCGTTCTTAATCTTTTCCTCAACTTTTTTCATTCGTTCTGCAGAAGCCAAACCAAGTTTATGAGAAATAGGGGTGAGGCGAGTATCGGCATTATCCTGTCTTAAAAGCAAACGATATTCAGAACGGCTGGTAAACATACGATAGGGTTCGTCGGTGCCTTTATTAACCAAATCATCAATTAAAACACCAATATAACCATCATACCTGTTAAGAATAAGGCTATCATTTTCGCTAATCTTTAAATGGGCATTCATTCCTGCCATAAGTCCTTGACAAGCAGCCTCTTCGTAGCCTGTAGTGCCATTGATTTGTCCTGCAAAATACAGATTATCAATTAGTTGTGTCTCTAAAGTTAACCTTAACTGAGTAGGGGGGAAGTAGTCATACTCAATAGCATAGCCCGGGCGGAACATTTTAGCGTTCTCTAAGCCAGGTATTAATTGCAGCGCTTTGTGCTGAACGTCTTCCGGCAAGGAAGTAGAAAAGCCATTCAGGTAGATCTCAACTGTATCCCAACCTTCAGGTTCAATAAACAACTGGTGACGCTCTCTTTCAGAGAAACGGGAAATCTTATCTTCTATAGAAGGGCAGTAGCGAGGTCCGCGACCCTGAATGCGTCCGGCAAACATGGGAGATTGCTCGAAGCCCGTTTTTAATATATCGTGTACCTGTTGGTTGGTATAAGTAATGTGGCAAGGCACTTGCTTTTTTGCGTTTGCACCCATAAAAGGAGAGGTTCCATCCAAATAAGAAAACTTATCGAGGTGTTCATCACCTTCCTGCAACTCTGTTTTAGAATAATCTATAGAACGACCATCCAAGCGAGGAGGTGTGCCTGTTTTCATGCGTCCGCTTTCAAAACCAAGTGCAACTAATTGTTCGGTAATGCCGAAAGCAGCTTTCTCTCCGGTTCTTCCACCCGAGAAATTCTTTTCCCCTATGTGAATTAATCCATTTAAAAAAGTGCCATTGGTAAGTACAACCGCTTTAGCTTTGAACTGAATGCCCATTCCGGTAACAACACCTTCTACTCGTTTACCATCTTTGCTTATCAGTAAAGAGTTTACGGTATCCTGCCAAAAATCTACATTAGGTGTTTGCTCCAGCATTTTGCGCCATTCGTTAGCAAACATCATCCTGTCGTTTTGCGTACGCGGGCTCCACATAGCGGGGCCTTTGCTACGGTTAAGCATACGGAATTGTATGGCAGATTTATCGGATATAATACCCGAATAACCGCCCATGGCATCAATCTCTCTTACAATTTGTCCTTTGGCAATGCCACCCATGGCGGGGTTGCAGCTCATTTGGGCAATGGTTTGCATGTTCATGGTTATTAATAAAACCTTTGAACCCATGTTGGCAGCAGAAGCGGCAGCTTCGCAACCGGCATGACCAGCACCAACAACAATTATATCGTAAGATGATTGCATTTTTAAGAAGCGCAAAATTACAACAAAATTGGTTGCGCTCTTACTAAGAAAAGATTAAACCATGTTTAATCGCTGTAAAAGCTCGTCTTTATAAGACCCACCAATAGGAATTGGTTTTTTATCTTTTTCTAAAATAAGGTTGTGATTCTCTATGGCAACAATTTTATCCACTCTAACAATAAACGAACGATGTACGCGCATAAACTCATTAGGCGCTACTTTCTTCTCAATATCCTTCATAGTTGAGTGAATAGTGTAACGCATAAGCTCAGTGTTTATGGTTACATAGTCTTTTAGTGCCTCAATAAAGAAAATATCTTTTGTATTGATTTTTACTAAACGACTGTTTGATTTTACAAATAGAACATCTTTTGCGCCTTCTTTATTTTCAACTATTGAATATAAAAAATCTCTTTCTTTTCTTAGTTCGGTTAATTTTTTGTGGCGATGGATTGCCATTTCAATAGAGATATTTAAATCCTTTTCTTTAAACGGTTTTAAAATATAGCCATAAGGTTCGGTTACTTTTGCTTTTGCAAGCGTAGCTTCATCAGCATAGGCTGTTAAAAATATAACAGGAATATTAAGCAGTTTTATTTTATCAGCCGCGTCGATACCGGTTAAGGTACCCTTAAGCATAATGTCCATTAAAACTACATCAGGGTGTAGCTCGGTTGCCAATTCAATTGCCTCTTCGGCGTTGTTGCAAGAACCAATTACGCTATAACCTATTTTTTTAAGGCTGTTTTGGATGTCTTTTGAAACGATGCTCTCGTCTTCAACAACAAGTATGTTAATGGTGTTTGACATAAATTAAAATATTATTTCGAATGAAGTTCCGTTTGTTTTATCTAAGGTTATGGTTCCGTTTATTTGTTCTGTTAAAATATTTACAAGTTGTAATCCTAGCGATTCTGTGTTTCTAAAATCTATGTTAGCCGGCATTCCTTTTCCGTTATCGGCAACAAGCATTTTTATTTTATTATTTCCAATATTTTTTAATTTAACCGTGATGAAACCTTGCGAACCATCGGCGAATGCGTATTTAAAAGCGTTAGATACGAGTTCATTTACAATCAGTCCACAAGGAATTGAGGTATCTAAATTAAGAAATATTGTATCAACATCAAAATTTGCTTTAATTTTTTGTTGATTAGCATCATATGAGTAAAAAAGGTTCTTTACTAAATTGGTAATATACTCACTAAAATTTATCTGCGAAAAGTCTTTTGTTTGGTATAATGACTCGTGTATAAAGGCCATTGTTTTAATACGGTTTTGGCACTCCCTTAAAATATTAGCAGTTTCCTTGTCTTTTACATACGAGGTTTGCAGGTTAAGTATACTTGAAATTACCTGTAGGTTGTTTTTTACGCGATGGTGTACCTCTTTTAATAGAATTTCCTTTTCTCTCAATGCTTCGCGCAGTTCTGTTTCAGATGCTATTTTTTCTGTTATATCTCGAGAAAATATAGCTATGCCAACCGTTTCGGAGCCTTGTTTAATAGGGTTGTAATTACTTTCAAAATATCGTTTTTTATTTCCGCCAACACTAAAAATTTCTACAGCCACCAAGCTTTTTCCCTCAGTAAAAACACGTTGGTAAATGTTCTTCATGTCGTCGTGATGACTGGCATCCATGGTTTCAAAAACAGACATACCCTCTTTTAATTCAACTCCGTTTCTACCTCTAACCATCCCAAACAATAGTTGGTTAAATTGTACAATGCTGTAGTTTTTATCGATAGAAACCACAATATCGGTTGTGTTATTAATAATAGCGGCAAGTTGTGTTTGGGTGTTTAATATTTTTTGCTGAATGTCTTTTTGTTCAGTAACGTCTTTAGAAAAAACTGATACGCCAACTATTTTGTTATTTATTACTATAGGGTTATAGTTTGCCTCGTAGCTACGTATTTTTTTTATTTTAGGATGAAAAAAGGTTTCTACAGCCACCACGTTTTCTCCTTTTAATGCTCTATCGTATGTTTTTTTTAATTCCTTATGCATTTCCGGTGGGAGGAAATCAAAAAAATTCATACCGGGGTACATTTCTTTTCCCGTACGATATAACGCAATTTCTCGTAAGACTTCGTTACACTGAACTACATTATAATTTTTATCCATCGAAAAAATAATGTCGTTCGTTGTGTTTATTATTGTTTTAAGCTGAGACTGTTTATCTAATACCTCTTGTTGAGCATTTTCTCTAACTGTTATATCTTTTGAAAAAACAGCTATTCCGGTTACCTTGCCTCCAATCTTAATTGGACTGTAGTGAGCCTCATAAACTCGCTCACGACCTTCCATATCAAATCTCTCAATTGCTAAAACACTTTCTCCGGCTAAAGCCCTATTATACTTGGTTCTTACATCTTCATGATATTGGGCCGGTAAAATATCAAAAACAAGTACGCCCGGTTTTATATCAACCCCATGCCTTATTTTTACAACGCGCTTTAGTACATTATTAAATTCGGAGATTCTATAATGTTTATCTACCGAAAAAATAATATCATCGGTAGTGTTAATAATAGCTTCTAATTGCGATTGCTTATGGGTAATTTCTTTTTGGTCCTTTTTTTGCTGTGTTACATCATGAGCCTGCCCGGCAACTTCAACTATTTCTTTTTTATTATTACGTATTGGATGTAAAGTAACAAATCTATGTTTCTTTTCACCGCTTAGAGTAATTGTTTCAGTTTCAAATTCGACTGTTTTTCCTAAAAAAGCTTCTGCATATTTTTCATCCCAAAAAGCATGATAGTCATCTGGAGCAAATTTTATTTTAGGCTTATTTAAATCTGTATTTATTTGTGGATAAACGCCGTACGCGTTATAAATAGCTTCTCTATAATTTTCATTAAAAGATGTTAGAGAAATGTTTTTATTAACAGTCCACATTAATTGGGTGCCGCTTTCAAAAATTGCTCTTAGTTTTTGTTCCGATTGCGTTCTAAGATCTATTTCTTTTTTTAATTGCAAGTTTATTTTTTTAACCTCCTTTGTTCTTGTTTTTTCTTCTAACAATTGTCTATTAATCGCCGTATCTGAAAAAATAACTTGTATAGCGGGAGAATTTTTATATAAAATATACGATGATTTTATTTCTATAAAAACCGACTTACCCTTGTTGTTTTTTACTTCTATTTCAATAGGAGGAAGTTCTTTATCTAGTATTAAATTCTTTCGACGTTCGTTTAATTTGTTTATAAATTGCGGCTTAACAAAATCGTACGCATTTTTTAGATTAAACTCTTTCTTGGTTAGACCTGATAATTCGACAGCTTTTTTATTTGCAAAAAGAATTTTTCCCTCGAAAGAAATTATAGCTATTGGTAACGGCAAATTTTCTATTATGCTTTTATAGCCGTTGGTATCCGAAATATGTTTATCGGTTTTATTCATCAATCAACCGATTTTTCTTTTTTCGACTTATCCTTCTTAGTGTCTTCTTTTGGTTGATTCGTTTTCGTGTCTTGAAAAACTTTTAAATTATCTTCCAGTGCAGGCACATCTCTTCCGTCCCATTTCACTTCTTCTCCGTTTCTATATGTAATAGTTAGTACTAAAAAATTATTTTCATCAAAGTAATTCCAGTTACCATCTTTTTGTCCGCCCACATACTTACCGCTTGCTTGGGGTTTTCCGTTTTCATAATAGTATGTATGTTTTCCATCAGGTTCTCCATTTAAAAATCCACCCTCAAACCTCAGTTTATTTTCCTTTACATAATAGGCTTTCCATACACTATCTGGCATGCCATTATGATACACACCATTTTCTTTATAATTTAATATTTGATAAAACCACGGTCCTTCTTTATCACCATCTAAATACTCTCCTTTAGTAATTAGTTTTCCATCTTCTGTATATTCCTCATATTCTCCTTCTAATTTATCGTTCTGGTAGTTTTCTTTCATTAAAACGTTTCCATTATTATAGTACCAATTCCAGGGTCCTTGCAAACGGCCTTTTTTATCATACTTCCCTTTTTGTTCTATTTTTTGATTTGGGTAAAAGAATTCCCAACTACCTATACGTTTATCATCAACATAAGTGCCTTTAGAACGAAACTCTCCGGTAATGTTATATTCTATCCACTCTTTTTGGCGACGACGTAAAGAATCAACCGGGCCACGTTCTATTAAATATCCTTCTTGAAAATTGAAAGCCGAATCGGCTACAGAAATATTAAAACAACGAAATTGTTTTTCATTTGCCTCTAATGAATCTATATAAACTAAAACGGTATCGCATCTGCGAGATAGATGATATTTATAATGTGTACCCATAGGAACACCGTTTACATAACCACCTTCATACTTTACATTACCATCATCAAAATACGCTTTAAAAACATCTAATTTAGCAAGCTCAGGAGCATCTTTTATTTCTTTACCAAATGCGTATTTTTTTATATCATCTAAATTTCCTTTTCTATCATACTCTTTTACATAACCATCAACAGCACCATCTTTATAACGCTCTTCTTTTTTTATAGCACCATTACTGTAAAATTTCTTCCACATACCCTGCTTAACTCCATTTTCATCAGTTTGATTTATTTTTTCTTGTTTTTCTATATAACCCATTTTGTAGTGAATTATATTAGTTACAAGAGTATCTGGAGAATATATATATGATACACCATCAGCTTTACCGTTTTTAAACGGAATGTTTTGTTTTACCAACCCTGTTTTATAATAAATGTATGATGTATCTTGTTTTAAATCGTTCACATAATTTTCTTTAGAAACAATTATTCCGGCAGAATCATACGTTGTGATGTACCCATTTTTTTTACCTTTTGAGTAATTAAATGTTTTTGTTAACTGTCCTTTTTCGTTATAAAACTTCCAAATACTATCTAAAAGAAATTCTTTACGATTACCTTCGTTTTTTAATATTCCGGTTTTATAATAGTTTTTCCAATAACCATCAGCTTTACCATTTTTCATGGTTCCTTCTGATGATTTTTTTCCATTATCGAAATAAAAAATATTGTATCCGTTTTTAGCAGTTGTAGAATCGCTTTTTTGAGCGTACCCTATAAAAAAATTAAAAACTAAAATTACTATTAAGGCCTTCTTCATCTACACTCCAAATTTAATTTTAATTTTAAGATAAAGACAACATTCGTAAAATTGGTTTTTTAGCCGCTTCTATTAAATGAACCGGTAGTAATAATTCGGGTTGCTCATATTTTAATGTTAAGTAAATTTTTTCCAATGTATTTAACTTCATATGCGGACAATCGTTACAAGCACAACTGTTATTTGGTGGTGCCGGAATAAATGTTTTTTTAGGTGAGTTTTTTATCATTTGATGTAAAATACCCGTTTCGGTTGCTACTATAAATTCTTTACATGGATTTGTTTTAGTATAGTTTAAAATAGCCGTTGTACTACCAATAAAATCAGCCTTATCTAATACAACGGCTTCACATTCGGGATGCGCGACTAATTGTGCTTGCGGATGTTGTATTTTCAGTTTAGTAATTTTTTCTAACGAAAATATTTCGTGTACCATACAAGCACCATCCCATAACAACATGTTACGCTTTGTTATTTTATTTATATAAGCTCCCAGGTTTTTATCGGGTGCAAA
>PLYA01000065.1:0-24802 GCA_003153315.1 Bacteroidota bacterium
TTCCTGTACAAGAAAGAAACATTCCAAGCACGGAAAGAAACATTCCAAGCATGGAAAGAAACATTCCAATCACGGAAAGAAACGTTCCAAGCACGGAAAGAAACATTCCCATCACGGAAAGAAGTATTCCCATCACGGAAAGAAGTATTCCAAGCACGGAAAGAGATGTTCCAAGCACGGAAAGAGATATTCCGACACAAAAGAGCATTGCAGTAATACAGGGCATTTTTGTTTTATATTTGCCTATGAAAGAAAAAATAATTTCAATTCTACTGTTTGTCTTTTCAGTTAGTGGTTATGCTCAAACCACTTTTCAAAAAGCCTATGGCTCTGCAGGCGATGAAACTGGTGGGGCATTTAGTAAAACTGTTGATGGTGGATACATTCAAGTAGGCAGTACCAGTGCAGGTTCTGCCGGTGATTATGATGTGTATGTAGTTAAAACCGATTCAGATGGTGTAATACAATGGACAAAAACGTATGGAGGCCCCAATATAGATGTAGGCAGTTATATAGCTCCTACTGTCGATAGTGGATATATTATTACAGGTTATACCATTGAGAATGTTGTACAAAATCGAGTTCTTCTTCTTAAAATTTCAAAAGATGGAACTTACCAATGGTCTAAAAGTTATGGGTTAAATTACGACTTCGGGCAATATGCGCAACAAACTAGCGATAAAGGATATATAGTAGCCGGAAGTTCAGGTTCTAATTCTGTTTACATGAATATATATACTTTTAAAACCGATTCGCTTGGCAACTTACAATGGACAAAAAGAATAACGGGTGGTGGTGATGATAGTTATGGAAGTATTATTAAGCAAATGCCAGACGGAGGATATATGTTATTAGGCAGCTACGCATATAATGCTGCCTCTAGGGTTGTAATATATCTGGCTAAAATAGCCCCCACTGATACAGTTATTTGGGAACAGTATTATTTTTTTACAGGCGGCAATAGTTATGGTATGTCATTTGAACAAACTACTCACAAGGGTTTTATTATTACCGGAAATAACGGTAGCGGTGCTTGTCTTTTTAAAACAGATTCAGCAGGCAATTTACAATGGGTTAAAACGTATGCGTGGACAGGGAATAAAGATGAAATTGGAACCTGCGTAAAACAAACCAAAGATGGGGGTTATGCACTGGCAGGACATTATGAATCGGGTGAAACAAATACCTGGCTTATAAAAACAGATTCGCTTGGCTCTTTGAAATGGGCAAAAACATATGGCACAGGTTCAAATCTCATTTATGCACTCATACAAAATAAAGATGGTGGCTATACTATGGGCGGGCAAACCGGCGATTTTGGTTCAGGTGGCAAAGACTTTCATCTTTTGAAAACCGATAGTCTGGGAACCAGTAATTGTAACGAATTGGTTTTTATTCCTTCGGTAACAATTCCAATCTGTTATGGCTTTGGAGGAAACGCAAAAGATACTTTTGGTTTGGCTTATGATACAGTTTTTGTTGAAAACACTTTAGGCACTGAAACCGTACTTTGTTATGAAACTATAGGGATAGGTAAATTTATTTCTCAAAATTTAATTAGTATTTACCCAAATCCAAACACCGGTAGTTTTGTTCTAGAGCCAAACAGCACGACAAAACAAACTATGCAGGTGTATGATGTAAATGGTAAACTTGTATTAAGTCAAAGCATAAACGGCAAAACAACTATTGATGCAAGTAGCTTAAATGAGGGTGTTTATAATATAAGTATTATAAGCAGTGAGGATGTGATAAATAAACGCTTGGTTATAGTGCATTAGGGATTGTAGTGGAAAGCCTTTTGTAATCAAAAGCTTGTAACGTAAAGCCCGACGGCAGTAATCTGCCGGAACGCCCAACTATTTCTAAATATACTTAGCTTTACCACATGAGCCAAACAAGCACAGTAGCCTTAATAAACCCCGAAAAGTGGGTTGACAGCTATGCCGATTACTTATATGCCTTTGCCTACAACCGTGTAAACGATGAAGAAACCGCAAAAGATTTGGTGCAGGAAACTTTTCTGTCTGCCCTGAAAGCAAAAGACAGTTTTAAAGGAGAAGCCGCCGAGAAAACCTGGCTGGTATCTATCTTAAAAAACAAGGTGATAGACCATTACCGCAAAAAAGCCGCACACCCGCAGCAATCGTTTGAAGAGAGTGAACAATACAAAGTAGCCTACAGCCATTACTTTACCGAAGAAGGTTTTATAAAAGGAGAATGGAAAAAAGAAACTGCTCCAAAATCGTGGAACTCGCTTGATAAAAATAATATAGAGCAGAAAGAGTTTAAAAACATACTGGCCAAATGCTTGGATAAACTTCCTAAAGTATGGTCGTCGGTATTTTCTTTAAAATACCTGGAAGAAGAAGAAAGTTCAACCATTTGCAAGGAACTGGATATTACTTCGTCTAACTACTGGGTCATCATACACCGGGCAAAGTTGCAAATGCGTGAATGCCTCGAAAAAAACTGGATAAAAGCATGAGTGCCGAAGATAAAAACATAGCCTACTTTGATAAAGGCACCGGCTGGAACTTATGTTGCAAGCAGGCTACCTACCTTTTATTGAAGAAAGAAGAGCAGCAACAATTATCTTTTAAAGAAGAAACGGCTTTAAAATTCCATATGAGTATTTGCAAATTATGCAGAGCCTTTAAAATACAATCTGCTATGATGAATGATGCCATAAAACAGAGTTTAAGTCAAATGGTTCTACTACCTCACGCAGATAAAGACAATTTAAAAACATTGATAAACAACAACTTAAATAAAAGTTAAGAAATAATTTACATGAACGGTAAGGAATTGAAAAGTCAATCGTCTATATTTACATAAACCCTAAAAATAAAATAAAATGAAAAACAAAAAAACCATCATCGCAGGATCTATGTTAGCGGGTGCTATGTTAAGCATTTCTGCTATCAATGCTAACAACAGCAATTTGTTTAACTACAGTGCACTTGGCAATGGTTCTGAAGTTCGTTCTAACATCGAATTAACTTGCAGCGACAAAAAATCTGAAACTAAAACTACTACTACAACAAAAGAATCTAAAACTACAACTACCGAGAAAAAATCAAAAGACGGTAAATGTGGAGAAAAGAAAGCTAAAGACGGCAAATGCGGAGAAGGCAAATGCGGAGAAAAGAAAAACCCTAAATAGAACAATTTAACTGGTTGTTAAAGGGAAATCCCATCTGTCTGCTAAGCATGTACAGGTGGGATTTTTAATTTATAACGTCATTGCGAGCAAAGCGCGGCAATCTCTTGTAATAAAAAATTAATCTATCAAATGGAATCCATTATAGGAAAAACCGGAATAGGATTTAGAAAAGACTTTGAAGAAGATTTTTTAACCGGAACGGTTCTTAAACCTTATTTTATTGAAGTAGCGCCCGAGAACTGGATAGATATGGGCGGCTATTGGAAAAAGATTTTTGATAAAGTAACCGAGCGATACCCTTTAACCTGCCATGGTTTGTCTTTATCATTAGGTAGCCCTGATGAACTGGACTGGGATTTCTTAAAGAAACTGAAAGTATTTTTAAAACAATACAACGTACAACTATACTCCGAACACCTTAGCTATGCCAAGTGCGATAATGCACATTTATATGATTTACTCCCTATTCCTTTTAGAGAAGATGCCGTTAAACATATTATAGAGCGCATAAAAACCGTTCAGGATTTTTTAGAACAAAAGATAGCTATAGAGAATGTAAGCTATTATACCCCTGTAGCTGCCGAGATGGAGGAGTATACTTTTATAAGTGAGATAGTAAACGGGGCAGATTGCAGATTATTGTTGGATGTAAACAATGTTTATGTCAATTCATTTAACCATAAATACGATGCTCATGATTTTATAAAGAAATTGCCTCTTGATAAAGTTGCCTATATGCACATGGCTGGGCATTTACAAGTAGAAGAAGATTTGATTATTGATACACATGCCGAGAACATTATAGACCCTGTGTTTGACCTTTTTGATTATACCATACAATTGGTAAAACCTGTTCCTGTTCTTTTGGAAAGAGATTATAATTTCCCTGAATTTGAGCAACTGCAGGACGAATTGAACCGCTTACAAAAAATATGTAATAACGCTTGGATACCACAACATGCTGCTGCAAACTGAAACAAAGAAAATACAAAGCAAATTATCTGATTTCTGTCGCACTGGCGAGAATACCTTAACTACTGAAGTAAACCAAAAGCGCGTGCATCATTACCGCAGGTTGGTGTATAATATTATAGATGATATTTTGCAAAGTGCTTATCCTGTTTTTTATGGCTTTGCCGAAACTAAACTGTGGGATGATATGGTAAACACCTTTTACAGTAACCATGCCTGCTCAACTCCACAGATATGGAAACTACCCGGTGAGTTTTATCAATATGCCTGCGAGAATGATTTTAAGGAGAAGTATAAACTCCCCTACTTAGAAGACCTGCTTTTATTTGAATGGATGGAGCTGGATATCCATACCATGAAAGACGAGGAATATCCTGCATACCAAACAAAGGGTGATTGGAGTAAAGATGTTATTGCCATTAATCCGGAGTATCGCATACTATCTGTAAAATATCCGGTACATACTACACATCCATCAGAAATAAAAACGGATAATCCTTCTCAATACTTTATTTTAATTTACCGCGAACCTGAAACAGGGCGTGTACAGTTTATTGATATATCGGTATTATATGCCTTAACCATAGAGAAGATAGAAGAAGAAAAAAGCATTACCGAAATTGTAGATGAACTACAACCTGTATTCAATTTCCCTGATAAAGCTTTTGCTCAAGAACAAATCATTAACTTCTGTAAAGATTTGCAGAAGAAAGCCTTTGTGCTTGGTTTCAGAAAATAGCTTATGAGCTTTTACGATCTCTCAAAAGAACAAAGAGTTAAACTGGTTGAGGAGATTAACGCCAACATCCTTTCTGAAATAAAAAGTAAAAAGCAAATACATATACTTAATTACTTTTCAGATGAAGATACATACATTCGTAAGACAGCTTATTTAGTTATTGGTAAAATTTATAAAGCAGAAGAAAACCTGCGTGTAGTTCTATTGGAGCTACTAGAAAAACTCTTTAAATCTGATAACGAAAAAGTGAGGCAAACGGTTGTGAATGCTGCGGGAGAGATTGGCATGAAGGACTTCCCTCCTATTGTACCATTAATGGAGCAGGGGCTTTTTGACAAACATCATTCGGTAAGAAATGCGGTAATTGGTTCCATTAAAAAGATGGGGGAGAAAAACCCTAAGCCCGTATTAGCTTTTGCAAAGAAATATTTAAAGCATGAGGACAAGGAAATACGCAGAGAGATTTGTCACGGTATAGAATTACGTGGCAGAACACATCCACAAGATATATTGCCTTTGCTGAAAGAACTGCAACATGATAAAACAGCACGGGTAAGAAATACATTGGTGCATGTTATCGGTCAAATTGCGTATAAAAAAGGTTGTTTGGAAACGGTTGTCGCCGATTTAAAGACCTGGGAGAATAAAGAATTGGTGCGTGATGCTTTAGATGAAATAATAGATGTACATGAACGCTATAAGAACTTCTCTATAAAGACGCAGGCGGAAGCTATAAAGTATATAGCCAAACATTTTTAACTTATTTCTTAATCAGCTTATTTAATTTGTTCTCTATATATTTCTCTGAAGTAATTAAAGCCCTTTGTATTCTGCGAGCGTAATAGATACTATCTAAAATCTCTTTTTGTTTTTCTTCTATTAAATCTAAAGAGTTTTGCAATTTGAGCGAGTTAATAAAATTCTCACGGGTAAGGTTATAACGTATGTTCATTCCGGCAAAAGAAAATATCATAAATATTACACCAAAAAATAAAGTACTTTCAATTTGGGGTATGCTTGTAATAGATTCTGTCCGGCAAAAATACAGTAAACAAAAAGCAAGCGTGTGATTTATAAGCGTTACAATAATCAGGTGGATTACTTTGCCGAAGTAAATCATGCCTCTAACCAGCGTAATGGCACTTATACCCATTATATAATTATGTACGTTAGCAATATTGGTTTTGGTAGCCATGTAACTAAAGCAGCAGGCAAGCACAACCGACACACCGTATATCTGAATGATAGAAGGCAAGCGGAATTTTTTCAAGAAAAACACCATGAGCAGCATTAATGCAGATACACCTATAAAAATAAAGAGGAAATGCCTGAATTGTTCTGTACTATTATTGTATTCGAAAAAGGCAAAGAAGGGAACTACTACAGATGCCAACAGATAGATTCTTGAAGCAGATTTAACAGCCAGTTTTTTTGCCTCCCGCTCCCACTCTTCTGTATAATTATCAGTCATCCGCTAAATTAATTGAACCAAATATAAGATGTTTTATTTGTAAACAGATAATTGGGTAGGGATGCTTTGACTAAGACAGAAATGTTAAAGTTGATGAAAATCATTGTTAAAGTTTTGTTTATAAGATTTTTTTAGTATAATTTAGCTATATAAACCAATTAAACCACTATGCCCATGAAAGAAATGAAAACTACAAAACCGATGCATTACTTTGAGAAAGTATATCTTGGAAAAAACAAAAAAGGAAATAACATTTCTACTACCGAAAGCAAACGCTTGCAAAAGCTGCTTAGTGCTAAGGCTTTAGCGCAATCCTCTGACTCGCGCGGAATAAACAGCGCAGATTTAAAAAGAATGATGCATAAAGAAATCAATTTATCTAAAATTGAATCTATTGATTTTGAAAGCATCCTTAATCCTTTTGAATTAGTGTAATTATATATTCTGCAAACAGTACATGAAAACTCCTGCTTCGGCGGGAGTTTTTATTTAATAATATCAATCAAAGAACTTAGCTCCTCAATCTTATCGGTATGACCAAGTTTTTCGTAAGAGAAAACTAAGTTTCTTAGTACTCTTACAATAATATCTTTATTGCTGCAAGGTTGGTAAAAGGAAGGCACTGCTGTTAGTTTAAGCTGCTTTACAAAAACATCTATATCACTATGCTGAAATACAACACCTTTGCGGTATGGGTTGATATAAAACAAGGTATGTTCTTTAATGCTATCCTCTCCTGAAAGATTGATAAAGTTCTTGTCCTCGTCTAAATAAGCACATATAAAGTGTTCGGGAAGATTTACTCCGTAAATAGGTATCTTTAGTTCTTGCGCAACCAGTATATAAAGACAACTAAGCATTACAGGATTGCCTTTTTTAGTTTCCAGTAAACAGTTAAAGAAGGAGTTTTGAGGAGAATAATAGTTGTTTATCCCGCTTCCGCTAAAGTTATGTACATCAAAAATAATATGGTTAAGTACATTAATCTTCTCAAGGGCAGTAAGGTCTTCGTTTAAATCAAGCCAAACATCTTGCGTGATTTGCTTTAGTTGCTTTCTTAATTTTTCTTCGTTTAAATCGGGATATTGGTAGTGGGCTATTATTAATAAACCTTTCAGGAGATCTTCACTTTCATTAGTGCTCCAATTCTCTATCTCTACTTTTAGTCTTTGAAATTGTATGAAGTGTATAATGTGTTCTATACGCTTCTGCATGATAATATCGTAGGTATGTTCCCAGGCAGATTCTAAATGAGGGATGGCTGGTGGGCCAAGAGAAACAAACTTGCTTTTAATCTCAGAATAAATTCCTTCATCCGGATCGTCCAGCAAATGTATTAGCGCATTAAGTTCTTTTTTATTGATGCGTTGCTTACCCACAACACAAAATTACAGCCCTAAAGGATGCCTATTTCAGGCGATAAAAATACATATCAACAATCAGGCTGTTAATCTCTCTAAACTATTGGTAATGAGATGTTCTACGCTCTTTTTATAATCGGAAGTAAACTGTTTTATTACTCTGTTTGCTATAATTACACATACGGTAAGGCATTTATGATTCAGTAATTTGCCTAAACCATACAGGGCAGAGGTTTCCATTTCAAAGTTGGTAATGCGTATACCATTGGCATTAAACTCGGTTAGCAGTTCATTCAGGTTTGGTTTGGCGGCTTTAAGTCTTAATTGCCTGCCTTGCGGACCATAAAAGCCCGGAGCAGTAGCTGTAATACCGGTTGGGTTACCTTCGGAAAACTTTTTAAAGAGGGTATCGTCGGCTTTTACGCAATATGGGTATGGAAGGTTGGCAGTCCAGCCGGTATGTTTCATAAAAGAATCACTGATAAAATCTTCGTTGATGGATTTATAATCGGCATAATAATTCAGCAAACCATCTAAACCCAAACCGTATTGCGATACAACCAATGAGTTAACAGGAATATCAGCCTGCAATGCACCTGAAGTACCTAAACGGATAATATTTAAACTACGCATCTTTTCTTTCAACGTGCGTGTTTTCAAATCAATATTAACGGCAGCATCCAGCTCATTTATTACAATATCAATATTATCTGTACCTATGCCGGTAGAGATTACGCTGATGCGTTTGCCATTATACATACCCGTATGGGTAACAAACTCGCGGTGTTGTATTTTGCATTCTATTTTAGAGAACATCTTGGATATCTGCTCTACCCTACCCTGGTCGCCCACCAAAAGGATGTCATCGGCTATATGTTCTTCGTTAATATCTAAGTGATAAACGTTGCCTTTATCGGTTATAATAAGTTCTGTTTCGGGGAATTGCATGTTATCTAATAAGTTATGAGGGGCGAAAATAAGCATTAAGAGCTATATTTTAACATTTAGCACCCCTTTTTAGCGTTTACTCATGGCAAACGTGTTAGGAAGAAGACCAACATAGCGTGTCAGTGTTCTTCCTAACGTGGTAGGTCTTCATCCAAGCGTTGTAGGTCTTCTTCCTAACGATGTAGGTCTTCTTCCAAGCGATGTCAGGGTTCTGCATAACGATGTTGCTCTTCTTCCTAACGATGTAGGTCTTCTTCCAAGTGATGTCAGGGTTCTGCATAACGATGTTGCTCTTCTTCCTAACGATGTAGGTCTTCTTCCAAGCTTAGTAGGTCTTCTTCTTAATGATGTCGGTCTTGGTAGCAACCATGTTGCCATTGGTTTCCTTCAAAATAGTTCCTATTAACCGCTTTTTGCTACTTTTAAACCATGAAATCGAAGATTCACGAATTCAATAATAAAGAAAACTAAGGAGTTATGAGTAAAAAGCTTCTTTTTCTCTTTCTTATCGTCATGCTGAACTTGTTTCAGTATCTCAATGCCCAAAAACCAAAAACAGATTCCCTACTTACCCTATTAAAAACCGATAAAGAAGATACCAATAAGGTAATACATCTTTATAAAGTATGTGGAAAATATCTTAATGTTGGCGAATATGATAAAAGCTTAATCTATGGTAAACAGGCTTTAGAGCTTGCAAATAAGTTAAGTTTTAAAAAAGGCATTGCCACTTCTTACCACAACATAGGGGGTGTTTATTACTATCGGGGCAATTACCCCGATGCACTCAAAAATCATTTTGCTTCACTAAAAATAAGAGAACAAATAGGCGATAAGCAAGGCATTGCCACTTCTTACAACAACATCGGGCTTGTTTATGCCAGTCAGGGCAATTACCCCGAGGCACTCAAAGATTTTTTCGCTGCGCTTAAAATCTATGAACAAATAGGCAACAAGCAAGGCATTGCCGCTTCGTACAACAACATAGGGGAGATTTATAGATTGCAGGGCAATTACCCCGATGCGCTCAAAAATTATTTCGCTTCACTAAAAATAAAAGAACAAATAGGCGACAAGCAAGGCATTGCCTACTCTTACAACAACATAGGGAATGTTTATTACAGTCAGGGCAATTACCCCGAGGCGCTCAAAAATTATTTCGCTTCGCTAAAAATAAGAGAACAAATAGGCGACAAGCAAGGCATTGCCACTTCTTACAACAACATAGGGAGTGTTTATTACGCCCAGGGCAATTACCCCGAGGCGCTCAAGAATCATTTCGCTTCGCTCAAAATCAAAGAAGAAATAGGCGACAAAGATGGTATTGCCTCTTCTTACATGAATATAGGGAGGGTTGCCATTGAACAAAATAAGCCGATTGAGGCAACCGGTTGGCTGCAAAAGGCCTTAGCCCTTTCAAAAGACATAGGCAACAAGGAACGGATTAAAGAAAGTTACAGTGGGCTTGCATTGGCAGATAGCACCATGGGTAATTACAAAGCCGCCTTTGAGCACCATAAACTTTACATTATTTATAGAGACAGCCTTAATAATGAAGAAACCAAAAAGAAAAGCCTGCAAAGTGCTATGCAATATGAGTTTGATAAAAAAGAAATTGCAGCCAAAGCTGAGCAGGATAAGCTGGATGCCATAAATGCAGAAGAAAAGAAGAAACAGCAAATAGTTGTTTATGCTGTGGCTGGGCTGTTGGTATTAGTAGGTGTATTTGCTGTGTTTATGTATAACCGTTTCCGTATAACGCAGAAACAAAAAGCGGTAATAGAAGAACAAAAAATATTGGTAGATAAAGCCTATGAAAGTTTGCATGAAAAAAACAAAGAAGTAATGGATAGCATACATTACGCTAAAAGAATACAAACTGCTTTAATTACTTCGGAGAAATTTATAGAAAGTAGTTTAAAGAGGTTGATGAAAAACAACTGATTAAATAACCGGAGCTATTTTACCCCTTTTAATAAACTTACCGTTACCTTTTTGCAACAAAAGTTTATCATTCTCTACGGCAACTTTACCGCGCAGTAACACAGTTTCACATTTGCCAGTTACTTCCAGTCCTTCGTAAGCAGAATAATCTACACGCATGTGATGTGTTTTTACAGAGATAGTATGTTTTTTAGTCGGATTGAAGATTACCACATCGGCATCTGCACCAATAGCTAAAGTGCCTTTGTTCGGGTACATACCAAATATCTTTGCAGCATTGGTAGAAGTAACCTCTACATACTTAGATAAAGAAATCTTGCCCTTATGTACTCCTTCAGAAAACAGAAACTCCATACGGTGCTCTATGGCAGGATGTCCATTCGGTATTTTAGAGAAATCGTGTTCACCCATTTTCTTTTGCTCCCACATAAACGGACAATGGTCGGTACCAACCGTTTGTATCAATCCCTGGTTAATACCGTTCCATAAAGCAACCTGGTCTTTCTTCTCTCTCAACGGCGGACTCATTACCCACTTAGCGCTTTCAAAACCTTTGTCGTATAAGGATGCATCTATCATTAAGTACTGCGAACAGGTTTCTACATATACTTTCTGATTGCGCAGGGTTGCTCTTCTTACCGCATTCAAAGCCCCTTCGCAGGTCATGTGTACAATATAGCCGGTGCAACCTGTGTAATGCAACATATCGGCAAAACGGGCAGAGGCTTCCGCCTCGGTAACTTCGGGTTGAGATAAGTAATGGTACAACGGAGATAGCTTTCCCTCCTTACGGTGTTTGGCAATCAGAGCATCAATCATATCTCCGTTGGTAGCGTGCACGGTAACCATGCCTCCGTGCTCTTTTACTACCTTCATCAGGTTCACCATCTGCCCGTCATCAATCATTAAAGCACCTTTGTATGCCATAAATGTTTTAAAAGAGTTGATGCCTTCCTTCTCAATCATATCAACCACTTCCTTGGCAACGTTATCATTAAAATCGGTTACTGCCATGTGGTACGAATAATCTCCTATGGCTTTAGCTGACCTCTTTTGCCAGGTATGCAAAGCGTTATATAAAGTATCACCCTGTGTTTGCAGAATAAAATCAATAACCGTTGTGGTACCTCCGTGCAAAGCGGCACCCGTACCCGTTTCATAATCATCGCTCGATGAAGTGCCCATAAAAGGCATATCCAGATGTACATGCGGGTCTATCCCTCCCGGAAAAACAAGCTTGCCCGTAGCATCAATGGTTTTCTCTGCTTTGTAAGCTAAGTCTTTGCCAATGGCAACAATCTTTTCTCCTTCAATATAAATATCTGCCGTAAAATCTTCTGAGGCAGTTACTATGTGTCCGTTTTTTATCAGTATCGACATTTCTTTCTTATTAAGTGTTATTTAATCAACTCCTATATCTTCGTTCCAAAGCTTTGGATTCTTTGCAATAAAATCATTCATCATATCAATGCACTCTTGGCTGTTCAGGTCTATCACCTCAACTCCGTGAGACTGCATAAACTCTTTAGCACCCGAAAATGTTTTAGATTCTCCTGCATATACTTTCTTAATACCAAACTGAACAACCGCGCCCGCACACAAATAGCAAGGCATCAGAGTAGAATACAAAACGGTTCCTTTATAATTACCCACACGTCCTGCATTACGAAGACAATCTATCTCAGCATGGGTCATAGAGTCGTTATCCTGCACACGCTTGTTATGTCCGCGCCCTACTATCTTTCCGTCTTTTACCAGCACGCTGCCAATAGGAATTCCCTTTTCGCTTAAACCTGTCTTAGCCTCATCAATAGCGGCTTTCATAAACTCGTCCATAACTTTGCGCTTTTATTTTGAAAGGTAAAATTATAATTTATTTTAGAAGGTATTTAAAATTCGTGTTAAATACTCGTTATGTTTTCTTTTTCCTTGACGAAAAAGAAACAAAAAGTCAAGACAAAACGATCTGCCTTGCACAAAGCCAGTCTGCTCCGCGTTTTGTCGGGCTTGCACTCGATTTTCAGATAACGTTGGTTACGTAAATCCGGGGCAGGCGTCCACGAACGGTGCGAACCGAAAGTTTTCTGAGCCAAGCAGGGCAGCCTGTGCGCCAAGAAAAGCTTTAGGTTGGCGTTCGTGGTGGCTTTTTGCAATACTTTTTTGCGGCAGAAAAAAGTATTCAATAAAAAACCTTATTAAAATTCATACAACTTCTTCATACTTGTGTAATACCAAGCTTAAATTGTATTAATAAAGAAAACTATATTTGAACCCTAATCCACAACAATGAAAAAAATAGTAATAAGTGTTGCCGCTTGCTTTCTGTTAGCATCTTGCGGTAACCATCCTAAAACAACTAATAAAGCCGAGGGTATGCAAAACGATGATTCCTTATTCGATACGTTTAAAACGCAGTTTGTAGAAGACCTTTGGAAAATGTATCCAAGCTGGGCCAGCAGTCAGGGTTATCATAAGTATGATAGTTTGCTGGTAGTGCCCAATGAAGAGAGCCGTGCTAAGGAATTGGCTTTCTGCAAAGGAACTTTGTTGATGTTGAGAACACTTAATTTGTCTAACCTATCTGATAATAACAAGACAGATTACTACATGATAGAGAACCAGCTGAACGGTACGGAGTGGAGTATCAATAGTTGCAAAGCTTATGAGTGGAACCCTTCTACCTACAATGTTTGTGGTGAGTTCGCCGAAATGCTGAATAACAATTACGATACTTTACCCATGCGCCTGCATCATTTTTATTTAAAGATGCAATACATTCCTGCTTATTATGAGGCAGCTAAAAAGAACATCAAGAATCCTACGAAAGAGCATACACAATTAGCCATCGACCAGAACCTTGGCGGACTATCGGTGTTTGAAAAAGATTTGGAAGATGCCCTTAAAAAAGACAATACCAAAAAAGAAATTGCCGATGGTATTCGTGCACGTGCCAAAGAAGCCGTTGCAGCCATTAAAGGTTTTGCCGATTGGTTGAAGAATTTAAAAAATGAAACGCCCCGCAGTTTCCGTTTAGGCAAAGAACTGTATGCAAAGAAGTTTGAATACGATATTCAGTCGGGCTATACGGCAGATGAAATCTATAAGAAAGCATTAGAGCATAAAGAAGAGCTGCATAAGCAGATGTTTGAACTTACCAAACAGCTTTGGAGCAAATACCTGGCCGATAAGAAAATGCCTGAGAATAAGCTGGAAGCTATTAAGATGATGATTGATAAATTATCTCTAAAACATGTAGCCGCTGATTCGTTCCAGATAGCTATAGAACAACAAATACCCAAACTGGTTGAGTTCATCAAACAGAAAGACCTCATCTATATAGATCCATCCAAACCTTTGGTGGTGCGCAAAGAGCCGGCTTATATGGCGGGTGTGGCAGGTGCTTCCATTAGTGCACCGGGTCCTTATGATAAGAATGGAAATACCTATTATAATGTGGGCAGCCTTAGCGGTTGGGACAAAGACAAAGCCGAAAGCTACCTACGTGAGTATAATCACTACATCCTGCAAATATTAAACATACACGAGGCTATCCCCGGGCATTACACCCAGTTGGTATATTCCAACCAGTCGCCAAGTATTATCAAAGCCATACTGGGCAATGGCGCTATGATAGAAGGTTGGGCTGTATATACCGAGCGCATGATGCTGGAAAGCGGTTATGGAAATAACGAACCCGAGATGTGGCTCATGTACTACAAATGGAACCTGCGCGCTACCTGCAATACCATTTTAGATTACGGCGTGCATACCAAAGACCTGAGTAAAGAAGATGCCATGCATTTGCTTATTGATGAAGCCTTTCAGCAAAAAGCAGAAGCCGAAGGCAAATGGAAACGCGTATCGGTTACACAGGTGCAGCTTTGCTCGTATTTTACAGGCTATACCGAGATATACGATTTCAGGGAAGAACTTAAAAAGAAGATGGGCGACAAGTTTAACCTGAAACAGTTTCATGAGAAGTTCCTAAGCTACGGAAGCGCACCCGTTAAATACATTAAGCAACTGATGCTGGCCGATAGCACTGATGGCAGCAAGAAAGAAAAATTAAATAACTAATTTAAACAGGCAATGGCAAGTAGTGCAAAGAACCTATCAAAAACAGAAGGCAGCAAAGTACCTTCGGCAAAGCAAATGAAGTTTGCCATTGTGTATGCTGAGTGGAACAGTCAGGTAACCGATGCTTTGAGAGATGGCGCCATAAAAACCCTGCTGAAGCATGGAGCCGATAAAAAGAACATACATGTGCATGCCGTTCCCGGTAGTTTCGAACTTACGCTGGGTGCACAGGTAGTGGCAGAACATTGCGATGCAGATGCCATCATTTGCCTGGGATGCGTGATACAGGGCGAAACAAGGCATTTCGATTTTATTTGTGATGCGGTGGCCCACGGTATTACCCAGCTAAACATAAAATACAACAAGCCCTTTATTTTTGGCGTACTTACCACCAACAACCAAAAACAGGCCATGGACAGAGCCGGAGGAAAGCACGGCAACAAAGGAGACGAAGCTGCTATTACTGCGATTAAAATGGTGCATTTAAAGGAGACGGTTAGTTAATTTCTACATTGCCCAAACAAAAAAGTAAGCGAAGCAGATATTAAGGCTATTATTGCGCTTTATAAAGCGCTGATGCAAGATTTGCACTGGAGTTATAGTTTTAGTTAACCAATTTTAAGTCCCTCAAGCTGACTCAAAGAGTTCTTACACTGAATGAAAGAACTCTTACAGTAAATGAAAGATATCTTACGGCAAACGAAAGAACTCTTACAGCAAATGAAAGAACTCTTACGGCAAATGAAAGAACTCTTACAGCGAATGAAAGAACTCTTATAGCAAATGAAAGAACTCTTACAGCGAATGAAAGAACTCTTACGGCGAATGAAAGAGATCTTAAGCTAAATGTAAGAAGACTTAAAATTTATTACATTAATTCATTAACTTTTAACCGCATTTTTGCTAAAATTCTGTTAAAACTGACCGCTTATCGAAAAAGTACTACCGTTTAAAAAGTTGATGTAATAAAACGCATTTGGCAACTTACCTTTGATGAAAACTTAGAAATCATGAAAACAAAACTACAAGTACTCGCTATAAGTCTAATAATAAACTACTACAGCTTTGGGCAAAGTGGTTGCGTTGCCGGAACAGGGCAGTTTAATGCTGTAATGAATAATTATCAGGCTCATTTCCTTACTGATAATGATATGTTTTGGGATTTTGCAGCCGGAGCTTCAAGAACATACATTCCATATAAAGATAGTATCTCTCCTATTTTTGCAGGAAGTGTTTGGATGGGTGGTTATATAAATGGTAGTTTACGTGTTGCGGCTATGACTTACCGCCAAAATGGGGTTGATTGTTGGCCAGGGCCTATAGATACCACTAACTTAAGTACAAGTGTATCTGATTGTAATTTATTTGATACCTTTTTCCCTATCCGTAAAACACAGGTAGACAGCCAGAAAAATCTTTTATATAGTGTTGCCACGCTTCCTGCGGCCATAAGCAACTGGCCCGGCAATGGTATAGCAGGCGCCAATACATCTTATAAATTAGCACCGTATGTGGATTTAAATCATGATGGCAAATACGATCCGCTATATGGTGATTACCCTATTATGTATGGGGATTTCAGCATTTACCAGATAAATAATGATAATAGTAATTCACATAAAGAGTCCGGTTCTGTTGGAGCTATGGGGCTAGAAACACATGTTACTAATTATGTAATTGATTGTAACAATGATTCAGCCTTATGGAACACCCTGTTTATGCACTATGAGGTTATAAACAGAAGTAATAATATATATACTAATTTTTTGTTTACAATGTGGTCTGATTTTGATTTGGGTTATTATAATGATGACTACGTGGGGTGTGATACCAGTTTAAATATGTATTATGTATATAATGGAGATGGATATGATCAGGATAATGCAGGCACAAAGGGCTATCACCAATATTTACCGGCATTTGCAGGCGTATTTTTAAACCAAAAGATGTCAAGATTTACTTATTATAATAATTCCGGTTCGCAAAAGAATGGAAATCCAACGGGAACTGCTCAAGGTTATCCTTATTATTATTTAATGGATGGGCTTTGGGAAGATGGTACTAATATGACTTATGGTAACAGTGGCATAACAGCAGGAGGCATTGCTTGCCAATATTTATACCCAGGAGACCCTGTTGCCAATACTGGTTGGACCGAAGCAAATGCAGGCCATGCACCAGGAGACAGAAGAGGTTTAGGTACCTGCGGACCTTTTACTTTTAATCCACATGATACCTTAAAGGTTGACTTTGCTTATGTTTTCGCCAGAGATTATCAGGATTCTGGTAATAATGTGGCTTGCATAACCAAACTTAGGCAGTATGTACAAAGTATTCAGGGTTATTACAACAGCAATACTACCCCTTGCGGTTCCGGCTTTAGTTCAGGCATTAAGCAGGTTAAAGGTAACGGCAGTTTACTGGCAAGCATTTATCCGAACCCAAGCAATGGCAGTTTTACCATAGAAACCAACAGCGATGCCAAACAAACCTTAACTATATTTGATGTGAATGGCAAGATTGTTTTAACCCAAACTATAAACGGAAAAGCTACAGTAGATGCCGCTAATCTAAGTGCAGGTATTTATAATATAAATATTGTTGGCAACGAAGGAGTGGTAAACAAAAAAGTGGTTATCGTGAAGTAAATCTGTCAACGGATTTTTCTCTTTGGTCGAAAAGATAAAACAAAGAGAAAGCCTGATTAAAAACCATTGCATGCAAGTCATGCAGTGGTTTTTTCCTTTTTGAAGAAGATGAAAAGTGGAAAATATAGAATATATTTGAAAAATGTTACAAAAAGAGAAAATAAATTGTTGTGCGAAATAATAATTTAATTACCTTTGCCGTCCCCTAAAAAGGAAACAGTTAATAAAAAGCATAAAAACAATAGGAAAATAAGCTAATACAACCGATTAAAGATGCCAACTATACAGCAATTAGTAAGAAAAGGAAGGTCAACAGATGAGAATAAGAGCAAATCTGCTGCTTTAAACCGTTCTCCACAACGCAGGGGCGTTTGTACCCGTGTTTATACTACTACGCCAAAAAAGCCTAACTCGGCTTTGCGTAAGGTAGCAAAGGTTCGATTAACTAACCAACAAGAAATTATTGCTTATATCCCCGGAGAAGGGCATAATTTACAGGAACACAGTATCGTGTTGGTACGTGGTGGCCGTGTAAAAGATTTACCGGGTGTTCGTTACCACATTGTTCGCGGTGCTTTAGATACTGCGGGTGTTGACGGAAGAAAACAACAACGTTCTAAATACGGTGCTAAACGCCCTAAAGCAGGTGCGCCAGCCGCAGCAGCAAAAGGAGCAGCTCCAAAAGGTAAAAAATAATAATCAGTATAGAATAAAATGAGAAAGAGTAAAGCTAAAAAAAGATATTTATTGCCGGATCCAAAGTTTAATGATACGATTGTAACCCGTTTCATTAACAACTTAATGTATAGTGGCAAAAAAACTACTGCATCTACTATTTTTTATGATGCAATTGAAATTGTAGCTAAACGTACCAACGAAGATGGCATTGAAGTTTTTCGCAAAGGCTTAGCTAATGTTACTCCTCAGGTAGAAGTTAAGTCTCGCCGTGTAGGTGGGTCAACTTTTCAAATTCCTTCCGAGGTTCGTCCTGAGCGCAAAATGGCTTTAGCAATGACCTGGATGGTAGGTTATTCTCGTAAACGTAACGAAAAATCAATGGCTATGAAATTAGCCGGAGAAATTATTGCTGCTTCTAAAGAAGAGGGTGCTGCATTTAAAAAGAAAGAAGATGTTCACCGTATGGCAGAGGCTAATAAAGCATTCTCACATTTCCGTTTCTAAGATATATAATAAAGATAGAATAATAAAATGAGCGATTTAGCATATACAAGAAACATAGGGATTGTCGCCCACATTGACGCAGGTAAGACAACAACTACCGAGCGTATTCTTTATTATACCGGTGTTAACCATAAAATAGGCGAGGTGCATGATGGTGCTGCAACTATGGACTGGATGGTTCAGGAGCAAGAGCGCGGTATCACTATTACATCTGCTGCAACAACTTGTTTCTGGAAATACAGAAATAACCAATATAAAATTAATATTATTGATACTCCCGGTCACGTTGATTTTACCGTTGAGGTAAATCGTTCATTACGTGTATTAGACGGGCTTGTATTTTTATTTTCTGCGGTTGATGGTGTTGAGCCTCAATCTGAGACTAACTGGCGTTTAGCCGATAATTATGAAGTAAGCCGTATTGGTTTCGTAAATAAAATGGATCGCTCTGGTGCTGATTTCTTAGCTGTTGTAAAACAGGTAAAAGATGTATTAGGCGGTAATGCGGTTCCTTTACAAATACCTATTGGTGCAGAAGAAAACTTTACCGGTGTGGTTGATTTAATCAACTTCCGCGGAATGGTTTGGAATGAAGAAGATAAAGGTATGACTTATAAAGTTGTTCCTATTCCTGATGATTTAATAGAAGAAGCAAAAGAGTGGCGCGAAAAAATGCTGGAAGCCGTTTCTGAGTTTGATGATAAAATCATGGAGAAGTTCTTTGAAGCTCCTGAAACTATCACAGAAGCAGAGGTTTTAGCGGCTTTACGTAAAGCTTGCTTGGCAAATAAAATTGTTCCTATGGTTTGCGGTTCATCTTTCAAAAACAAAGGTGTACAAACCATGTTGGATTTGGTGATGGAATTAATGCCATCTCCTTTAGATAAACATAATATTACAGGTACTAATCCTGATACCGGAGAAGAAATTTCTCGTGAACCAAGTGTTAGTGAGCCTTTCACTGCTTTGGCATTTAAAATTGCAACCGATCCTTTTGTTGGTCGTTTGTGTTTCTTCCGTGCTTATTCAGGTCGCTTAGATGCAGGTTCTTATGTACTAAATACCCGTAGCGGAAACAAAGAGCGTATTTCGCGTATATTCCAAATGCATGCCAACAAACAAAATGCTATCGATTTTATTGAGGCAGGAGATATTGGTGCAGCAGTAGGATTTAAAGATATTAAAACAGGTGATACCCTGTGTGATGAAAAACACCCGATGGTGCTTGAGGCGATGAATTTCCCTGAGCCTGTAATTGGTGTGGCTATTGAGCCTAAAACTCAGGCTGATTTAGATCGTTTAGGTGTATCATTAAACAAATTAGCTGAAGAAGATCCTACTTTCCGTGTTAAAACTGACCAAGATTCAGGTCAAACCATTATCAGCGGAATGGGTGAGCTTCACTTAGAGATTATTGTTGACCGTTTACGTCGCGAATTTAAAGTGGAAGTTAACCAAGGTGCTCCCCAAGTTGCATATAAAGAGGCAATTTCTACTACAACTAAACACCGTGAAGTTTATAAAAAACAAACCGGTGGTCGTGGTAAATTTGCTGACATTTCTATTGAAATTGGACCTATTGATACAGATTGGGATTTAACTAAAGGTGAATTGCAATTTGTAAACGAAATTACTGGTGGTAACATCCCTCGTGAATTTATTCCTGCTGTTGAAAAAGGATTTAAAGCCTCTTTAGCAAACGGTATATTGGCAGGATACCCACTACAAAGCTTAAAAGTAACGTTAACAGATGGTTCTTACCACAACGTTGACTCGGATGCTTTATCTTTTGAAATTTGTGCACGTTCGGCTTACCGTGAAGCATTACCGAAATGTAAACCGGTATTACTTGAACCTATCATGAAAGTTGAGGTTTTAACACCTGAACAAAACATGGGTGATGTGGTTGGTGATTTAAACCGTCGTCGTGGGCAAATTGAAGGAATGGACAGCAAAGGAAAAGCGCAGGTTATCAAAGCAAAAGTTCCTTTATCTGAAATGTTTGGTTATGTAACTCAGTTACGTACCTTAACATCAGGTCGTGCAACTTCAACAATGGAATTTGATCATTATGCAGAGGCACCTGCTAACGTAGCAGCTGATGTTATTGCAAAATCAAAAGGTAAAACAGAAAAAGTATAATATTTCAATATAAAAATGAGCAACCAAAGAATAAGAATAAAATTAAAATCATACGACTTCAACTTAGTTGATAAGTCGGCTGAGAAAATTGTGAAAACAGTTAAAATGACTGGAGCCGTAATTAACGGGCCTATTCCTTTACCTACTCACAAACGTGTTTTCACTGTATTACGTGCGCCACACGTAAACAAAAAAGCCCGTGAACAGTTCCAGGTTTGCACGTATAAAAGATTGTTGGATATTTACAGTTCATCATCAAAAACAGTTGATGCTTTGATGAAGCTTGAATTACCTAGCGGTGTAGAAGTTGAGATTAAAGTTTAGGTACATCACAAAATCTGAAAACAGTACACAAATAAAATAAATAGTAATAAAAAAACAAAAATGTCAGGATTAATTGGTAAAAAAATAGGAATGACCAGCTTTTTCGATGCCTCTGGAAAATATATTCCATGCACAGTTATAGAAGCAGGTCCTTGCGTTATTACGCAAGTAAAAACCAAAGACCATGACGGCTATGAAGCATTGCAATTATCTTTTGATGAAAAGAAAGAAAAGCATACTTCAATGGCTATGAAAGGGCACTTTGAAAAATCAAAAACAACACCTAAACGTAAAGCTTTAGAGTTTAAACATTTTGAAGAAGCAAAAAACTTAGGAGATGTTTTAACGGTTGAACTTTTTGCAGAAGGAGATTTTGTGGATGTTTCAGGAACTTCTAAAGGTAAAGGTTTCCAAGGTGTTGTAAAGCGCCACGGTTTTAGTGGAGTTGGCGGTTCAACACATGGTCAGCATGATCGTTCAAGAGCACCCGGTTCATTAGGAGCATCTTCAGAGCCGGCTCGTGTATTTAAAGGTATGCGTATGGCTGGAAGAATGGGTGGAACTAAAATTAAAATGCAAAACCTAAAGGTAGTCAAAGTAATTGCTGATAAAAACCTGCTTATCGTTAAAGGTTCGGTAGCCGGTGCAACAGGTTCATACGTAACAATAGAGAAGTAATCATGCAAGCAGAAATATTAAATATAAGCGGCAAGAAAACCAGCAAAAAAGCTGAGTTAGCTGAAGCCATTTTTAACGCAGAGCCAAACGATCATTGTATTTACTTGGATGTGAAACAATTTTTGGCTAATCAACGTCAGGGAACACACAAATCAAAAGAGCGTGCTGAAATTCATCGTACTACCAAAAAGGCAATTCGCCAAAAAGGTACCGGTGGAGCTCGTCGTGGCAGTATGAAATCTCCATTAGTTCGTGGTGGCGGGCGTGTTTTTGGCCCTCGCCCTCGTGATTATTCTTTCAAATTAAATAAAAAAGTAAAAGTTGTGGCTCGTATCTCTGCTTTAACGTATAAAGCAAAAGATAATGCTATCACTATTGTTGAAGACTTTAATTTTGAAAATCCAAAAACAAAAAATTACAGCGACCTACTTACCAATTTAAATTTGACAGGTAAAAAAACGCTGTTGGTATTGCCTGAACATAATAAGAACGTGTATTTATCTGCTAGAAATTTACAAGGTGCTAAAGTTGTAAATGCTACTGATATCAATACATACGATATACTAAATGCAGGTAATGTAATTATTGCAGAAGGTTCTTTAAAAGTAATTGAAAACATTTTAAGCTAAGAGAAATGCAAGCATTAATAAAACCCATTATAACCGAAAAATATACTGCACAAGCTGATAAGTTTAATCGCTATGGTTTTGTTGTAGATAAAAGAGCTAACAAACTGGAGATTAAATCTGCCGTAGAGAAGTTGTATGGCGTTAGCGTTATTGATATCAATACACAGCAGTATGTGGGGAAAGTAAAAACCCGTAACACCACTCAGGGAGTAGCTATAGGAAGGGTAAACCGTAATAAAAAAGCGGTTGTTACCCTGAAAGAAGGAGATAAAATAGATTTTTACGCAAGTATATAATTTTTAAGTAAAAAGAAAATGGCACTAAAAAAATTCAGACCACTAACCCCAGGACAACGTTTTAAGTTGGTTGGCGATTTCGCTGAAATTACAACTAATATACCTGAGAAGAGTCTTATTGCTACCCAAACCCGTTCGGGTGGTCGTAATGACAGCGGTAAAATGACCATGCGTTATATGGGCGGTGGACATAAAAAACAATACCGTATTATTGATTTTAAAAGAGATAAAGACGGAGTTCCTGCAACTGTAAAAACAATTGAGTACGATCCAAACCGTACTGCCCGTATTGCTTTATTACATTATAAAGATGGAGAAAAACGTTATATCATTGCCCCTCAAGGTTTAACTGTTGGTGCTACACTTATGTCTGGCAAAACAGCAACTCCTGAAGTTGGAAACACTATGTTATTAAGTGATGTTCCATTAGGTACTATCATCCACAATATTGAATTACGTCCTGGTCAAGGAGCTGCATTGGCTCGCAGCGCCGGTTCTTATGCACAGCTTTCCGCTCGTGAAGGAAAATATGCTGTATTGCGTATGCCTTCAGGTGAGGTTCGCATGATTTTAGTTACCTGCAAAGCTACTATCGGTTCGGTTTCTAACGCAGATCACAGTTTGGAAGTACATGGAAAAGCCGGACGTCGTCGTTGGTTAGGTCGTCGCCCTCGTACACGTGCGGTAGCCATGAACCCTGTAGATCATCCAATGGGTGGTGGTGAAGGTCGCGCTTCCGGTGGACATCCACGCTCTCGTAAGGGTTTAAAAGCAAAAGGCTTGAAAACACGTTACCCTAAAAAAGCTTCTAACAAACATATTATAGAAAGAAGAAAGAAATAATTAATCGTTTAATGGTTCCGTAAGGAATTCAGAACAAAAAAACAAAAACATGGCAAGATCATTAAAAAAAGGACCTTTTATCGACCACAACGTTGCTGAGAAAGTTGAGAAGATGGATAAAAGCGGAAAAAAATCGGTTATTAAAACCTGGGCTCGTCGTTCAACTATTCCACCGGAATTTGTTGGGCACACATTTGCTGTACATAACGGAAACAAATTTGTTCCGGTTTATGTAACAGAAAATATGGTGGGGCATAAGTTAGGCGAGTTTTCTCCTACGCGTATATTCAAAGGCCACGCGGGTCACAATAAAAAATAATAACAAGATAATAAAATAGCAATGGGCAAAAGAAAAAGATTAGTAGCTGAAGCACGCAAAGAGGAAAACAAAACCTCTTATTTTGCGAAGCTTAACAGCTGTCCGACATCTCCGCGCAAAATGCGTATGGTATCCGATTTAATACGTGGAAAAGAAGTTTATTTAGCATTAAACATACTTAAATATAACACCAAACATCCTGCAAAACGTTTAGAAAAACTATTAACCTCTGCAATTGCTAATTACGAGCAAAAAACAGGTTCAAGACCTGATGAGAATAGTCTTTTTGTAAATGAGATTATGGTTGACAGCGCTTTGATGACAAAACGTATGTTGCCTGCACCACAAGGTAGAGCTTACCGCATGAGAAAACGCTCAAATCACGTAACATTAGTAATAGGTTCAAAAAAAACAAAATAAAGAATGGGACAAAAATCAAACCCGATAGGTTTACGCTTAGGCATCATTAAAGGATGGGATTCTAATTGGTATGGAGGAAAAGATTTTTCTGACAAATTAGTAGAAGATACAAACCTTCGTAAATATCTTAGAGCTCGTTTGCCAAAAAGCAGCGTTTCTAAAATTGTTATTGAACGTACTTTGAAACTTATTACAGTTACTATACATACTGCACGTCCGGGAATTATTATCGGGAAAGGTGGTAAAGATGTTGATAAACTTAAAGAAGAGTTAAAGAAAATCACTAAAAAAGAAGTTCAAATAAACATATTTGAGATTAAACGCCCTGAACTTGATGCACGTTTAGTTGCTGATAGCATTGCACGCCAAATTGAAGGACGTATTTCTTACCGTCGTGCTTCTAAAATGGCTATTGGTTCTACCATGCGTATGGGTGCTGAAGGTATTAAAATTAAAGTATCAGGTCGTTTGCAAGGTGCTGAGATTGCCCGTTCTGAGTGGTATAAAGAAGGAAGAACACCTTTGCATACTTTCCGTGCGGATATTGATTATGCATTGGGCGAAGCACTTACTTCTTACGGATTAATCGGTGTTAAAGTTTGGATTTGCAAAGGAGAGATTTACGGAAAACGTGATTTATCTC
>PLYA01000065.1:24809-45095 GCA_003153315.1 Bacteroidota bacterium
AGAACAAAGCATAGAAAAATGCACAAAATGAAAATGAAAGGCAACGCCAAACGTGGCGATCAATTGGCCTTTGGTTCATTTGGCATTAAAGCTACACAAGGATGCTGGGTTACTGCCCGTCAGATTGAAGCTGCCCGTGTTGCTATTACCCGTTTTATGAAACGTGAAGGACAAGTTTGGATTCGTATATTCCCTGATAAGCCAATTACCAAAAAGCCTGCAGAGGTTCGTATGGGTAAAGGTAAAGGTGCGCCTGAATTATGGGTTGCTCCGGTAAAACCAGGGCGTATTATTTTTGAAGCAGAAGGAGTTCCTATGGAAACCGCTAAAGAAGCATTGCGTTTGGCAGCTCAAAAATTACCAATCGTTACTAAATTTATCGTAAGAAGAGATTACGCAGAAGAAAAAGCAGTTTAAACTTCGAATTTAAAAGAAAATGAAACAAAAAGATATAGAAGCCCTTACCCTTGTAGAATTAAGAGAAAAGGTGCAGGAAGAAAAAGCTACCCTAAACAAAATGAAAATGGGGCATAAAACGGCTGCAGTAGAAAACCCAATGACTTTGCGTACTACACGTAAGTTAGTTGCCCGTTTAAGCACAGAGCTTACTAAAAAAAGTAAAGCAACTAAATAATTTATTGAACAAGATTGAAAATGGAAAATAAAACAGTAACAGAAAGCGCAGAAGCAACCAGAAAATTCAGAAAAGAAAAAGTTGGTGTGGTAAAGAGCAATAAAATGAATAAATCTATTGTGGTTGCAGTTGAGCGCAAAGTAAAGCACCCTAAATATGGTAAGTTCTTAAATAAGACTTCTACGTTTGTGGCACATGATGAAAAGAATGAGTGCACCATTGGTGATACCGTTCGCATTATGGAAACCCGCCCGTTAAGCAAAACAAAATGCTGGCGCTTGGTAGAAGTAATTGAAAAAGCTAAGTAATAGTTATACATCTGATAAGATATAAAAAATGGTACAAAACGAGTCAAGATTAGCAGTGGCAGATAATAGCGGAGCTAAAGAAGTGCTTATCATCCGCATTTTGGGTGGAACAAAAAAGCGTTATGCTTCTGTAGGAGATAAAATTGTAGTTACTGTAAAACATGCTTTACCATCTGGTAACGTAAAAAAAGGTACAGTTTCTAAAGCGGTAGTAGTGCGTGTAAAAAAAGAAATCAGCCGCCCGGATGGTTCTTATATACGTTTTGATGACAACGCTTGTGTGTTGCTTAATGCTACAGACGAATTG
Organism: Bacteroidota bacterium; assembly: GCA_003153315.1. Lineage (GTDB taxonomy): Bacteria > Bacteroidota > Bacteroidia > B-17B0 > Aurantibacillaceae > PALSA-968. The sequence continues at coordinate 26,059 of PLYA01000065.1, forward strand.
CGCGGAACACGTATTTTTGGCCCGGTTGCAAGAGAATTGCGCGAGAAACAATACAGCAAAATTATTTCATTAGCACCAGAAGTGCTTTAACATACAACTGAACATGGCAGAGAAAAAATATAAATTAAAAAAAGGAGATTTAGTAAGAGTAATTTCCGGCGAATCTAAAGGGCAAGAAGGTAAAATTCTTGAAATAAATACTACGAAAGACCGTATATTGGTAGAAGGTGCAAACCTGATATCTAAACACACCAAACCAAATGCTAAAAATACCCAAGGCGGTATTGTAAAGCAAGAGGGAAGCGTTCACATTTCTAATGTGATGCTTGTGGAAGACGGGAAAACTGTTCGCATTGGCAGACAGACAGACGAAAAGACCGGTAAGCTGGTAAGAATTTCTAAAAAAACAAAAGAAGTAATTAAGTAAGATGGCAACAACTAACTATATACCAAGGCTTAAAACCAGGTACAAAGCCGAGATAGTTCCGGCGTTAAAAGATCAGTTTAAATACAGCAGCGTAATGCAAGTTCCTAAATTGGAAAAGATTTGCATTAACCAGGGTGTAGGCGAAGCAGTATCTGATAAAAAGATGATTGAGAACGCGGTAAAAGAAATGACCACTATCACAGGTCAGAAAGCGGTACCAACCTATTCTACAAAAGATATATCAAACTTTAAATTACGTAAAGGAGTTGCAATTGGTGTACGTGTTACACTACGTGGCAACACCATGTATGAGTTCTTAGATCGTTTGGTATCTGCCTCTCTTCCTCGTATCCGCGATTTTAAAGGTATTAAACCAACAGGTTTTGACGGGCATGGTAATTACACCTTGGGTATTCCTGAGCAAATTATCTTCCCTGAGATTGATATTGATAAAGTAAGCAAACTTAACGGTATGGATATTACTTTTGTAACCTCTGCCGGAAACGACGACGAAGCAAAAGCATTATTAACAGAATTTGGATTTCCTTTTAAAAAATAATATAAGAAAAGAATAGAATGGCAAAAGAATCAATGAAAGCCCGCGAGGTGAAGCGTAAAAAGGTATGTGAGTTATATGCTGTAAGGCGTAAAGAACTTAAAGATGCCGGCAAATGGGATGAATTACAATTGCTACCCCGCAACGCAAGCCCTATAAGACAACGTAACCGTTGCAAACTTACAGGTCGCCCACGTGGTTACATGCGCACCTTTGGTGTTAGCCGTGTTACCTTCCGCGAAATGGCACTTAACGGTTTAATACCGGGCGTTACAAAATGTTCTTGGTAAGAGCCTAAAGCAGATTTTAGCGCAAAGCGCTTAAATTCTTATACTATATTTTGTTTTGGTTTAAAACCCATGCGCATAGCATGGGTTTTTTTTATGGATGCTTGTATGCCTTATCATAGTATAGTAGCAAATAGTATATTGCTATTTGTTTAATTGATAAAACAGAAATTAAGCCAATTTATTCTGAAAGGCATATGCAATAAGCTGGGCAACATTTTTGGTGCCTGTTTTTCGCATCATATTTGTACGATGGTTATTAAGCGTATTGGTACTAATAGCTAATTTATTGGCAATCATTTTGCCGCTTAAACCGTCTGCCATGTATTGCAGTATATTTTTTTCTTGCGGAGTGAAAATAATTTCTTCGGTAGATAAGGAAAAACATTTTTTTTCTATCAGGGTTATAATCCCCGTTTTATTGTTTTTCTTTTCAAACGATAAGGTAATCGTATCATCATTTTTAAAATGGCTTATATCAAGTATCATACCTATGCAATAGGCAGGCAAACCGGTTTTTGAAGAAGTAATATAGGTGCAGCGCTGATAAATATCTATCTCGTTTTTATGGCTGTCTATTATTTTATGATTAAAAGAAACAATATAATCCGCATAATTTTCAGGGGCGATACGGCTAAGAAATTCCAATATGGCAGGAAAAATCTGCTCATTATAGGTTTTAAAAGAAGCCGCAGGCATTAAAGAAATCATAAATTCTAAGCCACCCTCCAGTATTTGCACAGGCCGATGATTGCCCAAAGAGTTTGAAAAATAAATGTATTGGCGTTTGCCATAATCTATAACAAACTGAGCCGGGGTATTTGGCAATACAATACTTAATTTAGATAGTTGCCTGAATTGTGAGAGAATTTGCAGGATGTAGGCCTCATCGGCCGCATTGTTTTTATGAGAAAACGTTTGCAGAAAGCTTGTGTAAGTATAATCAGTATCCTTTTTAGCTTTCATACGCTCGTTAAAAGTAGGCTATTTTTTAGCGAAACAATAAGCTGCCTAAAAAATTAATATGCTCTTAACATTAAAATGAAAAAAAAGACCCCTTACAGAAGCCCATATTGTAATTTTTATGACTTGTGCAATAGCAGTTTTCTACTATTGCGCAGCGGATGGCACAGAGATATATTTGCCCCGTATGCATATCAATTCTACAAATACCTCCTTCACATTACAAAACTACAGGCATTTTTTGTTAGGCAGCGCGTTCATATCATCAGCGCATGCTTTTGCTATATCTAGGCGCGCTAAGAAACTTTCTGTGCGCACTAAGTTTTTAGTTTCGCGCGCTAAGGCACCAACTTTGCGCGCTAAGTTATCGTCTTTGCGCGCTAAGGCATCAACTGTATGCGCTAAGTTATCATCTTCGCGCGCTAAGCCTTCAACTTTGCGCGCTAACTCATTATCTCTGCGCGCTAAGTTATCTCCTTCGCGCGCTATTTTTAATTCTAACACAGCTAATATTATATAAACCCCTAAAAAATAAACATCATGAGTTCAGGAATTAATTTTATCCCCGCACCGCACGGTGAGTTTGACGACTGGCAAGATAATTTTGTACTTCAGGTAAACGCTTTTAAAGCAGGCTGGAACTGGAACAGCGATGCCGTTGCCGAGTGGGCGCTGCTAACCACTGCAATTGGGCCGCCTATAAACAAGCAAGCCCGCTGGGTTGCTGCCTGGGCAAAGGTAAAAAGCAAAATTTTTACCCATGCCGATGAGCTGGAAATGCTTGCCGCCCGAAAAACATACGAAAGCGGCGATAAAGAAAACCCTGCCGATACCAGCCTGCGCCTGTTTATAGCCCGCTATATTGCCAAAAGCGTAAAAGTAACTACCATACAAAAAGCGGCCATGCGCCTTACCGATGGTACCACCACCACACATACCCCTGCACCCCTGCCCGGCGCAAAACTTATACCCACTCATTTGGCGCTAAAAAAACAAATACACCTAAGCATACAGATAGAAGTAATATATGCCGGCACCATTAGCAAAGCAAAACAAAAAGGCGTAAAAAATGTATGCCTGTATATGCTGGTGCAGGCTGCCAACCTAACTACCATACCCGACCCCAATAATACTAATTATGCCCATATAGGCAATATGAAACGGGGCACATTTATCCAGCCCTTTACCCTGGCACAAGAAAATGAGGCAGCCCTGTTTACCATGCGCGAAGAAAGCACCAAAGGCGTATTTGGAAAATATATAGGGGTATTTAGAATAGTAATTTCTTAAATTAAAAAAACGGAAGGAGCTGAAAAACCGAAGAAGAGTAAGCATAACAAAAAGGATATGGAATAAAACCAAGTGATATATATAATAACATTTATTTACAAAAGACGGAGTTTGCCGAAAAGCCGCAAAGTGAGTAGGCAATTTTTTTAAAAGCAAGAGTTATGGCAAAGTTTATTGAATTAGATCAATATAACATAATCACAAAAAAATCTATCGGAAAAAGAACCATTCCTGTTGATTCCATAAAAGAATTTACAGGCCCTTATCCAACAGGAGATAAAGATACTATCGTACGCGTAATATTAAATGATGGCACTTTTATAGACGTTAAAGGGAGTTATGCAGACGTTTGCCCTATTAAAAACATGGTAGAAAATTTTTAATAACAAGCTATTTATATCACCCAACATAAACCCCAAAGCCCTTAAGTGAATAAGAAATAAAAATGACCGCAACAGAAAAACTTAGCATACGCTTTGATCAAATACGCACAAAAAGGCCCGATACCAGCGGTTTTATACATAATGCTTTTGGTTGGATATGCCGCATAGCCGGTTGGTTGCTTTTTATAGCAGGTGCAGGTTTGCTCTTAGCTACCGGCATGAGCCATAGCTTATTTGATTTAACTGATTATGATAATAAGATAAGCTCCATACGCGAAGCCTACGAACAAATTGTATTATTGGCACAAGGCATATTAGGCACAGGCGGTTTAGCCTTAGGCATAGTGCTGCTTATGATGGCCGCCCTTTGCCGCAGCATAGTAAAAAGAAACACCTACATACTTGATTTAGAAGAACTGATAGAAAACAATTAATAAAACGGAGCAAGCTGAAACGCCGGAAAGGGAGTAGGTAACTAAAAGTGCGGCGTTAGCACTATAAACTCTAACAACAATAAAATGTCTGCAGCTTATATTGAACACAGACCGCATGCAACGAGTGAGCATATACCAACAAGTCATTATGTATGGCAAAGAGGTTTATGGCAACTTTAGTACACAAGAAGCAGCTAAAGATACTGCTTGTAAAAAAGGACATAGACCAGTACATGTAGCAAGGGAACGCCATTTAAAAGACCATAAAAATCCTGCTCATTGGCGTGTAGATCCCTGCTAAAATTATTTCATTGTAAAAATATTAAAAAGGAGTAAGCCGAAACGCCGGAAAGGGAGTAGGTGATTTAAAAATAAACAATAAATTATGAAAAAACTGTTATTATTAGTGAGTGTTGCTTTTACAATTAATGGGTTTTCCCAACAAAAAACAGTTAGTTTAAGTATCGAAAAATTTAACTCTTTTGACCAAAAATATAGAGCAAGTGCAGATAGTGCTATAAAAATTGCAAATGCACTTCTGAACTCACAAGAGTTTAGAGATTCACTTTCAAAATATAAATTTTCTTGTAAAAACTATAATCAGTCTAGTTGTGAAGGCATAATTTTTGGAAAAGTGGCTTTAGATAGTTTATATAGAAAACAGAATGTTGCTCTTATATTAAACTTACTTAATGAGGGAGGAGCTTTTGGCGATTCTAGAAAAGATGTGTATGAAATTAATTCACACTTTATAACCATAAGAGATGATGATGATGTGCTTCCATTTGCCTATAAATATGCCTATCATATTTGTCATGAATATATGCATATTGTAGGTTTTTATCATTTTCAAAAAGTAAAAAGAAGGGTAAGAAGCCTTGATGTAGCTGAACAAACAGGATGGACAGCTTACTATATTTTAGATAAGTGGTATAAAGAAAAGAAGAAAATAATAAAGTAGTTAATAAAAAGGAGTAAGCCGAAAAGCCTTAAAATGAGTAGGTAATTAAAAAGACAAATGATATGAAGAAGATTTGCGTATTAATAAGTTTCGCTTTAATTTTTATTATGATGAATTCAAGTTGTTCTCTTAGAGATAAAGAGCAACGCCTTAAAAATAAGTTAAGTGATGTACAAGCAAAAATAAGAGCTGAAATAACAAAAGACGGAGGCACCTTACCTTCAGCCTCAACTCCCTTAACTGCTGATTATAAAGCATTACTTGGCTCAACAATTTATCACGGTAATTTTCTTAAAATAGAACCTACAGGTACTGTTAGTACAGTTTCAATTACAACATTACCCCACGATTCAACATTATTACGCTATTTAACAGAAACTAAGGAAAAGGTAACTATTTTACAAGAAGATTTGAATGGAAACTTAAGCGTTGTAGGTAATACTGCAAAAGCAGATAAAGCAAATTATAAAATTGTGTATGAAATAATGAAATATCAACCTATTACTGTAGATTATGGGGATACTTTATCAGTTACTTATTGTGTTGGCATTAGTCTACGCATTACTGCTTCTATAACAACAACATCAGTTAATGTAGATTTATCAAAAATAATAACTTCAGTTGGTGCAAATGGAGGAAGTAGTAATTATGGAGGTACTATAACAATAGAATGCAAAGGCATTCAGTCCGAAAAAATCACAAATTTAATACCTGCCTTGACCTCGCCAACTTTAACACAAGATAATATTGTGGCAGCACTTCAGGCAATGGCTGCTATAAAATCTCACTTTTCAGATAGAGATGTGACTATTATACCAGAGGTTTTTGGTTATTATGAAACCACAAAAACTCTTCTTAAAAACAATCTTTATCAGACAGTTAATTCATTAAAGATGCTACAATAATAAAGTCGACAAGAATCTTTCAAAGCATAGCTTCTTTTCATTTCTAATTATTTGAAAAATAGTTATTTATAGATAGACATTATAAAGCAAAAAATATTCTATATTAGTAACCCAAATGGTTTATGAAAGAATCGTGTGAGAACTTAAAAGAGATTACCCTTGGCTTTCAAATAGAAAAGGGCAGAACGGTTGCACACGTTTTTAACCGTACAGATGATTACGTTATTTTTGAGATAAAAGAAACCGGGCAAATTACCTACCGCACCACCCCCAGTTTTCCCGATAATACAGGGCAGCTTGCTTTGTTGTTAGATAAGGTAGAGTACTATTTGGATGATAGTATTGGCAAAAACATACTTTGGAATAAACTGGTATCGCACAAAAACCTCTGGAACGAGTACCGCAACACCATGGCCGATGTGTACTTTTTATGCTTAGATACTAAAGAAGGTAATGTAGAAATAGCCAAGGGTTTACTAAACTCCATAGCGCCCGACCTGGAAGAAAATACTTATAGCCACAGCAAAATATATTACCTGATACCTTGCATACTTGCCGTATCTATTGCTGTGTGGGTATCCATGGCCTGCAAGCATCACGCTATACATTTAGACCCGGAATCTAAACACATGATTTATATGATAACCTTTGGGAGCATAGGCGGCTTGTTTTCGGTAGCCATCAATATTAATAAACATCAGGAAAAAGTAAACCGTTTGTTTGGTGCACATGTAATTGCAGGTTTTTTTAGGATGTTGATTGCCATGATGAGCGGTTTGATAATATATGTGTTTTTTAAAAGCAAGTTAATTGCCATTGGCAGCAGCATTGCAGGAGGAGATGCCTCGGCCGACCATTTTGCTACCTACATGGTGGCTATTTTAGCAGGCTTTAGCGAATCGTTGATACCAAATTTAATTCGTAAAACAGAAGCTCCATTAGATGAAAGTAAAAAATAAAATATATGGCAGACTATAATCAAGCATTGCAATTGGTATTGCAAAACGAAGGCGGGTACGCAAACGACCCTAATGATCAGGGCGGAGAAACCTACAAGGGTATAGCCCGAAACATGAACAGCAACTGGGTTGGCTGGACCTTGATTGATTTGCAAAAGAAGCAGGGTAACTTTCCGGCCAATTTAGCAAACAGCAGCGAACTGAATGCTGAGATTGAACAGTTTTACAAAGTAAACTACTGGGATAAAGTAAAAGGAGATGACCTTGCCGACCAACGCGTAGCAAATGCTATATTTGATTTTGCGGTTAACGCAGGTTGCGGCACAAGTTCTATACTGGCGCAAAAGGTTGCCGAAGTAACCGAAGATGGTGTTTTGGGTGCAGCTTCTGTAACGGCTATTAATGCTATACAGCCCGATCAGTTTTTGGCTTATTTTACCATTGCAAAAATAGCGCGTTATGTAAGCATTGTAAAAAGCAGACCCAGCAGTCAGAAATACTTTTACGGTTGGGTACGCAGAGCTTTAGGTGATATTTAATAACTAATAAAATAGATAGATATGAGTTTTTTAACAGATTTATTTGCAGGCGGTGCCTCAAAATTAGTTGATTCGGTTGGCAATACACTTGGTAAAGTAGTTACTACCAAAGGAGAAAAAATGCAACTGGATAATGAAATAAAGAAAGCCGATATGGACTTTCAGGTAGAAATGCAAAAACTATCCCTTGAAGAAAGACAGGCGGTATATCAGGATATGAATAGTGCCAGAAACAGAGAAGAAGCGCTATCACAAAGTGCTACAGCAACTACATTGGGTAAAAACATCTCGTCTTATTTGGCCATTGCAGCAACTTTGTTATGTTTTGCTATGTTCTTTATTCTTGTTTTTATGCCAAAGCTTATCAGTGCGCAAGACAATCAATATAAAGATATTGTAATATATATTCTTGGTGTATTAAGCGCATTACTTACACAGGTATATAGTTATTACTTTGGTTCATCAACCGGCAGTGCAGATAAGAGTAAAACACTTGAGCGCGTTATCCAGCAAAAGAATACACCTGCAGGTAAATAAGCGTTAGCAATAATATGCCAACCCATAAAGAAAAAGAAGATAGCAATGCGCTTGTAATACATTACCTCGCATTCAGGCAACTACTAGGTTTTATGGGAATATCCCTGCCTGTTCTTCTAATTATTGGTTCTTTCATTTTTGATGGTGGACATATAGAAACCTCTATCAGTAATTTTTACTATACCTGTTTAAGAGATGTTTTTGTGGTTATCCTATGTGCAGTTGCTTTGTTTTTATTTGCTTATCAAGGATATGATAAGGCAGATAAATGGGTAACAAACATAGCGGGTATTTTTGGTGTAACGGTTGCTTTTGTATCTACCAACTTTAAGTATGACATTACGTTGCCTTGTTATAAACTATTATCTCAAAGAACAGATAGTATAGGTCAGTTATTGCCCTTAAAGGAAAATTGTATTTGCGAGTCTTATACTATTATCCCCTACCCTCATGCAGAATATATAGGTTATATACACTTAACCTGCGCTGCATTATTCTTTTTAGCATTAGCCTATATGTCGTACTTTCAATTTACTAAAACAGCAGGCAATCCTTCACCACAAAAATTAAAAAGGAATATACTATACAAAACTTGTGCTATCATTATGGCAGCTTGTATTCTGGGTTTAGTGCCTTGTTTTGTAAGCAATTCTCTCAAGCTATTTTACGACAGCCATAAACTTGTTTTTTGGGGAGAGTCAATTTCCTTATGGGCTTTTGGCGCATCCTGGTTAGTAAAAGGAGAATTCATTTGGAAAGATAAACTACCTTCGTAGTAAAACATTTTAATCATGAAGAATAAAAATTTTAGAAATTTATTACTTATATTCTTTTTAGTAACAGGTTTATGGGGGTGCAGAACCATAGCTCTATTCGACCAATACGCATATACCCAAACAACGTCTTTAAAAGTGGATGCCCTGAGTCTTATAGATAAATCAGCCGACTCTTATACATCTCACACAAAAGATTGTGAGGTTTTAATCTCTAATTTACTAAAAATGAGAGAATACGAAAAGCATCGTGCAAATGATCTCATTACATTTAAAATGTGGGATAAAATGATAGACTCAACCGGGCACAAAGGTATTGTAGGAAGCTACATTAGTAACTGGAAAACTGATGATAAAGAGAAACCTGTTTTTATACAAGAAGCAAAAAAAATAGTAGGACAAGGTTTTGATTTTATCGCTGAACTGGAAAGTAAAAAAATTAAGCCTGATAATGTAGGCGTTCAAAGCTACATGAATAAATAACCATAAAGCTATGCCACAAATAAACTTCAATAACGTTTTAACCCAGCTCGAAAGCGGGTTAACCAATCTTGCAAAAAACACCTTAAGTGATTATTTAACAGCCGCTGAAGCTGATGGAAAAAAAATGCTTACCAGCCTAACTACCGATTTACAAAACTGGACAAACGAGTTAGCCAACGGAGATATAACCGCTAGTAATTTAGTTTATTTGATAACTGCTAAAAAAGACCTTATTATAATCGATGCCTTGAAACAGGCCGGACTGGCCGAAATCAAAATAGATCAATTTAAAAACAGTGTTATACAACTTATTACAAGTACAATTATTGGTTTAATACCTAAAGTAAGTTAAGTAACAACCTACTTACTATTTATACCCCATCATAAATACTAAGCAGCCGCCTGAAGCGGTAGAATCTCCTGCAGGAATTTCATAGTCAATAAAAGCTTTTCTTGCCATGGATAAATCAAACACAAAATGTTTTTGATCGGCAGGAGAGTCCTTTGTAGTAAATAACAGTTTACGTTTCTTAGATTCCTTATCACGATTATAAATACTTATAACTATGACCTTAGGCATAGCCTCTGTATTAAACACAAGTTTATATTTTTCTCCTATAAATAAAGGCACTTCCAGTTCTTTAAGCCAGGGCTTTGCTTTATATTGTATTTGTGTAAGCTTAGACATATCATACGTATATCCTTCACCAAATTGTTTCTTAGCATTTTCTTTAAGAGTCTTTCCATCGCATGGTGCGCTTGCCTGAAATGCAAAAGCTATTAATAATAAAACTAGCGCAGTAATTGATTTTATCGATTTATTAAATAGTATTTTACTCATATACATCTGATTATTATTAAACCTTATCCTTTTATAATTTTAGTACGTATTTCTTCTATTTTTTTACTGAAGCCAAGTAACTCATCTATGCTAATGGTAATCTTGGCAGGATCAATTACATCAGGATCAGCTGCTTTTATTTCTTTTACAGATTTAAAATTATTATACATATCATTTAAGGTATTCATATCTTGAAGTAAAACAGTTATATCTGCATCTTTAGAACTATTTGCTTTTAATGCTTTAATAATATTTTCAGCAATACCCATTTGTTCAATAATATTAGTCGAAACATTTGTATTTTTTTCTTTGGCATGCACTTGTGTACCTATATACATGCTTTCAATCCATGCACCCGTAAATGCAATAACCGAAATGTATTCTTGTTTGTTTTCTTCCAATACATTATCCGATTGCATTTGTATTTCAGACATAATGTTGGAAACAGAATCTCCGTTACTCATGTTTTTTTCTAAGCGAGCAGGCACATTATTACCCTGAAAGGCATTAGCTAACCCGATACTTTCTGATAGCTGCGAACAGGTTTTAAAATAATTTTTACTCTCTTGATTTTGTTTATTCAATATACAATAAGAAAGATCAGAAAGATAAACACCCATAATTAAAGTTTTATTAACTGTATTTCCATTGTTATATTTATTAAGGTTATCGGTAGGATTAGTTAAACCTGGATAGTATTTTAATCCGGCTTTTTTAAGTATAGTTGCTATTTGCATAGGCGAAGGAAGGGAGTATAAACTTGTTTCGTTGTTATTGGCAGGTACTGAAGTTGAGTCAACAGCAGTAGTAACCACATCTTTTAACTCCTCTTTTTTATCAACCTCATTACTCCCCCCACCACAAGAAGCATTAAATAATAAAACACCAAAGCCAAGTAATATATTATATGAGAATATCTTTTTCATACACAAATTTATTAGTTCAATTTTTATGCAAGATAATAAAGAAAATTACATCAACCATATAGAAACGGATAGTTTTTCATTTCAATCTTTAAATGAGACAATATATTTTGTACATTCGTTTGCAAGGATGATGAAGCGTTATGTAGTATATTTATTTTTCTTTTTCAGCTTACTCTTTTTCAAAGAAATTAACGCACAGTCGTTTAACTTTAAGAACTATACCGTTGAAGATGGCTTGCCTTATGTTCAAATTTATGATGTTTATCAGGATAATAGAGGGTATTTATGGACAGGGGGATACGGTGGACTTAGTAGTTTTGATGGATTAAAATTCTCTAATTATAGTCCGCGACAAGGATTAGTTAATTATTGGGTAACTTCTATTGCACAAGATTCTTCTAAAAACCTTATTATTGGTACACTTGAAGGATTAAGTTTGTTTAATGGGAAGAAGTTTACAAATTATACTACTCAAAATGGCTTGCCTAATAATTATATTAATTCAATTGCCACCAAAGGCTCAGAGGCAGCCATAGCAACACGTTCAGGGCTTTGCTACCTCATACATAATGAAATAAAGAAAGACACCCGCTTTACTAATATTGAAATTAAAAAAGTAGAAAGCGTATATAAAGATTATATAGTGTCTACCTCAAAAAAAATCTTTATGGTATCTAAAGATAAGGTGCAGCCTGTTTGTCATTTCTCTGCATCGTCAGATACTACCATTACTTTTTTTGAAAAAGATAAAAATTCAACCTTATGGATAGGTACTAATAAGGGTTTGTTTTATATAAGCAATTATGATTTACAAAACACAGAAAAGAAGGTTATATCCACAACCATAAAAGATGGTATTAACTGTATATATGTTGATTATAAAAATCATTTGTGGATTGGAACTGCTGATAAACTAATTACATATTTTAATAACAAAATAACATCATACCAAATTTCTAAAAACGAAAATGCAAATAATATTTATTGTATCACCTCTGATTATGAGCAAAACATTTGGATTGGAACCAGAAGCGGGCTATTTGAATTCAGAGATGAGGGTTTTGTGTCTTTCGGTAAAGAAGATGGGTTAAAAAATGCATTTATTCATGGGATTGCCATAGATAAGAAAAACAATTTGTGGTTTGGTACTGCCGGTGGTGGCATTTACAAGTATCATAATAATCAATTTACCAATTACTCAATAAGTAATGGTTTGTCTGGAAACATAGTTTCGGGTTTATTATTTGATAGCCTAAACCGGCTATGGATTGGAACCAATAATGGACTTTGTTATCAGGCAAACAATAAAATAACAGCCAGTGTCTTATTAAGAAAGGATTTGATTCATTGTTTGTTTCTTGATAAGAAAAATAATTTATGGCTGGGCTTAAAAGATAAAATTGCTCGTATAGAGAACATCAATAAGTATCCGAAAACAAAGGTTAGCTATTTTAATCTTCCTTTACCGGTAAGTATCACCGATTTTCAGATGTCAAACATGTGTCAGGGTGCTAATGGAAACATATACATGGCTTCCTTTTTGGGTGGATTATTTATTTACGACGGAAAAGAGATTAAAGACATTACCACTTTATATGGGCTTCAAACCCGCACTGTAGTTGATGTTGCAATATCTTCTACAAATTATTTGTTTGTGGCAACTTTAGATGGAATTTATGTAATAAATCTGGAAACTAAATCAACAGAAAAAATCTCTGAAGATGATGGCTTAAGTTCAAATTTAGTGTATTCATTATTTATAACAGATAATGAACAAACACTTTGGGCAGGTACAAATCAGGGAGCTAATAAAATTGATTTGCAGAGTTTCTTTCAATCACACGTAAAAAACATTTTATCCTTTGGAAAAACAGAAGGATTTAAAGGATTGGAGTGTAATACAGGAGGACTTTGCAAAGATAGTTCAGGCTCTATTTGGTTTGGTACTGTTAATGGTTTGGTAAAGCATAATCCTGTAAAATATGTATCAAACGATAATGAAGCGAAATTATCTTTTACCGGATTAAAGTTATTTTATGATGATACTATCCTGCCACAAAACGCCCGCTTAGCAAGTAAATTAAATAATATCCGTTTTGATTTTATGGGGATATGCCTTACCAATCCCGAAAAGGTTTTATATATACATAAGCTTGAAGGATTTGAAAAAAGCTGGAGCCCCACTACCACCCAAAACAACGTAACTTATAGTAACTTACCGCCCGGCAACTATATTTTTAAAGTAAGGTGTTGCAATAATCAGGGTGTATGGAGTACAGAGCCTCTTACCTTCTCATTCTCAGTAGATGCTCCCTTTTGGCAAAACTGGTGGTTTATGTTTAGCGTACTTGCTTTTATTGTCTTAGTTATTTTTATGCTTTTCAGAGTTCGCTTAAATCAATTAAAGCGAGAGCAAGAAAAAGAAAGTAAAACGCAAATAGAAATAGCCAAAAATGAATTAAAAGCTTTGCGCGCGCAAATGAATCCCCACTTCCTCTTCAACTCCCTAAACTCCATCCAGCATTTTATCATCAATAATAAGTCAGATGAAGCCGTATTTTATCTCAATAGGTTTGCCAAGCTGATGCGTATGATATTGACCAATTCTGAAAAGACAACTATCACGCTAAACGAAGAAATTAACGGACTTAAAATTTATATGGAGCTAGAGAAAATGAGGTTCAGCAATTTATTTGATTTTAATATCCACGTAGATGAAGACATAGATGCCGATTATGAACAAATACCCAGCATGTTGTTGCAACCTTATGTAGAGAATGCCATCCTGCATGGGCTGGTGCCCAAAAACGAAGGCGGCCATTTGCAGATTAATTTTTTTATAAAAAACAATTTCCTGCACGTTACCATACAGGATAATGGCATAGGTAGAAAAAAATCTGCCGAGGTAAAAAGCAAATCAACTAAAAGTCATGCTTCTATGGGTATGAAAATAACTAATGATAGACTAAAGTTACTAAGCAATATAGAGCAAATTTCTTACACCGTATCTTTTACCGATTTAGCAGATGCCCACGGGAACCCAACTGGCACAAGGGTAGAAATTACCTGGCCAATTTTATAATTTATAGCGATAAATACTATCAACAAGGGTAAACAGATAGATTTTGGAGATTATTCTATAGTTATTGCAGCAATATCTGCAGTAATTGCAGCAATATCTGCAGGAAAAGGAGATAATACTGCTACCTAAACCAAAATCCTTAATTTGTTCTTACTTTAGCCAAAAATCATAAATAAATAAGTGGCAAATATTAGCTGAAATTACTATATTTGCCGCCCTTAAATACCTCTGTGTATAGCAAAGTAAATAAGGAACAAAAGCAATAAGCTAATTATGGAATCTAGAGTTAAGTTTTTTGCAGGAAGTGCGTCAAAAGTAGTGGCAGAAAAAATTGCCGCTTCTTATGGCTCTTCTTTGGGCAAAGTTAAACTAATTCGTTTCAGTGATGGCGAGATTCAAATTTCGTTTGAAGAAAGTGTGCGCGGGCAGAAAGTATTTTTAATACAATCTACCATGCCCCCTGCAGAGAACCTAATGGAACTGCTGCTTTTAATTGATGCTGCCAAACGTGCTTCGGCAGAAGAAATAGTAGCCGTTTTACCCTATTTTGGATATGCCCGTCAAGATAGAAAAGACCAGCCCCGTGTAGCCATAGGCGCAAAATTGGTAGCCGATATGCTGGCTGTGGCAGGTGCCACCCGTGTTATGACGATGGATTTGCATGCCGACCAAATACAAGGCTTCTTCGACGTTCCCGTTGACCACCTCTATGCCTCTACCCTATTTATGCCTCATATACTTGCTTTAAATTTGTCAAACCTAACTATTGCCGCTCCTGATATGGGAGGCAGCAAACGTGCCAATGCCTATGCCAAATACCTAAAGTGTGATATGGTTATTTGCTACAAACAACGCACACAAGCCAATGTAGTAGACCACATGACAGCTATTGGTGAGATAGAAGGACGCAACATCGTTTTAGTAGATGATTTAATAGATACCGGAGGAACCCTTTGCAAAGCCGCCGATATGATGATGGAGCGCGGAGCTATTAGTGTACGTGCCGTTTGCACACATGGCGTATTATCAGGCAAAGCATATGAGAATATACAAAACTCTAAGCTTACCGAACTGATTGTGACGGATACCATCCCCCATAGCGAAACAGGAAGTAAAATAAAAGTGATTTCGGTGGCAGATTTGTTTGCCAAAGTAATTTATAACATTGAACATTTGGAATCTATAAGCTCTCATTTTATTGTATAATAATAAACCCGTATAAAAAAAATCAGAGTGTATAAAAGGTAAGCGGGGCTTTTGAAACACTCACAAAATAAATAAAAATGAAAACAGTAACATTGAGCGGTTCGCCACGTACGAACGTAGGAAAGGTAGATGCAACGCATTTGCGCAACAACGGAAAAGTACCTTGTGTGCTCTACGGAGGAAAAGAACAAACACATTTTAGCGCGGATGAACGTGACTTTAAAAACATTATCTACACACCTGAAGTTTGCTTTGTAGAAATTGATTTAGGTGGTAAAAAAACAAAAGCCATTTTGCAGGAAGCGCAATATCATAAAATAAATGATAAATTAATTCATGCTGATTTTTTAGAGATTGTGGAAGGTAAACCCGTTACTATGCAAGTGCCTGTTAAACTACACGGACAATCAGAAGGAGTTAAAGCAGGTGGAAAACTAAACTTTAAGCACCGTATGGTTAAGGTAAGAGGTTTAGCCGATAAATTACCCGATCAAATTGATATTAACATTGAAAAAATTCAAGTAGGTAAAGGTGTTTCTATTGGAGATCTTAAAATGGAAGGTGTTGAGTTTTTACAAGCTAAAAACGTTAGCATTGTTAGCGTAAATATGGCACGTACCGTAGTTGAAGAAGCTCCGACTACCGCAGCTGCTACACCAGCTGCTGCCGCACCAGCTGCTGCCGCTGCAAAACCTGCTGCAGGAGCACCCGCTGCTGCAAAAAAATAATAACAATTAAATACATCACAATAAAGAAACCGTTTGTGGCTTGCACAAACGGTTTCTTTATTTAATTAAAGTACAGTAAATTTGCATAATAATGTCCGGATGTTGGAATTGGTATACAAGTACGTTTGAGGGGCGTATGTCGTAAGGCGTGGGAGTTCGAGTCTCCTTCCGGATACCAAAGGGGACTTTATGTTAAAACTACATAAGTCCCCTTTGTCTTTTCCCTCTATATCCCTTGCTATTTCTGCCATCGCGAAAACCACTTCATTAATTTCGGGGGTTCGGAAATCGCTTTTTTCACGGTCATACAAAATTCCTTTAGGAAACATTAATTCCTGCAATTCTAATTTTCCCTTATATCCGTTGGAAGCCCATAATAACGAGGGTTTTGTAAGGATTTGACAATACTTTTCAAGCCCTTTTTCAAGGTTCGAGTTTTCAAAAGACAAACTATCCAATTCCGTATTAATTTCTAATTTTTCGGCTTTGTATTTACTGATAAACTTTTGGTACAAGTCCTTATCAATTTCACCTGTGGCAAAACGTTCTTCTAAAGCATCAATTTTCTTTTCGGTATCCTGTAAACGTGTGTTTAATACCTTAATATGGTTTACACTCTCTTTTGCGGTTTCGGTAAACAGCTTAATAAACTCATCTTTTACAGGCTCTATATATTTTTCCATTACTGTAAAGTTGTTTAGCTTCTCTACAAACAACTCGTTTAATGTTTTGGCACTCTTATTACATTTACACCCTGTTTTATTGCATTTATAATACCATAGATTTTTCTTCTTTACAAGGTAGCCACAAAAAGAACTACCACAAACACCACACTTTAAAAAGTTTTTTAGTGGTATATCTGAAAAGTCCTTACTATGTTTCCATGTAGCATTTCTACTCTTTATACTGTTTGCCAGTAAGAAAATATCTTTAGAGATTAATTTTTCGTGTTTACCTTCAATAACTTCGCCGTTTAACAAATTATGGCTCATTATACCACAGTAAAACGGGTTGTTTAATATTTTAGTTAATTTCTGTTTATGGATATTTAAACCTGAATTTTTAAGCCTTTGTATAATTTCAGCATTATTAAGACGGTCTTTCGCTTTCCAGTAAAAGGCTTTACGGATTAATTTACCTGTTTCATTTATTGTAATCTTTTGTCTTTCGTCAAGGGTTAAATTTTCTCGCTTCTTTCGCGTTATTTGGTTATACCCTATGGGTGGTTTTGCGCACCAGTAACCATTTAAAAGCATTTCTTTCATACCTGCCGTACTCTTTTGTCGGCGAAGGTCATTTTCATACTCAGAAAAAAGGAACTGCATATTTTGTTGCATCTTACCTGTGGGGGTAAATGAGTCGCTGGGTTGGGTAATTGCAAATATTTTAATATTCTCATTTCTTAATTCATTTGCTATATAAATGGCATTTGCCCCTGAACGAGAAAAACGGTCAAGACTGTAAACCATTATATGAGACACTTTTTCTTTAGTTGTGCGTGCAAACTTTAACATACGGTTAAATTCTTTGCGTTCGTCTGTTTTAGCACTTTCAAATACGCCCCCGAAATAAGCAAGTATAGTAAACCCACTTTGTTTACACGTGTTTTCAATTTCACGCTTTTGTGTTTCAAGGCTATAACCTTGCTCTTGTTCTTTAGAAGAAACACGAGTGTAAACAATACAATTATGACCCTCAATTCGTTCAGTAAATCTACTTTTCTTAGCAAACGGGGTAAATATTTCAAGTTCTGTTTTCATAAAATTTAGTTTATTGTTCGTTTAGATGCAAATAGTATAAAATCTTCGCTAATCTTTTTATTGCTTCAATTTGTTTAGGGGCTTCTAATTCGCTTGTGTTTTCAAAACCTCTATATAGTTTTAGTGTTTCATAGGTTAATTCCGTTTGTTGAATTTGTTTACAGGAATTAAAATTAAAATCTTTCTTAGTCTCTTTCTTATTAGGCTCACTCTTATTTAAAGAAAGTAGTGCAAATATGAAAATCAGAATTAAGCAGAGATATACAATACCTAACATTCGTGCACTTTGTGGGTTATTCATAATAATTTATTTGATTGTTTTAGCATATAACGCCAAGCTATACAGCCCGTATTTAAGCACATTTTAATACAAATTTAGCTTATCTTAAAACGAAACAATAACAAAATAGCATTGTGTTTAGCTAAATTTCTTTAATCTATTAATATTTAAAAGGTTAAACATTTTGAAACATTTTACTGCTCATGTTTATATATACTGTAAACACAACTTCCTTTTAATCGTCAATCTAAAAAGCACATATTTTAAAAAATTATTTTCAAAAAATATGAATTATACTATATCAATTTCGTACATTTGTGCCTGATACCTCTGAAAGCATTGNNAATACTGGGATTCAGATAGGTAGATAATAGACAAAGAATAGAGTTCAATTAATATTATTCGTGTAAACGAATAAAAAAGCAAAATAAATTTAGCGGCATTTTAAAAAAACATTATTTCTAAAAAAAATAATGAGGGGGTTTTATTACCCTCTTTTTTTATTTCTGATAATTTGAAATAATAATAATTATGAATACAAGCGCAGAAATATTTACAACATTTCTTACAGTTTTTTTTACTGGAGAAGAAATAACTTTTGTAGTAATCAAAACTGAGAGGCTTAAAAAAGTAAAATGGAGAAGAAAAAAACTGAAAGTTCGGATTAGAAATAGTTTAAATGAATTAGTTGAAAGTAAAAATGGAAGTTTTACAGAG